>JAYRNA010000092.1:0-1219 GCA_041912375.1 Saccharimonadales bacterium (SeqCode) | reverse complement strand
CGGAAAGCTGCCCTTGGTCGCGAGGCAAGGTTTGGAATGTGCAAGGTATCAGAGGTAGTAGTAATGACATCAGCGATTTGACGCATAATGCTACGGTCTCGAATATCTTCGACCAATACATTTGCGTAATCATCTGGTACCAAAAAACCACCACGTGCACCTGTGCCTTCAACCAAGACTTGAAGCTTCTGGACATCGCCAGTTAACCAGGCCTGTACGAAGTGTGCAGACTTGCCGGAGATTTCCTTGTGCTTCTTACCATCACGATTTGGAAGTGCAACCTTAATGTTCTCAAGCTCTTCAACTGCAACTTTCTTACCAAGTGACTTGTCGAAGATCATGCTAGCTTCTTTAGTAACACGCACGTCACTGTTTGAAGCCTTGTCCTCCAGACTCTTGACGACTTTTTCTAAACCTTTTTCAAGGCGGCTCATAGCCGTGTCAGCAAGTTTGTTTGCCAACTCGTCAATAGCCTTCTCTTCGTCTTCACCCGCCTGGCCGCCGCCAGTGTCAACCTTAGCTTCTTCAGCTTCGGTTTGGAGTTCTTTTAGCTCTGTCTCCTCGTCACCTGTAATAGTTCCAGCTTTGCGCTTTTCAAGGAGTTCTTTTATTCTCCCCATTGAACTGTTTCCTTTGTGAAACAACCAATAATTCATTGGCTCGTTTCACGGCTTTGAGTAAGGGAACCCTATCAACCGGAGCGTTTTGTTTCTCCGCTTGCATGAGCTTGTCAGTGGCACGGGCAATAACCTTGTGCATACTGGCGCGCTCTATTTGGATTCGCCTTCGACCATGCGGATTGACGGAAGGTATTTCCCTGCTGTACGCCTTCACCGCAGTTTGTAGTTCGCCTACTTGTTCTTCTAATGATTCAATCTTATCCAGGACAGCCACAGGTATACCTAAATCTGTAATAGTCTTGTCCTTAAAGCCAGCCTCCCTTAACCCTTTTATGGCAGAAATCTGTGCTTGGGGGTTCGCTGGCACATTCACAAAAGACACTTCTAACAACTCCTGCTTAGTATAGGTGTTGCCATCCATATCTATCGGTTTAAAGCCAACGGACATAGTACGAATAATGCCTTCCTTCACAAGGTACTTCAGTGCGCGGGCTGTATCAGTAGCTTCATGTATAAAGCCCTCAATCATAAACTTAGCTTTTTTGCCTGTTCCTTCTATCCAAAACTTTTTAGCTTGTCCTACGCCTATTTCGCTATGG
>JAYRNA010000091.1:0-1222 GCA_041912375.1 Saccharimonadales bacterium (SeqCode) | reverse complement strand
CAGCGGCGAGGAAAGAGGTAGTGTTTTTGGCGTATCTTGTGGCGATGCCGCGCCATCTCTTGAGGTGCAGAAAAGCATTTTCGACAAGATGCCGCAATTTATACAATGCCTTATCGTAGAACCTCTGAGCTGTACGGTTTTTCTTTGGAGGGATTATAACTTCCATGCCCTGTTTTCTTGCTTGCTCAATAATCGCATTACTGTCATAACCGCGATCCGCCAGTAAATAATCCGCATCAAGCCCTTCGATCAGGCGGCCAGCCTGCGTGCAATCCGCTGTGGTACCTTGTGTAATAAAAACTCTGACCGGCATACCATGCGCATCCACGGCCAAATGTATCTTGGTGTTGAGCCCCCTTTTGTGCGGCTCATGTCTTGATTCCCGCCTCTGGCTCCGGCAGCATGAGGATGAACCTTACAATGACTGGCATCGATCATCAGCCATTCGTAATCCGGATCGTCAATCAACACTTCCAGTAATTTTTCCCAGATGCCCTTGTCGCGCCAGCGGATAAAGCGGCGGTGCGTATTGCTCCAATCGCCATAATCCGGCGGTAAATCCCGCCATGGCGCACCCGTGCGCATAATCCAGAAAACAGCATTGATGAATTGCCGGTTATCTCTGGCCAGCCCTCCCCAAACGCCTTGGCGTCCAGGAAGGTGTGTCTCTAGTTGCGCCCATACTTCATCCGATATGTCATGTCTGCAGTGTGAATATGTCATATGAAATCCTCACGTTTTTACAAGAATCTCATAATTTTTATCTCGTGACTATATTATCTAGTACAGATTCAAATAAAAAACTCTCTACCTCGTTTTTACTATTCGTTTGTTTTATTTTTACCTTAGACTCCTGAATGGCAGTTCCATGGATTGATTATAGATTGATTGTTTAGTGTACTGATCTTGGAATCAATTTCCTATGAGAAAATTCACAATAATGATGTTTATCCTGAATAAGGAGAGGTGTCGCCAAATATGAGGTCTAATGTTCAAGCGGCGAGTAGATTAGAGTCGTATCATTGCATAAATTAATTTTTCAAGCGATCGATAATCCTGACCAACTGTATGACTCATTGTTTATCCAACCTTCGATACTGAATCGCTTCCGCAATATATTGATTAGTGATTTTCTTGACACTTGCCAAATCCGCAATCGTCCGTGCGACTTTCAGAATGCGGTGATACGCACGAGCAGATAGGTTAAAACGACTGATGGCTT
>JAYRNA010000090.1:0-1054 GCA_041912375.1 Saccharimonadales bacterium (SeqCode) | reverse complement strand
TCTTCCCCAAGAAAATCTAAGCTAACTCTCTTGCGAATCACTAAACCCATGTTTACTCCTTAACTGTTAATAACTGCCACCCGCTTGTGCGTTTACCAAGGTACAGGTCGAGATGATATCTAAAGCGTTCGCAGCATCGTAGTTGCACTTGAAGTTTATCTTCTGTTTGGCTATTTCGTTTAAGGCATAGTCCGGTTCCCACTCGCTAAAGTCTACACGTGGGAATTGCAAGGTAAGGCTGGCACTGGAGCTAATCAATAGCTTTATTTCCATTGCCCTGTAGGTACCGGCAAGCATGTAATCTCGGTAAGTGTCATCCTCAAGGTTCAGCTCTAAGGAGCCTTCGACACTAAGCTGTTGGTTCAATATATCTTCAGGTTCTACGGTACCCATTACCGAATCAAACATCGTGTTCTTGCTAATATTCAATTCCAATTTTTTAAGGGATATCGCAGTAGCGGCAGATAGCCCAGCAACAGATGAGGCTAATCTAAATTGTAGGTTCTGGTGGGTGTACTTACTACCCAGGCTTGTAAGGTTTGGTGTCTGTGATGTCCACTCCCTAGCTGTCTTTGACATAAAGCCAACGGTATAGTTTACCAGTCCATTTGTCTCTACCGACACCTGGAACGAATCTACCATACCCAAAGGGTACATATCAGAACGGTCTGGGTCTTTGAAATAAAGCGAACAGCTCTTATGTTGGTTGGTATTCGCCAATGTATACGTGTGGGTATAAGGATTTGAGCCTGATGTGCTTGGTGAAGCGCCTATTACACCTGTCAGGATAGCACCTAACGCTTTGTCATATAACTGGCACTCTATTTCACCCGCACCGCGCTTCTGCACGACATACTTTGAGTCGTTATCGGCGATAACACCCATTGATTGTTCTTCACGGACTTCTTCTATTTCGTCCTTAAAGCTCATGGTTACTCTTGGCACCCAGAAGGTAGGGTTTACAGGGGTACCGCGTGAGGATTCTACTGCAATACCAAGTTGGCCGCGTCGTCCGGCAAATTTCGTCATGGTCTACTCTCCAATATTTGTCGGG
>JAYRNA010000089.1:0-1920 GCA_041912375.1 Saccharimonadales bacterium (SeqCode) | reverse complement strand
CGACTCTGGGACGTGCTGATGCTGCAAGCTTGGATCGACGAACGAGCGTGACCCGATTCCACGTTACGACTTCACGGCAAGACTCTTCACACATGCGTAGATACCTTCCTCCGACCCTCATCGCAGCGCTCATCCTCCTCGCCGGATGTGGTGGCGGAAGCGACCTGCCCGTCGCTGATGCCGGACCAGACCAATATATCGATACTCGAAGTTTGATTATACTTTCCGGTCGCGGCGCAGACACCAATCCGGCATTGCAATATAGATGGAGCATTACAAATAAACCCCCGGGCAGTCGCGCGATCTTATCTAATGCATATACTCGTAGCCCAACTTTTCCCGCCGATATTCCAGGAATTTATCTAATTAAACTAGAAATCGTAGATGGAGTGCGCATAGTCTCGGAAGACACTACAAGAGTTTTTCTTGACTCAAGAGTTGGAACCAACACTCAAGATCGGACAGTATTGGATGCCTGGAAGTCATTGCAGGGACAAATCGACAAGGCCGGGAGCGGCGCACGACTACACCTGAATCCTAATATAGTCTATAAACTGACATCATCACTGGATCTCAGAGACTATAGAGATATAACTATAGACGGCAATGGCGCAACACTCCTACGAGCCGACGCGTCCGAAGTAAGTACTATACTTTCATACGACTACGACGGATCAACAATTATTCATGTAACCGCCGTCCCGCCAAATTATAGAATAGGCGACTTCATAGTGATTGCAAGCGGTCAATCTATTAACGATGTTACAGTCCCTGCACGGAAAATTCTCAGGATTGACGGCAATTTTATTGAGGTCGATTCACCATTTTCCGGGCCACATTCTTCCGGAAGCGTAATTCTAAAGTCTTTTCCGTTGATCACAGGCATGCCATCCCATATCGAGAGCGGCTCCAATCCAGGAATTATCTTGCAAAATATTATCTTTGATGGAAATGGCCGAGCCAACACAGTCAATTTTGGCTGGCCAATCAATGGAACCATTATTCTTCACGGCGGGGGCAATTCAGAAATAAGATTCAATCGATTTATTGATATATCGAATGAGAATATAATTGGTCACGGCATCAAGATTCATCACAATACTTTTGACGGCTTGAACGGATCGGCACTGCACACCTCAGTCAATGATATAACTAGACATATTAACACACCAGCCAGCTTTACAGATAATGCCGTCTTCAATCCCAACAGATTGGAGAAATTTCTTAATGGACACTCTGAAGGAGCAATCACTTTTAGTTGGGGAGAAGGTCTACAAATTGAAAGAAATTTCTTCATCTCGGATAGCCATAACTATGGAGTTCTAGGTTTTTTTAATGGTACAGCACCAAATCGCAATGATAATCTATTTGTTAAGGAAAACTATGCATATGGATTTGAATATATAATAGATATATACAAACCGCTATCAGAAGTCACGCCTTTAAACATTCTAGTGACAAACAATATTTTTATAAATAGTGGCGGATTCATTGTGAGAGGGCCAATCGACGACGCATCTGTTCGTCTCGGGTGTAACGTCGGGATCGATAATGAAATCATCGAAGCTCCGCAAGGAATGGGGGAGTGCATATAACTGCTCAAGATCAAAATCTGCCAACAGGTTTTTCCGGAATCTAGATGAGTTTGTCACTTAAATGATTGATACCACTTTGATAGAGTAATTACAGAAATGCCGCCGAAAAGTTACATCCTGGTTTGGATTTGCCGAATCGCGAATGAGACCAACACCAGCACATCATTTGGCATCCTGCTTCCGCCCGATACCTGATAGTGGTCCGCATATCTTTTCTCATTGGCGACCTATGGATTGGCGGCGCCGAAAGGCAACTGGTTCTACTGGCCTCTCGGCTGAAGTCCAGAGGGATTGAAGTCGAAGTGATGGTGCGCCGCGGCGGCGG
>JAYRNA010000088.1:0-1107 GCA_041912375.1 Saccharimonadales bacterium (SeqCode) | reverse complement strand
GTTAATAGCGTCTTGCCGATAGACACAGCTAAAGTTCTCAACGAATTCTTTTTTGACACCTTTATTGCCATACAGCCAATGCTTAGGTTTGATATACTTCACAAATTCACTAACTGCATCAGGCTCCATAATCATGCGCTGATCGCAGTACACCACAATGTCACCAGTAGCTTCTATGGTTGCTTCGTTCCTTGCCCGCGCCAGGCCATAGTCATTATCTCTATGGGTATCAAGGTATCTCACAGGGAACGGCACGGTGTTAGCAAAGTCCATAACATCCTGCCTACAGTTACCGCTATCATCAGCGGCTATAACCTCAATATTCTTATAATCCTGGTTGCCTATAGCGTTTAGGCATTGGCGGATTACATCAGGCTTATCATAAATAGGAACAACAATTGATACAGGGGTTTGCTCTGGGAACATTACTTGCCGGTAAAGTTTCTGGTAGAGGTATGCCCTGCGTTCATGGCTCCGGCTCTTAGCGGTATTCCATGCTTTATCCCGCATGGTAGCGAGAGCTTTTTTATCCCATAGCATATCTTTCAACTTGTTAGTAATAGCAATGACATCTTCGGGGTCGCCTTCATGCAGTACCATATTCTCGCCGTTATATAGCTCCGGCACATGGCCTATTTTCCGCGTGAGAACCGGCACACCAGTTAGCATTGCTTCTAACATCGGCAAGGTACCGGACTCAAAGTTATCTACAGAATTGCAAACATGTATAGTTGAATCCCAATATAGCTCTCGTAACTTTTCATCGGTTATTTGCTCGTAGAATTGCACCACTCCTGTTTGCAGTATGGAATGGAAATAGTTTCTGTCTGAGACTGAGCCAACCAAGATAAGTCTTAAATTAAGGTCGCCACAGGCTACCGCGACAGGCAGTATACCTTTCTTTGACTCAATACGATTCGCCACCATAATTACCTTATGGTTTGGCTCCCACTCGGTGTTATACGTCCAAAAGTTTGTATCAACTGTATTGCCGATATATTCAACAGGCTTCTGGGTTATTTTGCCAAGCTCACTGTAGATATAGCGATTGTTGCCCACTACAATGTCATAACTATTCCAGTCTGATTCGCTTATTGAGTAAGGATT
>JAYRNA010000087.1:0-2531 GCA_041912375.1 Saccharimonadales bacterium (SeqCode) | reverse complement strand
TATTTATATAAATAGAATTACTATAATCATACCTATGATTATGCCTTAGATTAGACTTTTCAATAAATTGCTCTTTAGTTAATTTTTTCATTACAACATCTCCATATTTTGGTTTGGAGATATTATAATCCTTTGAAATCAGTTGCCAAACACTACTAAAAGTAGATCCGCCCATAATTAGGCTCCTTTGTATTGATTTAAAAGTTGATTGAAAGGTATAACCAAATCATGAAATTTGATTTGACCAAAAGATTGTTTTGATATCTCTGATTGCCAACGTTTATATTGACCAAGTTTATTATCTGGAGATATAGAACATAAAAATTTTAACATTGCATCTGGAGGATTTTCTGTTAATGCCAAACCCGTACCAGTAGAATCACCTATAAGTCTTAAACCAAAAGCTTTTATCAATGCGACATCAGATGCATGATCTGGAACTTTATTCATTAAAGACACAGGAGAATAGAAGGACATTTGAGAATCATCCAAGGCATGCAATTTGTCTTTTGCAGCGAGCAAATAACAAGACAAATCCAGCATAGTGTGTTTTTTCATATTGATAAAACACAAAGGAATTATATATCCATTTGCTACTTTATTCCCATAAGCATTAAATACCATGGAAACATCAAAAGCTCTACTTATTATCCAAAAAGCCAATCTATAATCTTTTGTTTTCTCAATGTATTTTTGAACAAACAAAAGAGGCACATAATCTGTGTCCGGCATTTGAATAATAAGCTTATCATCATCCTTGATGGGATAAATCCTAGGAACAGTATGTTGATATTTATCTTTTTTGTCACTAGGAATATTTGATTGAATCAATTGAACATTTTCTTTGAAATGATCAATTAGAAATTTAGAATCGTCATTGAATTGAATCAAGACAGCGTTTTTATCAGTGTAATAAACTGTAGCAAAAGACAACTGACAAGAAGCAACAGACTTAAAAGTACACTCAACTCCATCACCCCTTGTGTAGGTTGGACCAGAATATTTGATATTAGCCGGTCCTAATTCATACAACTCCATTATTTTAATAAAGACATCTTTTGCCTTAGAATCACTACAATGATCAGGATGCCATTGTTTTTGAAGCTTTCTAAGCAAAACCTTTGCTTCATTAGTGTCTTTAGGAAATAGGTCGGAATATTGAGTAAAAGAAATTATTTCTGTAGAAGTATATGAAGATATCATATAACAATTCCATATTGGTGGCCTAGGTCGGACTCGAACCGACACGCTCTTCGAGCACGGAATCTAAATCCGCTGGGTATACCAATTCCCCTACAAGGCCTTAATTATTTGGAGAACAATCTATGCAAAGCTCTTTCTTCGCTATAGTTATTCTTAAAACGATTTGCAACATAAGTCGCGTAAAATAAAACTTGTCTTTTAGTCATATAATGCTTGCCATCTTTGGCCATAGCCCATACATCACAAGCTTCTTTTTCAATAGTTGTTAAATGATCATATCCGCCAAAATCATACCAATCGCAATGATTGCACATTGGCATTGCAAGATATCCAAAAACCTCATCTAGACAATCTTCAAGATTAGTATCTGACTGATGAGTATACAGTTTATGCATCGGTATTTGATGCAGTTTTTGATTTTCATTGCGCCTCATTCTTTTATGCCATATTTGCTTATCTTTCTTTTCAGAAGTAGCATTGGTGAAACCGAATATAGGTGTTTTACGATACGATCTAGACATAACAACTCCATGTTTGGCAGCGCAGGGTGGACTCAAACCACCGAATACATGAGTCAAAGTCATGTGCCTTAATCAACTTGGCGACTGCGCTATAAATTTGATATGCAATCAAAATTTAATTATATTAAATTTGGTACCCGCGAAGGGAATCGAACCCTCTTTCTCAGAATGAAAACCTGATGTCCTAACCGTTAGACGACACGGGCATTGTGATTAATCCTATCAAGAAGCCTAAGACTCATCTTGGCATATTTGGGATTATTAATAGTTACATCTGGAAAATCAGATGCAACCAATTTTCGTTTAAGTCTTTGCTCGATGCATGAGATGCATAACATTCCTGTTTTTGATCCAACAACAGACATCCATGTATCTGTATTTATAAAGTAATGTTCATATATTTTGCCAGTGTCAACCTGACAATCTAGGCATAAAAACTTAGATCTAGAATTAGACATTTTAAAAATAACCTTAATTGGTCCCTGAAAGAGGACTCGAACCTCCACGCCTTTCGACACCAGAACCTTAATCTGGCGTGACTACCAATTTCACCACTCAGGGATGTAAATTTTCCTAAATTTCTACTATTAAACTGTCAAAGATATTTGGTAGAATTGGCACGACTCGAACGTGCAACGTGGAACACTAATGGCACCATGATTTCCCAATTAATTCTACAATTCCATATTTGGTGGAGACATCGGGCCTCGAACCCGATTCCAAGCTTTGCAAGAGCCTAATTTTACCCCAATTAAACTATGTCCCCATTAACTAACCACTAGACAAATGGAATCTAAATCCCATCTT
>JAYRNA010000086.1:0-112854 GCA_041912375.1 Saccharimonadales bacterium (SeqCode) | reverse complement strand
GGACAAAGCTATAATTTTTGGATAGGTTGTAAAAAGCTAAACCTGCTCAAAAGTGTCTATCAGCACCCGTAGCTCAGCTGGATAGAGCGTCGGCTTGCGGAGCCGAAGGTCGTAGGTTCAAATCCTATCGGGTGTACCAAGCATAAGCATTATGAAATACCTAATAAAGTCATTTTTTAGACCAGTAGATAATCGCCACTATACTAATAAGAAAGTAAGAGCTCAGCTTTATGCGGTCAGATTTTTCCCTGTTGTTCTGATTTGTGTATTTGGAGCACTCACTGTTGATTCATTTTTCTGGCTAATCTTAGCTGGTGTAGTTGTTTATGGATTTATAGACTACATAGTATTTGATGCATTTTTGGACAAGTTAGGCTGGAAACTAATTTGGCGCCGCTTTTATAAAGATGAACTTCATGAACCTACAGCGGAGCATGATGCCATGAAAGCTTTTGAAGCAAATCCCAACGAAGAAAATCGTCAAGTGCTCCAAAAAAATCTCAAACAGTAGATGCCGAGCCTAAGAGTAAAGTTCTAACCTCTTGAATAATGCTGTACCACGCTTATGCTTACTTTTTGCTATCATTAGGCTATGAAGAACCCTAAAAGACATTTAGATAAATCGAAAAGAAAAATACTACTTATTGCGTTCTTGGCCGTTTTTACAATTACTGGTTTTACTGCTTATTGGTTTGTTCATTCAAATCGTCAAACTTGTGAAATAACCAAAGAGATGCGCACTAACGGTCCATACAAAGTTCCGTGCGACGTATACTTTACCACTTCTCAAGCACTAAGCCACGAACAACTAAAGAAAATACTTGAACATTTAAATGCTGAGCTTACTGAACCGCCGGACGCTGACGGCGGTTTCGGAATTTACGATCTTAGAGTACCACCGGGGACGGAAGAGCAGGCGATAACTTATTTAGAATCGCAGCCAAACATTGACACAGTTGCGCAAAATAGCTGCTGTGCAGTTGCTAATTAATTCAGCCAGGTTGGTTTCTTTGAGCTACAGTTTGAAAGCCGGACCATAGCCAGTACCACTTAATTTACAATAACCCGACAATGTGGTAAATATAGTCTATGAGGAACATTTTTAGAGACGCGTATGAACGCTTGCCTGATTCACAACAACATTTAACTAAGGCTGTGGGTGCAAGCAGTGCCGCTGTGGCAATGGCGGCATATGGGACACTTTCAATTAGACCTAGAAAAGAAGGATATAAACGAGCAGTTGATGCTGCTACAGATGGTCTTAATGCTGGCAATCAAGCCGTTATCCGTTCTGCGGCCGTGTTAATGTGGGTTCATATCGCATCAAGCGAGTATAAAGATTATCAAGAAGCACGTTCTTTAGAAGCCAATCAACCTCAATCATAAAGCAGTACTAAAGCTCTTACCTGGGTCACTGTGCTGTACCAAATATAATATCTATCTTTATGGTGGGTTTTTTTATTTGGTTTTGCGTAGCAAGTACGAACCTGTGACGTAGGGTCGTGGAGCGAGGACACGCACAGAAGTTTACTTCGAGCACGCCGCAGTGAACAACTATTACCGCCTAGCGCAGGATATGTACAAATTCTGATACGTTGTTGTGTCATTACTTACTTCACGAACGGTGCAACTAAGAATAAAGTAGTGCTTGGGGCAAAAAACTTTTTGAGTAAGAGTTTGAAGGAAGAAGGTAGTGAGTCATGAGAAAAATTATTGTCTGGGATCTAATGACTTTGGACGGTTATTTTGAGGGTGCCAAGCCGTGGGATCTGGGTTTTCATGACTTAGTCTGGGGGGAAGAGCTCGAGGATTTCGTAATCAAACAATCAACGGATATTGGCACCCTCCTTTTTGGTCGCAAAACCTTTGAGGGGATGGCTGATTATTGGTCAAAAGCCGAAGGATCGATAGCTGACTTCATGAATAGCACAGAGAAAGTGGTTGTTTCGGATACGCCGATAAAAATTTCGTGGAATAACAGTACTCTCCTGTCTGGTAATTTCCGTGACTCAATAAAACTTCTGAAAAATATGCCGGGCAAAGACATCTATGTATTTGGTAGTGCCTATCTAACAGACGAGCTCCTACAACAAAAGCTAGTAGATGAAATCAGAATCTGCTTGGTGCCGACTCTGCTTGGTACTGGCAATACATTGTTCAAACCTCGCAAGGAGAGCACAGGCTTAAAGTTGCTCGAAGCTCGTCAAATAAAATCAGGTGGAGTAATTTTGAGATACAAGGTAACCTAAACTATTATGAGAAAAATAATCGTCTTGTCATTTATAACCTTGGATGGAGTCATGCAAGCACCTGGCGGGCCAGACGAGGATACATCAGGCGGGTTTAAATACGGTGGTTGGGTAACACCGTATTTTGACGAAGCATCGGGCAAAGTCATGGAAAAACAGATGAAACCGGCCGATCTTCTGTTAGGCAGAAAAACATTTGAGATTTTTGCCTCCTACTGGCCCAAACATGCCGGTTCTTGGCCTGGTATCAATGATGCAACGAAATACTGTGTCAGCCGGACCTTGAAAAAGTCTGATTGGGAAAACTCTGTCTTTCTAGAGAGTTTGGCAGAAATCAATAAGCTCAAAAGTCAAACAGGTTCTGATATACAAGTTCACGGCAGCGGCAATCTGATTCAGACTTTGCTCAAACATGATCTGGTGGACGAACTGTGGCTGAAAACTTTTCCTATCACGCTTGGCGCGGGCAAACGCTTGTTCGGTGACGGGACTATTCCAGCCGCATTCACATTAACCGAGAGCTCTGTTACGCCAAGCGGAGTAATTATCGCCAACTACAAGCGAGCTGGAAAAGTTAGAACCGGTACTGTCGGGGCTTAACTAAAGATCATATAAACTTCTATTTATCTCTCAGATATGTTTACTATTGACCAAATTAACGAAATTCATGGCAGGCTTGATGGCGCGAAAACACTGCTTCAGTATGTCCAGGCGATTGAGGCGATCGGAGTTGTACGAGCTGATTCATACGTTTCGGACGGTCATTCAGAATATTTTAGTGAGGATGGTCAAAAAGTCGAATCATCACCGGTACACGATGTACTTTCTGTTTCGCAAACAAGCTCCGGTCAAAGCCTGCTTCAACAGCTTAGGCTTCACGACGAAGGTAAAACAAGTTATCTGGAAATGTCAAAAGGTCTGGCCGAGAGCGGGATCGAAAAATGGGTTATTAATACGCTCGAACTAACCATGAGCTTTTATGATGCAGGTGGGAACAAGCTTCTGACAAATAAAATCGTCTAGTTATACTAGCTTTAGTTATGAACGCTATCGTATTTTATGAGCATTCCACTAAAACGGAGCAGCTTTTGCTGCTCCGTAGATTGAGACTGATCCTTAATATTAATCGTCGAGCTGGGATGCCATGGCCACCGTCAGACCTCCCGCAACAATCAAGTACAAGCCCAGTAACCAAACAAATGCCAGCGTTCCGTGAAACGGATAACGCCACAACCAAACTCCCGCGATAAACGAAAGTATTGAAAATAGCAGCGATACCGCGCGCCGACCACCGCTAATTCCCCGAGCTGCAAACGTATTGATCAGGTACACAAAACCTTGAACGAAAAATACCAGCCCGATCAGCGTAATGATGGTCAGAGTCGTTAGACGCGGTCGTTGGATTAGGTAAGTTCCCACGCCAAGTTCTAAGACGCCCAGCAGAACTGTTGCCAGCCAACCCCATCCGCCCTTTTTTATATCTCTCACCCCTTGCACTAGACTCATCACACCCATAAGCAATAACCAGATACTTAATAGCGTTACTAATGACAGTACCGTCAGCCCTGGCCACACCAAAACAAGCACACCAATAACAATGCTTAGCCCGCCTCGCCAATAAAAGCTGCTTTTGTCCACCGCTTCAATCTCTCGTGCCATAATGCCCTCTCCTTAGTTAATCTCCTATTTGAACATTACAACCAATTTGCAAATATGGCAAGCATTAACACAACAATTCCACTTTGTCCACAACCCGAGTTTATGACAATTTCTGAAAAAACCTTGCTTATTTGAACAATATGTTCAGGATCAAGAGGTTACAACAAGGCGTTTGCTTAGGAAATAGCGGACGTGGGGCGTTACATCTCTTTTCGCATTTAGATCAAAGAGTCTAAGCGAGGTGCAAGTTTTGGTCAGTGGTTTTTTAGGTTTTTTTGGACTTTATGGCTATCTTTTTGGGGGCAGGCAATTGCTTCAACGGCACAACCACTTTTAGGACACCGTCTTTAACGTTTGCTGAGATAGCCTCTTTGTCAGCTGTACTCGGTAAACGTAGCCGTCGATAGAAACTACTGCTGCTTTCGCGCACGACATACTTCTTTTTTTTGTCTTTTTCTTGTTCATGTCGCTCGGCATGGATCTCTAGTACGCTATTGTCAACTTGAACGTCGATGTCGCTTTCCTCAAAGTTCGGTAAGTGCGCTTCCACGATTAGTTGTTTATCGTCCTCTGTGTAGACATCGGTTGTTGGCAACTGCAAGCTTTTGGCTGGTACAAACCAGTCGTCGCCGAAGAATTGCTTTTGGAGAGCCTGCATTTCGGCAAATGGATCAAATTTTATAAGATTATGCATGATTGAACCCCCTTAGGTTAACCTTATTCACGAGGATACTCCTCTGTTCTATAGTAAATAATTGGCACTCTCATGTCAAGAGTGCCAATTTTTATTCAACATCGATTTCGACTTGATATACTTCAATTACTAAACACACAGGGGATATGGGAGCGAGTAACTGTGCCTATTTCAACAATTTTGGCGGAGGGAAATCCTCGGACACTGGGACGCAGCCACGAAGTTATTGAGCTAGTTTTGCATAACCGATCGGCACTAAAGGAACTTTATGGCTGTATATTTTCTAGCGATGAGATCGTGCGCATGCGAGCGAGTGATGCGCTTGAGAAGGTTTGCCGTCAACGACCAAATTGGTTTCTAGGATACATCGATAAAATATTTAATGAAATGGTGCCTATCAACCAGCCCTCCGTGCAGTGGCATGCAGTCCAGATTCTGGGCGAAGTCCAGCTCAATTCCGCTCAAAAAACCCGCTTTATTCAACTTATCAAGAAATATATTGAACATGATAGTGACTGGATAGTACTCAACAATTCCATGATAGAATACGCTAAATTGGCTCGCCAGGATCCTAGACTGATTCCGTATTTTATCATCGAGCTGCGCCGTCTCGAGAAAAGCCGTCTGCGATCTGTCGCACACCGAGCCAGTAAACTGCTCAAAGAATTCGATCACTAGTTACTTTTAGGGATAACTGTATCTGACAACTTGTGCCATGAACTTGCTTCATTAACGAGACTTGGGAGTAAAGTCACCCTAGAGCTAGAACCATTAAATCCTTGTGCTATACTTCGGTTATGATAACGCCGCGCAATTGGCATCATGATCATAAAGCCTCGTTATCACGGGGTGACAGGGCGGCCGATAGACTCCGCAATGGCATGGGGAGTTGGACATTTGTTTTTGCGTTCGTAGCTTTTATGGCCCTCTGGGCAGTACTCAACTCCGTCGCTGTCCTGTACCATTGGGATAAATACCCCTTTATTCTGCTTAATTTATTTCTGTCAATGCTAGCCGGACTGCAGGGTGCGATATTGTTGATAGCGGCCAAACGGGCCGATGGTATTAGCGCTGTGATGGCCAAACACGATTACGAAACAAATGTTACCGCCAAAGAGGAGATCGAGAAGCTGACCGCCCTTAATGAGCATCAGATTAAGCTTATCGACGAGCTTATCAAAGAGTTGCGCGAAAAAAAACACTAACTCACCTGTTGTAAGAATATTAACAGTCAGTCGCAAGCTGGCTGGCATATGCTGGTGGTGTGAAGGCGATTAGGGAGGACGAATAAATGCCGGTGAAGCATGAGGTGAGAAAGACAGTTGCCCCGAGACGGGTTGCTTGGTGGCGTCAGTATTTGATGTACTAAATTTTTCTTAATGAGTTAAGCAGTTTTGTCTGCTGGTGTGAGGTTATGGCCGCTCAAACTGCGCGGCCATTTTTTTTGGGAGCTGACGGCCGCAATTTCTATGGCGTAGAAAATGACTTGTGCCTGTAAATATATCCAAAATAGTAAACCAAGGGGCAGAGCAAAATAGCTATACAACGCATCCAGATTATGAAGTTCATGTTTCAACAGATAGCTGCCGCCGGCTTGGAGAAGCACTAGACCAATTGCTGCCGCAATTGCCCCGACGCCCATGTCCTTGTACGGTACATTACGCTGCAGACTCATGCTGAGTAAAAAAATAAACAGCCAATAGAGTATGAAAACATTGACTACCATCGAAAGTAGATTAAATAACAGTCCGTGTCCGGCGGTGGCTGTAAAGCCCGCCAAGATTGACGCCATGATAAATCCACCGCCGCCAACTATGATGACAATAATACTTCGGAAAAGGGAAGTCGGAAAGCCACTGCCTTTTTCCTTTTTGCCATGCCAGATAAGTTGAGCGCCATGCCGAAAAGCATCAGCCACACCTCTGGTACCATAGAGCATAAACAAAATGCCAATGACCAGCGCAAAACCATGTTTGTGAAGACTGTAGACATGCTGCGAAAGTTGATCGCCGAGGACTGGAAAATAGTTGGTTGTGCTGTCGATAACCGTTCGTTGGAAGGTGGCGTCACCGCCAGAAACTAACGAGGTGACGGTTGTAAGTATCAGCAGTAGCGGAAAAAGCGCCAAAAAGCCATAATATGTCAGCAGAGCGGCCTGATAGCCTGTTTCGTCCTCGCTGTACTTTTTGATCACGGCATAGCTAAAAGCCGTCAGCCGATAATGGCGTTGGAAGTTATCAATTTTTATTGTTGATTTTTGGATAAAGTTCATTTTTGGGGGCTCTTCAGTATTACACCACACCTGGCTGTGAATATCCATTGAAAGTGTAGTGAGTTCTTGCAGCGATATGGATTTTGTGAAATTATTTACAGCTTTGTCTAAGGCTTCTGGGCAATACTGTTAAGCACAAACATAAAAGGAGGGTCATAAATGTCCGACGAAGAAGTAGAAAATTTGATGGAGTCCTTCGAAAAATGGGACGCCAAGCACGCTAAACAGAACTTTATCAGCCGTATGGAACGGAAGCTAAGTCGTCGGGAGCTCGCCCGTCGCTAGTATTGATCTACCAGCCAGATTACCTGTGACCACTGCCGTGCCGTAAAAAAGCACGGCAACTTTGTTTTGTTCAAGCTAAAGCTAAAACCGGATGTGATGCATAAATCTATCAAAGGGGTCCAGTTTGCCTTCTTCTAGTGGCAGGTGCTTGGTTAACAGCTTGACAATTTTGGGCTCATCATCAGGTGCATAATAGATAGCTGTCAGCGGGGCGAAACGCTTTTGGGGTCGTAATACGACGCTCGAGAAGGCACCCTCAGGAATGACCGAAAAAGAGTGAAATTGATCGTACAGTAGGTGTTTTTGGCCTATATTGACCCCGCTTTGGTCGAGTTGATACTCGATCTGTTTTGGTTTCCGTGCGCCAACAATGCCCAACACAATCGCTACGATGACCACAACCGCAGATGAAATCTTATCTCGAGTTAGTCCATAAACAATCCCTGCCACCACAATTGCTGCAAGCATGAGCAAAAGGTACCAGCCGGCTGTCTTCTCGTGAGCAATAAACTCCGAGGCCTGCCAACTGACTATCTCACCGGCCTCATCCGTAGTAGTTTCGTTTGTTGATCCTGTCTGGGTAGTCGGCGAAGACTCAACTGGCAGAGTCGTTGGGACCGACTGTATTGTCCCGGGCGGTGGCATGGCAGCCGGCAAATTTGGTGATATTACTGGTGGCTTAGGGGTTTCAACTGGTGCAGTAGCATTAGTTGTAGTTACTGGTGAGGGTGAAGCCGTCTGATTTCCGCCAGGTGTAATAACTTGTCCTGGTGGTGACGGGGTAGGCTCTGGACTAGACACATTTTTGCTTTCGGTCATAAGCGTTATTGTACCGTAGGCCTCAGCCGAAACCAAAAGTGCTCATGTCGCCAAAAATCATCGCTATTTGCTGGACTAAGGGACTAACTGCTATAATCACCTCTGTTACGGAAGGGTGTCCGAGCGGTTTAAGGAACTGGTCTTGAAAACCAGCGTGCCAGCAATGGTACCGTGGGTTCGAATCCCACCCCTTCCGCCATACCATATGAAACAAATCGGCAGTTTTTCTCACCGTGCCGAGCAAAAAGTATGTTTTTTACTCATTATAAAAGTACTATTATTCTCTTCTGAGGGCGTCGATTGGGCTGATCCTCTGAGCGCGTCGGGCTGGCAATACTACAACCAACAACCCGATAACAATCATGAAAACAATCACCCCTAAAATCAGCTGATACGGGTGCGCGAACAGCTGAAAGCCACCCTTGACTCCTCGGCCAGCGGCCAGCATATTCATGGCCAGATTTATGACCCAGCCCAGTCCAACTGCACCGATAATACCGACTACAGCACCGGTCAATGACAAAAACAAGGCCTCAAATATAAACAGCCGCTTCATGTCGACCGAACGCGCACCAAGTGCCACCATCAGCCCAATCTCTTTGGTTCGTTCCAGTAGCGAAATAGTCAGTGTATTGAACATGCCAAGAATTGCGATTAGCATGCCAATGCCGCCGAAACCGACCAAGATAAGATTTAGATAATTAAAGACTTTGTTTATTTCGTTGAGCGTATCTACCGGTGAACTTGTTTCAAAGCCAATACTTTCAATTTGCGTCCTAGCCTTACCGACATTAGCTACATCATCTACGCCAACTTTTAGCTGGGTCAATACTGGCACACCGAGATCCTTGAATACTGATGAAGGTATGAATATCTCAGCACCGCTTCCAGAATCAATTACACCTACGATCTGGAAACTCTGCTTCAATGTTTTTGTTTCATTCTGGAGTTTGGGAAGCGGCACGGTAAGGTCGACCGTCTTGCCGACAACGATTGATGGATTCTTAGCCAAACCGATTGCTTCCAGCGCCGCTTTGTTAACAATTATCGGATTTTTAACTTTAGTGTCGTGCAGCAATTGACCCTTGATTAAATTTAAGTACGTCAGCTGCTCGTATCCATCATCGATACCGTAGACGATACTGTCAGTCTCGCTATTATTAAGCTTGAAGCTACCGGGGAAATAGTAGATTTTACCAATTTCTTTGATATCAGGCACCTGACTAATCCGCTGTACTGCAATATCGTCCAGCTTAATAATGCTCGAGTTGGTTGGCTTGACATCGATAGTGCGGATTGATTGATTGCCGATCACTTGGTTGGCAACCAATCGTTGCAAGCCAATGCCGAAGGACAGCAGGAAATAAACCGCACCAATACCAATGGCAATGCCCATTATTGTCAACAAACTACGCAACCGTTTCTGGAGTAGATTACGATAGGCAATAGTGGCCAAAATAATTGGTTTTACGGTCGGTTTATCTTTTGATGTGCGCCGTTTCATCGTGTCTCGTGCCCTTTCATAAGAGTCGTGATACGATTTTGGGCATCGCCCAGCATTTTCTTGACCGTCTTGGGAATCATGGTCTCTTCGATCTGGGTGACGGTACCGTCTTGCACCTCAAGCAGGTGATTGGCGATATGGAGATACTCCATATTGTGAGTGACCAATATAACTGTCTTGCCATGATCGTCACGCAATTTCTGTAGTAGTGCAATGATCGCATCACCGTTTTTGGTATCCAAGCTGCCCGTCGGTTCATCGGCGATAATCACTGGCGGATCGGCTACAATTGCCCGCGCCACAGCAACACGTTGCTGCTCACCTCCAGATAGCAAAATTGGATGATTGCTGGCAAATTCTGCCATATTCACACGCTCGAGAGCCTCCCTTGCTCTTCGGTGAGCCTCAGGTTGTGACATGCCTTGGAAATAAAGCGGCATCGCGACATTATCAAGTGAAGTCAAGCTTTTAACCCAGTAGTTTGTTTGATAGACAATGCCCAGTTCATGAGCCCGGAAAAACGCCAATTCATTCTGTGACTGCTCATAGACATCAAATCCGCGAAAGTGCAGGCTGCCGGTTGTTGGCTTCTGAAGACCTGAGATGACATTGAGCAGGCTGGACTTACCACTACCAGAAGCACCAAAAATAATTGTGATGGAGCCTTCGGGTATGGTCAGGCTGCATGACCTCACTGCTTGGACGTCCTGACCGCCGGCCATGAATGTCAGCGAGAGATTCTTGGTGGTAAATAAGGTAGGTTTCGCTGGCAAGTTATAGTCCAAATATTGCTTTTAAGCTGTTAAATATAACCGTAATGGCACTGTCTGATGCCCGGCTGATAATCGCAGTTTGAGTTGCACCAGCGCCTTCGTTTTTGGCGTTATCTTTGGATAGTGGTTGAACACTATACACCCTCGAAGTCGGCAAGTCAGAAATTATCACAATATGCTCTGTGGTTAGCCGTGCATCTTCGGCAGATTTACTATTGAAGACTGTTGTGTTCGATCCTTCAGCGTAAGCAACCTGGCTGGTTGAAGGTTCATCAGTATGCCACGACACCACGATCTGGCCACGAGCTTCGGAACCCGAGCCGCGAATAGAGGTCTCGACAACAATATCACTAATCTTGGGCGGGCGAGTATCGAGAGCTGTCCTAAATTGCTGACGGTCAGAAGTAGCCAAGTTGCCAGCCGCATCACGGCTCGATGCAATCAGTGAATAGATACTGTCGTCCTGCAAGTCGCGAATCGTTACTTGATGACTTGTGACAAGTTTTGAATCTTGGACCTCGATAGGTTGACCGTTGGCAGTCGAATAGACAATTGAGCTACTCGACGGTACATTGGTATCCCAGGTGATACTTTGAGTACTGGTCGGTTCGCCAGAAACTGGCTGGAACCGCAGATTGGTAATACGCGGTCGGGCAGGCGTGGTGAAGGTTACGATGTTGCCCTTGTATTCAGCGCCCTCCTGGTCAAATGTGCTTACCATAAAGTAATACTTTGTGCCATCGGACAGACTGCCCAGGCTTACCTGATAGCGCGATTCCGTGGGCGATGTGTTGACAGCTTTGACCCCGCCAAACGAATCACTGGTGCCGTAGTAAACATTAGCTTTCATGGCTCCTTTTGTCGTAAACGATATCGTTGCACCCGATAGATTAACGCTATCTATTGTGACTTCTTTGATAGACGGCGGCGGGGAAGTCGTAAACGTCTGCTCTTGACTGGTGCCGGTATTGCCGTCTTCGTCTGTCCACTTTGCTTTGAAATAATAGGTGGTGCCAGGAGCAAGATTGTCCAGCTGTATCTCATGATCCGGCGTCTGAGTTGAGTTGCCAACTTCAGATGAGCCGTACTGTCCGCTTTGTGTGCCGATAGCAACCTTGGAGTCGCTACCGCGATCGGTTGTCCAAGCAATTTTGGCTTTTTTGGTCGTGACACCGCTAACGATAGGACCACTCAACAGAGCCGATGGACTGGTAAACTTACCAGTTGGCAGAGCGCTTACCACTGTACCGCCGGCACCACAGTTATTTGTGTTGTCACAAGCGGCAACTTTGTAGTAATAAGTCTGTTGTGACAATCCGGCATCTATGTAAGTGGTGCTGGAACTGGTGCCTACTTGCGCAAAAGAGACGTTATCGGTCGAACGGTATATCCTATAGGAGCTAACACCACTACCAGTATAAGTCGGTGGGTCCCAGGTAAGGGCCAGTCGCCAGTTGCTGGTGTTCTTTATCGATACATCGACAATATCAGTATTAAGCGGTACCCCAGGAGCAGAAGTATTAGCGGAGAAATTCACTGAAGCATAATTGGCATAATTAATATTGCCTGACTCATCTTTAGCGACGACATAAAGCGTATTACTGCCAGGCTGAGTAGCGAACGGTCCGACCGTAAGCTCGGTCGAACCAGGAGCTGTGTAGGCACAGGTGGAGACAGATGGCAATGTATTTACAACGTAACAATAGGTAATGTTATTTTGATTGCCGACGTACGTAACCGGTGCGTCCCAATTAAAGCCAAATGAGTTTATGGTATTGGTTGTTGGGCTGGCGATAAGATTGGTTGGTTCGCTTGGGGCGCCGGTGGTGTTAATCTTGAGGGTCGCGGTTACGTAAGTACTGGTATAGTTGCCGGCTTGGTCCCAAGTTCTGAAGTACACCGTATTGACACCCTCGACCAGATCGTTGTAGTCAGGCACCGAAACAGTCTGATAGGCACCGTCATTGACAAGCAAATCCGAGCTATCGCCATTACCATTATGAGCATCGCCATACCACGTACCGCTGGCACCGATACGGTACTGTAGTCCAGCCAGTCCGGCATTGGCATCCTGGGCAGCACTGCCACCAGTGGTTGGCCATGACATTTCAACGTCCTTGGTGTTGATGAAACCAGACGGCGCAGTAATAAATCCTGGGTTCGACGGCGGTGTATTATCAAATTTGAACGAGAACTGAGCAGAACTATTAGTAATGTTTCCGGCCTTGTCTATCGTCCGGAGCGTCAAGTAAATCGTATTGTTACTAGTAGTAAGCGGTGAGCCGAGCAGGCCGGGCGTTGCCAAATCCAACGAATTACCGCTAATAATAAATTGGCAGTTATTACCTGTTGCAACCGGACTGTTACCAAGCTGTCCTTTGGTGGTCGTCGGATCAGCATTTTGATCAGTGCCGAGATAGGCGCAGTAACCAAGTACGCCCGAGTTAGCGTCAGCACCTGCGTCCCAAGTAAAGTACGGGGAAGAACCATTTGTCCAGCCACCAGGAGAAATGACACTGCCTCCATTAGCTTTGCGTCCAACAATGTTAGTCGGGTTCGCGGTGGGGTCAGTTGTGTCTGATGTGCTCTGTGCCGAGACACCATCTATAGCCACTTGCTGTTTGCCGTCTCCGCTCAGAACCGCTTGCCACAACAAGCCGTCGAAAGTTACCGGAAAGCTATCGAAATGTGCCGTTATGACTGTTGGTGTATTTGCGTCTGACAAAGAATTAGAAGTCGTCCAGCTCAATCCGTCCCAATATTTCCAGGTGACACCATTGTCATCGGACAAACGATAATTGATCGTGCCGCCATTTGGGATGTCGGTATGTGACAGAGTATCCCAATGCCAAACTCCGGATTTTCTGACGGCATTAGCCAACTGAATAGTTTGTGGGGTATCGGCATAGGGTTTGGACGTGAATGATGTTCGAGCAATATTACTGAGACGTATTTCATCAAGCTGCCCGTCAAAATTACCCACCGGCTTACCGAATTCTCGGCCACCATAAGTTTTGCCAATTAGCAGATCTCTGCTTTTAGTTGCGACAACTACATTGCTGCTGGTCGAAGCGTCCAGCGTACCGTCTATGTATAGCTTCATGGTACTGCCATCATAGGTCGCTGCAATGTGGTGCCAATTGGCATCAAAGGTGTTGGTGTTGGACTGCAGGAAACCATTATTGCCCCAACTCCAAACCCGGGCGTCTGAGTTAGCGGTCACTCCGGTCCCGACGTAGAATTTGCCCTTGTAGGCACTGAAGGAGCCGATTTCCTCTATGTCATTAGCCCAGCCATTGTTCAGCCCGACTCCGCCGATCTTGGTCCAAGTATTTTCGCTCAAACGCCAGACTTCGCCGTCGCCGGTGCTGCTGCCCAGTCCTGCGTAGAGATCGCCGTTGTAGACCGCTAAGGTCTTAACTTTTTCATATGTGCCGGTTGTCCAACTGCCGTTTATGTCGTCGCCGCCGACTTGTGTCCAGGTACTACCGTCCCATTGCCAGAGAGTACCAGCGCCGGTAATGTTACCCAGTCCGGCATAAAGTTTTCCATTGTACGAAATCAGCGATTCTACCTGCTGATAGGTCGTCGCGTTCCAGCTGCTGCCGACGCTATCGCCGCCGACTTTCGACCAAGCACTGCCACTCCACTCCCAGATCTCGGCTTCGCCGGTACTGCTGCCCAGTCCAGCATAAATTTTTCCGTTATGAATCGCTATGGAGGATACCCTATCGGCATAATTAGCCCAGCCGCTGTTGATACTATCACCGCCAATTTTGGACCAGCTGCTGCCGTCCCACTGCCAGACTTCGCCATCGCCGGCACTGGCGCCCAGCCCAACATACAATTCAGAATCAGTTGCGGCCATGGCATCAACTTCTTCATAGCCGGCTGGCCAGCTGCTGCCGACGCTATCGCCTCCTATCTTGGACCAGCTGCTGCCGTCCCACTGCCAGACTTCGGCGTCACTGGCACTAGTGCCCAGCCCAACGATAAGTTTGCCCCGAAAACTCGCCATACTCATAACTTGTTCATAGGTGTTTGCCGGCCAACTACTATTCACCCCTTGACCGCCTATCAGCTGCCATGCGTTACCGTCGAATCGCCAGACCAGAGCCGATCCGGCGGCATTACCTAATCCGGCGTACAAATAATCACCGACTTTTTGCATGACGTTAACCGAACCGATGCCATATCCGCCCCAACTTTTATTGACGTATCCGCCGCCGATTTCGGTCCAGCTGCTTCCATCGAACGACCACATCAAGCCATCGCCAGCGGCATCATAATTGCCAGAGTACAGCTTACCGCTATCATAGAGCAGGGTATTCACCGTATCTCCCTGAGCCGACGTCCAACCACTGTTGACGCTATCACCCCCGATTTTGGTCCAGGTCGTGCCGTTCCACTTCCAGACTTCACCATCACCGTCACTACCGCCCAATCCGGCATATAAGTTAGTCCCGTCCCAAGCAAGTCCAGTTACATACTCGTAGTTTGCGCCCCAGCTGCTATTTAAACTATCACCTCCGATTTTGGACCAGGCACTGCCGTCCCACTTCCAAACATCGGCGTCATTGGCAGATACACCCAGTCCGGCGTAGAGATTGCCGCCGAAGTATTTGAGGGTTTGAACTGACTCAATTGTATTATCCCAGCTGCTATTTAAACTATCCCCTCCGATTTTGGTCCAGCTGCTGCCGTCCCACTTCCAGACTTCACCATCGCCAGTGCTTGAGCCAAGTCCGGCATAAAGATTCGTGCCGTCATTTGTCATATTGGCGACAGTTTCATAGACGGTGTTCCAACTACTGCTGACACCATCCCCTCCGATTTTGGTCCAGCTGCTGCCGTCCCACTTCCAGACTTCAGCGTCACCGGTCGAATTGCCAAGCCCTGCGTACAAATTGCCACCGAAGTAGTCAAGGGTATAGACTGTTTCGACATAATTGGTCCAACCACTGTTGACGCTATCACCCCCGATTTTGGTCCAGGTCGTGCCGTTCCACTTCCAGACTTCACCATCGCCGGTTCCGGTACCAAGTCCGGCATAAAGATTCGTGCCGTCAGTTGCTAACGAGTAAACTCCCTCGTAAGTGTTAGATGTCCAGCTATTGTTGAGGCTCGTTTCACCGCCACCTATCTGCGTCCAGCTGCTGCCGTTCCACTTCCAGACTTCGGCGTCTCCAGTATCGACACCAATACCGACGTATATGTCGCTGCCCATTTTGACTGAAGCATTTACTGAGCGTTTGCCGTTAGTGTCCCAGCTATTTTTGACATCTCGCCCACCGGCCGGCGTCCAGGTACTGGCGTTGGCGTCGGCAAGTTCATATGTTACCTTGCCGGTTTCGTTGTCATAGTACAGCTGATAATCACCCTTGTCGACAATCCCTTGGCGGTGTGATGAAGACCCGGCGCTAAACGGCGCGTTGAACTTGGTCCATCCCTCTACTGTCTGTTGCTGGCCCAGTTGCAGAGAGGCTGAGTTGTTCGCAGAAGCGTAGTCAGTCGTGCCATTAAGTGCAATTGCGTTATTCAAATTACCAGTCGTAAACGAACCGCCCGAAAGTGTTGCCGTATTGTTGTGAGAGGAAGAGTCTGAAATGTTTGTCCCGCCAGATTCATCAAAATGATACAGGGCACTGGTGTTAGCGTCGCTAGTATAGTTCTGGGCCTTTAACCGTGCCGTACCAGAAGCTACCTCGACTCCATTACTCATCGTGTAGTCCGAGGGATTGTTAAAATCCCAAGTATCGTTCAGGTCTGGAGCAGCCATTAGCGTTGACTGGAGAATTAATGCCGCGAACACTGTAAAACCCAAAACCATAGCTGCATTACGAAACTGAGGGCGGTATTTCCATGTATCCCACCTCCTGAATAGTGTGAAGCGAGCCAGTAATTTCTTTCGTAGCGGCGAGGTCAGGTATTTCCTCACAAACCAGTGGGCTACCAAGACAAGCTCAACCGCAATAGCAGCCGGTAGCCGTATATACTTTTTATAGATCGGCCACAACTGAGGAAATCGTGTCCACAAATTATCTTTTGCCGCCACAAAAGATATAACTATCGCCCTCCAAATTGCTTTCTGTTTCTTTCGCATAAACCTAATGCTAATACTACCGTCTAATGATATCATTTCGAGACGGTAATTTCCAGAGACCTAACGGCGTTCTGTAACGGCATTGCGCAAAACCGCTAGTTTGCAACAAAAAGAACCATTATGCAGGATAGCTTTCCCGTGATAAGCCAGGGCGATCCAAAATTACGAGATCCAGAGGCGGCGCCCCAGGCCAACAATGCTTTAGGCGACTTTTTCCTCACCAGGCGGTCGGATGACTGCTGCCTTGGGTAAATTAGTTACTTGGTAAGCCACACCAAGGCTCACAGCTCCTTTCTTAGCCACAGCCAAAGTGTCATTCAAAGCGCCGGCTGTTGATAACTGCTTACCTAGTTTACTGTCTGCAAGAGTCGACTGCAAAGCTTCAGTACCTTCAATATGTCTTTGTCGCATTTGTTCGTGCGCCAGATTAGCTTCTGAAAGTTCAGCAGCACCATATCTGGCGAAGGGCAGGTTACCAGTCCTGGCGCCCATTTGCGTCTCAGGCGCATTAAAATGCCACCACTCAGTAGCAAAAGGCTGAAAACCGGCCTGTATCATCACGTTATAGAGAAGTCGCCTGTTTTGTTGGGCTTCTTCTTCGTCTTTTGTCAGCTGACGCTGAGTAGATTGAACTTCAAAATAGTTAAGAGCCGCTTCTGGCCCACCCCAGTCAAACTGTGTTCCAAAGTTGAGCAGCTCCGCATTTTTAGCAATCAAGCCAATTCGTTCCATCTCAAGCTTGTATATTTCTTGCCATCCACTTTTCTGGTCGAGTTGTTGTATCTGTTTATTAATGTCTTTGACTCTCATGTCAATGTGCTGGGGTAAGCGGTAAATGGCTAAGTCAATAGACCCGCCGGTGTTGTGGGTTGAGGGTTTGACCGGGTTAGTGCTCGGCGGCGAAACAAAGTCCGAGGTGACCTTTTCAACCTGTTCTTCTGTCCAGTCGGGATGCTGGTTTCTTAGGGGCTCAGCATACTGATCATATAACGATCTTTGAACGTCCGTGGAGCGATATGTATCAAGCAAAATTAAATGGTGGTTATCGGGTAATAAACTCTCGGCAGTTAACAATTTTCTGGCAGCAGCTTCACGGACAAAAGTAGTAACTAAACTACTGTCAAGCGTGTTTCGGCCATAAGGTGAGTCTCGACGTTCGCCATAATAAATAGAGCTAGTGAATAATCTGTCGAGGTTATTGCCCGAAAACGGCCCAACAGCGATAAGCGGCTCACCATTTTCTTTTATTTCAACTTCTTTGTACCCCTTAACATCGGGTATCTCCAATGGAATAGCGGCAAATAGTTCACGCTGTTCAAGGTTTAGTGTGTTATCTTTTTGTTCTGGATATTGTTCTGACATTATTTTTACTTTACCATAGATTGACTAATAACGCAAATATCTGTCGCAAGAAGTCCTGTTGTTAAAGCATTCAAACTAGACCTTTAGTTCTAAGTTTTGCCAGTAACAAATGAAAATAGACCAACCCGGCATATGGCTGCCAAGCCGACGTTAAGTCTTTGAGCTGTTGATAATCCGGTCTGGCTTCGAGCCCAAGCAACCTTTGGATATTGTTCTGGCCTCCGATATCGTCACCAGGAAAGACATCTAATCGTCCCAGACCTCGCAACAGCACATATTCGGCCGACCAGCGGCCGATTCCACGGATGGTAGCCAGATAAGCCACGGCTTCTTGGTTACTGACAGTTTCGAGTTGATCAAAATTGATGTCTCCGTTTGCGCTCGCGTACGCCAGCTCTTTGATCGCCCGGGCTTTTTGATAACTTAGTCCCAGCTGCCTGAGAGCCTCCTCGGATACATCGATCAAGTCCTCCGGCCGTGGAAAAGCATGGTGTACCCTTTTGTGATCAGTAAATGACAGCCCGTATGTTTCAGTCATGCGATTCAGCGCGGCGATGCCGGCGTCCAATGAGACTTGTTGACAAGCTATGGCATTTACCAAGCCTTCAAAAATTGTCGGATAGCGGGTTGGACGGACACCGCGAAACTGCTCGTCCAAGAGCTTCAGTTCTGGTTGGCAAGCCACCAGCTTATAGAAAGGCTGCAGATCAACATCAAGCCCAAACAGTTTACGGACTATCTGTCTGGCATAATCTTTGTGTCTCTGGGAAATACTTTTTTTGCTTTTTAGTTTTATGTCCAGCCGCGGGCTGACGCCGGTGCCAGCTTGTGAAACCTCCAGACTTATTGGGCTGTCATTTACCACAACTATGCGACTATATGTTTTCCCGTCCCAGCTATCAGTAACATTCTTGGAACGCCGCCGTAGTACCCAAACAGTCAAATCAAGTTCAAAAGGCGGTTGAGTTGTAACCGTGAGCTTCGATTCATACATACCACATTTACTGCTCCAGATAAGCCTTGAGCACCACTGCGTCGTTGTGTACTTGATCCTTGGCTCCATAGACTATGGTAGTACCTTGACTGTCGATCAGTTCTTTGCGCAGTAGAGAAACAGATACCAGATTAGCGTCTAACTCCTTACGGTACCGTTGCTGGAACTCAGGCCATTTTGCAGGGTCGTGGCCGAACCACTTTCGTAGTTCAGTGCTGGGAGCTATGTCTTTTAGCCACAAGTCAATTTTTGCTTTTTCTTTGGTCAACCCGCGCGGCCATAAACGGTCAACTAAGATTCGCTTACCGTCCTGCTCGTCATACGGTTCATATACTCGTTTGAGCTTGATGTTGAGTTGGTTTGGTGACATTTCAGTGACTCCTTATCTTTTCACCAGAGCATCTTCTTCGGCAATTTTTTCTAAAACTCTGTTTGCAAAATTAGGTCGATGAGTCTCATGATCAATCGGAATAAAAGCCAGGTAAATACCCCTCAAATTTTCACCGCTGGAAGGTTCAGTTGGATTGGCCAAGATAGCGATGTCGTCATACTTTCCAAACTTATCCTGGGCATCCATGGCCTTAATAACAGTTTGGACGACAACTTCGGTTGGCAAGGCATTTCCTTGAACTTGGTATAGCGAATCTTGTTGCGAGCGACTGATCAGACCGGTAGCCACATTATCCGGATAGATCGCTATGATTCTGGGGTTTAGCTTGGCCGATGGACCGATTTGCTGTTTGACCTCATCGGTAGCTTGCTCGTTAAGATAGTTTTGCATAGACCTTAGACCATAAATTGCTGAGGCCAGCCCTGTTTTAGCTGCCTGATAAGCTGTGCCGCCAGGCCATGCATAGAAACTTGAAATGGAGCAAATATTTACGGATAGCTCCGGAGCTCTGGCGTTAGGGTAAAGCTTGTTATACAAGCCAAACCAGCTGTGGTGGAGCAGTAGCGGGGTAGTCATGTCCAAATCTATGTCACCCTTTATTTTCTCTGGGGACAAATGAGTAAAGTAATCCGGTGAAAAAGCACCGGCATTATTTATAAATATTTCATAGCCTTGGTGTTTCTGATAAATATCATTTATCACTTGGTCTCCTTCACGCGCCAGATCACCCAGCTGATAATTGGCTTGTCCCTGATCGATATACGGCTGAAACGATTCAGGAGGACCTGTCCTAGAAGTACCGACAACGTGGACGCCTTTCTCTAAAAGTTTTAATGCTATTTGCTCGCCCAGACCTTTGCTGGCCCCTGTTACCAGTGCATTCTTGTTTTCGAAGTTAAAATCCGCGCTTTCTATATTGTTCATTGCCGCTCCTTTCTAGTTTGGTCAACCCGACCTATTAACTGCGTATAACACATCGTATAAATACTCGACAAGTAGTTGATTAGACTCAACTTGCTCGTTGCTAATGATAAAGTCTAGATCGGGTCGCTTTCTGGGGTATTGGGCAACGGTAAACTGATTGCTGTCCGGGTTAAATTCAACCGGCAAATAGCCGGCTTCCAGTGCTGACAATTGGTCCTCCGGCACCGACGCGCTAACTGTTTTGGTTACTTCAAAATCATGGTCAATAAGCATTGACGAACGTTTCAGGGGCTTAGATGGAATAATGTCTGGCCCCGGGAGCTGCGGTAGTTGGCTCTTAACGATATGGTATAGCGGCTCAAAAAACGACAAAATATGGGCTGGCTTTGGTGTAAACTCAGGATACTTAACAGCCGTAATCTCGCTTTTAGTTATGCTAAGCTGTCGATGGTGCAGGGCATGGGGATGAATACCAATAGCTATCATTCCCAACTCTGTTTGAAGAGTTCGTCTCAGGCCCTTGGACTCGGGCGTCAAGACAAAGTCTGTTGCTAAGCCAGCCCCCGAAGCCTCGATCATCGGTATAACCCGCTTAAAGAAATGGTCCATGATGTGCAGGCCACGCCCCGAGTAATCGACCTGGGTTTCATCACTAGTCATCAGTGGGCCTGATTCGCAATCGCTATCGTGGAAGAACCCTGTCGTTCCTAATAGCTCTCCCTCGTCATTCGTGAAAACAAATCTGAGATGTTCTTGGTCTTGAAATTCCTGGCTCAAGCACTGCGGATCAAAGGTCTGACGGTCTGGTTTATCGTAGCGACTGGCGAAGTAATCTCCCCGTTCATAGGCCCTACGGTACAACTCAGCCACGGGTTTTGCGAATTCGTCAGATGCAAGTTCCAGTTTTACCCCGCGTTTGGCTATCAGGGTGGGGTTATCATATAAATCTTCGGCAATAGTTTGCCTCAAATCCGATTCGACCGAAACATACTCTCCAGACATTTCAGTACCCCGTAAATTCCTCCGTTTTAATATTGTCTTCATTGGCACTAAGGTCGATCAGCAACTGTCTCATAGCTTTAACCATTCCCTCTGGTCCCGATAAGTAATAGATAGGAGCGGCCAAATCGGGAACGTAACGCTTAATTAGCTCGGCATCGACATGCCCTCGTTCGCCATCCCAATTCAGGACATTGGAGTCAGTGGCTACGGAGACGAATTTAAAGTTCGGGTTTTCTTGACTGAAGTGCTCAAAGTCGGCTGCAAAGGGTGCGTCGGCTGGAGTTCGATTGGCATGGATTAGCGTCATTTTGTGAGCTGTTTTGTCATGAGTGGCTTGAGCAATCATGCTACGGATAGGGGTAACTCCGATGCCGCCGATGATAAAGACAGCTGGAGTAGTCTCGGTCTTATGTAGAGTGAAGTCGCCGTAAGGGGCGTCCAGTTTTACTTCAGTACCGATCGGTAAGTCACGTAGCACCCGCTTAAAGGCTGTGTCACGGAGCCGAGTCGCTGCCACCAAATCTCCCTCATAAGGAGCGTGGACCAGAGAAAAGCCTCGCGTATTACCTTCCTCATCAGTTTCTGGCGGATTTATCAGAGTATAGTCAGCAAACTGTCCGGCCCTAAATTCAAAACCTTCCGGCTTTTCAAAAGAGAAGGCCATGGTGTCTCTGGCAATCGTCTCCTTTTTGAGTAATTTTACGTTTGTAATCATAAACTGCTCCTTCCTGTTTTTCGTAAGTGTCCACAACCTTTCAGGCAATATTTCTCGACGTGCCGATTGATCTGCGCAAAAAGCGGTGCCACAGTATCGTTATTGATTGAATATATACGTTCCTTGCCATCTTGCTCAACTGTCACAAAGTGACATTGCAGCAGTTGCTTCAGACTATGCGACACCGCGGACTGTTCGGCCTCTAAAGCTTTAGCGATAGACGATACGCTTTGCGACCCCTCACGGCTAAGCAGTTGCAGCATCCTGACTCTCTGCTTATTGCCCAAAGTCATAAAGAAATGGTCCAATGATGGATACTTCATATGAGTATAATGTCATATGTAGTTAGGTTGAGACAGTTAAATTATTTACTAAAGTCTGGTTTTAGGCGACATTGGATTATCCGTACTGGCTTTGCCTACCTCCGATTATTTATTCGCAGGATCGTTATAAACAGGCTGGCTTTGATAAACTAGCTATGGAATGATTATCAAAGTCTTAGTTTTTGGAATGGCTAAAGATTTGGTTGGAGACAACAATATTTCGCTGCAAATCGAGCACGATTCAACTTCTTCGGCCGAATTACGGCAAACTCTTATAAAAAAATTTCCTAAACTAAGTGTAGTATCAAATTTTATGATCGCAGTTAACAGACAATACGCAAGTGGCGAAACCAAAATCACAAACCATGATGAGGTCGCCATAATCCCCCCGACCAACGGCGGTTAGAGAACAGACATGGTCGATATAAAACTAACTGACCGGCCCTTACAGGTTGAAAAATGTTTTCGAAACATCACATCGATCGATAGTGGCTGCGTCAATATCTTTGTCGGTACCGTCAGAGCAGACAACAGAGGCAGAAGAGTACTCTATCTGGAGTTTGAGTCATACCAGGACATGGCCATCAGTGAGCTGGAAAAAATCGCCAAGACCATTAAAACAAAATTTCATGTCAGAAACCTGCTGATTCACCACCGCCTGGGCAAGGTCGAAGCCGGAGAACCTCCGGTTATCATAGCGGTCTCGGCTATGCACCGCAGAGACGCCATTGGCGCCACCAGCTATGCAATCGATACGTTGAAAAGAACAGTTCCTATTTGGAAGAAGGAAGTCTACCAAGACGGTGAAGCCTGGCTCACGGCGCATCCATAGCACAAAGTTATTGGCCAAAGCCTTTAACACCACCGGAGAGAACGAATATTTTTGCATCCGGAGTGTCGTGAAGCGCTTTTTGGGCAGCTTGAGAGCTTCTGACATCTGTCCGACAATAAAATACAGTCGCTTTGGAAGAATTTAGTTCGCTGTGGCCGCTCAAATATTCATCGATTGGGATATTGATTCCTCCTAAGTTAAAAGTTTTGTGCTCTTCTCTGGAGCGAACATCAACAATCTGAAACTTCTGATCGTTTTTGAATCTAATAAAGTCCTTAGCGCTGATAGTTGTAAACCCGGTCTCGTCTGGGCCAAGCTTGTCAATTTTTGCAGAGGTATATTCCGGTAAATTAATCGTATAGCTTGTCATAGATAAAGCATCAAATAACAGCAGCTTATTTTTAAGCACTGGGCTAATACCTGTGATATATTTGATAACTTCTGAGGCCTGGATACAGCCAATGATGCCGCCAACTGTTGGCAAGACACCATCTTCGGAACAATTAGGTATGAACCTGTCGTCAACGCTGGAGAAAATATCCCGATAGTTAGTCGAGAGCCTATCGCCCTGCTTGATATTCCAAACCGCAACCTGACCTTCGTACTGGGATATGGCTCCATAGACCAATGGCTTTCCAGACAAGACACAGGCGTCATTGACCAGATACCTAGTATCAAAATTATCGCTACAGTCGACAACTAGGTCATAATTCTCGACAATTTTAATGACGTTTTCGGGCACTATCCTGGAGTGACAGACAATGATTGTTTCCGGGTTTTGCTGAAGCAATAATTTTTTGGCAACTGCGGTTTTTGGTTTACCTAGATCGCTTTTTTGGTAAAGGATCTGGCGATGAAGATTTTTGAGGTCAATTTTATCGCCATCAGCCAGCCCAATCGTTCCGACACCGGCAGCAGCAAGATAGAGTGACGCTGGGCAGCCCAAACCTCCCACGCCAACAATCAAAACTCTGGCTTTTTTCAGTCTTTTTTGGGCATCAATCCCAAAACCGTCCAGTGAAATCTGGCAGCTATAACGGACAAAGTCATCGTTGTGCGTCACGCCTTTGTACCAATTCTCTGCCGCGCCTGAGCCAGATCGTTTGGTGTATTGACGTTAGTCACCGCGCTGGGGAATTTAGGGTCAATCAATTTAACCGCAGTACTAGATTTTATCAATGCTTTTCTGGGGCAGGAAATGTCATATGTTTTCAGCAAATCAACTAAGACATCAAGGCTTTTTGGCTCCCAGATAGCAGCTAACGGTTCCGGCAAACCATCTGTAGGGCTTCTGAAGGCCGTAGCAATTGCGGCCGAATCGCGGTTTTTTATCAGCTCTTCTACCGCTCGACCATCAAAGAAAGGCAGGTCACAGGCGACCACTAACCAAGCGGTTGTTGAGTATTTTTTCATGGCAGTAATTAGCGCTCCATAAGGTCCACTGCTGCTAGCGAAATCGTCAACTATGACTTTGTGTCCGAGACTTTCTAGTCCCCGAGCTTGGTCCTGGCGGCAAGAAATATATGTCTCTTGGCAGTACGCACTTAGCATTTCTGCAAGGTAATCAATCTGCTTCTTGCCATGCCAAACGATTAGACCTTTGTCTTGACCCATTCGGCGGCTTTTGCCACCGGCTAAAACTAGTCCAAAAAGTTTACCGGGCATGGCTTACATTATAGTCTCGTTGTCGAATAACCACAGCCTATGTAGGCTGTCTTTTTTGTGGACCGTCCTACCTAGTGGCAATTCAAGAAAGGCATTTGCCATGCCCAAACTGACTAAGTCTCCGGAGTTATTACTGGCCACCGGTTTGGCTCGTAAGCAAGCCCGATCATCGACATGGGTTTTTACCAGAACGAAATGTGTCAATTCGGGGTTGATTGTCATATCCTGATCTAACTTGGCCTTGATGATCGGTTTTGGCGTGATGCCCAGAGATGCCTCAAGCCAGGGGATAACATATCTCACCATTGACAGATAAACTGACACTGGATTGCCGGGCAGTCCAAAGATCGGCTTGCCATTTAGTGAGCCAAACCAAAATGGTTTAGCTGGTTTTTGGGCAACTCCATGAAAATGTTGTCTGGCGTCTAATTCAGTTAGCGCCGATTGGACATAGTCGTATTTGCCTTTAGAAACACCACCGACAGTTATGACGCCGTCACAAGACTGCACTGACTGTTTGATAGTTTGCATGATCAACTTTTCATCGTCTTTGACATGCACCATTTCGGCTGTCAGGCCATACTTCCGTAGGAGGCCATAAATTGCTTGATCGTTCGACCTTCTAATCTGGTAATCATTAACTGCTTCATCGGGGGCAACCAGCTCATCACCGCTGGTGATGATAACTAACTTGGGTAAAGTAGCCACCCGTACAGAAGTTTTGCCAACGCTGGCCATGATCGTCAATAGATCTGGAGTAATTATCCGTCCCGGACCAGCCAACAAACCGCCTTTTGGTTTGTCGGAAGCTTTGACATGCACAAATTGACCTTTTGATATATCTTTGGTAGTTACCGTAGCTCTATTGCCGGCTATTTTGACGTCCTCGATCCGGACAACTGTATTTACAGATTTGTCCAGGCTGGCACCAGTCATTATCTGTAGACACTGGTCGTTACTACATATTTTCATTGGTGGTGCGCCCGCTGCCTGAACGCCAACAATCTCATATTCGCGGTCTCCGGCGGCCAGACTTGCAAGATTGATTGCAATCCCGTCCATGGTGGCTCTATTGAACGGCGGGATAGCTCTATCTGCCACGATTGGCTCGTCCAGAACTCTGCCTAGCGAATTCAGATAATCGATACAGCTGGAACCGAGCCTAAGCTGATGATCCACAACGATTTTCGCGGCTTTGTTGGCGTTTATCACTGTCTTAAATCATAACTCAATGATCTGACGGCGCAATCAAAAGCAGAAATGACACAAAACGTCAGGCAAGATATTTACAATGAAATAATTCTATGCAATAATCAAGTTAATGACTAGACAACCGTACGGTATCAAATTGCCTCACATCGAGGGTATTTCGGCAGAGGTAGTGGTCGCCGAGACCCCTTCAATAGCTGAGCTTCGTCAGCACAAAGGAATGGTGCCGTTGCTGATCGAATCCGAAATGCCCGAACCAATTGTCGCGCTCAGATTAATGGCGGGTGTTTATTTCGACGATAGCCCTTACCCCGAAGTAAGCTTTCGGGGCAATATCGATTTATCAGACACCAAAGAAGTTGAAGACAGTATCGATGACCTATTACTGCCATCTCCAAGTGATGGCCCGCCAATCACAAGCAAAGGAGAAAGCCTGGAAGATTATAATCCGTGGCGGCAAACTTTCAGGTACGATTCATCTATTATCCTAGGATCTGATGCTTATATCAGTCCGGTAGACGAAAAACTTCCTAAGCAGCATTTCTCGGCCTTCACTGCTGAAGTCTTTGCCAATGCCTTTCGAATCATTAGAAACTACGACCAAGCTCCGACAAGCTCCCTAGACCCTAAGCCTGTCAGAAATCTAGGTAGATTTGTAATCTCTTCTTCTTAGGACTTAGTACGCCCTAAGTTCGAAGCCTTAATAGGTCGACGCGTCTCTAAAGCGTTGATTGATGTAGAGGAAAACAAGCAGGGCACCTCCTGCCAGCATCATGAGGGCTATGGAGTAAGACTGGGTCCTTTGGTAAGTAAATCCGAGAATCAACGGCGGCAAAAATCCACCCAACCCACCACAGGCACCGATAATTCCAGTGACACTACCCATGTTACTTGGTTTGGATAATCTTCCCACTAGCGCAAATACAGCACCATTGCCACAACCCAGCACAAAGGCTAGGGATAGGTAGGCGATTGTTGTCCGTGACTGTAACGACGGTTGCAGAGCTACGAAAGCAGACAAGATAACAACCATTATCAGTACCGCCCGGATGACATGTTTGCCGCCAAGTTTGTCGCTCAGCCAGCCACCGACTGGCCGAGCCAAAGTGGCGAGAAGGATAAATCCTGCAGCCCGCGAAGCAGCATCTGTCAACGACAGTCCGTACGATACCTTGAGCAACACCGGCAAATACACCCCAAAGGCTACAAAGGCGCCGAATGTAATCATATATACCGTTGCCAGATCCCAAGTTATTCGGCTTTTTGCTGCCGCAGAAAATCGTTTGACAGCCGAGCCCTTTGGCGGTTTCCACCCGGGGGCATTTTTGCCCCAAAGCAGAAAGATCATTGCAGTGACAAATAGCAGGACTGCAACCAAAAAGTACGTCTGGTCTCGTCCGATGGCATTATCCAGACGAGGTGTCAGAAATCCAGATACGGCGGTGCCGACATTGCCCATGCTATAAATCCCCAGCACCAGACCGCGTTTTTCGGGCGGGAACCAAGCACTAACGAACGGAATCCCAACCACAAAAGCCGCGCCGCCGATACCCAAAAGTACGGCCACTACTATGAGCTGTGAGTATGAATCCGAGAAAGCTAGAGCAACGACAGGCGCCATAACCACTAAGCACGTCGCGACAAACATCATCCGTCCGCCGAATTTATCTGTCAATATGCCTAAAAATACTCGTCCGAGAGAGCCGGCTATGACTGGCACAGCCAAAAGCAAGGAAAGCGATAACGGGTCGAGCACCAGCTCACTGGCGTATTTTGCGCCCAACGGGCTGAGTAGTGACCAGGCCCAGAAATTAACGATCAGAGCCAGAGTAGCAATAGCTAGGGCGAAGTATGCCGCTCGAGATTGATAATTATTTATTATTTTTTGGACTGACATTTTTCTTTTTTCGTGCGCTTAAGGCTAGATTGCAGCCTCCCAGTCAAAGAAGACCGTATCTTCACGATAGCCGCCGCGACCAGCCCCGATATGCTCGAAACTTTCGACAAATTCAATCGACCGAATCCATTTGGCCATTTTGTAGCCATATTTCTTTTCGCAGCGCAATCGGAGCGGCGCTCCGTGAATTACCGGGAGAGTTTTGCCATTCATCTCGTAGGCTAGAATGGTTTGTTCGTCATACATATCACTTGTTCGCAGCCCCGCGTAATAAGCCCGCTGCTGATCGTCGGTATCGTAACAATGAAACAGCACGTATTTGGCATTGGCCTTTGGCTGACACAGCTTCACGACATCTGACATCGGCAATCCGCCCCATTCAGCGACACCAGTCCAACCCTGTATGCAATTATGCTTTGTAATCTGGTCGTGCTTTTTGAGCGCTTTTATATCCGTGAGCGACATCTCAAGTGGCTTCTCGACCAAGCCATAAACTTTGAGCCGCCAATCTTTGAAGTTACCGGCCACGAGCTTTTCATATTCATCTGACTTCGGAGGATAACCATTGACCCTAAAAAACGGTGAGATGTCTTGCTTGGTGTAATACTGCCTGGACTTCATCTTGCCAAATATATGCCGTACCACGGGCGTATAAAACTTTGTCAAGATACGGCGTAACCTAACTTGATCGCCGAGCGTAAAAAACGATATCCAGACGTTAAATGCCACCAGCAGGATTATTGCCACAAGGAAAATGGTTAGCGCTTTAGCAAAGTCGACGTCAGAACTACCCAGAGTTATGCTAGTAACGCTGTCATAGAAGTGAAATACCAACGCCACAGTGATATGCACCAGAATAAATACTGAGAAGGTGACCATGCCGATGAAGTGGATGCTCCTGGCAACTTGTCGCCGTCCACCAAAGAGATTTAAGAATTTAGGGAATCGCGCCACCAACGCCGGTGATAGCGCAAGACCGGTTATGATCATCACTGGAGCCAGTACGAAGACCACTCCGGCGTAGGTTAATTGCTGCAGAGCATTATAACTACTGCCCTCAGGTGGAATGTTCAGGGTCAAGTAGTTATACATAACATCAATCGCCCTATGGAAGACACCGAGATCAGTCGGAATTAACCGGCGCCATTGACCGGTCGTAAACAAAAACCCGAGATAAATAAGCCCGGTGGTCACCCAAACTATAGCTGTCGTAAAGTGCCAGTGGCGACCCGAGCCGAGATTGTGGGTACCGCCTGGCAGGGCCAACTTGCCAGGATCCTCGGCCTCGTCAAGTGCTGTCCAAAGCTTGTCTTTGGGCATAATCTTTTTGCCAAATCTCAACCAGTGATTATCGTCTTCCGTGTCGTCCGTCCAGTACAACTTCGGGTGATCATACAATATCTGAATACCGCTTCGGATAAGTACCACCAAGCAAAATAAATTGATCAGGTGAATAATAACGATGAAGATTGGTACGTCGACTGCTTCTGGCATTTGCCTAGGCCTTTATTTTTGGCTATTTAATATGCTTATAGTTTACACTTTGCTTGCAAAAATCATCAACTATTTTCACCGACTCCAACACCGTCTCACCGCCTTGAAATCATTCTAAATATCGATCGCCTCAAGGCAATAGTCTCAATTCCAGTCGGACCAGCTCTGTCACACATGGGGTAGAATAGGGTAGAATGAATAAGAATTTTCAAACTGATGCAAAGAGTTCGAAAATTTGAAATGAGGAGCCTTGAGGCTCAGGCGAGGAGAGGTACCCAAGTGGCTGAAGGGGTCGGTTTGCTAAATCGATAGGGGGGAGCAATCCCCCGCGAGGGTTCGAATCCCTCTCTCTCCGCCATACAAAATGACTTGTCCTGATCAGGGCGGGTCATTTTGTATTGTGTGATAGAGCGTATGAGAGCCCTGTTAGAGCGAGGCAAGGCCGAGCGGGGGGGGTTACGGTGAAGCGAAAACTCTCGCAGAAGTTTACTTCGAGAAAGATTGAGCGGGAAAGGACTTCAGTCCGCTATCCCTGTCTCTCCGCCATAACCTGGAAGTTCCTAGGAGGGGCTGCCGTTGTTATGAAACTGCTTATGTTATTATTGAAAACATAGTTAATCAAACAAATGGATACACCTCAGCCTAATCCAGCCGGTCCGACTGATAGCCTCTCTGGTGGTGAAAAGCTTTCTTCTGAGCCACAAACACAAAATGTCTCACCGGTTACCCCTGTCACGCAGCCCCAGCCGGCGCCAATGCCAGCTGCGCCGACAACCGCTCCGCAACAACAAAATCATACTATTGACACAAACGTTACAAAACCACTTAGCAAGTCTGAAAAGATTAAACGTAGTTTCTTTCAGGTATTGATTGGCTCACTGCTAGGAGCAGCTGCCATAGCAGTAATAGCCGTACTTCTAGGAAGTTTCAATAGCACTTTGAGCAGAGCTCTTGGCACTATCCTTACAGTGGCATTGCACTCTCTGCTAGGTTTTAGCTACATCACCAAGACTGAAAAACGCGACGAGGAAAATGAAGGCCGTGGTATTGAGCTGTTTAGTAACACTGTCTTCGCTCTCATCGCAATAAGCTTTATCACGTCAGTATTTGCCATCTGGCAGCTGATTGGCGGCGAGATAACTCTTAAGCTCTATTTGTTTTACGGTGTTATCTTATTTGCTACGCTCCATGCTGATGTTTTATTCAGGATTCGCGGGTTTGAAAAGCGGATCGACAACCTTGTCGCTGCAAATTATGTTTCCATGTCATTCGTCGTAATAATGCTGACCATGGTTATTTTCACGTCCAGCCCGTCAGATCTGGGGGAATTTTTCTACCGATTGCTAGCAGCTATAGGGATAATTGACGCAACAATGACTATTACGGTGATAATTATGCATAAATTGTACCTTCAGAAGCACCCTAAGTTAGCCAATAAAGATGCCGAAGCAAACGCGGAACATTCTAAAAATTTTTGGAAGAATCCCCTGGTAATTATCCTCTACTTTTTCCTAGGGATTCAGGTTATTTTAATTTCCATTAACGCCATGTCTGACAATTTCTAGGTAATTTAGCTTGGCCTCTTTTTATACAAACTGCTGTCGTATGTCAGCTTTGATCGCTGTTACTTTTTCTGCTATTAGCTGACCGACAGCCAGCCTAGCGGCGAACAGCCTTTGTCCGAGCCACAAACACAAAATAACTCGTCAGTTACTCCTGTCACGCTGCGGGCCATGTCTGTTACAAGTTGGAAGCTCAGCCCTACTAAAGCGCTACGCTATAGAATTGTCTCGCGGCCCTTTCGAATAGGTTATGGCTGGGCGAAAACTATCGCCTCGACACGCCGCGCTCCGATACGCTTAAATGCCTTGGCGGCCGCTTCGAGAGTAGCACCGGTTGTGACAACATCGTCGACCAAAACGATTGTCAGCCGGCTGGCATCTGGCAAGTTTCGGGCAACAAACACACCCTCGAGCTGACTCAAACGCCCCTGACGGTTAGCACCCACCTGATGAATGCGGCCATAACGCCTTAGGCCATTGCGCCATGGCAGGCCGGTTCGTCGCGACAAGGCCTTTGTTAACAGTTGGGCTTGGTCATAACCCCTCTGGCGAGCACGTTTGGTGGTGGTTGGAACCGGCACCAAGAGATACCTCTCGGTTGGCGCCAAGGTTATGGCTCCGCGTAAAATGTCAGCCATCTCATCGGCGGCTGATTTGGCGCTGGCGTACTTGAGCCGCCAAACCAGCTGCTTGGCAATATCTTCGTAGACAGTGGCAACCTGAACCCGCCTAAGTAGCGAGGTCGAACGGCACGATCGACAGGTCCGTGCACCGTCACTCAACCTATGACAGCGATAACAGCGCGGAGCTATCGGAGCTAGGCGCTCTAGACAACTCTTACAGATCAACTGACCCTCACTGCGGCAACCCAAACACTCGTGCGGCGCAAAAACACCCAAAACTGCGTCAAAAAGGCTCATGCTTTCAGATACAGCCCGACATTTACTGTCACCCTAAATCCGGTTGTGCTAACAGACAGGGTGGAAGCGGAATGATTCATGTTGTGTTTATTGTGTTGTAAATAAGTATATGGTGCGTTGCGCCAGCTTTACCCGTTAAGCTATACTGCTACTAAGATAAAAATGCAAGTCCAAATAATGGACTTCTTAAACTGTAAATAGACTAATCAAAGTGGAGGGTATCCAAGCATTATGGCGCGACGAAATCGCGACGACGACCTGTTACTAGAGGAAGACGAATTAACCGCCGCCTTTTTGGGAGATGAAGCCGCCCTGCCCGCAGAAACCGATCAACCGGCGGCTGCGCCGACGGCCGAAGACGAATGGGATGAAGACGAAACTGTCCCTGGCCAACTGGCTGTCGATGTCTATGAAACCCGCGAAAAGCTGGTAGTCAAAGCTCGGACTGCCGGTGTCAACAAAAATGATCTAGACGTTAGTATTTCTGACAATCAACTGACTATCCGCGGCACCTTGAGCTCGGGCAGTGAAGAGGGTGTTGAGAACTACTTCTTGCAGGAGTGCTACTGGGGAGAGTTCTCACGGACTATCGCACTGCCAGTGCCTGTCAAAGAGGAAGAGATCGAAGCCGTGCTCAAAGACGGTGTGCTGACGATCAGCTTTGGCAAAGTCCAGCAAGACACCGTCAAAAAGATCCAGGTTTTGTAAGTAAATCGGACATTTAATTGAATGTCTCCTGGTGGCGTCTTTTGCGTCTTTTTGATAGCCGTTTCATTTTCCCAAACAACTTGAAAATAAATTGCTGAGATATAGCTTATTAAATCACTTCATCAAAAATCCGTAGTAAGTTACTGCTAATTACCGAGGGCTTGGGAAGTATTATTGAGTACAAAATGTACAATTATTTGAGCTAAGGCAACGATTACCAGGCCAACTATGGCATAAATCAAAGTGTTTTTGGCATTTCCGACACTTCCGCTATCCCCGCCGGATACAATGTAACGCAGCCCTCCATAAATAATCATAATTACAGCAATCATGCCAACTAATAAAGACAAGATGTTGACAACTTTTGCCGCAATTGTGCCTATATTTGCATCCTGAGCATCACTATGACAATCGGTGGACTTATCACCTGTTGCAAGATTGGAGCCAGTGCAAAGACCAGCCGAGATGTTAGAAGCAAATACGGGTGTTGCAATTGCCGACAGCGCCCCGCTGAACGTGATCGACAATGCAAACACCGGAAGAGCGATCGACCGTATTAATTTATTGACCATGTTTTACCTTTCTTTTCTTTTATGCTTATTTTAACTTATAGCACACTAGCATCATCACTTCAAGTATCGGCATGTGTTCGTGTAAAGTTCATATTTACATGCAGTGCATCTCTGGTTCTTAACTACACGCGGGCCAGCACAAAGTGAACTAGAACCTGTGCTAAACCAGCCACCGCTAGACCGACTATGGCATATGCCAGAGCGTTTTTGGCGGAACTTACCTTGGCGGCATCACCACCCGAGGTCACAAATCGTAGCCCACTGACTATCACCATGATTACTGCGATAGCTCCAGCGATAAAACTTAAAATTTTCACCACCTGAGCAAGTAGATCTTTGAAGCCTGAACCACCTTGCGAACAATCCTGATTAGAATCAATCTGAGTCAGCCCTTGGCAGGCTGCGTCTTTAGAGACCAGAGCAAAAGAATTAGGGACACTGGGCAGAGCACCCGAATATGCCCAGGCGTGTTGGGGTATGACTAGCATAGCTCCGACGAGGCCGCCCATAGTGATAGTTGCTGCCAAAAATAGTTTGATCCGTTTCATATACATCTCCTGCTTATGTTCCGTTCAATACAAATGCCACAATCGACGCCGCTGTAGCGGCCACGGCCAAGCCGACCAGAGAATAGATCAGCCCGGTTCGGGCCGAAGCCATGGCGCTCGGGTCCCCCGAGGACACGATAAAGCGTATGCCGCTGACCAAAATACCGATCACCGCCGCGGCTCCGGTGATAAAGGCAATAATAGATATAGCTGCCTTGATGATATTTATGATTGGGTTTTTCGACGGGTTTGTGTCCTTACAGATTTCTGGAGTACCATTTGCCGATCCTTTACCGCATGGCGCAGTAAACACATTAACTGCACCGGCCGGCTGAGACAACGCCAACGCCGGTAGACTGAGGGTGATCAAAAGGCCAATACAAAGCAGGATATATTTCATAAAATTTTACTTAACGCAAACGATACGATAGCTTCGGCGCTGATGGCTACCAGCAAACCAACAAGGGCATAGACAATCGTGCTGCGGGCTTTGGCAGCTTCTTGCGGGTTCCCCTGGGCAGTGATAAACCGCAGCCCGCCAAGCACAATCATCAATACCGCCAGAGCCGCCGCGACGCCTAACACTATTTGAAGAATACTGGCTAGAGCGCTATGTCCAGCTTTAGCGTGGGGCAGATCAACTGTTTGCCCGTTAAGGGGATCACCGGCTGCGAACAGTTTGGTACAGTGTAGTAATAGCGTCTGAATAAAGCTCATCTAAGGCACCTGCTTAGCTATAAACGAAATGATAGCGGCTGCCGATATCGACACCGCCAAACCGACCAGGGCGTTGACGATGGTGTTTTTGGCCTGTCCGGTTTTGTCAGGTTCTCCCTGGCTGGTAGTGTAGATGATGCCGCCGTAAACCACCATGGCAACGGCTGCGATGGCTGCTACCCGCAGCAGAATCTCAATAATTGCCGCTACGATCAGCCAGACGTCATTGATATTGGAGATCTTGGGTGCACAAGGGCTGACACCCTTAACTTGATCTAGGTATTGATACCACGTCGGAAAAGAGAAAAACTTGCCACCAGCACATGAGCTGGCAAATATCAAAAGTCCGTTCATCATTTCAAAATTCTACCTGGAATCAAATAGTTTAGTAGGGCGTAGGCCAGTATGAAAATCAGTAGGGCCTGGATGGTACTGCGGATACGGTTGATGGCCGCGGCCGTAGCCTGGGGATCGCCGCGCGACAGCGTGTACTGGACACCAGCGTAGACTAGCGAGCCGATCAGCACCAAACCAACACCATTTGACAAAAAGTGAATTATGCCAAAGGTTGCGTCCATGATCGGGTTGCCTCGACCCTGGCAGCCAATGTTTATGGTAGTCGGGACTACAGTTTTTGGGGCATCGGGATCGGAAGAAGCTTTACCGCATTGATCTCCGGCTTTTGCAGGCGCTGGCCTAGCCGAAGTTATGGCTGGCTGGGCGACTGACACCACCAAACACATTAGCAACGCCAACCCGATGGTCGTAAAAATTTTAGAAAAGACGGCGGTAGTCATTTTTATATTATTAATTTTTAGGTGTCGGTAACTGCTAGGGGCTATTATGAATCGCCAAGCCCAAAAAATCAACCTGTCGGACAAACCCGCTAACTGATCATTAGTAAACCGCTTGTGCTATAGTTATTGGTGAACTGACTGCAGTAAAATGAAACACCGCCACAATCGCAAAACCTTGGCTGGATTACCGAAGAACCTGGTAGTTGTGGGCCTGTGCCTGCTGATTTTATTCAGCGTTTTGACCCCGCTGCTGAGCTCGTTGTCTGTCGTAACCGGCAAAGCCTCCGCCGCCACCGGGCCTGTATCGCCTGTGCCCATTCCCAATACCTCGGTCATAAACACCGAAGCCAAAAACTTCTGTCAGTCGTATAAGACTGAAAAGGGGGTAAGTGCCTCGAATCGTACCAAAAATTTCAACGCTTGCGTCCATGGATACATAGCCTATGCGTCAAGCAATGGTCATACGAATATTAACTCCGCTTGTAGTGCTAGTAACGCTAGAAAATATTGTGATGCTGGGTACAATCAAGCAAAGGCAAAAGCCAACAATGCCAACCCTCAAAGCCCTGGAGGCGGTGCACCGCAACATTCGACACCGGCTTCGCCGTCAGCTCCAGCCGCTAACTCGGCCTCAGACGTAAAATGCGAGTCATCAGGCTTCAGCCTGGCTTGGCTGTTTTGCGACATCATCACGGCCATGGCGGGAGCAATCGATACCATATACCAAGATCTTATCCAGCCGATGTTGCAAACAAATGTAGTAAACATACAAAACATCAAGGCTGACAAGACTAATACCTACAAAATATGGGCAAACTTTAGACTATACGGTGACCTGTTTCTAGTCATCGCTTTGCTGGTTATCGTCTTTGCCGAGGCAATCGGCGGCGGTTTCATCGACGCCTATACCGCCAAAAAGGCCTTGCCCAGACTACTGCTAGCTGCCGTGCTGATCAATCTGTCAATCTATATCGTGGCCTTTGCTATGGATATCGCTAATATCGTGGGCACCGGTCTTTACGCACTTATTTTGGCTCCGTTTTCAGGCGTAAATGTGAAGGGCGCCATGGAGCTGCATATAAGTGGTGCGGCCGGAGATTTGGGTATGGCCGCAATGGTCGGCGGACTGGCGTGGGCAAGTATCGGTGGCGTACTATCGATATTGCTGACTGGCTTGCTCCTACCTGGTTTACTAATATTTTTGGCAATACTAGTAACTGTCATCTTGCGGCAAGGCATAATTATTGTGTTGCTTTTCTTGTCACCGATCGCCTTTGCTCTATACTGCCTGCCTAACACCGAACAATATTTCCGAAAGTGGTGGGATTGGTTGTTTCGGGCACTACTAGTCTATCCGATTATTGCCGCGATTTTTGGCATGTCCACTGTGCTATCGCTGACGCTCAATCAGCTGTTTACCTTTAATTACTCTGGTGCAGCCCAGGTATTTGGTCAACTAATACCGGCCTTTGGCATGCTGGCACCACTGATTTTGATACCGTTTTCTTTCCAGCTGGCGGGCGGCACAATTGCCCAGGTCAGTGGACTAGCCCGACGTGGTGTCGCCCCCGGCCTAGACACTTTGAAAAAAACTCGCGCCGCCCGCCGCCAGGAGGGCTACCAAAAAGCACAAAACTTCTCAAGGTTTTCGGACAGGTCAGCTCTGGGTAGAGGTGCAAACACTTTAGTTGGGGTGGCGGCAAACCCTCGAAGCCTGCTAAGAGGAAAAGGCGGAGTTATAGCTGCCCGTAAGGCCGGAAAAGCAGCAGCCGGAGCAGCGGAGTTGAGAGAAAATGCGATTTGGAACGATGGCCAAGGTGACGATAACTTCCTAATGGCTTTGACGGACAGGACAGTGGCTACTCAGAAGCTAAATTCAGCAATCAAGAAAAAGGAAGCAGCTATTGCGGGAGGAGACATGGCAGGGGCAAATGCGGCTCAGGCAGAAATCGACGCTCGACAGCACGGACTGGATATGGCGGCCGCTATGGGGCCCATGGCTAACAATCTTGGCGTTCGGGCACAAGCTTTTGATGCGTTGACGAAAACAGGTTTCCAATTTGACGATGGTTTTGAGGGATACAAAGAACTTGAACAAGTAACACGAAGCATCGCCGGAAATAACGAGGGGGCACGAGCGTCGTTGATGAATCAAGGTCAATACAACTTGCGGTCATCCGGCCAGCGGTTTGATCTCGGGGGAATCAATAACGGTGCTGGTTATGATGCAAAGGCTGGCGTAGGCAAAGCTTCGCTGTATGAGCTTGCCAACGCCAAAGCTGGCTCCATAACCGGAATGTTGGAAGCGGCACAGCAATCCGAGAATCCCGACGAAGCTCGTGCAATTCTCTATCATGAGTTTAAGGCAATGATTCCAAACTCTAAAGGTGTTATAAGAGATCAGATTGTAAAGAGGATGGACGAGCTTGAAAAAAGTAATATTCGTGAATATATGTCTCGTGAAACTGGTAAAACCATATCCTACACTGATCCGTCAACCGGACAGCGGAGGGAACGTTCTGAAACCTTAGGAGATATCGCTCAAGCAAAAGCGAGAACTTACGAACGACCTGACCCTAACCGGATTGAGAATGCGTAGTCAATTTCAATAATTTATTTTTTGTAATAATAAATTGACAATTTGACAAGCTTATGCTAATATCTAATTATCATGTCTGCTCCCGGTGAACTTCCTCCGCAACCCGACTCTGCCAGTCCCCATCATGCCCCCGAAACATCGGGTTCGCCTGCTGAAGGCGTACCTGAGCACGAAGTCGCCCGACGAGGCCTGAGGCAAATTGTCGCTGAGCTTAGAGTCAAGCGAGCCCAGGACACCATAGAGCGGATGGAGCACAAAGATGAGCTCTACTCAGCAATCGGTGAGCTGGCAACGCGTAGTGTAGAGCAGAGGAAGCAGGATGCCAGACACGGCAGGAATGCCGAACTGGAGCTACCGCGCAGCCAATCACTACCAGAAAAAATCAAAACCAAGCGAATGATGAAAAAGAAAGCCAAGCGAGATACAAAAGCCATCTACGCTTACCGAGCCAGAATGATCCACGGCGAAGACTTAACCGATCAAGCACCAAGCGTCCGCAAGGCCATAACAGATGCCACGCTTCATCATACGGTCGGTACACCAAAACCTGAAACGAGTGTCCGCGAATCAATCGCCAAAAATGCCAAGCAAGTTATTTTTCAATCTCCTGATGTGTCTATTCGCAGTGTCACCCCCGAAGAGAAACGTCTTTTCAGCGGATCAAACGCTCTCAGCGTAAGTGAGAGCCGCCCCGATGAGCTGAAAGGCATGACGAAGTGGGGTCGACGCTGGAAACGCCTGGTCAATACATCGGAGTGGCTGTTCGGAGATACGACAAGTGCTGAATATCGATTGCGTGCGCAAACATTGAAGTCTATTCCCGGACACCGCAGCAACCAGGTCCACCGCTGGTCTCGACGGAACTTACGCCGGACAGAAGAAACATTAGGCTACGCTATTCAGCAGCCCGTAATGAGCAGATGGCGAAAAATGAGACTGAAAAGAGGCGAAAAACGTCTGGCGAAAAATGAAGCGCGCTTGGAGCTAGCCGTTCAAAAAGCAGTGGCTAAACAGGAGCGAAAGATGGTAGCAAAAAAAGGTAGAGCAGACGCCAGGAGAGCTATTGCAGAAGATTTGCAAGAATCTTGGGCAACGACCAAAGACGGGGTAAGACAGGCCGGTCACAAGGCAAAGGCTGGCCTGAAAACTACCTGGCAAAAGCGGCGTGAGCGTCGTAAATCTGACGACGAATCAAACGAATAGATTAGTCTGGTTTTGACTCCCTAGTTTAGAGCATTAATCTGGTAGCCATTAGTGGTAAAATACTTCTAATGGCAACATACAAACTGATACAGGACATTGAGGCTGAAGATCACATCCTCGGCCCGCTGACACTCAGGCAATTCATTTTTGCCCTTATTGCAGCTTTTTGTTTCTATATCTGTTTCATATCCGTAGCTAAGCATTTATTGCTGTTGCTGGTGTTCTTTTTGCCGCCCGGGCTGTTTTGCTTGTTTTTTGCTATCCCCTTTGGCCGTGATCAACCGACAGAGATCTGGGCCCTAGCTAAGCTTCGATTTCTGGTGAAGCCGCGCCGCCGCACCTGGGATCAGAGCGGCATCAAAGAGCTAGTTACTATCACGGTACCGAAAAAAGTGGAGCGAGTCCTGACCAATGGCCTGAGCCAGACAGAGGTTCAGAGTCGTCTCAAGGCCCTGTCCAACACGCTCGACAGCCGCGGCTGGGCAGTCAAACACGCCAGCGTCAACAGCTTCGCCTACCCGGACCCGCTGATGTCGGTGCCCTCGGACAGGCTAGTCAATATCAACAACGCGCCGCTGGAAGTGCCGAATTATGATGTCCAACCCCAAGACGATATGCTCGACGTAGTCAGCAATCCGATCGCCCAACAGTTCGATCACATGATCGGCGAGGCTGAGGCCGCTCACCGGCAGCAGCTGATCAATAGTCTGCAAGCCCCGGCTCCGCTAGCCGCTGTTGCAACAGTACAAGCCCCGGCCGCCGCTGCTTCCCCCACGCTGGGGTCTTTGATGAACGCCACACCACCACAGCCGCCGGCTGACTATTGGTTCATGCAACCGCCGGCCGCCAGCGGAGCACAAGCCCAGCAAGCACCACCCCAGCCGGCTGATCCGACTGCCGATGAACAAGCCATGATGGATCAACTCAAGTCGCTGTCGGCCGCTCGGGGAAGTTCTTATGGCCGCTTGCGTACTCTCCAACCTCTTGATAACGTCGCACCGAGAGCTAGTACTCCACCGCCACAAATAGCCCCGCCACCGCTGACACCTCCTCAAGATCCTGCTATAATATCTCTGGCAAGCAACAACGACCTAAACGTGGCGACGTTGGCCCGTGAAGCCCATAAAGCCAAAAGGGCAAATAAATCCACGCGGGATGAGGTCGTCATATCGCTACACTAGGGCGATAACTGACCATGAGGCTGTGTAGAACGTCGAACAAGGTGGGCAAATAAACATGAACCCCTCAGCACCAAATCAGCCAGCTCCTTCCCCTGAAGGGCAGTCAGCGGCTGTGCCCATCCCACCATCAAGTGCTCAGACCGTTACACCGTCACAACCCACTTCACCACAGGCCCAGACGGCAACACCGGGCCAGAAGCCGGTAGCTGCTAGTGGTAAGTCTCGCAAAAAAAACGCTAACAGCACCCAAAATGCCCTGCAGATAGCCGAAGTCCGAGACGGTATCGTCATCATGAATGACGGTTCATACCGCTCAGTGATAATGGTCAAAAGTATCAACTTTGACCTGATGAGCCCTCAAGAGCAGGAGGCCGTGGAGTATAGCTATCAGGGATTTTTGAACTCGCTGTATTTCCCAATCCAAATCTTTCTGCGCTCACAGAAAGTTGATCTACAGCCCTACATCGCCAAACTAGACAAAATTCGGACTGAGCACGACAATATGCTGCTGGCAATGCTTATGGAAGATTACCTCGGCTATATCGATGATCTCAGTCAACACACTAACATTATGGACAAAAAATTCTATGTCGTTATTCCGTTTTTTCCGGCGGTTGATGCCCAACAAGCCTTGACTCAAAGCAAAAATTTCCTGAGCGGAATCGGCAAATTGTTCGGCAACAGCGAGCAGCATGTCGTGATCAACGAAACTGTGCTGGAGAATGCCAAGACTGAGCTACGCAATCGTGTCCAGGCGGTCTTGGCGGGTTTGTTGCAGGCCGGCATTCAAGGATTACCGCTCGACACCCAGGAGCTCATCGAGTTGTACTATGACACCTACAACCCCGACACGGCCACCAGGCAACAGCTCAAGAACTTCGAAGACCTGACAGCAGATGTTATTACCAAGGGCGAGGGCGCGGCCAGCCAACCCCATCTGCAAAGGGAATTGGAATGACACAACCCGTTGTTAGGCACCAGATGATGATCGCTCAACCCTTAAAGTGGAGACTAGCTTAATGCTCGGCCGCAAGAAAAAGCAAGACGCTGACCCGGCCGCCATCGCCCAAGCGCAGCGGCAGAAAGAAGAGCAAGAAGTTCGGGCGGCCTTCCAAAAAGGCATCACCGCGCTAAGAGATTTCATTGCCCCGAGCTCGCTAGAGTTCAAAAGCTCCTACTTCCAGCTCGGCACCCGCTTCGCTCGGACATTCTATGTCTACGGCTACCCCCGTCAGCTGTACACCGGCTGGTTGAGCAGCCTAGTGAACCTAGACGAAGTTATCGACCTGAGCATTTACATTTACCCGGTCGAAAGTCAGGTAGTGCTCGACAATTTGCGCAAGAAAGTCACTCAGCTGGAAGCCGGAATCCAGATAGACACCGAGAAAGGCCGGGTGCGCGACCCAGGCAAGCAGGCTGCTATCCTCGATGCCGAGGAAATGCGTGACAAATTGCAGGTTGGCGAAGAGCGCTTCTTCCGTTTTGGGCTGTATTTCACCATCTACGCCAGTAGTTTCGATGAGCTCGAATACATCAGCCACAAAGTTGAGTCCATGCTTGGCCAACAGCTCGTCTACAGCAAGTCAGCCAGCAGCCAGCAAGAGCAGGGGCTAAACAGCACCGTGCCGCAACTGGTCGATCAGTTGCAGATTCGGCGCAACATGAGTACCGGCGCTCTGAGCACCAGCTTTCCTTTCACTAGTGCTGATTTGACGCAGGATAACGGCATACTTTATGGCATAAATATGCATAACTCCGGCTTGGTCATATTCGACCGGTTTTCACTCGAAAACGGCAACTCGGTGGTTTTCGCCAAATCCGGCGCCGGCAAAAGCTTTTCGGTCAAACTCGAAGCCCTGAGGAGTATGATGTTTGGCACTGAAATATTTATCATCGACCCCGAGAATGAATACCAGCGCATGTGCGATGCCGTCGGCGGGGCTTATGTCCGGCTCAGTCTCAATTCATCGACCAGGATTAACCCCTTTGATTTGCCGAAAGTAGTCGACGCCGAAGAAGCCGACAACGCTCTACGCAGCAACCTGATTACCCTGCACGGTCTGCTGCGGCTAATGATGGGCGGTGCCCAGACGCAAATGATGGGCGGGAATTCGGCGCTGATGCCGGCGCTGGCTCCTAGCGAAGAAGCCGACCTCGACGCCGCCTTGATCGAGACCTATGCCAAAGCCGGCATTACCAATGACCCGCTGACTCACACCGGTATTCCGCCAACCATTATCGACCTCTACGACACCCTGCTACACATGGGTGGCACCGGTCCCCAGCTGGCCCAACGACTGCGCAAATACACCAGCGGCACTTTCGCCGGAATTTTCAGTCAAGCCAGCAATATCGACATCGATAATCCTCTGGTGGTCTTTAACCTGCGCGATTTGGAGGACGAACTACGTCCAGTCGCCATGTACATTGTCCTCAATTACATCTGGAACAAGACCAAAACCGATCAAAAAAAGCGCATTCTGATCGTCGACGAAGCTTGGCAGCTGATGAAATACGAAGACTCCGCTAACTTCTTGTTTAGTCTGGCCAAGCGAGCCCGCAAGTACAATCTAGGCATCACCACCGTCACCCAAGACGTCGAAGACTTCATGGGCAGCCGGATGGGCCGGGCAATCGTTGCCAACGCCAGTATGCAGTTCCTGCTCAAGCAGTCGCCGACCGCCGTCGACGTGCTAAGTGACGTCTTCAAACTGACTAGTGAGGAGAAAAAACGGCTCAGTCAATTCCCGGTTGGCCAGGGTCTGTTTTTTGCCGGTCAAAATCACGTGCATATCCAAGTGGTCGCCAGCCCGACAGAGACCGGTCTGATCACCACTAATCCCGAGCAAGTTCAACAGATAGCCGCTGCGGCCGCCTCATCAGATCAAACCGGCGAGTTCAGTCAACCACAAGGGACGATTGATCTCGGTAACCGCCTCTATCCCGGCAGCGGCTAGTTGGCAAACTCTCCGGGCATAGGTGTCAATAGCGCTCAAGAAACTATATAATAAAAACATAAGAGGTTCTGGAGCCCCAAGCAGAAAACCAATATGGCACAAACAAACCCCGTTTATGATCGTGAACCGCAGGATCAAGGCCTGCCGCCCGAAACGGCCGCCGATATCCAGCCGGGAGCTCCCGGTCGTTCCGGAGGTCGGCCTACTTCCGGTTCAGACGGCGGTTACGATCCGCAAACCACTCCGGCCGGCGATAGTTCGGACCCTCGAGGTGATCTGCGCGACGCCGAAAAAAAGGGCGGCCTCTACAACCCCCACGGCGACAAAAGTCCAGCCTCGCCCGGTGATCTGTCATCTGCGGAATCATCCGGGAAAACAGACCAAAAGCCTGGGGGCGATGTCAGCAATGCCGTTATCGGCAAGTTTGGTGCTGTCGGGGCGGCCATCGCTTTTGCCCGCAAACACAAAAAGAAAGGTCTGGTCGGCGGCGGAATAGGCGGGGCGATAATTGGTGTCTTGTTGGTCATGCTATTTCTGCTCATTCCACTGAAAATCGAACACATGGTCAAAAACCTGGAGAATCGGTTCTTTGCTACGTCCGAAAACGCCGTCGATAAGCAAACAGACAAAATGCTTCGAAGATACATCGTTAATCGGGTGTTGCCGGGGTATACAGGCAAAAACTGTAATTCAACTATTGATAAGGACTGTCATGCCCGTAAGATTGGCTCAAATAACCCTGTGTCTAAAATGTACAACAGCTGGTCAGACGCTCGTCTAGAAAATAAACTTGCCACGAACTATGGCATCGAGTTTAAGCGTGATTCTGGGGGCGACTGGCACCTCAAGGCCCCGGGAACTGGATCCGACGGGGTAAGTATCGGTAAGAACGGCGAGAAACTTGATGTAGAGTGGAAAAAGGCCACTCGAAAGGAAATGCGTCAGGCGATTCGCGATGCCACCGCCAACGAAACCCGCTGGAAAAAGGTCATGTATCGTTACAAAGTCGGTCGCTTACTCGAGGAAAAGTATGGCATCAAGCGCTGCATCATCTTTTGTGGCGCAAAAGATGCCTTGGAGGGCAAAACCGCCGAAAAGAAAATTGCTGCCAAACTTTATCTCATCCAAAGGGTGATTACCCCCCGCAATCAAACACTCGGAATTACACTAAAGTGCTTACTGAGCGGCGATAGCTGTAAGCCAACTGACACTACCCCAACCGACACTAGCGAATCTACGGCTAAGGCTGGCGCTCCAGAGAACCCCGACGTAGACACCAAGGTCAGTGACGGATTAAAGACCCTAGCGGCGGGCTACGGTGCCAGTAATGTTGATGAGCTTGTGAGCGCCTACAATGAGGTCGCCGATAAAGGCCTCCAAAGGTGGTTGGTCGAAAAAGGTTTTGCACAAATTATGAGTGACACTGCCGCCCAACGAGCTGGAAATGTAGTGCCTATTGCCGGCTGGCTTAACTTGGCTTCCCAGATCATAAATTTCGGCAATGACGCCAACGATACCCTAAAGAAACTGCGCTACGTGACCAATGCTTCGGCGGCCGTTGACCTATACATGACTTACCGCACTTACGCCGACGAAATCCACACCGGGCACACCGACCCAACCGAAATTGGCTCGTGGGTTAAGTCTCTCGGACCCGGCAACTCCGGTAAAGCCAGTGACCCCATCGTCGGCGGCACAGCGACTGCCGAGAATACCCCGCTGTATTCAAATCTGATCAGCGGGCCCAGTGCCAGAAGCTCCTCCCAGACTACATCACTGTTAGACGAGCTTTTACCGTCCAAGGCCTACGCTGCGGCCAATAGTACTGGCTCAAACTCTTCAAACGACTACCTCTGCAACGACGGCAAGCCGGTACCAAAAGGCGAACTTATTTGCCCCGAGGAATCGCTCGGCGGCGGTAACAGCTACGCCAAGGCGATACATGATTTTCTAAATAACACTCCTGGTGTAGACGTTATTACCCAATTGGCTAAAGCGTGGCGAGAAACCGTCGGTGCGCTATTTAGCTGGGCTACTGATATCCTCGGGGGAGCATTTAGCAAAATCTCGGACGGCCTTAATGCTTCGTGTGATACTACGGGTGGCTTGTTCCCGATTGGCTACTGCCCGATTCGTGATGTCGTCAACAAAGAAATGGATTTCTTGGTCGAGGCTGTTACCAAGTGGCTGATACCAAATCCTTTCGGCGACAATATGAGCGGCGGTCGTACCTTTGACATGATGGCAGCCGGGGCTGATGTGGCCGGCAATGACTACGCTCACACCGGTCTCGGCGGCCAAAAGCTTGACCCCGGACAAGTGGCATCTATAGTCAACCAGCAGGAATCGGAAGCCCGCGACAGCTTCTCGCGCCAACCGCTGTTTGCCAGAATGTTCAACACCGACAGTCAATACTCTCTGGTGACGCGGGTGGCCATGGCGGTGCCCTTTGATACCCAGAGTTCGGTGGCCAACTTCTCCGCAAGTCTGCTCAGCGACCCGTTTAGCGCCTTTTCTCATGGCTTTGCCTCGCTGTTTAGCAAAAAGGTGATCGCCGACACGCCGGCCGAAAAGGATCCGTTTGGTGTAACTCAATACGGCGTGCCGGACGGAGACATTCCCGACGATGCCGAACAATACTGGAACGACCATTGTAGTGACGACGCCTCAAAAGCGTACATGAAAGACAATAGCTGGAATGAGGCAGCGGCTGACCCCAGCAATGTCGACACAAACACCGGCATGCCGACCAATACCAAGTCCAATCCCTGCCTGCTGATCAAGGCTAGTACCGGAGCAGCCGGAGGTGCCTTTGACACCAGCAACCTTACCGAGGACGACCTCAAAGACCTCAACGGCTCCGGCGGCGCCTCGTCTGGCACACCAGCTAACGCTGGTAGTGTCTCAGGAGATGTCCAACAATTAGCCCAACAAGTGTTAAGCAATCACAACATAAGTTTAGGCTGCCGACACTGCATGGAAGATGTCCAAAACACTGCCCATGGTCAGCCGGCATATTCAAGTGTGAAGCTTGATATCGGTATACTCCAGTTTCTTCTCGACGCAGCCAGCCATGGAAACATCATTGTCACATCAATTACCGGTGCAGGGTCAGGGCACAGTTCTGGTAGCAATCATTACACAGGACATGCTATTGATCTAAACTGTTCTGGTGTGGGAACACAGGTGACACTACTTAACCAGATTTCCAGTAAGTATCATGGCAAGAATAACGGGGAGAGATGCGACGCGCCTAATCCATATGGTTACCCGCCTCATGATCATTATGACTTCTTCAATTAAACTTCGCTATTGGTCGTATTTCCTGAGATTGTTCACAATCTTTTTGGCGGTGTTCTTATTTGCCAACTTCAGTGTCACCTCAGTTTTTGCTGACCCGCTTCCCGATAGCGAACTGGTCGCTCTCAGCGGCTATCCCAACTGGGTGGCAGACGCTTGTGGTTCCGGATCCTCTTCAGATCAAACAGCCAACAACAATCTATACCTGCTAGGCGACTCTATACTTGAGGGTGCATATTACGAAACTCAATATCTAAAAAAGGCCCTCGACGGCAACAACTGGAACTCAAGCGCCGATGCATCTAGTGGCCGCGGATTGACTACTCCAGGCGTCGACTCGGGCAACAACCGACCAGGCAATAACCAGTCGGGGCTAGACGCTATAAACACCGACAAAAGCACAATCCAGTCAGCGGGGGTGGTAGTAATCGGGCTCGGCACAAATGCCAGTAACTCAAATGCTGCCTTTAAGAATGAAATGGAGAAAGCAGTAAGCAATATAACGTCGATCAACCAAAATGCTCAAATATATCTTATAAATCTATTCTCAGGCGGAAGACAGGTAAATGCCTACAACAATATCATCAAACAAATCGTGGCTGACAAACACCTCAAAGGAGCCATAGACACTTCTAGTTTAAGTCAACGTAGCCTGCTCAGCAGCGATGGAGTACACCCCAATAACACTGGCTACAAAAAGTATTCAGACATAGTCTCCAATGCGATCGGCAATCCGGCCTCAGCTCCGGGGGGCGGTGTTAAGGGTGGCGTACAGTTTGACGACAGCCACGCTCATGATCATGCTCAGACAGATATAGACACCGATGGCAGCGGCTCAACTAAACTAGGCGGGGATCAAACTGAAACAAACATGCATAGCAAAGGGACACCGCTTAATGGTGATAAAGTCAATTGGTATGTCCTTCGTACCGGCTGGGCTGATGCCAATGGCGGCATAAAGCTCGGTGACCTGGCCGCTCTGACATACAAAGGCAAAACTGTCTACGCGATTTTTGGAGACAACAATGGCACTGGTAGCGAGATCCACAGTGAAATATCAGTCGCCGCCGCCAAGGCGCTGGGAGGCACTGGCCATACCAGCCTAACCGGCGTTAAAACCACTGTCTACCCTGGGACTCATAAGTTGCTCAATGTCAAGCCCGACAGCACGGGTTACGCCAACACTGATATCCCGATGGACCAATTACAAGCCAAGATTGACCAAGTCGGAGCACAGGTGTCGGGCGGCGTGGCGCCGGCATCGGGCGGCGCATCCGGTCAGTGCTGCCCCAGCAGCGGGAACGCATCATTTGGCCCAGGCACACTGCCAAATTATGTTAAAGAACCATACAACAAAATTTTTACAGCGGCTGCGGCTAAGTACAATGTTAACCCAGCAGTATTGGTGGCGCTATTCTATAACGAACAGTATGGTTATCAAAATGCTGTTTCATCATTTAAACAGCACATCTGGCCAAACCCTCCACCGCCATACGGAAGCGGTGCCAGCTGGACAACTTCTAGTGCGGTAGCCAGGGGTCCATTTCAATTTATTCCTAGTACCTGGTCGGCTGGAGCAGTCGACGGCAACGGCGACGGCAAAGCTGACCCCAACGACCTGACCGATGCAGCTTTCGCCGCTGCTAAAGGGGCTAGCAACGGTTTGTTTGGCGGCGTAAGACTGACTGCCTCCTCTAGCCCAGACCAAGTAGCCAAAATGGCCAGCTATTACTACGGCGACAAAATCACACCCCCAGGAAGTTATGGTGCAGTAGCCGCCGAAATATATAAACAAGTTGTCTCTGATGAAACGGGTCCTGGAGGAGCTGGTAGTCCCGGCACGACTGTCTCTGCTGGTGCAGGGTCTGCAGGCTGTCCGTCGTCAGCTACAACCGGTAGTATCAGCGCCTACAAAGACCCCTTGCGAGATGTTCGTGGTCTGCTGCGACATCGAGTCGATGAAGGGGTGGACTATTGCGGGGCCGGCCCTGTGTATGCAGTTGGCAACGGTAAAGTTACATATGTCGGCAGCGGTTGGTTTAGTAGTTACGGCCCCTCTGTCGTCTACAAGCTTTCAGACGGCCCGGCTGCCGGCAAATATATTTTCTTTGCGGAGAAAATCACGCCAAAGGTTAAAGTTGGCGATCCAGTTACGTCAGACACCGTAATAGCTAATATGCATGCGGGAGATCCATGCATCGAAACCGGCTGGGCACTGGGCCCAAACTTTGATGAACCAGCAGCAGGGCCTGAGTATCATAATTATGCCAATGGGACTGCCATGGCCTATGGCAGAAATTTTTCTGCTTTCATGAAAGCCATCGGTAGCCACACCGGAGACCTCAATCGATCTACAAATCCCTCTGTTGTTGGTGGTTCATTAGCCCCTGGCTGGCCGACCAAGTGGTGATAAATTATTGTCATGTTAATTAAACTAAGAGAGAATTAGACTGTGGAAGGTAGACCAAACATTAGAAAAATCTTATTGTTGATGGTCGTTGGAGGACTACTGATATTTTTGTTGTCGTGGTTTTGGCACTATTATCACACAGGCAAAATAGTAATCACCACTGATGACGCACAAAATACAATTTCTCTTACAAAAATAAATAACGAAGATGAAATCAGTCAAGATTTTAAGACCTATACCGGCCATGGAAAATTATCCGTGACAGTGAGCACTGGTCGATACGAAATCATGGTACGAGGCAATATCGTTGCCACAACCAAAAGCATTAAGCTAGACCCTCTCAAGACCCTAAAATACTCTATAAATCCAGTTAATACGACAGGTGTTGAGCCTGTTGTCTTCCAGGGCGCACAAGACATCGCGGCCAGCAAAAGCCGGCTTGTCTATCTGGATCCTACCTCACATTTGTTAAACAAAATTGACGCTCAAAACAATTTATCAACGCTTAGTCCATCCACGGAATTCAAAACAGTAAGATGGGCTGACGACACCTTTGGCATGGGACAGGACAACAATGGGCGTCTATATGTTATCGACCAAGATTCAGTTAAAACCTTGCGCCTGCCTTTCTCTTATAGCAACGCCGCTGTGAGTTTTGACGTATCGCCAAACAAACAATTTTATGTTTCAAATGGTGCAGACGTATATACTGGTGACAAAAGTGAAAAATTTAGGAAGATATATACAGCCACCACGTCTGATCCCACACTATCAGCCGGGGTAAGTCAGGTTGCAGTTCTTGACCAAAGCGGCAAAGACACCGAGCTTGCCTTGGTGTCCCAATCTGGGAAAAATATTAGAAAGGAGCTTGAAATTGAAGGCAAAGAAGTTGCTTGGTCACCGAACGGGCAATATATCGTGGGTGGTAACGAAAATGGAGCTTACGTCTATAACCGTTCATTAAACTATGTTGCTAAAGTGCCAGTTTTTGGCTTATTTGGTTACCCGCGGTGGCTTGATAACAATACCCTTATTTACAGCACTAATGACAGGCTTTGGAGATACAGTTTAAGCGACCAGAGGTCAGAGTTAATAGCCAATATGCCTATGGATAGCATCATCACTGGACTCTCAATAAGTAACGATAGAGACTACATATATTTTGCCACCAGCGACATTTCTAGCTCGTCCACTAATGCTTATGCCATTCGCCGAGTTGGAGTGGAGGGCCAAAAAACACCCCAGTTCATATATAATCTACAAACAATTTTGCCCCTTACGCAGAACAACTTCTCGATAGGCTTAGTAAATTTTGCGCAGCCTCCAGTTATACAAGTTGAACTCTTTGCGGACAGTAATTCGCCGGGGCAAGCCGCCTTAAAGGAAGCACAATCTGAACTCCAACAGCGCGGTTTTGACTTAAGCAAACTGCGTTTTCGGGTGTCATATGTAATAGGCGATTAGAACTTGCTGACGAATTAAGCGGTGTGGATAAGTGGTGGTAATGAATGTTTGGTAGGGTGCTAGGTAATCAGTCAGGGCATAGCGGCGCTTACCGCCTGTGTCCACTAAAGAGTGTTGTTCAATTTCAGAGTTGGCAAGATGGCAAAAGTCGAGACCCTCAGTCTGATCTGTTCGATTTACTGCTTATTGCCCAGGCAATTTCTGAAAACCTGGTTTTTCTAACCGCTGACTCCGAGATCTTGAAACTCAATCGTCCTGGATTACAGCTGATTGACGCCTCTCGATAGCCTTACCCGAGGGCGATGACGCTGCTCCTGGCAGTAAAGTGTTTGACGACCAGGTCGGCGTCAGTGGTGGTAATGAATGTTTGGTAGGGTGCTAGGTAATCAGTCAGAGCATGGCGGCGCTTGCCGTCGAGTTCACTAAAGACATCGTCGAGCAGCAAAAGCGGCGTGATATCCCTGGCCGCTTGGACAAGCTTCAGCTCAATGATTTTGAGTGCTAAGATCGCCGTCCTAATCTCGCCGCGCGAGGCTGTTTCGGCCGCCAAACGGCCGTCAAACAAAACACTTAAATCTTCGCGGTGGGGCCCGTTGGAAGTAAAACCGCGCAGCTTGTCTAGTTCGAGGCTTTTCTCGAGCTGTTTGAGTAGGTTTGATTCATAAGCCTCAACGGGCCAGCTTGACTGGTAGCTGACCGAAACTAGCGTCTTGGTCCGCGACAGATCTCGATAAAGTGTGCTGATTTGGCCGTCGATATCACTAGCAAACTTTTGCCGCAAGCGAACGATCTGACCGGCCAATTGGCTGAGTCGAACATTCCAGGGAAATATTTGCTGGTGAGTGGCCTGGTTTTGTTTCAACAGGCTGTTTCGCTGAGCCAGTGCCCGGCGATATTCTCGCCTGGTGCTGCCAAAACCAGCTGTCGTGCTATCGATGAGGTCATCGAGGTAGTTGCGCCGGCCTTCGGGGCTACCAGACAGAAGCTGGAGGTGATTGGGCTCAAACAGGACGCTCGGTATGGTACTACGGTGCGTCAAACGCTTATATAACTTATCATTTATCTGATAGCTCTTGGTCAGCGTCGGCTCGGTCACTATTTTCACGGTTCGTACGCTGTCATTTGATAAGTGACCGTCTATTCTAGCCCAAGCAGCTTGGTGCTGTACCAGTTCTTCGTCCCTAGCGCGGTAGGATTTGCCCTTAGCCAGGACCAAAATTGCCTCGAGCAGGTTGGTTTTGCCGCTGGCGTTCGGCCCGACTATGATATTAACGCTTTCAGCTAACTCAAACGACGCGTCAAAGTACGAACGGAAGTGTTGGACGCGCAGATCAGTTATCATTTATAGGCTATCGCTTAGCTTAATGAGCCTAGGACTTAAGTGGCATGATTATGTGTTTGTAGTCTGGACTAGCTTTATCGTGGAGCAGGGTTGGTTCAAGCTTCCCGTTAAAGCCAAAAGTGATCTCATCGCCAGAAAAAGAGTTCAGGGCATCGAGCAAGTAGCGCGAGTTGAGTGTGATACTGCCGCTACCTTTGATTTTGGCTGGAGCGGTAGCTGTGTTTTCACCCAACTGAGAGGCCACAGAGCGAATACTGAGCTGTTTGTCCGATTCATTTAGCTCGATGGTGACGCTGCCGGCACTTTCGCGGGCAAATAGGCTTGAAACTTTGGTCACGTTAACTAGGTCGGCCCGCTTGAGCGTTGCTTCAAAAGTAAAGCGCTCAGGGATAAGTTTGCGGTAATCTGGATACTTACCATCGATTAATCTGGTGACTAGCTCGATGTCATCAACCTTAAATAAAACCTGTTGATTGTCGTGAGTGATGTGAACTGTTTCGTTACTATCGCCGAGTACCCTCATTAGATCCTGAAGTGCCGAGGCGGGGATAAGCAATTTCACGGCTTGGTTGTTGGTGGTGAGCTTTCGTTCTGCCAGCCGGTAGCTGTCAGTTGCCGCCGCATATAACATTCCTTCGATGGTGTGGAAAAACACTCCAGTCAAAACCGGTCGGGTTTCATCATTTGAGGCCGCAAAAACAATCTGTTGCAGGCTTTTTTTGAGTGTTTCACTGTCGCTTGTCCATTTGGCTCCTTTGGTGATAGCCGGCATGACTGGAAAGTCGTCGGCAATCACCCCATTTACTACAGACTTGTATTGATCGGTAGTAACATGGAGTTTAGTTTCTTGAAGATCTAATTCGATTACTCCGCTCGGTAAACTACCAACAAAATCTTGCATTAGTCGGGCGGGAACAGTGATCGAGCCATCTTGTGTAACTTTGGCTCCAATATGGTGAGTTATGGCAATATCGAGATTAGTAGCTGAGACACTGAGACGGTTTTTATTGGTTTTGATGAGGATGTTTGCTAAGATCGGCAACGTGGAACGATTATTGGCGACGCGTGCCACCGACGACAAAGCTTTATTTAGGTTCTCTTGAGTAATTTGTAGCTTCATGTATCTACCCCTAAATTTAATAGCTATAAATTAATTTATAGTCTTTGTTATTGGCTTTGTGGATTGTGGGTAAAAAATAATTTATAACAGGGATTAAAACACTAAAAATTGTTGGGTAAAAACTATGAATTGCACTGGGAAAAACAGTAGTAAAAGCTAGTAGTTTATGCACACAGTTTTGTAATAAAAAAACCCAAGCTGGGTACAACCCACCAAAAACTAAACAGCTTTTACTAAAAAAATACACAACTACTCCACAAATATTAAGCACGCAAGTGCTCCTTAATCTCAGATATTGCCATGCGTAGTGAGGTGTCCAAGCGAGCCTCCTTTTCAATCTTTTCGACAGAGTGAATAGCGGTAGTATGATCTTTGCGGCCAAGTTCGCGGGCAATTTTGGGGAAACTAAGGTGGAGCTCGCTACGCAATATGTACATAGCAATTTGCCTGGGTACAACGATATCTTTATCGCGCTTAGGCCCGACAATTTCGTCGTAAGGTATCTGAAAGTGCCGGGCTGTCTTTTCGATAATCTGTTTGGCACTTAAATGTTTCGGACGAGACTTACTGACATTGAGCAGACTCGAGGCAATAGCTAGTGTCGGATCAAGCCCGCGCATTTCACAAAAAGCCAGGAGTTGGTTCAAAGCCCCCTCCAGCTCTCGGATATTTGTTTGAATATTAGTTGCCAGATACTCGACGACATCTTGCGGCAGGGCAATGTTATGGTTTTGTGATTTGGCTTGGACTATAGCACACCTAGTCTCAAAGTCAGGTGTCTGCATGTCGATGCTCATACCACCGGCAAAACGGGAACGCAATCTGTCTTCAAGGGTTGGTATGTCTTTGGGAGGTTTGTCGGCACTGATAATTATCTGTTTGTTTGCCTGGTGCAGAGCATTGAAGGTGTGAAAAAACTCTTCCTGCATCTTGTCCTTACCGGCGATAAACTGAACATCATCAACTATCAAAACATCTGCCGTCCGATAGAAACCGGCGAAATCAGCCGTTTTGCGCAGCCTAAGCGCATCAACAAACTCCTGGACAAACTGCTCAGTTGAGATATAAAGCACTTTGGCAGTCGGTTCACTCACAGCCAGGACATTACCGACAGCCTGTATCAAATGAGTTTTGCCGATACCGACCCCGCCATAAAGAAAAAGTGGATTATAGCGGGAGCCGGGTTGCTGAGAGATGGCCTGGCAGGCGGCAAAGGCCAGTTCATTGCTGGCACCGACCACGAAACTCTCGAATGTGTAGCGCTCATTAAGGCCCTGGCGGTAGGAGTGAGCAAGGCTGTTGGCTGGATATTTGACGCTGTGGCCGGTTCGTTGGTCGTCACTTATGGCTTGCGTCAACAAGTCTTCGGCCGGGAGTTCATCCGCTTCGGCGACATGACGATTATTGGCCAAGGGCGAGATTTTGTACTCGATAGTTTTGGAGGTGACCCCGTTCTTTTCGAGGGTACTGGCGACGAGTTCGGTATATTTGCGCTCCAGTTGTTGCTTGATAAATATATTGGAAACGCCGACTACCACGGCATCGTCAGATAGTTTCAGCAGACAAGTATTTTTAAACCAGGTTACAAAATTGCCTCTCGAAACTGAGAGTTCAATTTCACCTAGCACGGCCTGCCACAAACTATCTTGCATCGTTGCTCCCAATCACGTCCTCTAAATATAACGAAAGATTGGTTGGTTTTCCACACCTAACTCTCAGTAAAATCTGCTACATAGCGTCAAAACCTTTGCTCGGGGTGGCTTTATACACAGGCTTTGATTGTATCTGTAAAACTGTGGACAATAGACCATAATTGGTGGATAAGCGCTAAAGATTAGCGGGAAAACATTGTCAATTTCACTTTTTTGACTGGCTCTTTTGCTATCACCGCCCAGCAATACTTCCAAACTGAGGCCAACTACCGTAGGATAGAAGCATGCCCAAAAGAACCCATCAACCTAAAAAACGTTCGCGGGCCCGTGAACACGGCTTTCTCAAACGAATGAAGGACCGAGCCGGCCGAAGCGTCATTAAGCGTCGCCGGCTCAAAGGCCGCAGCAAACTTACTGCCTAAGAATACGAATCCGCCAACATTTACTTTGAGCCTCAACTAAGCCACCTAGCGTCTAAGGTGACGTAAAGGCATATTTCGTATAACCTTAGATATATGCTTGGTCAAAGACATCGCTTCCATGGCTACGGAAGCTTAAAACCAGTTTATGCGCGCGGCACCAATGTTCGGGGGACTTTACTGAGCCTCAAATATCTCAAGCGTCACCCCATAAAGAACTACCGAGTAGCGGTCGTCGTTAGCCGAAAGGTCCATAAATCAGCCGTCATCAGAAACCGTATTCGCCGCCGTATTTACGAGGTGGTACGCACTACTAAGCAGCCTATCGCCAGCGGCACTGACCTGATTTTCACGGTTTATAGTGACAAAGTGGCTGATCTCAGTTCGGCGGAACTGAGCGACATGATCAACCAATTGTTGCAAAAAACAACTAAAACGGCCGCCCAAACACCGGTCAGCCGTGATATAGTTAAGCACACAGGAAATTAACCAAAGCAGCTATGTTTACAACCATTGTCGTACAACCACTTTTCAACTTGTTGGTCTTGATATATGCCTTGTTGCCAGGGCACAACTTTGGACTGAGCCTGATTATCTTCACCATCATTATCCGGCTTTTGCTCTGGCCGTTGGTCAAGAAACAACTCCACCAAGCCAAAGCCATGCGTGCTCTGCAGCCGGAAATAAAGCGCGTCAAACAAGCGTCCAAAGGCGATCGTCAAAAAGAATCAAAGATGCTCATGGAACTATACAAAGAGCGCGGCATCAATCCGTTTGCCACCTTCCCGGTGTTGATAGTCCAGCTGATCATTTTGATTGGTCTTTATAGCGGTCTGCGCAAAATCATCGACGACCCTCACCAAATCTTCACTTTTGCCTATCCCGCCTTGCAGCATCTCAGCTGGATGCAGGAGCTCTCGCATAATATTCATCTGTTTGACAACACTTTGTTTGGTGTCGTCGATCTCAGCCGGGCGGCTCTCAATCACGGCGGAGGTGTCTATTGGCCGGCAATGATGATAGTGATCGGCAGCGCCATCGCCCAGTACTATCAGAGCAAACAACTGCTGCCGACCAGCAAAGATCAACGCAGTCTCAGGACTATTTTGAAAGAAGCCAGCGCCGGCAAACAGGCCGATCAGTCGGAAATCAATGCCGCAGTCGGCCGCAGCACGCGCTTTTTGTTGCCGGTAATGATATTTCTCTTCACGGTCAATATCCCTTCAGCACTAAGTCTCTACTGGCTGGTTAGCGGTGTGGTCGCCTTTATTCAGCAGAGCATCGTGCTTAACCGGGACGAAGCAGAAATGGAAGCTATCGCCGACAAACCCGATAAACCAGGCAAAAATCTTAATAAAATACCAGAGGCTGAGATTGTCAAACCAGCCAAAAAACCCTCCAAATCAAAAAAGTCTGCCAAAAAAAGGAGGAAACGAAAATGAATCAATCTCTAGAAGAAGCGATTCTGTTTGCCAAAAAATACCTGGAAGACCTGCTGTCCTTTTTTGGCCTGAATACCGATGTCTATGCTACCAGCGATGACGAAGTAATCCAGCTCAATGTTCCCAGTACACACCTCAATGGCTTTTTGATTGGTCTGCACGGTGATAATATGCGTTCTTTGCAATACCTAACCAGCACCGCGCTCAAAAGCAGTAACTTTAGCCACAGTCGGGTCAGTGTCGACATCGCCGAATACAAGAAACAACGAGCCGATAGATTGCGTGAAAAGGCCGAGGTCTGGGTCAAGCAGGTCCGTGATTCTGGCGAAGCTATGGAGCTGCAGCCGATGAACGCCGCCGACCGGCGCGTTGTCCATCAGTTGGCAGGCGAATACGGCGTCGAAACTGAATCAACCGGTGAGGGCCGCGAGCGGCACATCACCCTTAAAGCCAGCGGAGCTGCGACTAATGATGACGCTGAGGACACTACTGCCTAAGGCCCAGAAATTTATTAGCAATAAAGCAAAAAGCCCTAACTAGTCAAAAAATCACCCGCTCGATAAGAGCACCGGGGTTAATTGGCTTCCAGGATGCGGTTGTAGAGGTCGTGAGTTTGACTGGCCGTACGCTGCCAGGAGTATTTTTTGACTTGGGCTTGCCCAGCTGTGATTAGCTTTTGACGCAAGGATTTATCAGTTAAAACTTCATTGATGGCGCCGGCCATGGCCCCGACGATGCGGGGATCAAAGTAATGTGCCGCCTCGCCGTAGATCTCCGGCAAGCAAGTGGCATTGCTGCTGACGACCGGTGCTCCGTGGGCCATGGCCTCCAGTCCAGGCAGGCCGAAACCTTCGCTCAGTGATGGGAAAACATAGGCGGCGCAGTGTTGATATAGCCAACGCAGCTGGCCTTCGCTGACGTGGTCGGTGAAAACGACGTTTTTGATACCTTCGGCAACGACACGGGACTTGATCAGTTGATAGTTGCTGTCAAGCTTGCCGGCCAACACGAGTACCAGATCAGGCTGGGCCGGACGCAGGCTGACAAAGGCTTCCAGCAGCCGAACCAGGTTTTTGTGGGGCGTTGGCCGCCCGATATACATAATAAAACGTTTATTTTCTAGTTCTGGCCAGGCGACGGCTGGAGCTTGAATAGGCTCGGCAGCTTCATAGATAACACTTACCTTTTTTGGATTGATACCTGTGAATTGGACTAGATCATGCTTAACATACTGAGACGGCGTGATGATGGCCGCGGACGTGCGGGCGGCTCGTTTGATGACAAGACTATAAACTTTTTGCTTAAAGCCATAGACTAAACGATTTTTAGTTGGATTTTTAAACCTCAAGGTTGTCAGATCGTGGATGGTAGTGATCTTTTTGCCCCGATACAAAACCGGTTGTTGAGCCATACCAAAGTGCACTAGGTCGGGTCGGAGAGCATCGAGCTGGCGTTTGAAGCCCAGCTGCTCCCCAAAGCTAAATTCCTCAAACTGACAAGCAGTGATCGAAAAATTTTGCTTGGTTGGCTGCCAGTTTGCCGCGTCAACTGGCTTTAGAAGCACCAAGTATTGGTTGCTGTCGTCGATTTTTTCCAAATTTTGGACCAGACTACGTATGTAACGGCCGGTGCTGCTGGCCCATTCGCGGGCGTCGATAACTATTTTGCTCATGACGGCTTTTTCCCTCGCAACCGCCACCATTGACGTCGTAATTTGCGCAGGGCGTGAGCGTTAGGCGGCAGGTCATGAACCATGATCGACCAGATGTATTGGTCAGACACTTTTTTGGATCGTTGAATTTCTCGGCGCCGCCCGCGGCCCTTTAGAATTAGCCAGCTCCCGCGCAGATCGCCTCTAAGAGCTGACCAGCCCTGACCGCGTACGATGGCTCTGAGCAAAAATAAACTATGGGCCACAGTAAAACGCCAACCTACCTTGAATAAGTACTTTCCGGGCACGTTTTTGTAGTAGAGCAGCTGGAGGTTTTTCATAGTCTGGTAGCTAGCGAAACCTTTCAGTCGGCTGGTGGTCGCGCTAATTTGGTGATAGGCGAGGGCTTTAGGTTGATAATTAACTTTCCAGCCGGCCAATTGAGCTCGAAAACTCAAATCCACATCTTCGTAGTAGGCGAAGAAGTCTTGATCGAAGAGTCCAACTTCACGTAGCATTTCGACGCGGTAGAGGCTTGCCCCGCCACTGGCACCGAAAATAGTTCGTGCTTCATTGTAGCTAGAACCGTTCTTTTCCTTTTCGCCTCGACCTCTCGGGAAGGGCAGACCCCAGACACTATATTGATCGCCGGTACTGTCTATGAACCCCCCGTCAGAGCTTAGTAATTTGCTAGTGACGATGCCGATATCGTCACTACCCTTGTCCTCCAGAACTGCCACTAGGTATTTCAGCCAGTTTCTATCAGCTACGGCGTCATTGTTCAGAGTTGCCACATAGTCAAAATCACGGTCGATAGCCCAGTCAAAGCCAGTGTTGACGCCTCCGGTGAAGCCCAGGTTCTTAGGATGTTTGATAACCTTGACGGCTGGGTATTTTTGCAAGACGGTGAGCGAGTGATCGGTTGAGCCATTGTCGACGACTATTACTTGTGCCCTATTCGCCTGCGACTCGAGAGAGTCGAGGCATGCCGGTAATAGGCTGGCACCGTTCCAATTCGGCACAACCACCGCTGTTTTAGACATCGACGTAACTTCTCATTTCCTCTATAATACCCTAATCAATGAAGAGATTTTTCTCAAAGCAAAATAGAGCCTTGCTCAGTGAGTTGGTGCGCACTGATTTCAAGCTTCGCTATCAAGGCTCGATGCTGGGCTATGCCTGGTCGCTGCTGCGGCCACTACTATTATTTCTCATTCTCTATATCGTTTTTGTCAAATTTTTGAAATTAGGCAAAGGCATACCGCACTATCCGGTCTATCTCTTGCTCGGTATCGTCATCTGGAACTTTTTTTTGGAAATGACTACCCAGAGCCTAGGCTCAATCGTTGGCCGCGGTGATCTGATTCGTAAAATTCGCATACCGCGCTGGATCATCGTCTTTAGTAGCAGTTTATCAGCGGTCATAAACCTATTGCTTAACATGATTGTGATCATCATTTTCATGGTGCTCAATCACGTTGATTTACTGATCACCACCTTGTGGTTGCCGCTGATATTGATCGAAGTCTACCTATTTTCGCTGGGGCTTTCGCTGTTTTTGTCGGCAGCTTTCGTTAAATTCCGAGACATTGGCTACATCTGGGAAGTTATTCTTCAAGCCGGATTTTATCTGACGCCAATCCTATACCCCCTGACACTGATAACCAATGTTACGCTTCAGAAACTACTACTACTCAATCCCATGGCCCAAACTATCCAGGACGCCCGCTGGAGCTCAATCTCTCACGAGACTTTGACCTCGCACATCGTGTTTGAAGGCGGCTGGCACATGTATATTCCCTTTATGATCGTCTTGTTTACACTAATCGGCGGGCTGGCTTACTTCCGCCACGAATCGAAATACTTCGCGGAGAATATCTAATGTCTGACGAAATTGCCATAAAAGTTGCGGGTGTCGGAAAAACGTTTAAGCTGCCGCACGAAAAGAACAGCTCGGTCAAAGGAGCTGTCCTGAATTTCTACAAACGCAACCGGACCTACGAGACCCAGCAGGTACTCAAAGACATTTCTTTCGAAATTAAAAAAGGAGAATTCTTCGGCATCGTCGGTCGCAACGGTAGTGGTAAGAGCACACTGCTCAAACTTTTAGCCGGTATCTATACGCCGAGCAAAGGACAAATTCAAGTCAACGGCAAACTGACGCCATTTATAGAGCTCGGTGTCGGATTCAACCCAGAGCTGACTGGTCGAGAAAATGTCTTTCTCAATGGAGCCCTACTAGGCTTTAACCGTTCCGAGATGAACAAAATGTACGATGACATCGTCGAGTTCGCCGAACTAGAGAAATTCATGGATCAAAAACTCAAAAATTACTCATCAGGCATGCAAGTCCGTCTAGCCTTCTCGATCGCCATCCAAGCAAAAAGCGATATATTGTTGATCGATGAAGTATTAGCGGTAGGCGACGCAGCATTCCAGCAAAAGTGCTATGAGGTTTTTGCGGAAATGAGAAAAAATGAACGAACTATGATTATAGTTACTCACGACATGGGCGCAGTAGTACGGTTCTGTGACCGAGCGCTACTAGTCCATAACGGAAGAATACTACAAACTGGCAAGTCTAAAGACATAGCAGATGCCTACCTAGAACTTAATTATGAATCGCAAATGCCTAAGAGAAGTTCAGAGCCGCCTAACAAAATATTTAGCGATGTAAAGATTTCCAGTGTGAGTATTGATGACCAGATCAAAGATAAAATAAATCTGCCCACTAATCAGAACCAAACAATTTCGATTACATACACAAATAAGCATAAGTCTGCTTTACATTTCGGACTTCAAATATTTAATGAGTCAGGAAACTATTGCTTTGGAACAAATACTAAGCTAGACGGTAATGAACCAGTTAGAGATAGCAAAGGAACCATCAGCATTAGAATTAATCTTGGTTTAGTACCAGGAAATTATTCGATTACAACTGCTATCATGAACGAAGATGCTACTAGAGTGCTAGTGTATCAACCCAACGCAAGGGCTTTTAGAATATCCAAGACAACGGAGGTGGAGGGCGTGGCTAATCTTAAACATGAATGGACACTGGCAGAAAATGTCTAAGTACTCTGAAAATTTGCCTCCAGACATACACGGTGCGATTGGCTGGATGCTCGATCACATAAAATCAAACAGTACGTTGCTAGATTTTGGTTGCAGTACGGGGTACTTCGGAAGTTATATAAAAAATAAAAAAAATTGTAGCGTATTTGGTGTAGAGATTGGTGTTGATAAGTTTGAAGCACAGAAAGTGCTTGACGGAGTGTACTCATTTGATTTAGATGCCGTTTGGCCTAAAGAGATCTATGAGAAAAAGTATGATTATTTGTTTTTTGGAGATATTTTAGAACATCTAAAAGACCCATCAAGAACACTCAAGGAGTCTTGTAAACTTTTAAAAAAGAACGGTAAGATATTTGTTTCTATACCAAACATAGGACATATAAGTGTACGCATGGAGCTGCTAAAGGGTAATTTTGTATACGAGCCCATGGGGATATTAGACAACACACATTTACAATACTTTACTTTAGAGACGTTTACTAAAAAAGCCGAGGAAGCAGGTCTGGGTGTTAGACTAATCGATTACACAGTTAACGATATACCCAAGGAAATTTTAGAAAAGCAACTTGGAGAAATCGGACTAAAAGCCAGCGAGAAGTTTTGGAAAATAACAAAGTCCGTTGAGGCTAGAGCGTATCAACTAAAGTTTATATTAGAGCCGTTAGACTCAATACCCAATATCAAAAATAAAGCATTACCGAAAAAACCACTGCAGTACCGTGATGATATACTTAGTGATTACAAAAAACAACTTAAGGAAATTGATGATCATTCAAGAGAACAAGCCAAGATCATTCAGCATTTTAAAGTCATTGCTGAGCGGCTTGAGGTTGAGAATATTCATCTCAAGACTAATAAACATGCAAGTCTTGCATCTGCAGTAAAAAGACGCATCAGAAGGAGCGAAGATTAGTTATGCATAATAGAAAGTGCATTATTTTTTCTCAAGGGCCAGTACCCACCCCTGAACACAAGAAAGTTGAAGGTGGTGGTTTACGATGTTGGGGACTTGCTAAGGGACTTCTTTTGAATAATTCTGACCTGCAAATTACTGTGGCCTACCATGAAAGCTATAAGCAAGCTCATTTCACGGAGAAGCACCAGGGTATTCATATCGCAACATGGAATATCAATACAATAGAAGAACTCATCAGTGCCTATGACACAGTTCTTGTTAGCTACTGTATGGGCGAATTGTCAATAAAACTCGCTGACAGTATTCGTCCTGATCAACAGCTTATTCTTGACTGTTATGTGCCCATTTATGTGGAAGTCTCAGCTCGAGACAGTACTGACATTGATTCGGAATATCATGCTTTTCACGGTGATGTCGAAAGGTGGGCGCATGTATTAAAAAGAGGTGATGTGTTTCTATGCGCGAGCGATGAACAGCGAAAATACTATAAAGGCGTCTTGTCGGCTCTAGGTAGGATAAACCCCGCTACCTACGGCCAGGAACTACTTATAATCGTTCCTTACGGAATATACAGAGAAAAGCCAACAGCTACAGAAAAACCAATTACTAAACTTTTAAATAAAAATAGTTCTGAAAGAAAAATACTCTGGTTTGGCGGTATTTATCCTTGGTTTGACTTACGAAACTTAGTTGATGCGGTAGTTCTACTAAACCAATCTACTTCAGCAAAGCTAATAATCGTCGGCGCAAAAAATCCATTTAATGACCATCCTGATTTTGACAGGATTTACCAAGAACTGATTAAACATATAGAAAAGATAAAAGCCAAGAATACGGTAATTGTGCAAGACTGGATTGAATTTGATAAACGTGCAGATTGGTATCTTGATAGTGATCTTGTAGTAGTCATAAGTAAAGAAGGTGAAGAAAATGAGCTTTCATGGCGAACACGTCTCGTAGATTTCGTATGGGCAGACTTGCCACTTCTTACTAACGGCGGAGATCCACTGGGAGAAGTTCTGATCAGAAACCGTGCAGCGGAAAGACTAAGCGGACTATCCCCTAGGGCAATCGCAGATGACTTACAAAGAATTCTACATGATGCCAAAAAAATTAAAGAACTTCAGCAAAATCTTTCAAAATTAAAAAAACGTTATTACTGGGACTTTATCACAAAACAACTTAGTGAGTACGTGAGCAGAGGCATTCGCGCTAAAGATCTGCAAAGTTACGGCGACCACTTACTGGTAGCCACTGAACCTTCGAGCGTGAAAAGTAAACTCAAAAAGGCGGCTTTAAAAAGTCGAATGCTGCCGTCATATACACGCAAACATGGACTACTCAGCACCTATTACTTGACTCGTACAGTGGCTGGTAATCAATTTAGAAAAGTAGGCTTGGGGGGCAGAACCAAGCCTGCGATTGTCATGGTTGCTCACCAATTAGACCTTTCGGGCGCCCCTTATGTATTCATGGACCTCGCTGAAGCTATACAACAAGAAGGTAAGCAGCCCATAGAGTTCCATACATTTAACCCCATTCATAAAAATAACGTTGTACGGCTGAATAGAATAAAAATAAAACCCAAAATACACGTTAGCAAAGATATTGAGATTCCATTTTGCAAAGGCGACGTCGTGGTACTAAACACTGTTGCACACAGCCTAGTGCTTAAAGAAGCGGTGTACAAAGGTCTTGAAAAAAATATTATCACTCGGTTAGTTTGGTTTATTCATGAAGATTTTCCCGAGCAAATCTTCGGTAAGCGAGAAGTGAAAAGAATAGCAGCACTACTTAAAGCTGATAAGGTAGTCATGTATATAGCTGCAGAAAAGGCTACACAAAATTATCAAAAACTTTTCGAAAACACAAAGAATATACATAAGCAACCATACAAGTATGTGGTCCCAAAACGTTTTCAAAATATATATAAACCTGAAGAGTTTAACACACTAAAATTTATACTTGTGGGAAATGTAGCAGATGGAAGAAAAGGACAGCTTCCTATCCTGTATGCGTTTAGGGCGTTCATGGATCAGTACTTTTATCCTAATCCAGATAAATATCGAGACATCAAAGTTGTGTATGTTGGATTAACGAAACATGATTTTTTATCAAAGCAAATTCTGATTCATGCGCCTAAGCTTCTAGGCGACAAATTCAAATACTATGGACAGGTGTCACACAATCGCTCATATGAGCTTATGCGAGATGCCAATATTACAATCTGCTATTCACTACGAGAATGCTTACCACTTTTTGTTTTTGAAGGAATGGCTGCCGGACACCCAATTTTGCGCAACGACTCATCTGGGATGATAGAACAGCTTTTTGAAGGCAAGAATGGGTTCTACTTGGACAGTACCGATTACAGTCAAGTGGTTTCACAAATAGAGACGATCGCTAACCTCAGTAAAACCAGCAACACTCAACTAGCGTCCATGTCCAAGTATTCTAATAAAATCGCCCTCCAACAAGCAGACAATAGCTACAAATTAATAGTCGATGACATAGCGAGCCACTTCACAAGAAGTAACAAGTAATTTGATATGATAAACAACATATGAGTCAGGCTACAGGACGATGTCTAGTAATTGGTGCCAACGGATTTATAGGTAGTCACATTGTCGATAAGCTTGTAGAAGCGGGGTACTTAGTGCGCGCATTTGATCGCTTTTCAAGAGAACCACAGTTTAATAGTTCTAAAAACATCGAAATTATTAAAGGTGATTTTTTTGACGATATGGCTGTAAGCAGAGCTCTTAAAAATATTGAGTACGTATTTCACAGTTTTTCGGCTACTACTCCATCCACGGCAGATAGCGATCCATACACAGATGTAAGTTCTAACTTATTAAGGAATATTCAGTTATTTGAAAAATCAGTCGAAGCAGGAGTGAATAAGGTTATTTATGTGTCTTCTGGGGGTGCAATTTATGGAAATATTGCTGAAGATAAAGTTGTGTCGGAAGATGATGCACCTGATCCAGTTTCACCGTACGGCATAGGCAAACTCGCCTCCGAGCATTACTTAGCTTATTTTAAGCGGAAACACGGGCTAGATTACGTTAGCTTTAGGCTTTCCAATCCATACGGTCCTCGTCAAGTTACGAAGAACAGCCAGGGTGTGGTACCGTTGTTTATAAACAAAATGTTAAATAATGAAGAGATTACTGTTATCGGAGACGGTAGCAGCACGAGGGACTACATATATATCGAGGACGCGGCATCTATGATGACTGCCGCATTTCAGTCAGCTGAGCATCATATATATAACTTGGGACGAGGTAAGCAAACAAGCATTAATGAAATTGTTAGTACCCTTAAAGAGCTATTGAACAAAGAACCTATTATTCTTAACGTTGATGAGCCTAAAACGTTTGTCAAACACACCAACATTAGTATTGTGCTGTTCGAGAATGAATTTAACCCGCAGAAATACACAGACCTTAAGAGTGGACTTGTGTTGACAATTGATAACCTTAAAAGCAGGCGCTAACAAGAACTGATTTACTGGCTATAGAAAGCTGGACCTTCTACGTGAAATCCTAGCTGTTGGGTCATTAAGTTAATTGAAGCCTGCGAACCAGACCAGACATGTTGATAGGTAACTGGGTTGTACAATCGCCAGACTATATACTTTGAGAGCCAGGGCGGGGCCATGTAGAAGCCTATACCCTCTACACGGTAACCTGCATTTCTTGTAGCGTTGTTGATGTCATCTTGCGTAGTACTCCAGAGGTGTTGGCCGGTATTTTGGTTATAGAGCCTCCAGACTGGCACTGCGCCAGACACGTATGTTGGGGTTGTATTAAATGCGGCACCTTCATAAGTATAACCTTGGCGATAGCCTAAAACATTGGCTTCACATGCATAGTCAGTATAGAAATGATCATAAGTATTAGGATTATACATGCTTACGACCTGGGGCATCATAGGCTCGCTCAAACCACAACCCAATGTTGTTGTGCCGAACCAACCATAAAAAATGTTGAAAAATTTCTGATTGCCACTGATGAACGGCGTAAAGTTGTACAATGTAGCGGTGGAGCCGGTAGTTATTTGGATGCTTTCACCGGCTGCTGTAGTATAAGAGCCGTCAAAATTTGCTGGCAACGAGTTTGCTGAACGCTTCCAAGAGCCTGGTATCATTGGACCCGAATAGTACAAATTTTCATCACCTGTTTCATAACCGACATAGCCCGTAAGAATTCCGCTTGCTCTCATTTCTCCAAACCGTAAAAGCCATGTTCCCAAAGTAAGCTGCATACTAAAACCTTCAGCCTTAGAGTCGCAATAACTAGGACAACCATAGCCTAAGGCAATGTTAATGCAGCCTCCAGAGTGCGTGCAGGCGAGTGTGCAGTTTCGTATACCTGAACCACACGAACCATTCATAGGTGTGGCTGTTGCAGGGTCTGGTTCTCCGTAGCAACCTGTAGTCCCTGACACCAAGCTTTGCTCTTTTTGCATAGTAGACAAGATTACTTGTGGATTTACATGATAGAGTACGGCTGCACTATGAATAGCTTGCCCAGCACTTACGTTACCACCGAAAAGGTATTTACCCTGTGAAGCCGACCAACCTTGAGGGTCAGGAGTTACAAATCCTTTGTTTGGGCTAATGCAGCTCTGTGAGAAACTGGTATTCAGCCAGGCATTGATTTGTTCGGCACTCATAGTGTTGTAGTTCTCGAATATGCCATCATCCATGATATGGTTTGCATTGAATGTGTCGGCGGATATTGGCGCAAAAGAAAGAAGGGGGGTCATAATACCGACAAATAGAGATAGGAGTATGAGTAAGAATTTCTTCATAATCTTACATTTAGCGGTAATTTATCTGTGGCGGACTGAGTCTGGCCATTTAAAGCAGCCGTGGCTTTAATCGTCCAATTGCCAGGTGTAAACTCTGCAGCGCTTACGTTCCAGTCCCAAAATGCGTTGCCGCTACTATCAGTAATTTTAGCAGGGAGGGTTTTAACAACACCTTCCTCATTGGTGAAGGTTATGGTACAGACAGCTCCGGGAGTCGATATACAGCTTGACTGTTCTCCGCTCGAGCTACTTAGGCTTGGTCTATGGGTGCTGACGAAGCTGCCGTACGGTGTTTCCGGAGGCGAAGAACTCGTTGTAGCCCTGCTAGGCATTGAGCCGCCAGTGCTTTTTATGGTTATATCTGATGTGGCGTCGCCCGTAGAGTCACTCGAGGCTGGTTTGCTTTGAGAAGACTTGGATAGAGAAGATTCGGTTTTCGAGGAGCTAGTGACAGGAATGTTTCCACTTACGGCCTTAGAAGAGTGAAACAGGTGAGTAGTATTTGTTAGCTCCAGTACAGCAATAATCGCAATGACCACCACAAAAATTGAGGCGACTATTAACTTTTTAGAACTATATTTACTGGAACGTGTTTTCCGAGTAGCCATGATATTTATTTTATGCTTAACCTACACAATCATAACAGTTTTAAGATGGGGGTTCAATGGTTTAGGCGGTAAATGAATGCTGAAAACTCGGGATACCTAACAGTGTCTATAAGTTTAACGCATCTTTCTTGAGGATTGAGCTTGACACCAACTACGATAAAGTGGACTCGTTCTTGGTTCAAAAAAGCCCCACATGGCTCTGTAACGACTTGAAAATAATCAGGGGCTTCAAGGTCAATTCTAGTGGGTATATTGGTTGTAATATCCCGATCAAAACCAAAAGTGGTGTGAGCGTAGCGATTGTATGATTTTTTTGGTTCGCCGGTCGGACTCCATATACTAAGTTGTGGGTATGCATAAACTCCCGACAATGAATGAGCCCCATTCATTGAAGCAAAATTTTCTAAACGAGTATCTTCAAAAACCCATCTACCGCTGTCATGCTGTGAAAGCTTTTTGATCGCTTTCGATAATGGAGTCTGAGTAAGTATAGAGGTTCCCCTATACAATGGATTGATCCAAACTGACGTAAATAGTGAAAAAGCCAGTAGTCCGGTTGCTGCCCACACAAAACGTTTTCTTAATACCAAGTAAATAATTATAGGAACTGGGATCGCGAAAAGAAAGACACGTTCTACACTAATAAAACCTGGGAATGCACGTTTGGCATGTAGCCCAATAAGAATTTCAAATATGAATACCAAAAATGCATACGCTAACACAATATTATTTCGAAAGAGCCTGCCTCCAATATCCGGGCCTCTTCTGATAAAAAGAATGAGCTGCATGAAGCTCAATAAGCCAATACCGATGAGTAGACGAGTTGAAGGGACTTTGTTAAGCAATAGTATTTTTCCAATTAACTCTAGGTGGGGGATAAACATCCATGCCAGGAAAGCAAAAAACATCACGCTGACCATAATAAGCGGCCAATCGAGTGGTTTACGGAGGCGAAAATCGCGATATATGATGATGACAGACGGGACCAATAGAAACGGTAGCAGTAGTATAAAGTTTGAAGTTTCACTCTGGTTACTAAAATACGTAGGTAAGTACTCAGTTGTTCTAGTGGCTGACTTGAATTGGAAGCCTAAGTTTCCAGCGAATACATGGGGTATATTGAAGCCACCACTTTCAACCACTCTTGTTCCTGGATAAGCGGTATTTTCTATTGTATGTATGACGTCTGAGCGAGTGTGTATAAACATTATTACGATCAGAATGGCTACGACTGAAGATGCACCTAATACCATAATTTTCCTGTAAACTTCTTTACGGGCAAGATGGCCTAGCTCAAAAACTGTAAAACCTAACACTAATGCTGTGACAGCTAATGCTACCCCTATTTGAAAGGGCGGATAGAGGATAAGTGCAAATGAAACAAGAAGGTAGGACAGTATAATGCCTAGCAATAAAGTGTTTCGCTTACTTTGTGACCTCAGTATTTGTATGATAACTATTGAAACAAATAATCCATAATACCAACACTCTAGAGCACCAGTTGAATACCACCACTGGATGAAGGCACTAAAAAATATAACTAATGACAAAATCACCGCAAGGAGTCGTTTACCTGGCAGTATTGTTAACACAAAAAAATAACAACTAAGTATTAGCAAGTAGCCCATAAACCACCATCTAAATGCAAAGGCATTTTCAAACGGTATTAAAAAAAACGCCCAGTTATGCGGTTTGAATATCACACTCCAGTCTATATAGGGAACGTCATTGATAACTGACATGTCTTGCCCGTTGCCTATGTTTTGATTTATGCGCTTATAGTCGTTATTCTTTTGGGCTAGTATCATTTGAGTATTGACTCGCCACTCATCGGAACGAACCATCTGAGGCTTATTGGCAATAAGCGCTGAGTCGTGAGCATTCCCATTAAAAAATTGTTGATATACGCCGATTGAAGAACCACTTATTTTAAGCGCAGTTAACATGATAAGAGTTATGGTGAGCAAAAAAGGGAAGAACCAAACATGATGTAGAATACGATGAATTCTGCGACTAGTCGTCACTTTGAACTCGAGTGCACTACAAATTGTCATCTCTTGAGGTTTAAGAACACCAAACCACTAATTATCAAAATAATACCTAATACTTTCGTAGCTGTGTACACTTCTTTGAAAATAATGGCGGAAGCTATAAATATAAGTATGTATACAAAAGACGCTGCTAGCGGGAGGATATAACCCAAGTCATTCTTCGATATAAGATAAACATAGAGAATAAAACTTACGCTATACAAAAAAAGACCTAGTACTGTGTGTGGGTTTAGGTTTGCATGAAGTTTATTGCCAATAAAGCTAATTGGTAAACCTGTTTTTGTTCCTAGCTTCAAGATAATTAAGCCGAGTACTGTAGTGAATATGTAGAGAGCTAAAATTATTTTTGAGACAAATGTCACGTACATATAGTATACAAAACTTAACTAAAGATAAAACCAGGTACGTATATGAAATTGGTGAATTCGTCATGCTATCATATTGGTAATAATCATGAGGAGAAATATGAAAACAGCATTGGTTTGCGGTGCCGGAGGCTTTATTGGTAGTCATTTGGTAAAGCGATTAAAAAGTGAAGGATTCTTGGTCTGTGGTGCTGACTTAAAAAAGCCTTCATTTGGTGATACCGAGGCTGACCATTTTACTATCGGAGACTTGACCGATCCTCTAATGGTAAAAAAGGTAATTGATCGACCATTTGATGAGGTGTACCAACTCGCTGCCGATATGGGTGGAGCTGGATATATCTTTACTGGTGATCATGACGCTGATGTAATGCATAACTCTGCTACCATCAACCTAAATGTAGCGCGCCGAGCAACAGTTTCTAAAGTGAAGAAGCTGTTTTACTCTTCCTCAGCGTGTATTTACCCCGAACGTAATCAACTTGATCCAAACAATCCTAATTGCGCAGAAGATTCGGCGTATCCGGCAGATCCGGACAGTGAGTATGGTTGGGAAAAATTATTCAGCGAGAGAATGTATTTAGCTTATAGTCGCAACTACGGCCTCAATATTAGAATCGCACGCTTTCACAATATATTTGGTCAAGAGGGAACCTGGAAGGGTGGTAAAGAAAAGGCACCTGCGGCTATATGTCGGAAAGTAGCAGAAGCAGACACTGGAGGAGAAATTGAAATGTGGGGAGACGGTGAGCAAACTCGCACATTTCTGCATGTGGCGGAATGTCTCGAGGGTATTCGGAGACTGATGGATAGCGAATTTCGAGGCCCAGTTAACCTGGGGTCTGACGAAATGGTGAGCATAAACCAATTAGCCGAGATAGTAATGGGTATTGCTGGAAAGAAGGTTAATATTAAACACATTGAAGGACCTCTGGGAGTTCGGGGTCGCAGCTCTGACAATAGACTTATCAAAGAAAAATTAGGATGGGAGCCTACAGCTAAGCTAAGTGAGGGCTTAGAAGTTACGTACAATTGGATTTTAAAACAGGTTGAATCAGCTAGAACCTCTGCGAAATAATAATTGGATAAGAATTACACTCCCGGTAAATCATGAGAATCTCAATAATTACGCCAAGCTACAATCAAGCACATTTTATCGAGCGAACAATCAATAGCATCCTAAACCAGGATTATCACGATCTGGAATACATTGTTATGGATGGAAAATCTACAGACGATACTGTAAAGATACTAAAATCATATAAAAAGAGAATTATTTGGAAATCTGAAAAAGACAGCGGACAATCCGAAGCAATAAACAAGGGTTTACAAATCGCTTCAGGAGAGATAGTAGCGTTTCTAAACTCTGACGATACATATGAACCTGACGCCTTGCAAAAGGTTGCAGATTTTTTTACAAAGAACCCAGACAAGTTATGGGCCTATGGCAAATGTAAAATCATAGATGAGAATGATGTTGAAATAAGACGACCAATCACTTGGTACAAAAATTTGTTGCTCAATAGATATAACTATAAGAAGCTTCTTAGCGAAAACTATATTTCACAACCGGCGACTTTTTGGCGTAGAAAAATTCATACTGAAGTTGGTTATTTGAATGAGAATGAACACTATGTTATGGACTACGAATTTTGGCTGAGATTAGGCGCAAAATATCCAGCAGGGGTGATTCACCGCTATCTGGCAAACTTTAGAATGTATGACACCAGCAAGAGTGGTAGCTTGAGTAATCCTCAGTTCAAAGACGAGCTGCGTATCGCAAAGACATATAGTAAAGGGGCAAAACTTCCAATTTTTTTACACCAAATAAATTACTTCAAAATAGTTTGGATATACAAATTTATGGCTTTTGTGCGACGAAGGAGAACAAAATAAGTAACAAACTTAAAGGGAAAAATGTTTTTGTCACAGGTGGGTGTGGCTTCATAGGCATTAATTTAATTGAGGCTTTGATGGATTGTGGCGCTTCTGTTACGGCTCTTGATTTAGGTTCTGCCGATTGGAGTAGGCTTCCAAAAGGAGTTAAGCCTGTCAAAGTTGATATTTTGAAGAGAGGTGAACTTGAAGGAGTTTTTGAGGGGGCAAACATTATTTATCACCTTGCGGCTCGAACTGACCTTAACGGCAAAGACCTGATCGACTATGCAGTCAATTTTGTGGGCACAAAAAACCTTATTATCGAGGCCACTAAGGAGAAGGGGTTAGAAAGAATCGTTTTTTACTCAACCCAACTGGTCGTTGGCTTGTTCAACAATACAAGATTCATTGATGAAACTGAACCTTACAAGACAAAAACACTTTATGGTGAATCGAAAATCCGCGGCGAACTTGTGACTAAGAAATACTGCCAAAAAAGAAAAGTTCCGTATACGATAATACGCCCGACCTCTGTCTATGGGCCGTGGGGAGGAGAGCCATATAGACTTTTTTTCCAGACAATAAAAAAAAATCGTTATTTTCATGCGGGTAAGGCAAATAATTTAGTGAGCCTAGTATACGTAAAGAACCTTATTAATTTGACTATCCTATCCTCTCTTAGTAAACATGCAGAAAATCAAACATATTTCTGCAATGATTTTCATCCGTATACAATGCGAGAAGTAGTTGATGCCGTAGCAGCCTATTACAATATTACGGTTAGGACGCTACCTATCGTTGTCATAACCCCGCTTGCTTATGTACTTGGTTTATTGAAACTCCTCGGCACCAGTGTACCTTTATATCCTTTCAGACTTAGGAACATTCGAGCTAACTACTGCTATGATATTCAAAAGAGCGTGCGACTTGGTTATGATCCAAAATATGGCTTGGTAGATGGGCTAGAAGAGACTCTTGACTGGTATGAAGCTCGATTGTGGAGGACAAAAAGCTATGAATAAGCCACTATACAAAATGAAGAACTTCAAAGCGTGTCCGTTCTGTGGAGGCAAACTATACGAAAAGTATTCAGGTCTTCGAGATAGACTTGATACTACAACCAACACTTTTTCCGTATCAGAATGTACTAATTGCGAAGCCGCACTACTTAATCCTATGCCCATTGGTGATGTCTCAAGCATCTATCCTTCGAATTATTTATCTGGTGAAAAAGCACCAAAAAGTCAATCTTTTGGTAGATTTGATTTAGAAAAATGGTATCGTTATAATCAATACAAATATGACTTCAAGCTATTTAAACGCGCTTCGGGCTTATCAATAAAAAATGCAAAGTCTTATTTAGATATCGGATGTGGAAGCGGAGAACGTGTAGCCTTTGTGAAGGATCAGGGATGCAAGAAATCATCTGGAGTTGACAAATTTGATTTTGCAAAGGAAAATTTCAAGTATAAGTTAACGATTATTAACTCGGGAGTATTAGATTATAGCCCGAGAGAAAAGTTTCAGACCGCATCTTTATTTCATGTTATGGAGCATGTGGAAAATCCGCGAGAGATACTGGAGCACATAAGGACAAAGATTTTATTAAAAGGTGGCTACTTGCTAATACAAGTTCCAAATTATGACTCACTCGAAAGACGTGTTTTTAAGCGTAAATGGTTCTGTTTTGATGCCCCACGACACATCTGGCAATTTAACCAAAAAGCTCTCACGGATATGCTAAATGGTGTTGGCTATAAGGTCAACGGATGCTATAAAACTAACGCACCACTGCATCCAGTCACCATCGTGCCATCTTTAAGCAGAGAATTGGACATACAACGTATTTGGGTAAATTGTTCGCATGGAATCTGGTATCGAAAAGCAATGACAATAGCTTGGTCTGTCATGACTATAGTTACGATTCCGCTAACGTTAATTCAGAACGTATTTAGAAGTTCCTCAATGCTCACTATCGTCGCATTGAACGAGTAGTATGCCTGCCAGTGTTTTTTGAATCCTCGGTCGACAACTGAATTGATAGTTCTTGGTGTAAATCCTGTACTCTTTTTTCAAGCTGGTCGACCTTTCCATAGGCGCGGTTTGCAATAAAAAGAGTAAAAATAATTCCAGTGATTTGAATAACATCAAATAAACTCAGTGGTTCAGTCTGTGTTAATTGGTTGGAAAATAGAAATTCGTAAATAGGTTTCACTAGCAACAGGGCAGCTAGTAGAAAGCCCCAAAAGAACAAACCGACAACCATTCTGCGACGAGTCATCCGACCTAGTTTGTAGCCGACCACAGTATTGATCATAGAGGCAATAAGCAGGGGAGTATTTAATATTATTAGGATTAAATATCTACTCACCGAACAACTCCAACAGTCTGCGACGGGCTAGCGATTTGATAATATTGAAAGCGTTCCAATTATTTTGACCCTTAGAAAGCGAATAGTCAGTATAGATGGCTCTGATAGGAAACTCTTTTATTGTAAGACCTTGTTGTTTGGCTCTCCAAAGCATCTCAGAACAAAATTCATAACCCGCCGTTCTCCACTTTAGTTTATCCAATGCTTTCTTAGAGAATATTCTAAGTCCTGATTGAGAGTCGGTTACTTGCACCCCGAAAGACAGATAGGTTATAAAACTTAGGCCGCGATTACCTAGTAGCTTCACTTTGGACATGCCACTGGAGTCTATAAGCCGGCTTCCAATGAGAAGGTCAGCAAGCCCATCAGCCATTAGATCGACGCCTTTTATAATGTCTTCTGGAGCATGTTGACCGTCTGCATCGAGAGTTGCAGCAATTGTGAACCCTTTTTGTTGGGCATAGCTTAACCCGGTGGCAGTAGCGCCGCCACTGCCGACATTAAGGATATGTTTAATTACATGAGCCCCTGACATTCTTGCGAACTTTGAAGTTGAGTCTTTTGATCCATCGTCCACAACAACGATTAGGTGTTCATACTTTTTCACAGACAAAGCATCGATCAAGCTTTTGACCACATTGCTGATCTCGCTAGCTTCGTTATAGGCTGGCACTATGAAACAGACTTTATGCTTTGCCTCTGTCGACTTCATCACTATCAGTATAGCTGATGAGCTGCTTAATTGACTATGCTCAGTAAGTACTCGCCGTAGCCGGACTTCTTTAGTGGCCCGGCGATTGCCGACAGCTGCTCTTTGGTTATAAAGCCTTGTTGGTAAGCTATTTCCTCGATACAGCCGATCTTGATACCGGTGCGCTTTTCAATGACTCGAATGTATTCACTGGCGTCATTCATCGACTCAAATGTGCCAGTGTCGAGCCAGGCCGAGCCGCGGTCCATGGTCTCGACTTTGAGCTTGCCGCGCTTAAGGTACTCCTCGTTGACGGTGGTGATTTCCAGCTCGCCACGATGGCTCGGCTGGATGTTCTTGGCAATTTCTACGACGTCATTGTCATAAAAATATAGACCGACAACGGCAAAGTTTGATTTTGGCCGGCCCGGCTTTTCTTCGATCGATATGGCGTGATTTTGATCGTCAAACTCTACTACGCCGTAGCGTTCGGGATCAGACACCTCATAGGCAAAGACAATACCACCATCGGGATTAGCGCAGTTTTTGAGACTGTCGCCAAAACTTTCGCCATAGAATATGTTGTCACCCAAAACCAGAACCACCTTGTCGTCTCCGATAAATTCTTCGCCAATAATAAAAGCCTGGGCTAATCCGTCGGGGGATGGCTGCGCGGCATATTGCAAACTGATGCCGAGATCGGAACCGTCACCCAGCAGACGCTGGAACTGTGATTGATCCTCGGGCGTGGTTATGATCAGAATATCGCGGATACCGGTTTGCATAAGTGTGCCCAAGGGGTAGTAGATCATAGGTTTGTCATAGACGGGCACCAGTTGCTTAGAAATGCCCTTGGTGATTGGGTAGAGGCGGGTGCCGGAGCCGCCAGCTAAGATTATTCCTTTCATGATCGTTGCTCCTTTGTTAAATATTCTTTAAGTTCATTACGCCAATCGACTGGCGAAAAGCCAGTGGACTTGAGCTTAGCCAAATTAAGGGTACTTTTGAGAGGACGAGGGGCTACACCAGATTTACTGGCGAAATACTCCTCTGTAGAAATGTCGGTAATTCTTAAATCGTTGTGTCCTAGATCTGCGAAAATTGTTCGCGTGACATCTGCCCAGCTGGCCGGTTCGCCCTCGTTGCTAACATTGTAGGTGCCAAAGGGAGCAGCTGTGTTCAACAAATGGTCAATAGCCCCGACTAAAGTTGAGGTAAACGTGAGCCGACCGGTTTGATCAGAAACAACCGTTGGCGAGACATCTTTTGCCGCCAGGCCAGCCATGGTGCGCACGAAATTAGGACCATCACCAATTAGCCACGAAGTCCGGACAATGTAATGTTTCGGTACTATGCTGACAGCGATGTCGCCAGCCGCCTTGGTTTGGGCGTAGACACCAAGCGGGGTGACTGCTTCTGATTCTGTATGTGGCTCTTGAGTGCCATCAAAGACATATTCGCTCGAGATATGAACTAAAGTAATGTCATGTTTGACCGCTATTTTGCTTAGATAGCCCGGCCCTGTGGCGTTAATTTGCCAGGCCAATCTGCGGCCTTCACTAGTTTCTGCGCCATCAACATTGGTGTAGGCTGCGGCATTTAGAATTATGTCGGTATTTGACCAATCATGAGCTTTGAGCATAGACCAGTCTGTCATGTCAAAATCGTCGCGATCAACTGCTTTGGCGTTTGGGTATTTGGTCTGCAGGGCCTTACCGAGCTGGCCGTTGGCGCCAATTATCAGTATTTTTGACCCATCCAAAACTATATCTCCATGGGAGTTACATCTGCTAGAAGAGGATGATTGGCATCTTTTTCGGAAATTATGACCTGACTCTTGGGAATCGGCCAGTTAATCTTTAGAACGGGGTCAAAAGCATTGACGAAAACGTATTTGGTTGCTGGCGACCAATGGGCGTTGACCAGATAGGTGTAACTAACATTTTCCTCCAATGTTTGGTAACCGTTGGCGACACCACGTGGCACGAAGACTGCCTTGTCTGGTGTTATCTCTAGTGTCAAGCTCTGTCCAAAGCTGTTGCCTCGTCGCAAATCTACCCACGCTCCGAACACCTTGCCATTGGCAACCGATATGAACTTTTCCCAAGGTTCGGCGTGCAGGCCGCGGGTGACGCCCTTCTCGACGTTGTACGAAAAGTTGTTTTGGACAATATTGAAAGTTGGTAGCCCGAGCTCCTCTAGCTTGGCTTTCTGGTAATTTTCTTTGAACCAACCGCGGTTATCGCCATGTAGCACCAAGTCTACTTCATAAAAACCAGGTATATTTGTTGGACGAACCGCTAAGCCACCCATTAATGTCCTAGCTCCTGGTATTTGGTTTCTGTGGCTGCTTTTTGAGGTTTCCACCAGGCTTGGTTTTGGCGATACCAGTCAATTGTAGCTTTAAGTCCCGCGTCAAAATCGGTATATTTTGGTTCCCAGCCGAGCTCGGTTTTTAGTTTTGTAGCGTCGATAGCATAGCGTAGATCGTGCCCAGGACGATCGCTGACGTGGTCATAGTCGCTTGGTTCTTTGCCCATATCTGTCAAAATTAGCTCGACGACTTCTTTGTTATTTTTCTCACCGTTAGCTCCGATCAAGTACGTTTCACCGATCTTACCTCTTTCCAAAATTGCCAGTACGCCTGATGAGTGATCTTCTGCGTGAATCCAGTCACGCACGTTTTCGCCGCTGCCGTAAAGCTTCGGTTTACGGCCCTCGATTATCTCTGTGATCTGACGCGGGATAAACTTTTCGACGTGTTGGTAAGGGCCGTAGTTATTGGAGCAGTTGCTAATAGTTGCTTGGATGCCAAAACTTCTTACCCAAGCGCGGACCAATAAGTCTGAACTGGCTTTGGTGCTCGAATAAGGACTGGACGGATTATATGGTGTATCGGGAGTAAATTTGGCCGAGTCGTCTAGCTCTAAATCACCGTAGACCTCATCAGTGGAGATGTGGTGCAGGCGCTTGTCGTGCTTGCGTATGGCCTCCAGAATCTGATAGCTGCCAATTACATTGGTATCTAGAAATGGTCTCGGTGAGTGCAACGAGTTATCGTTGTGTGATTCGGCCGCAAAGTGTACTACTGCGTCGCAACTACTTATAGCTGTATCGATGGCAGTTTCATCACAAATATCGGCCTCGACAAACTCTACCCGAGATTCATCCAAACCGGCTAAGTTAGCCTTGTTGCCGGCGTAAGTCAGCTTGTCATAGACGGTTATCCGCCAATCAGGCCGTACTTTGTAGACATGACGGACAAAATTGGAGCCGATGAAGCCGGCACCGCCGGTGACCAAGATACGCATAAGTATCAATAAGTATAGCTTTTTTCCAAGGGGCTTGAAAATCAAAAACCTGCCTTTGGTATAATTCAGCTTAATGAAATACGGGGAATGGGGCGCGCGAATAGTATCCTTTGAGGAGTTTGAAAAGTTGCGCCCAAGCTTGGGCAAAGTTGTTGTCACCAGTGGCGGGTTTGACCCGATTCATCCCGGGCACATTAGTTGTATCATCGAAAGTAAAAAATACGGCGACACACTAGTTGTGGTCGTAAATGGCGATGCGTTTTTAACCGCCAAAAAGGGACGTCCCTTTCAAAACCTAGAAACTCGCTGCCTGATAGTTAGCGGCTTGAGAGAGGTAGATTATGTCATACCTTTTGAGATCAATAATGACCAGACAGTTATTAAAGCCATTGAAGCTTTGAAGCCTGACGTCTTTACCAAAGGCGGTGACCGAGTGGACAAGGCCAGCCTGCCAGAATGGGATATTTGCCAAAAACATAATATCGAAATAATTTTTGGTGTCGGCGCCGATAAAAAGTGGTCGAGCAGCTGGTTTTTGAATGAGTGGAATAGCTCTCAAAAAGACTAGAAGCTATAATTTATTGTATGAAGAAGAAACTGATAGCTTTTGATTTAGACGGTACGCTGGCGCCGAGTAAATCTCACTTTCATGAACGCATGGTCAATATGTTTGACCGACTGCTAGAAAAATATCAAGTTTGCGTGATTTCCGGCGGCAAATATGAGCTATTTCAAAGACAATTTTTGACCCAAATCACTAAAGACCCTGATTTATTAAAACGACTTCACCTTATGCCTACTAGTGGCACTAGATATTATCGTTATGAGGGTAACGGATGGGTGGAAAAATATGCTGAAAACTTCACTAATAGCGACAAGCACAAGATCATAAGGGCGCTCGAAGAAGGTTTAGCTGAATCAGGATATAAGGCTGAAAAAACCTACGGGGAAACCATTGAGGATAGAGACAGCCAAATCACACTTTCGATCCTCGGCCAGGAAATTGTGGCTGAACTTGGGGACGAGGGTGTAAAAATCAAAGAAGCTTGGGATCCAGACGCCAGTAAAAAGCATAAGATTCGCGATATTGTGGCTCCGAAAATTCCAGAATTTGAGGTGCGGGCGGCTGGTGCAACCTCTATAGATGTCACTAAGCCGGGCATAGACAAAGCCTATGGCATGACAAAACTTATGGAGTCCACGGGCCTTAAAAAGGAAGATATTTTATTTCTAGGCGATAGAATTGAACCTGGCGGCAATGATTATGCTGTTGAGGAATTTGGGATCGAATGCATAAAAGTTCGAAATTGGCAGGACACGGCTTACGCAGTTGAGGGCATGGTTAAGACCAGCTGAGTATTGAAATGTGGAAGTGCGTCAGGCTGGTTGTCATATTTTCTTGGCTCACTTTTGACAGGGTTAGGTCGGTCACAAGCAGCCACTTTTAGCTTAGTCGGCTTTCATTTATCACTTAAAAGTAACCAAAAAATGTCGAGGTTTCCGCTCGATCGATCAAATTTATTCGACTGTTACGGATTTGGCGAGGTTGCGGGGGCGATCGACGTTTAAACCCTTGGCTTCGGCTATGAAGTAAGCAAATAGCTGAGTAACGATCGTGCTCAGTAGAATACTGGTCTGCTCGAGAGTGTTTGGCACGTAAATAACATCGTCGGCGAGGTTTTTGATTACTTTGTTGCCTTTGGTGGCAATTGCTACAACCGGACCCTTGCGCGCCCGAATCTCCTCAATATTGGAGTAAGTTTTTTCTAGCATTTGAGAATTTGTGGCGATTACAAAGGTGGGGAAATGTTGATCTATCATGGCCAGCGGGCCGTGCTTCATTTCACCGCTGGCATAACCCTCGGCGTGGATGTAACTGATCTCCTTAAGCTTTAGGGCTCCTTCTAGTGCTCCGGGGTAGGAGTAAGAGCGGCCAATGTATAAAAAGTTTCGATAATTTTTGTATTTGGTAGCAATCTGCTTGATTTTCTCGACTTGGTCTAATACCTCCTGGGCTTTGGCTGGTAGCTTATCGAGCTCGCGAAGGATGGATTTGGACAGCTTAGATGAACTGTCGCTGAGGTGAAGCGCAATCAGGGCTAGGACTGTTACCTGACCGATAAAGGCTTTAGTGCTGGCCACGGCTTGTTCGGGTCCGGCGTGGCAGTAAACTCCGGCATCGGTCATCCGAGCAATCGTGCTGCCGACGGCATTAACTATCCCGAGCCTAAGCACGCCGTAATCCTCAACTTTCTTGAGTGCAGCAATGGTATCGGCCGTTTCACCGGACTGAGAAATTGCCAGCAGTGCTGTACTGCGGGAGAAGGGCTCATTGCGATACTTGAACTCGCTGGCCAGTTGAACTTCAACCGGTATGCCGGCTAGTTCTTCTATTAAGTATTCACCAACCAAACCAGCATAGTAGGAAGTGCCACAGGCGACAATTACTAACCGGTCGATATAGTCCAGTTGGCTAAGGACACTTTCCAGCCCGCCGAGTTTAACCAAGTTTTTACTAGATAATGTTCGGCCGAGCGTAGCTGAGCTTATGGTGGCCGGCGCTTCAAAGATTTCTTTGTACATAAAGTTAGGATTTTTACCCAGCGAAGCTTGCTGATTGTCATAATCTAGCAGTTCGACCTTGGGTTTGGCCGGTTCGCCTTTTTTTAGATTATGAATCGCAACTTTCTTATTGCTAATTACCGCAACGTCATAATCATTTAGAAATATTACTTTCTTGGTGTGCTCCATAAGCGCTGTTGGGTCGGAAGCGAGTAAGCGCTCGTTTTTTCCGACTCCAATCACAAGTGGACTCGACAGACGAGCAGCGTACATCCGGTCTGGTTCGTTTGTATGCACAACGGCGATAGCATAGGCGCCCCTAAGATCAGACAGCGCATGCATCAAAGCCAGCTCAAACGACTTATCTGTTTGAAAATAATAGTCGATAAGGTGTGGTATAACCTCGGTGTCGGTTTCTGACAAAAACTGATAACCTTTAGCAGCTAGTTGTGATTTTAGCTGGGCATAATTTTCGATAATGCCGTTATGGACCACAAAGATTGTCTGGGCAGTGTTGCAATGCGGATGGGCGTTAGTGGTTGTTGGTGTGCCATGGGTCGCCCAGCGTGTGTGCCCGATTGCAAGTGGCGCCGAAAGCTTTTGTTTGACCAGGCTGTGGGCTAGTTTTTCGACGCGGCCGACTTGTTTGAACAGCTTGGAATTGCCATTATCGACAACTGCCAATCCGGCCGAATCATAGCCACGGTACTCCAGTGAGCGCAGGCCTTTTATAACTACAGCGGGCGCAGAGCGAGTGCCGATATAACCTACGATGCCACACATCGGAAATCCTCCCGGCAGCCAGTATTTCTCAGATTACAGTCTGCGAATAGTAAAGCAGAAGCTACTTTGGTGTGACAACTTCGCTGTAGCTTTTCTTGGCTATAGCCAGTTGTAGATCGACGAAGCACTGGAGATTGATAGCAGTTCATGACTAATTGATCACCGTGCTAAACAATCGTTAATTACCTGGCGCAGGTTGTTTTGGAAGCTAGCTATAGAATATCGGTCAGTGCTTTTGGCAATAGCCTGATGGTCGAACGATTTGGTTCGAGCTATTTCGAGCACTTTGCGCAGGCTTCCGACTGTTTGCCGATCAAAGAATAAGCCGGTCTTACCTGGCGTAACATAGTCCAAGGCGCCACCCTTTTGGTAGGCGATTACCGGTGTTCCGGCAGCCATGGCTTCGACGGCGACAATGCCGAAATCATCCATATTGGGCATGATGAAGCCCAGAGCTGATTGGAAGTGATCGACTATATCGTGGTCGTTGACGTTGCTCAGGAAAACAATGTTGCGCTGCGCCATTTTCTCGAGACGCTTGTGCTCCGGACCATCGCCGATAACAATCAGCGGCACTTTCAAATCATTACAGGCGGCAATCGCCAAATCAATCTTTTTATAGGGGGTTTGTCGGCCGGCAACTACGAAACCATGGCGCCTCGGCGGCTTGGCGTTGGGTTTGAACCGTCCGATATCGACCGGCGGGAAAACGACCGTTGAATCACGTCGATAGTAGCGCTTTATCATGGCTTGAGTATGGCTTGAGTTGGCTAGCATAACATCTGGTCGTTTGGCGGCTCGATAGTCCCATCGTTTCAGCGGGTCGGTCAGGAGCCGAAGTCCGAGCCTGGCCAGCCAGTTAAGCCCCCTTGGGAAGCCAGGCCGCTCGAGGTATTCGTCGTGACGAACCCAATAGTAGTGAGTCGGAGAGTGACAATAACAGATGTGAATAGTGTTTGGCCCGGTTCTGACTGACTTGGCCTCAGCACCGCTGGACGAAAGCACCAAGTCATACTGGCTGAGATCAAGCCGACTGAAGGACCAGGCGCGCAGCAGCGGCAAAAACTTTTTGAAACTCTTGGGAAACTTTTGTAACCACGTCGTTCGGATATCGGCATCCGGGAACCAATCGATTTTGGAGGGGTCGTACTGAGAAGTATAGATTGGGGCATTAGGGTAGAGTTTGTGTAGTTCAAGTACTACCCTCTCGGCACCACCGACACCTGTTAGCCAATCACAAACTATTGCCACCCTTAGTTTATAGTTGGCGGTCGGTCGAGGATTGTCCAGCGAGGATTGAAACTTGGTCATTAGACGGCACCTTTATGAAATAGCACGATCCAAGCCGTCCGAACCAAGATCACAATATCACCCCAAAATGTCCAATTCTGAACATAGAAAAGGTCGAGCGTCCGCCGCTCTTCAAAGCTGATATAGCGTCGACCAGAGACCTGTGCTAAGCCGGTCAAACCTGACTTGACGCTCAAAATTGTGTGACGTTTGTCATAAACATCGAGTTCCTGCGGTACCAAAGCCCGCGGTCCGACTAGGCTGATATCGCCGCGCACCACATTGATCAGCTGAGGTAGCTCATCCAGACTTGTCCGGCGCAGGAATCTTCCGAGCGGTGTGATTCGGGGATCATGTGTCAGGTAATCTCCATTTTCACGGTACTGCTTGCCGAGTTCAGGTCGACCCATTTTTTCGAAAGCTTCTTCCGGAGTCGTACCGTCGTAGCGTTTGTACTGACTGCGAAATTTAAACACCTTAAATTTATGATTGAAGCGTGTCAGACGGGTTTGACGGAAAAAGATTGAACCGCTGCCGCTGAAGATCTGAGCGATAACGACCAGCAGAAACAAAGGTGAAGTCACAACTAAAACTGCAGTGCCGAGCAGTAGATCAGTCAACCGTTTGACCACTCGACCCCAACCGATCAAAGCGGTTTGGTGGACGGCTATCACCGGCACAGACTGAAATAAATCAACTTGGATATTACCGACAAATAGCTCGCTGTTACCAGGGACAAAACGAAAGGCAACGTGGTTTTCTTGAGCGTAAGTCAATAGCTCGGAGTTTTTATCAGCGTCGGCATAAAGTTTGGTTTGAACAATAGTGTGCGGAGGGTTACTGCGTAGGGATGTGGTAGCCTCGTGAAAAGTCGCGTAATGTTTATGTCCGGAATCGCTATAGTTGTGGGTCTGGTTGCTACCATCAACGACACCGATTACGCGGTAGCCACTGTCGGCTGTATCTGACAGGCTCCGAAGTAGCTCTCGGGTGATTTCGGTGTCGCCAACAATTAAGACATTGTTGACTCCCACCCCATAACTAAATAGTTGGCGCCTGACGCCCCGGATAATTGTCCGAAATATTAGTACGATGACAAAAGCTAAAGCGAAGCTGTAGACCATGACTAGCCGAGCTGGAAAAATTACAGTGTTGGTAATATAGCTATAGCTGATGACAAACAAAATGCCGATCAGGCAGCCGACCAACAATCTGCCCAGTTCGCTAAAACGATGGTCATAAACTCGTGAATTATATAGGCTGAGTAGGCCAAAAATCAGAATCCAAAAAGGTAATAGACTGACCACGGCGGCGATATAGTCATGAGAATGGACTTGTGCGCTCAAGGCTTGATGACTTAAGCTGACCCGCAATATGTAAGCTACCGAAAAGGCTGTGATGATTGCCAAACCGTCAGCTATGACTAAGAAGAAGTTGTAGGTAAGTGAGGCGTTATTTTTCATTTGGTGATCGTTTCTAGGCCCAACAGAGAAAAATGTAATGGATTATGGCTCATGACGGTATACTAAATTGTAGCATTTATGAGAGCATCAGCCCTTAAGTACACTATTTTGTCCTGGGTGAGCAGTTTAACTATGGTCATTTTTCTGATCATACCGTTTCACGCTTTTGTCACCGTTTGGGGTTCAAGTTTCTTTGGTCACTACACAGCTTTGCGTCTCTGGAAGGAGGGGTTATTGCTGGTTTGTGGTCTTGGGGTGCTTTTCCTGGTCGTTACCGACCAAAAGATACGGAGCCATACCTTGACCAGAAGGTTGGTATGGCTGATGTTTGCCTATATCGCGCTTAACTTGATCTGGGCAGGACTGGCGCTGATACAACACGATGTCACCCTCAAAGCTGCGCTGTACGGACTAGCGGTCGACCTGAGGTACTTATTTTTCTTTCTGATAACCTGGTCAGTTGCCCTGAGACTAGGAAGATTACGCGCCAACTGGCAATGGCTGGTGTTGTGGCCAGCGGCCGCCGTGGTGGTCATCGGTCTGCTGCAAGCCTTGGTGCTACCTGATAATATACTGAGTCATTTTGGCTATGGTCCCCATACGATTGCTCCGATCGAGACCATCAACCACAACCAGCACTACCACCGGGTTATGTCGACACTGCGAGGAGCCAACCCACTTGGTGCCTATTTGATCATCCCTATCAGCATTCTCAGTGTCTTGGTCGTACAAGGTAAGCAAAATTCGAAGCAATTGCTCCTTTTGGCCGGCAGTATTATAGTATTGTTTCTTAGTTTTTCGCGCAGTGCCTGGATCGGAGCGGTATTCAGTGTCGGTACGGTGCTGGCAGTCTCCCTAAAATCAAGCCGGGCTCGCCGTCAGGCAGTGGTTGTGGTCGGGCTAGGCGTAGCTATACTGTTAAGCGTCGGACTGACACTGAGACACAACAGCCGCTTCGAGAACTTGATATTTCACACTGAGACTCATTCAATAACCAAGACCAGCTCCAATCAAGGTCACGCCAAAGCTTTCAAGCAGGGTTTGAAAGAAGTTGTTCACCAACCTTTGGGTCGAGGTCCGGGTACAGCCGGGCCAGCCAGCACTTACAATCAGACCGATCAGACAATGCCGCGGATTGCCGAGAACTACTACGTCCAGATTGGTCAAGAATCCGGCTGGATCGGTCTCGGACTATTTGGGCTGATCAATCTCGGTGTTGCCTATCTACTATGGCTGCGCCGGCGCGACCCGCTGGCACTGAGCTTATTTGCCAGTTTTGTCGGCCTAGTCTTCGTCAACCTTTTGTCACACGCTTGGACCGATGATACCTTGGCTTATCTTTGGTGGGGCCTGGCTGGCATTGCTATGGTAAGCCCACCTAGTCATGACGGTAAAAAACCTTAAACAATTTGCCAAATATATGGCTGGTGGCAGCCTGTATTTTTGGAGTGGATATGTGATTTTTGCGGTAGCCTACTCGGTCTTTCATTGGTGGTGGCTGTGGGCCAAACTGGCCGCCGACGTCATAGGCTGGAGCCTGAACTACATTGTCCAGCGCTATTGGGCCTTTGCTGAGCACCACAGACTGAGCGAAATCCAACACATTGGCCGATACCTATTCATCGAAAGCATCGGACTAATCATCGATTATCTGATTATCGCAGCTTTGAACGCCGTCGGTATTACCCCGTATATCGGATTTTTTGTTTCGGCTGGATTTTTTACTATTTGGAGCTATCTATGGTACAAATATTGGGTTTTTCCAGAAAAAGTAAGCGAACCCTAAGAGTAGTTTTCATTTGAAAAAGCTTATGGCATAATGTGAACATGAACGAAAAGCAAACAAATACCCCAAGTCCCGTTCGTCCAACCAAAAAACAAAAAGAATTACTGACCTATATCGAAAGCTTTATCTTAGCCCACGGCTATAGCCCAAGTTATCGTGAAATCATGTCAGGTCTCAACTATAATTCGGTGGCGACAGTCGCCTTGCACGTCAATAATCTCATCAATCGTGGTCAATTACGTAAACGTGATCACTCGGCTCGTTCGCTAGAAGTGGTCATGGCCGCCACACCGGCCAAAATTACGACTAATCTGGTGTCACCAAACGAAGAAAAGTGGCTGGTCGAGAAGGTCGAACATGCTTTTTCCCAAATCGAAAATCTCGGTGCTGAACTTAAAACTGCTAGTATCGACCATCTCTATGTGTTGACTGGCGCCCTCAAAGTGCTGGGACTGGACGGAGCAGCCCAGAGTTTCGTGCCACGACTGACGAGCCTCAAACAGCGCCAGACAGAATAGATGTACGTCGTAAACAAAAAAGCAAAAAGCAAAAAACGCCGAGCCGGGCGTCGGTTGATTATCATTGTCATAATCATGATACTGACTATAGTTGCCGTTAGCTGGGCACTACATGCCCTAAAGCCAAAAACTACCATTCACCAGGCCAAACCCGTCGAAGCTAAAATATCCTACGATACCAAGACAAAGCATTTCGACGAGGGTGATTTCACGGTTGACTTTCCGCTTGATTGGCAGCTCAAACCCCGGCCCGTAGGCCCCTATAAATCATTCACCTGGCAAAGCAGTGACCGGATCACCGACGGACAGATTATCGTATTTTATGAGGACACCATACCGATAAATTTCGCGGTAAATCGGGTGCTAATCGTTGACGGTGAAGTAGACCACCTGATTCTCGATGGCGCTGCCTCTGACAACTGCTCGAAATACACCAATGGTGTCTCACCAAAAGCCTATCAAGTTGGGGCACCGGCCAAATGGCAAGGCATAGAATTTCTGTGTGACCAAGCCAATCAGCAGCGAGACACGATCGGCACCAGCTCGACAGATGGTATTAATACCGTCGTGCTGAAAAGTCCTGGCAGCGGTACAGCTCACAAGTTCTTCTTTACTTACACTGACAATGCAATCAACCCCGACTACAGTGTTTTTTATAATGTACTCAATAGTTTTCGGATGCAGTAAGTTGCTATTTTCTGGAGCTGGCTGCGGTAAATACTACTATATCTAGTGCTTCGAGGTAGTGATAGACTACTAGCTAGTTAACAAATTGACGCTGGAATCCCGTGCAAATCGGGAACTGTGCCGCAACTGTAAAAGTCTTTTTTGTGGGGAAAAACCTTGAAAATGGCTAAGTCAGATACAGCTTCTTTAAATTAAGTCTCTCGAGCAAGAGCAAAACCAGACGCTCCTTTGTCTATTTAGCCCTCGCTCGAAAATGAGTAGAGGGTATTGATATTATGGTTCGGCTAGCCAGTGGACAATCAGTCTCTAGTGAATCAATCGATCATTTGGACTTTGTACCTTTGTTCGATCGGTTAGAGCAGGCCGTAGCCATTCCCGAGCTGGTCACAGACGGCTTTACTCGTCAAAAAGCCGCTCAGTTTATTGGCTCGTGCCTAGCAGATCGTGAAATGCGACTTGGTGATGAATCGCATCTGGACAAGGAGCCAATCGAATCGCTTTATGACGCTATCCAAAAAGCGGCAGAAGGTGATGACGGTGCCCGAAGTATGGTTAAGATGAATGTCGCGACAGAGGCTATCGAGCTAACTCAAAAAGTGAAACACATAAATGTCATCAGTCAGGATATAGATCAGGCCAGCCGTATCAGGCAACATGGTCAGAGTCAGCGATCGATCCAGGCCAACAGCATCCGTTATGTCTCTGGGAATGAGAAGATGCGTCCCAGGGTAAGCGCCGAAGTGCGCAATAGTTTTAGAGTTTCTGGGGTTCACCAAGACGGACTGCTAAACGAGAATGCGATTATGGTTATTTCGCCGGCGGCAGACAACATGAGCCGTCAAGAAGCGGCTGAAGTTGGGTTTTTCACCGACACCATGACCTGTATGATCCAGCTGACAACTATGGAGCGCGGTGAGCTAAAAACCGAAGTAGCTATGGTGGCCGGCGTTCAAAAGCCGGGCGCAACGCGTCATGATTTCGATGCCATCGGATATCTTGGCGATAAACTAGGGGTTGATTTACATAACAAAAATGCGGCTCAAGTAATTGACACACCAGTATTGATACCAAAAGAAATGGTCTCAAACGGTGTCAGCGACCTTGCCAAGCTGTATGACGACGGCGTGGAGACCAAGACAGGTCAGGTCAGTTTTTTTGGCCAAAGGCCTGAGCCCGGCGAGCCGAAAAACTATCAAGCCATAGTTGACCAAAGCCGGTTGATCCAGGCTGGCTTTGAACCCAAACTTGAGGCAGCGACTAATGAACTAATTAATCTGGCGGGCGAAATCAAAGCCAAGGACAAACTTTATGCCACAAAAACACTTCACAAAGTGGTCGAGAAGCACATGGTACTTCAAGCCATAGTTGATCACGACATTAACCCTAGAGTCTTCGGTCCGGCGGCTTTGAATATTGCTCAGGCGCGGGCTCAGCACCAAGCAGGTAACTATCACCAGGCATTGCTACAAACTCAAATGGCGATAAAAAACGCTGTTTCAGCTTCTTGCCCATCCGGAGCTAAAGCCGTAGCAGCCGGTGGTGCTAGAGGTGAGCTTAGTTCTTCAAGCCTTGAAGATTGTCAGTTTGTGTCAAAAGAGTGCCCAAAATGCCATCAAAAAAACGTGACGACTACTGTTCGGTCAGGAGTTTATTACGGAGATTGCGGCTGCAAATCGTAGCTAAGCTATCAGCACCCGTATAATAGTAAGCATGACACGAATTGGTCTGTACGCCGGAGCTTTCAATCCCGTCCATATCGGACATATTACTTTTGCGCTGCAGGCGCTTCAGCAGGCTAAACTCGATGTCGTATATTTTTTGCCTGAACGACGTCCACGTCATAAACCCGGTATCGAACACTTTGGTCATCGAGTTGCCATGCTGCAACGTGCCCTTGCGCCCTATTCACGGTTTCAAGTTTTGGAACTTGATGAGCTATGCTTTAGCGTGCCGCGAACTCTGCCGAAATTGATCAGCAGGTTTGCTGGCGCCGAAACGATATTTTTGTTTGGCTCGGACGTTGGGGGACAGATCGGACGCTGGCCTGACGCCGCTAAACTACTAGACAATTCGGAAATAGTTATTGGACTTCGACACAAGGCAACGGGCATAATCGATCGGCTCGTCGCCGATTGGCCAACCAACCCCAAAAGGCTACATCAAGTTGATAGCTACGCGCCAGATATTTCCTCGGACCGGATACGTGAAGCCCTGCATAGACGCCGAGATATATCTGGAATATTAAAAAGTGTCAAGCACTACAGCAACCGAAACTGGCTCTATGTCTCTGTGGCGTAGAAGTATGCTGACGAAGATTAACCCCAGCTATAGGGGAAGCTCCGTGTTTATCGCGCGCTTAGTTAAGGATTTTTTGAAGATTTTTGATTGATAGCATCGTTGAGGACCTTTTCAAAGGCGCTGAAGCTGTTGGCAATATCGATCTTCTTGCCATTGAGAAAGAAAGTTGGCGTACCCTCGACGCCCAGCCTAGTACCTTCGGCCGCATCGGCATTAATCACGTCGTTGACTCTGCTGCTGGCAAAGTCGCTTTTGAACTGAGTAATATTTAGACCTAGTTGTTTAGCGTATTGATTAAAATATGGCGTTGGGTCAGATGCTTCAGTCCAAACCTGCCAGTTGGCATTGGTATAGAGAGCGTCATGCATTTCCCAAAATTTGTTTTGCAGGCTGGCAGCCTCAGCAGCCCTAGCCGCGGCAAAGGCATTAGGGTGAGCGTTGACTATCGGAAAATTGCGAAATTGAAATTTTACCTTGTTGATAAAAGCGGCCTGAACTTGTTTGACTGTCTGGAAGTACTGTTCGCAGTAAGGGCATTGATAGTCGCCGTACTCGACTAGGGTTACACCAGTTGGGCTGTTGCCGATAACGTGCTGGCTTAGTTTGCTTGAGTTGTTGGACTTGGAGGTTGTTTTTGACGACTTGCCGCTAAATGCAAAGAAGCCGACGAATATGAGGACAACGACAACGATTACGGCCCAGAACTGTTTAGTCATAGATCTCCCTAATAATTACTCAATAAAGTATAGCAAACCGATTGAGTGGCTACCTCATTGACCGTCGAATGATAAGATGAAAGCATGACAAGTATTGAGTTGGCGATCGGACTGCTTATTATGGCGATTGGTGGGCTGGTGGTCCGAAAGACATATTTTTTCGTACCGCTCAACGAGTTGAAACGCCGAGCGACCCATGGCGATGTTGTTGCCCAACGACTTTTTCGGGCCGCAGCCTACGGTGATAGCCTGCGCGGACTACTTTGGCTCTATATCGGCCTCACTACCGCCGGAAGCATTATTTTATTTTCCAGGGAACTTTCTGTTTGGGCCAGCCTGCTACTGGTTGGGCCACTGCTGTGGATTTCCTTTTCGGTTATTCCGGCCACTAGGGTGACTGGTTTCGGTACTCGTTTGACTATGATCGTCACGCCACTGATTGCCTGGCTGCTCAATTATTTGCATCCTACCTTGAATCGTGGTGCCCAAGCAGTCGCCGCTCGCTATAAAGTTTCTGCACGAACTGGGATGTACGAGCGAGAGGATTTGATAAGGCTTATCGAACGCCAGCTGAAAGAACCAGAAAACCGGGTCAGCCATGAAGAGCTGGAGATTGTCAAACGAGTACTTAACTTTGGAGATTATCGGGTTTCAGACATTCTGACACCCCGCAAAGCGATTAAGACGGTTCAAGCGAGCGAAACCATCGGTCCGGTTTTGATTGACGAGGTTCACAAGAGTCAGCAAGATTATGTACTGGTTAAAGAAAAGACCAAGGGAGATTTTGTTGGCACGATGGTTGTCGGTAAGCTTGGTCTTGGCAGTCAAGGCAAAGTTGCTGACATCATGGACCATAACATCTACTATCTGCACGAAAACGATAGTTTAGCCGAAGCACTACACGCCTTTTTTGTCACCAACCATTCGGTCTTTGTAGTTATAAATAGTTTCGAGGAGTATGTTGGAGTCGTTAGTATTGAGAATCTACTCAAACAGCTCCTTGGTCATGTTCCAGGTGACGAGTTTGACCAGTATACCGACAAATCGGCGGTGGCATTGCGGCACCACTCAACCAAGTCGGCTAACGAAGAAACCTCTGTCAAAACAGATGATGAAATGATAGAATAACCCCGATACCAAGCCGCTGGACCATAAAAGCTCTAAAAGGGCATAAGATATGTATCTCGATAAAATGATGGAGCAATTATGAGAACTCTCAGTTCTGACTTCAAAAAACAGATTGGCAAAACGGTTCATATCGAGGGCTGGCTGCACAAAAAACGTCTTATGGGCGGCCTGACCTTTATCAACGTGCGTGATCGACGCGGTCTGGTGCAGGTTGTGATACAGGATAAAGTTGAGGTCGAGAAACTTCGCGGGCTACAGATTGGTACAGTTTTGGCAGTAGACGGCAAGGTTGTTAGTGAGCCTCGTGCACCCGGCGGAGCTGAACTACACGATGCTAAACTAACAATTCTTGTACCGGTTGTGTCTGAGCCGCCGATTGAAATCGACAAGCCGCTTAGTCACAAGCCAGACAATCTCGATACATTATTTGAACACAGAGTGATTGGACTTAGAAATCTCCAGGAACAAAAAGTTTTTAAAGTCCGAGCCGCTTTATTGCGCTATCTGCGAGAATTTCTCGATGATCATGATTTTGTCGAAATAAATACTCCGAAAATTCTGGCCGGAGCTACAGAGGGCGGCGCAGAGGTTTTCAAAATTGATTATTTCGGCGGCGAAGCATTTTTGGCCCAAAGCCCTCAGTTTTACAAACAGATTATGACTGGGGTCTATGAGAGAGTTTATGAGATTGCTCCCGCTTACAGAGCCGAACTGTCAGCGACTAGTCGGCATGTCTCTGAAGTAACCATGCTTGATATCGAGATGGGCTTTATTGAAGGTCATGAAGACGTACTTGATATGGTCCAAGACATGACCTACTATGCGTTAACCAAAGTATATCAAGACTACGGCGCTGAACTGAAAAGTCTCAATGCACCTGAACTTAAACTAAAACAAAAGTTTCCGCGCTACAGTGTTGCACAAGTCCACGATCTTTATGGCCAAGCCAACAAGCTTGATTTGAGCCAGGAGAAGGATCTGATACCCGATGAAGAACGTTGGATTTGTGATTATGCCAAAAAACATGACGGCTGTGAAACCGTCTATGTTACGCATTTTCCGGTTGAGGCGATGAAATTCTACCATATGATTAACCCTGATGATCCAAGCACTGTCCTGTGGGGTGATTTACTGTTTCGTGGATTGGAAATAGCTACCTGCCCTCAACGTGAACACAACTACGAGAAGCTTGTCCAACAAATGAAAGCAGTCGGTCTTGACACTGATCATCCCGGGTATAAGTATTATTTGCAGGCCTTTAAGCACGGTCTGCCCGCCCACGGCGGCGCCGGTTATGGCATTGATCGTCTGGTTGAAAAGACAGTCGGTCTGGCCAATGTCAAAGAAGCGATTCTTTTCCCACGTGACATAAACCGGATGACTCCCTAGAGTTTTCTGTGCAAACTACCGAGCGCCGATCACATCTTTTGTCAATGCCTGGTTGTCGTTACTGCCAGCTGATCCGGCTGAGGGTTTATGTATCGACCGACTGCCACAAATACCAACAGGCAACGGTTTCATAAGGCTGCCAATGGTATTGTTTGGCAATGTCGGCGACTTGGCTTGGCTTTGGTAATTTGGCCAAGTGATATGTCTTTTGGATACTGCTGCGGATGCCGAGATCACCCGATGCCAAGATGTCCAATCGCCCCATGCAAAACATCAGAAACATGTGCACTGTCCAGTCACCAATGCCTTTGACGGCAGTAAGTTCAGCGATAATTTCTTTATTTGATTGACTCTCGAGCTTATCGAAAACGACATGGCCGCCGATGATGTGTTGAGCTAGATCCTGAATATAGCCAGACTTGGCGCGACTTAAACCGACTGTTCTAAGCTCGTTACTGTCTTTTTGGAGTATAGCCTCTGGGCTAGGTATAGTGTCATTGAAAAGAGCTAGAAAACGCCTTTCTATTGTGGCGGCAGCTTTGACACTGAGCTGCTGACTGATGATGCTACTGACAAGTTCCCAATAGTAATTTGTGTGAGGAGTAATTGTGCAGGGACCAACTTGGTGAATTATTTTGGCTAGTCGAAGGTCGGATTGCTCTAGATGAGCCACCGCCTGTTTTAGTGTTTCTGGTGAGGCAATCAGCATGCGTCTAGTGTAACTCGCATCTGGCTTAGCTTATCAGAATCAAATGAGCACTTTATAGCTTTCTCTCTTACTCTCTTGCTATATAGAATCACCCAATTTTGACACTTGACGGCCACTAATCAGGGGAGGTACACTGTCATTAGCACAACAAGCAAAACAGACAATGAGGCTAAAAGTAAGATGAGTTTTCGTTTCCCAACCAAAAAGCGTTTCAATGCCCTCGCGTTGAGTCTGTTGCGCCACCTCAATTAACCTACATGCTTGTCTGAGTCTATTTCCAAATAGTGCTTAAGTTTGTATTTTGATAGACTTATCACTAGAAATAATGCCATGGCCGATAAAAAAGATAGCCAACGACAACTAACTGACAAAGAAGCTGGTTTGTTGAAACGAGTTGATAAGATGATGAGTCCCTCGCAGCCAGACTACCCTCAGCTACAGACTGGTGAAGACTTGCCAACAATCTCGAAAGGTGACTCGAGGGATACTCCGATAGACATTTTTCACGGCGCTAAAACAGCTCCAGAGATACCCAAGAAACTGCAAAAAAATGTCGAAACAGAGCCGCCGCTACCAGCATCAAAAGCTACGACTAAAGGTGACACTACTTCAAATTCGACTACTGGCGAACCGATTATCCCTAGTGAGGCTATACCTGCCAGTAACTCTTTTGCGGAAACATCACTGTCAGAGACTGAACCAGAAATTGCTCCCCCAGAGGTGTTTAACGACGCACTAACTGACAAAGCAGTCGGTGAAATAGTAGCTGATGAAGCCGACAAAGTCTTAGCTGCAGAGGATGCGGCCGCCAAACCGAAACCCTCCACCAATAAGCCAAGCTGGAAGACGAAACTAAGCCGGCTCGTGAGGAGTAAACGTCTCTGGGTGTTGGCCATTGTGGTTTTGATTGTTCTGTTTGCCCTGCCAACGACCCGCTACAAAATAGTCGGTCTGGTTATCAAGAAGGATGTTACTATACAGGTCAATGACAGCCAGATTGCCGCTCCAATCAGCAATGTCAGTGTCCAGATCGGGCCATCGCATTTCAAAACCGATGCCAATGGCCGGGTCAGAGCTAAAGTAAGCCTGGGGACCACCAAACTAACCATCGAAAAGCAGTACTTTAAGACAAAGTCACAGACCCTGTTTGTCGGCTTCCGCGCAGCACCGACAAAGAAGATTTCTCTGGTGGCCACTGGTCGTCAGGTACCAATTCGAGCTGTCAATATTATCAGCGGCAAGCCTGTCAGCGGGGTTGAGATCCGGGCGTTGGATACGACCGCCAAGACCAATACTAAAGGTGAAGCTGTGATTATTCTACCGACTACGGCTACTAGCTTTAGCGCCAGTTTGATCAAGACAGGCTTCAACACCTCAAAAGTCAATATCCAAGTTACTGGGCAAATGGTTGGAGCAAACGAGTTCAAATTAGTCCCGAGCGGCCATGTCTATTTCTTGTCCAATCGGGCGGGGGTAATAGACGTGGTCAAGGCAAATCTCGACGGAACCGGCAGGCAAACGGTATTGCCCGGTACCGGACATGAAGAAGCCACATCAACCAATCTCTTAGCGTCACGAGACTGGCGTTATGTTGCCTTGAAAGCACGTCGGGAGGGTAATGCCGCCTCTCTCTATGTCATCGATACTAGTACCGACAAAGTTACTGCTTTTGAAACCAGCGACTACAGTTTTACCCCCGTTGGGTGGTATGGTCACAGCTTTATCTACGATGTCATGAGAGATTCTATGCCGGTCTGGCAACCAGGACGTGAAACCCTAAAAAGTTTTGATGCCGATAACTCTCAACCCAATCTGCTTGATCAGAATCAGGCCGAGGGATCGAGTTCAGCCTATGCCTACCAAAGCTTTAATAACGTCTATTTGGTTGGCGGGCTAGTGGTCTATAACACCCAGTGGAGCGTCTATACAGCAACCGGTGCCAGCTATGATTTAACCGGAAAAACCGACTCGATTAGAGTCGTCCAGCCTAACGGCCAAGCCAAAAAAGATTATCAAACCTTCCCGGCGAGTAACGTAGGATTTATTCAGGCAACGCAGTATAAACCTACCGGCATTTACTACGGTGTTTATAGCAGTGTTGACAATAAAATGGCCTACTATAACTACGACAATCAATCGGTTCATAGTATCAGCTCAATTGACCAGAGTGATCTAGCCAGAGATTATCCGACCTATCTCATCTCTCCCTCGGGAAGTCAGACGCTGTGGTCAGAGCTGCGCGATGGCCGGAGCACTCTGTTGGTTGGTGATAATACTGGAACAGTACGAAAACAGATCACTACCTCAACTAACTTTAGCCCATATGGCTGGTATGGCGACAGCTATCTTTTGGTTTCCCAAAACAATAGTCAGCTTTTCATATTGCCGGCCAGCTCCAATCAGCCCAAACAGCCCCTCAAAATAACTGACTACTATAAACCAACAAAATCTTTGGACGGCTATGGCTACGGCGGTTACTAACAGCCAAACGGTCCACTAAGATTTGTCTCAAAGTTGTTTTGGCAGACTAACAACAGTCATGCTGCCATCAGTATGAAGCGAGCCACTTAAGACACGATTAATCAGTCGGTAAGGTTCACCGAGCTTAACTGATTGTTTTTTGACAACCAGCTTCTGCGCTTGCAAGCTATTGACGATAAGCTCTCGTTCACTATTTGTGTCGGGATGAATCATATGTGAAACCTGCATGTTGTGTCGTATCAGTGACAGTCCGACGTCCAGCGACGCAGCCCCAACCCAGAGTAGGCTGTCGCCGAAGACATGGGCTCGGCGATTATGCCAATGAATACTGCGAATACTCAGGCGACTCGTCTGTTCATAAGTAGTTGCCCAGAACCGGACGTGATGTCTATTGCTCGGGATGCCGGCGACAGGAATCTCAAAAGCGATATCTTGTCTGCGCCCAAAGAGATAGAGGCTGCTAACCGGTGCGTGGGGGTAAGCTCGATCAAACACGATACCAAGTACCATGCGAATAACGTTTCGACCACTATGTCGATCGGCTAGATACCACCCCGCTCGCTCCATGGCGATTATAAGTTGTCTTCTGGTACCTATGATACCGATATTGAGTGGGTCAGAGGCAAATCCATCTGGTGTCACGCAATATAACGGTAAATGTTTGGCTGGCCGAACAATCCGGAAAATTCGCACCAAAGCCGGCATCAATACATAGGCTGCTAAAACATAAGTAACTAATATTGCCAGAGCCAAGGGCAGGCGACGGTCAAAATATGGAAAGATATTGCGGATCGATACATAAACGATAGCCAGCCCGGGCAGCAATATGGCGAAACGTTTCGCAAACGTTAGTAAATACTGAATCATCGCTTTATTTAATAATACAATGACAGACACCAAGAGTGATCAACAACATCGTCGGTATTGCTTTATTGCTGACTGATAAATTGCCAGCGCAATAGCTTAACAAATGAAAGGTCGGGGAGGTTTGGCGTCTGGACTGATTGAGCTCATGCCGAATGAGTATTTGCTAGATCGGATGATCTGGCAATCGTTTGACCATACAGATGCATCCTTTAAGCATAACCGGACATGTTAAAATACGATGGTAGATGGAATCAAAGCAAAACCACGATATCGTCAAAGCCACTCAGCCAGTAATGGACGTGGCATCGCCACCACCCCCCGGGGCTAATGATTCTGGGCAACAGCCAGGTGTCCAAAAAACATCTGCTCCGGCCAAGTCTAGCCAGGCAACATCGCGACCAAATGTGCCGGTTACGCCCAAACAACCAAAAAGCGGCAATGCTGGCGCGATAATCGCTACTGTCATAATTGTACTCGGCTTGGCAGCTTTAGCCACTTATGCCTACCTCCAGCCTAAATAGTCATTTCCCAAAAAAGCCTTGACGTAATTTATTGTCACTGCGCAAGCAATTATCAAAACTGTTTTGAAGTGTTTAGTTTACTTTAGCACTATAATCTCAGACCATGCCACAAGCAGCGACAAGACAGGAGAGTAAAATGAGGGAATGATGAGTAAGCTTGAGAGTGCGACTATCCAACTCCTAGAACCGGGATCCGTAGGTGTTATTCCAACAGATACCGTCTACGGTTTAGTGGCTCGAGCCGAAGACCAGGCGGCTGTGGCCAGGATTTATGGCGTGAAAAAGCGTGAGTCAAAGCCGGGTACGCTTGTGGCAGCAGAACTGCAGCAACTAGAGAAACTGGGGCTAAAGCATCGTTATCTGAAGGCTGTCGAACAATTTTGGCCGGGAGCGATAAGTGTTATTATTCCGTGCAGCAATCCCCAGCTCTCTTATTTACACCGGGGTAAAATGAGTTTAGCCGTCCGGATACCGGCTGATAAAAGGTTTCGTGAGCTATTGAAACAAACCGGGCCGCTCCTAACTACTAGCGCTAATTTACCCGGGGAACCACCGGCTGGCACTGTTTCTCAAGCCAGAAAGGTTTTTGGTGATATGATCGATTTCTATGTTGATGGCGGCGATCAAAGTAATAAGCAAGCCTCCACGATAGTCAGGGTAATAGACGACGCGCTTGAGATCGTCCGCCAGGGGGCTGTTAGAATAGACGAGGCAGGGAGAAAAATCGATGACATTTGACGAATATCAAGCCAGCGCTTTGAAAACTGTTATTAGTTCTGGCGATGACTTTCATGATCTTTTGCACTGGGTGCTTGGTATCAATGGTGAGTCCGGCGAGGTAGCCGAGAAGGTCAAAAAAATCATTCGCGACAAAGACGGCGTTGTGTCAAAAGCAGACAAGCAAGAATTAGCCAAGGAACTAGGCGATGTCCTTTGGTATCTAGCGGTTTTTGCCAGTCACTTGGGTATCAGTTTTGAGAAAGTGGCTCGTGTCAATCTAAAAAAACTAGCTGATCGTCAGTCACGCGGCCAGCTAAGTGGTAGCGGCGATAATAGGTAAGTACACGCACCAAGTACACGCACCAAGTAAGGTCGTTATAGTCTGATCTTTTTGTAGAATGACTCACAAAAAAGCCTAAAGGCAACACTAACTAACTATCAGGTAGTAAACGTTTGGCGGAGCCAGTCATCGAGACTGTCACCACCACCACCGGCCATTCCAACAACCATGTCTCCAGCCGATAAATGCTGTTGGATGGTTTGTTTGAGTCTGTCATCCCGTTGCATTGGGATTGCCAAAGTCGGATCATCCAGGTGCGAAATAAGTTCCGCTGGTGGTATAACTCGTTGGTCAGGATCTTCCCGTGCCAGGTAGCTTGGTATCCAGTACAACTGACTTGCTCCTTTGAAACAATCTTTGTAATCATCGAGCATAAAATGTTGTCGCCGGTTAGTCAAAGGTTCGTAAACCACTACGACCCTTTGACCCTTATGAGCGGCGAGCTCCAGTGCTACACTAATTGCCCCGCGGATTTTTTCGGGTGTATGCGCGTAATCGCTGTACAAACCGGGAATGATTGCCTCCATGCGACGTGACAGGCCCGGAAAACCATTAGCGATCTTGACCAGTGTCTCCAAGGGTGTGCTTGTCAACTTGTGCACTGCTTGAATTGCTAGCCAGGCATCAAGACGGTTGTAATGACCGGCCAACTGTAATTGTGAAATTGCCGGTTGGCTGCTGTCGAGCACCATATGACTTGAGGCCTCAGACAAGCTTAGATACTGGCTATCGTCCTGCCAGATAATAGTCGACTGACTCTGTGAGATAAATTCCAAAAAAGCTTGTTGATAATCTTCGCGAGTTGGGAATATCTCATGATGATCCCAACTAACGCCTGTGATTAGGCTCAAATAAGGATTAAAGGCCAGAAAATTCCGGTCGAACTCATCGGCTTCATAGACAAAGTACTCGGAGTCGACACTGTATTGACCCATATCGCCGAAAGAAATCTTGGCTCCCACCGAATAGCTGATAGCAACACCAAGTTGTTTAAAAAGCCAAATACTCAGAGCGGTGGTAGTTGTTTTGCCGTGAGTGCCGGCTATGGCGATAAGTTTGAGCTGTTTGTCTTTGATGATTTGGTTGAGTAGCGAGTCGCGCTTGGTGGTTTTTATGCCTTGCTCTTTGCAAAACTTAAGTTCCACTGCGTCGGAATCCTCCAGCGTTATAGCCGATGAGAAAACACACCAGTCGATTGGTTTTTGATTGTGCACTGCGGCAATGTCAGCTAGCGACTGACCAATATGAATATTAGTTACACCGTGAGCCTTTAAATATTGAATATACTGAGAATCTCGTTTGTCGGAGCCAGACACCTCATATCCGGCCTGATGAGCGATCTGGGCAAGAGGACCGATTCCGGCACCGCCGATCCCAGAAAAATATATGTGCATAGATCTTAGTATCCAATAGCCCAAAGTATTGAGCAAGCTGTCCCGCTTACGAAACGTCATGAGCTATAATCAAAACCAGCATGAAGACCCGTCATTTGCACCATCTTTGGGCAAAGCTTCGAGCAATTAAACCCTGGTATTTCCTAGTTCTAGCTTTGCTAAGTACCGTAGTCTGTATCTTTGCCTTGCGCGCCAACAATGAGCAGATGCTCAAACTGCGTGACGCGGTCTATAGTGCGGATAAAAACAATTCTGATGTTCTGGGGTCACTACATCGCTTGCAAGCGTATGTCATAGCACATATGAATACCAATTTGTCTGGCCCAAATGCGGTTTATCCGCCAATTCAATTGAAATACACCTACGATCGTCTGGTCAAAGCCCAGAGTGATAACGCAGCCCAGGCCAATAACAACCTCTACACAAACGCTCAACATTACTGTGAAGGCCAAAATGCGACGGACTTTTCGGGGCGAAACCGTGTACCTTGCATCGAAAGCTACGTTCAGGCCCATAATCAACAGGCCCAAGTAGTACCTGATGCTCTCTACAAATTTGCCTTTGTCTCACCTAAGTGGTCGCCCGATCTGGCAGGCTGGAGTTTAGTAATTGCGGTTTTGAGCTATCTGGCTTTCGCAGTTACGCTGGTGGCCGATCTTTGGTTTCGCCGTAAGCTGAAAAATAACTAGGCATTATAAAACACCCTCAAATAATCGAAGGTGTTTTAGATTGTTCTACCAGTCAAAGGGGAGAAAGCTTACGGCCTAGTAGAGGGTGTAGTTGATGGCGTGGTAGAGGTAGGCGCGGTCGGTGTACTCGGGCTGGAACTGTTGGTAGTAGCTCGCTGAACCGAGTTGCTGGTCGGACTTGAGCTGCTACTCTGATCGGCACACTTTTGGCCATTCGGATTTTGCTTCTCAAAGGTTGCAACTGCTTTGGCAACCTGGCCGTTATCCTGTAGATTCTCCCAGAAAGTCACTTGATCACGGTTGATAACCATCTGGTCATATGGTTCGTGTAGTTCACAACCGAGTTTTACAAGCGAGACGTTGGTATTTGCCGAACTACTGGCACCGGCACCGTTATTGGACGTTTGTAGGTAGTAAATGTTGGTCAGCACCAGGTACTGATTGTTAAGCTTTTTGATATTCCCGAAATACACTTGGCCGGTATTCAGAAAGACAGCCTGGAGCTTACTGCTGTCAACATAGGAGCTTTCACTGTGGTTGCTGCTGAAGCTGATCGAGGCAATAAGTGCAACGATTAATATCAAAAGAGCGCCACCGAGTACCACAGAGACGATACGACGCCATTTGTTTTGATCTGGTTTACCTCTTTTTGAGTTCGATGATGATGTAGTCGCAGGGGACGCAGTGTGGGCACTAGGAGTGGCCGCTGGCGTCTGGTTTCGGGTTGAAAAATCCATACCTTTTTCTTCTCCACCTCTTAAAGTTTTTATGGTTACTGACCTAGTGTAATACAGGGCCCAGCGCAGCGCAACCGAAAACTGATGCAGTTATAGGGGATAAGTTGGCATATGCAGCCGCAAAATAGTCGGGCCCGATAATGGTCTAAGGAGTAATAAAGGTTGACAAATAAAATACCACCGATGTATGTTAGGTGTACACTACTAACGATAAGAGAGAGGGAGAGTTCAGACATGGCATACAAGCACACTAACTCTAAAGGTGTAACTTACTACTTAAATTCTAAGGACGTAGTCCTTCGCGGTGGCAAAAAGCAAACTATCTATTACTTCAGCAAAGATCAGCGCCCTGAGGCAACTGACCTTCCTGGTGGTTTTAGCGTCAACGAGAACCCTCGTAACGGTTTTCTAACCGTAAAGCGTAAGTAAGCCGGTACGTTTCGGATTGCTAAATACCCGGGTTTAGGCTCGGGTATTTTCACGCCTAAACTGACCTAGCTACAAGCTTATATCGTATATATCTATGGCCAAGACAATTCTCAAAGTCCAAAATCTAAGCAAAAGCTATGACAACAAAGTAGCCGTCGACGGCATTTCGTTTGAAGTTAAAAAGGGTGAGATCTTTGGTATTCTCGGGCCTAATGGTGCCGGCAAAACGACTACTCTAGAGATGATCGAGACCATGCGAGAGATAGATGGTGGCAGTATCGAAGTAGCTGGAATTAATGTTGCTCAAGACCCCGATGCCATTAAACGTATTATCGGTGTCCAGCCACAAAGTCCTGCTTTCCAGGACAAAACTAAGCTAACTGAGATTATCGAACTCTTTGCAGCTGCTTATGGCGAGAAAGTTAACCCGAAACAGTATCTGAACGATGTTGATTTAGGAGAAAAGGCCAATAGCTTTGCTGAACAGCTGTCTGGTGGGCAACGTCAGCGACTCAGTATTGCTGCGGCGCTGGTTCATAGCCCTCAAGTGTTCTTTATGGATGAACCAACGACTGGTCTTGACCCCCAGGCTCGGCGCAACCTTTGGGATTTGACTCGCCAAGTGCGTGACCGAGGCGTCACAGTTCTGATGACCACCCACTATATGGACGAAGCCGAGATTCTGTGCGATCGCGTGGCAATTATGGATCAGGGCAAAATGATCGCGCTCGATACCCCCAAAAACCTTATCAAACAGTTACTGGCACGCGGATTCAAAAAAGCCGTTCATGTCGAGCAAGCCAACCTCGAGGACGTATTTATTGATATGACAGGAAAGGATCTCCGAGAATAATGAAAAAATCATTGTTTACTGTCTGGGTCTTCTCGCGTCTCAACACCCGTCGTTTTTTCCGCGACCGCATGGCATTGTTTTTTGGCATATTATTTCCTCTGATATTCTTATTTATCTTCGGTGCAATCTCCAAAGGAGGCGGCACTACCACTTTCAGCATTGCTATTATCAATAAATCTGACAGCGTATTTTCGCACCAGTATATCAAGCAGTTGGAGTCGAACAAGGTTTTCAAAGTTGACGAGACGATCAAGACCGTAGCAGCCGCAAAAGACAAAATGAACAAAAGTCAGCTGGACGGCACTATCATTTTGCCTGTCAATTTTGGTGATGTCCAGCCAGGACAGACCTATCCTTCCGGTCACGCTACTGTCATCTACACCCAAAATAATGCAACTGCCGGTCAAACGCTGACATCACTTCTATCAAGTAGCTTTACCGCTGCTAACGCCAAGTTCATCCGAGCCGACCAGCCCTTTACGGTCAGCGGATCGCAGCTCAACGAAAAGAGTCTCAGTGCATTTGATTATACGTTTGCCGGCCTGCTAGGATTTTCGATTGTCGGCATCGGGATCTTTGGTCCATTAAACGTTTTCCCTGAACTTAAAAAACAAGGAGTACTAAGACGACTACACATGACGCCGCTTAAAGTCTGGCAATACTTTGTCTCGACGATGACTTCTCAGGCATTGATTGGGCTTGTTTCGTTGTCAGTAATGTTCGCAGTTGCTCTGACGGTGTTCGATCTAACAATTGTCGGGAATATAATAGAAATAATTATTTTTCTGATCTTCTCCATTTTTGTAATTCTTGGCATTGGCCTAGCGGTCGGCGGTTGGGCTCGCAACGAACGCCAGGCCGCCCCGCTGGGCAACATTATCGTCTTTCCGATGATCTTCTTGTCAGGTACGTTTTTTCCGCGTTTTCTGATGCCACACTGGCTCCAGACCGTTTCAAGCTATTTGCCTCTGACACCCGTTATAGACGGTATCAGGATGATTGTTACGGAAGGCAAGCACCTGGTTGATCTCGGGCCGCAGCTCGGTTTAATGGCCATTTGGTTTGTTATCATTTATGTTGTGGCCTTCCGAGTTTTCCGTTGGGAGTAGCTCTTGGGCCCTTGCTTTTTATAAATAAATATGTTAATATAACCGTGTGTCTAGAAAAGATGAAATCAATCCAGATCAGGGCGGGCTATTTGGTCCCGAAAGTGGACCGCCTAGAGAGTTTTTCCCATCAGATCCGCCCGAAAAACTATTGGGAGATCAAACCATTCCAACTACGTACGGTGAGCCCGGTACTTACGTAAATATTGCCCAAAGATCAAAATTGCTGATCAGCGCTCTTAACAATTTTGGCCTGCGCAATCAACGACTGGCGTTTAGTTATATTGCCGACACTCCACGTCACCGAAAGAGTTCGTGGGGCAAATATGGCTCGAAGACGCCTCAAGTCAAGCGAGGGGCCGAGAGGAATGCTGATGAATTTCTCGATCAAGCCAAAATTGATTTCTGGAATGCGACAGGCTTCAAGGAACTCCGCGGCAAAGGGCTTGGTGTTGACGAGCAGTTGGACAGTGAGGCTAAAAAAATGTGGCGGGATTTTGCAGCAGCCTTTGAACACCCCTCAAAAAACGATCAAAAAAACCAGTACACCAAAGACCTTAATCGAAACATTAGCCTAGCCAAAAAAATAATCAAGCACCAAGTAGAGCGTAAGCAGTAATATTTGTTACTGCATGACCAGCCATAGACAAGTAGTCTAAAGACACCAAGGCTGTTGTGATAACAACAGAGGCGGGAGGGTTGTGTTGATGCAAAAATGGTGTTATAATTAGACCAAATGATAGAAATTAAAGCCGGTAACGGCGTAGTTTATTTCGGGCCTGAAGAAGCCACTTCGGTGGTTGAAAGGTTTGGTGGTGGCGTCGCCGTAAGAGAGGGCTATGAGGTCGCTCAACCTCAGGCTTCGACTGAAAGAGTTGAGGATATCTTATCCGAGAATCTTCAAGACAGCCGTCAGGGGCAAGAGCGCTTAGACGTAGTCAAAGACACGCTTGGCCGAATGGCCGTCGAATCGGTTCACCGGACACATCTGAACGCCAAAGCTTCCAGAGTACTTGAGATGATGCGCAACCGTCGGAACAGTTAATCCCTTATAATATTTCTTTATGAGCTATTTGGATAAGCTGCCTAGGCCTTTTTTCGTGTTGGCGCCAATGGATGACGTCACTGACACGGTTTTTCGCCGAATCATCGCTGATTGTGCTGCGCCTGATCTATATTTTACGGAGTTCGTTAATGCCGATGGTCTGCAAAGTCCGGGCCGTCCCAAACTACTCAAAAAACTGTCTTTTAGTCCTATCGAACAGCCAATTATTGCTCAGATATGGGGTAAAAATGTTGATAGTTTCTACAAAACTGCCCAACAGATTGCTGATGGCACTTTTGCCAAAGAAGTTGGCCTAACTGACTCCAAGACACCACAATCAGAGGTGACAGCGGGCTTCGCCGGGGTTGATCTCAATATGGGTTGTCCCGAGAAAACTGCTGTCAAAAACGGTACTTGTAGTGCCCTAATCAATGATCGGGTATTGGCGAAAGCCCTGATCACTGCTACCCGAGAAGGTCTGGCGGGACGATTACCCCTAAGTGTCAAAACCAGGCTCGGTTACAACGATATAGATATGGCATGGATTGAATTTTTGCTGACGCAAAACCTTGATATGTTAACGATTCACGGCCGAACCAGAAAAGAAATGAGTAGTGTCCCAGCTAATTGGCAACAAATTGGCCAAATTCGTGAGCTTCGCGACAAGCTAGCACCCGGAACTTTGATCGTTGGTAACGGCGATGTCACTAACCGTAAACAGGGTCAAAAACTGGCTGAAATGTATGGTCTTGATGGCGTCATGATTGGACGAGGTATTTTTCATGACCCTTACGCATTTGCTACTCGTAGTAGCTGGTCCAATGCGACCGCGTCAGATCGTAAGGCAGTATACCGCAGTCACGTTGAAGCATTTGCTGCGACCTGGCAAAATGGAGAGCGTCCAATCCATACGCTCAACAAGTTTTGTAAGATGTATATCCAGGGATTTGATGGCGCCAAAGAGTTGCGCAAAGAACTGATGTTTGCCAATAGTACAAGCGAACTATTACAAATAATGAGTTAGCCAAGACGGCAGGCTTATCAGGCGACAACTACTAGGCCGCTTCAGCCATACTAAGTGCGAAGACCTCTTCACCTCTGTGCTTTGTCGAGATAAAGCCGGCGTTGTGTAAAGTCCCCTCAGGAACATTTGTGTCTTCTGGAGCGATGTAAATAACGTCCATGTTGGCGTGTTCGAGTACGGCTCGTCCAAACAGACCGAGCAAGGCCGGATCTTCCAGATTGTCACTTCTGGTTTTCAGTTCTGCGTTTGCTACACCCGTCTCTGTGCTTTGAGGGTGTATCGCCATTGCTCCGAAAACTCTCCTGTCACGATAAATATCTGGATCAACAGCAACAGCAATCATTGTATTGTCTTTGTCTTCGACTTCTCTGAACAAGGCTACTGGCTCGTCAACCGTTCGTTCAATAGCCACACCAAACGTCTCCTCGCCGACCGGGAGATTTTCTAAATCGTCGATACTCATTTTTATTTTACCGTTCCTTTGCTTGTTAGATGATAGTAGCAAAAACACCTGTCTACATTATAGTCCTGGCTGTCAACAGCTACAAGCTGTTGTCGAAAATGTCGTTGACTTTGCTGTTCAAGCGAGGCTATTGCACCACGTTTCGCGCAACCAGTCTCGCCGCCGGATAGAGCTACGAAAGTTTTCAAAAATTTGACTGTCAGGCGGTGAAGCGCCAATCTAATCGAGTACATACATGATTTATATTACAACAGAATAGATAAAATTGCAAATATATGATAAGATCGAGTAATATTTTTTGAATTATGCCTGTGGGACATTTGCTAATTGGTGCGTGGTATAGCGGTCTTTTTAGGCGGTGTATTGTTAAGTATAAAGTAAGATTGTGCGATAAATAATAATGAGGTATAAAAAATCAACAAGTATGTATTAGTACATAGAACCTGGCAATGGTGCCACTAAATTAGCAACACAACCAGCGGAATTTAATTCACGGTTTGAGCTTACAAGGCCTGACTTCAAATTATCAAGATATGTATTGTAGGCTTGTTGTATTGCTGATCCTTGCGCAACTGAAGCTTGTTCGGGAGGCACGCCATCCAGCATTGAATTTCTAGTACTAACGTATATCTGATAGTCCACGGTGGCACCGTTATACATGTTCTTTGTGAGTTCTATAGATAAAGCAGCACAATCAACACCCTGTGATTGGGGCTGACTGCCTTGAGTTGGTCTTGAATTAGTTGTTGTGTTAGGACCGTATTTTGTTTGAGTGCTTTGTTTAGAGTCACTATTTTGTACACTATTTTTGCTATCCACTGCCGATTCTGTTGACTTATTACGTTGATTTTGTGCCAATTTATTCTGTAGACTTTGTTTACTTTTTTCGAGATTGCTAATACTGTAAAAATCAAGACTGACCAAGCCTATCAAGAACGCTGCTATAAATATCACTAAGATGACATGAATTCTAGATAAACTAATCGACGATTTTTTGAACTCAAAAATCCTAGATCTCATAACATTCCTAGTTGCAGGCAATATTTTCTTCAAACGAAAAAAAGTGTATAACCCGAAAGGCTAGACTTTCCATCTTTAGGATACACGATGAACGAAATAAAACGATAATCTTCGTTCGCCGTTATTAGTCATGAATATAATAGCGCTTCTCTGATGGATTGACCTATGATTTCTAAAAGAGAATTGGAATCATAAAAACGCGTGGATTATACGAGGTGATTACGCGAGAGTTTGAGTTAAAAAAGTCAAGTCCATGGTGGGGGTGCCTGGATTTGAACCAGGGACCAATCGGTTATGAGCCGACTGCTCTAACCACTGAGCTACACCCCCTCATTAAGGCCTTAATGCTAGTGCTTTTGGCTAGTTCCAATAGCGACTGTTGCTAGATGACGCCTAAATGTTTGGTCGTTACTTGGTTTAGTTTCCTAGCTAGTAGCTACTAAGGCTAACAGATGAGAGTATATCAGATTTCGCAGTACGATATATAATGGGATTAGTTCATGGAAATCAAAAAATATACTAAAACTGCCTATAATTTCATTGTCCGCTTAAGCGACCTTCGGTTCGCTGGACAAGTCTTGTTCGTAGTGATTGTTTTGCTAATCAGCTGGAGCGGAATCAAGACTGTTCAGACAAACTACGAATTGCAGAAGCAGATATCAACCATTAAGCAGCAAAATTCAATCAAAAAACTTGAGAATACTAATTTGACCTTGCAAAATGAGTACCTGAGGAGCAATCAATACCTTGAATTATCGGCCCGACAGAATTTCGGGCTGGCGGCCCCTGGCGATAAGGAGGTGATTGTGCCAAAAAGTGTCGCTTTGGCTTATACGATTGACACGGACAAAGCGGCGAATGAAGCCGGCCAAACCAAGCAACCGTTTTACCAGCATAACTACCAATCATGGTTTGATTTCTTTCTACATCGTCAGTCTGAGAATTGACATCTCCACCTCTGTTTGATAAAATGATCTGAGCCAAAAACAACATCATCTCTAAACGGATGCCGAGCGGGGTGGAGCAGCGGCAGCTCGCGTGGCTCATAACCACGAGGTCGCAGGTTCGAGTCCTGCCCCCGCAACCAAGAAAAGTGCCTCAGCTTGTCTGAGGTATTTTTCTTGGTCATGGTCTGATTCGAGCCAAAGAGGTTCGTCGTATGTGAGCGAAGCGAACGGAGAAGTGACGAGCCGAAGGTGAGGGAAGCGCTGTCCTGCCCCCGAAACCAAGAAAATCCCATGACTGATAACCCAATTAACAAGTATTAACCAGCAGTTAACCAACTTCAACATTAACTTTCATTGCTATAAGTGAGGAATAAGCAGATAATAGTGTTCATTATTTAAATTGGAGGACACATGTTTGCAACAACACTACTTGGTTATACTTTTAATGTAATTTGGGCCTTTATCATCCTTCTGATTTGGATTGCTATCGCTTTCTGGCCTGCACGAGTAGCTGGCAGAAAGGGACATAGTTTTATTGGATATTTCATCCTGAGTCTAATATTTTTCCCTCTGGCTTTAATATTAGCCTATCTAGTGCCAGCTCGAGTTAATACCCCCGCAGCTTCCACTTCTGAGGAATAACCTACACGCTTTGTTCTAGCACTGTACGTAGGCTATGCAATAGCCTGACTCTCTCCGATAAGCAGTTCTTGCCCGTTGAGTGCCTAGCTTTTGCGACTTCGATTTAACTGCCGATATCACAATCTTTGTTATATATCGGCAGGAATTACAGAAGCACTGAATCAAAACTGGTCGATTGCAAATGCCGCCAGTTTTCTAAAAATAGTTTTTCGTATCCGGCAGACGATATGAGGACAGAGTACTACTAAATGTTACTACCAAAGGCCTGCTTGAAAGTGGCGATGGCGTTTTTGACTGCTGTTCTAAAGGTCTGATCGGCAGCTTGGTTAGCAGACTTGCGTGTGGTGTTTAGTGCCTGAATGCTCGAACTAACTTTGGTGTCACTTTTTCGGGCATTTTGCAACGTAGCACGAGCTGATTTGAGACTACTATTGAGAGCCGTTCGCACCTCTGGTCCGGACGTTCCGGCGGCACAACTGGCGGCAGCGGTCTGGAAGGCAGCATCAACACTCGAACTAAATGTGGCGAGCTGGCTATCGACGTCAGCTCGGTGCTGCGAAAGTACCTGGTCTACGCTGCTCTGGAAGCTAGCCCGCGAATTATCGTGTGCCGAGCGATGAGCCTTGACAGCGGCATTGATAGTCGCTTCCAGATCTTTGACTGCTTCTTGTTGGCTGGCTGTCTTGGCCTTGGCCTCTAACTTAGCGTATTGATCTTGACGATTGGTATCCCACTTTTCTCGATTAGCCGTGATTTCACTGCTCCAGTTAGATCTGGCAGCACTGATCTTTTGATCTCGGTTCTGACGCGCCTGATCCAGGGCATCAATCCGGCTCTTAATCTGGCCGTCAACACTACTTTGACGAGTTGACGCATTAGTACAAAAACCATTTTCAGTTTTCGCCACGGTATTAGCCCTGATGGCAAAAACCGAGGTTGGCGCCATGCTAAGGACAAAGACAACACTGACTATGGCAGTGGGTAATTTTGTTAAATGTTTACTGATCATTTGCTGCACCTCCGACATTATTGAGCGCAGAACTGGTGCTCAGGGCATTAGCGGTAGTTTGGCTAGCTCCGTTATCACTGACATGACCTTCGTCACTGCTGTCCTCGAGTAGGGCAGAATCAAGGTTTTGGGTGGTGCCATTGGGCTGCGTCGATACTTTGCTGGGAGTGGTCGATGAAAGTGGAGTTGTGCTGCTGTTTGAGCGTTTCTGAACCAGCACAAAGACCGCCACGATCGCCACCAGTACGACGATTAGCAACACGCCGGTTGTGGCTGCGAAACCACTGTTATTATTCTTATGTTTCATGCATCCTCTTTTCTGATGAATCATTATGCATATCGAAATATACAACTTGTGGTTATAACTTACAAGCTATTTACTGTTATATGAGCATCTTTTGGTGTTTGACTGCCTTAAGCTATGTCTGTGCGATCATACGATCTAGCCGGCGACATGAAACACTACCGTCCCCAGATAGGTCGTAATATTTTATATTGTTCCGACGAGATGACCGATTAGCGAGGTGATCGTCATGGCAATGCCGCCACCGATCAAGACTCGGCTGGCAGCTCTGACTTTGTGACCGCCCCCCAAATATGCCCCAATGCCCCCTGATACTGCCAGGCCAATCAACGATAGTGCCACAATAAACGAGGCATCCATGTTTTTTGGAGAGACAAGAATTGCGATTATCGGCAAAGTGGCACCAATGGTGAATGAAAGAGCCGAGGCAGCTGCAGCCTGGATCGGATTTGCCATGTCGTTTTGATTGATACCCAGTTCGTCGCGCATGTGGGCTGCCTCGGCGTCATGATCATGAAGTTGCTGAGCGACTTTTTTGGCTAAGCTTGGCTCGAGGCCGCGGTGTACGTAAATGTGGGCCAGTTCGGCGAGCTCCTCGTCGGGATTGGCTACCAATGACCGTCGTTCGATAGCCATATCAGCATGCTCAGAATCTTTTTGGGAACTGACAGATACATATTCACCGGCCGCCATAGATAGTGCTCCAGCTGCCAGTCCGGCGATGCCGGCAGTTAATATCGTGGCATTACTGGCGTTGGCGGCTGAGACGCCCAGCATCAGGCTGGCTGTTGAAACAATTCCGTCATTAGCCCCCAAGACAGCGGCCCGAAGCCAATTCGATCGGTGAGATTTATGGTCTTCACGGTGCGGTGCTACAATCTCACTCATTTCATTATTGTACGGTACCGGTGGCTTTGTGACCACATACTGTCCGAGCGACAGACTTTGCTTGTGCTTTTTGCTGGGCGGACACTCAGCTATGATAGATGGATGGAAGCATTGCCAAGGAGGGGGGAGTCAATCGAACAATTTAATGAAATTTCGCCGCAGGACTCTGGTCAGGACGCGGCAATAAGTTTCGATACTGTTCCGCCTGAAATAAATGACAACGATCTTGAGACCTTGTCGGCAAGTACCGCGGGGATAGATAGTCAACAAAACGAAACGGTATATGAACCGGAAACTAAAGAAAATGAACAAAATGATAATTCTCAGCTGACGCCACGACGGGAGTATGGCCTTGTCGCAACAATGTCCGAGCTAGCGCCTGAGACGGTGATTCAAACTCGAGGGAAAAACAAGGAAAGTTTCACCAAAAGAAATTCTGAGTGGGATGAGGCTTTTGGACGCTTGTCTCAACATCCGATTTTAACGCGCGATCAAGAAGTGAAGCTGGCGAAACAGATCGAAAAAGGAGATGTCGGCGCCAAGGAATCTTTGATCATACATAATCAACGCCTGATAATCATGCTTGCTTTTAGAAATAGAAATCGTGGGCTGCCGGTTGTTGATCTGGTTCAGGAGGGCAACATTGGCCTGATGAGGGCGGCCGAAAAATTCGATTGGCGGCGCGGCTGGAAGTTTAGTACTTACGCCACTCACTGGGTACAGCAAGCGATACAAAGAGCTCTTGAAAACAAGGACAGCACCATCAGGAAGCCAGCCCATATCCATCAAAAAGCCCGTCGAGTCCGTATGCTTCAACACCAGATAGCGCAAACGTCGGGGGGAGCTCAGTTATCGACGGTTGAAGTTGCTGAAATGACTGGCCTGACGACCGAAGCGGTCGAACAGATCAACAGGTGGTTTGAGCCGGTGATCTCACTTGACGCTACTGTTGGCGACGAGACTCAGACGCCGCTGGGACATACTATAGCTTCTGACGAACTCCCTGTTGAAGTACAAGCTATGACCTCTGTGGTAAAAGATGAGATAGACAGAGTTCTAAAGAAAATTGATCCTGTAGCGGCCGAGGCAGTCAGGCTAAAATACGGTGTTGGGGTGCGCGAAATGACTCCAGCAGAGATAGCAGAGAGGTTCAGAATAAGCCCGGAAATTGTCAGCGATTTGATTGATCAGGGACTGCGCAGCATCAGGGCTGAGCTGGGTTTAGAAGAAAGCGAAGTTAAGCAGGACGCCGCCTAATTCTAAGTCTAGCTTAAGCAGCTCATGTTGTATACTTGCCAAAGGTAGATTAATCACCTTAGCGATGCCTGTAAGTAGTTATCTAGGGTAGGGCCATGTTACAAAAAGCTAATAACTCAACGGTTTCTGGTAAACGTAGTAGTTGGCTACCATATAAGGCTGGCTTCACAATCATCGAAGTCATGATCGTCATGGCTATAGTCGGACTTATCATACTGATCGTACTACTGGCCCTGCCAGCCCTTCAGCGCCAGTCCCGTAACAGCCAAAGAGATCACAGCGCCCAGCTGATAGCTGCAGCAGTCAAAGAATGTGTTACCAACAATGACGGCAATACCAGCGCCTGCAAAACCCCAGCCTCACTGGGGCTGACCCAGAAAGAGCTAGGCATATTTACTGGTGTGCATTATGGGATGAAAGCTGATGGCAGTGCTGATATTCCAACTCCGGATGAACCCAACTGGCTGTTTGGGCTTGACTGTGACGGTAACGGCAAACCGGGTTCCATAAAGGCTGTTTCCAGAGGCACCTTTGTTGTTGTCTACTGGAAAGAGGGGGGTGACAACTGGGTGTATCAAGGTTTTTCAGGTCATTGCCTCAGCGGCTAGGAAATCCGATAGGTGAGGAGAAAACAAGATATTATGCTAGTTTCAGGCACGTAATAGACAGGGTATCAAAAACTTTCTTAAGGTTTGGCATCAAGTATTTGATAGGAATTTATCTAGATGCATCGGTTAAATCCATTTGCCAACTAATTACTGGATTCAAGTAGGGGTGCGTCGGTTTGTAAAATCAGGACTTAAGCTTAAGCAGCTCATGTTGTATACTTGCCAAAGGTAGATTAATCACCTTAGCGATGCCTGTAAGTAGTTATCTGGGGTAGGGCCATGTTACAAAAAGCTAATAACTTAACGGTTTCTGGCAAACACCACCATAGAGGGCTATCACATCAGACTGGCTTCACAATCATCGAAG
>JAYRNA010000085.1:0-1718 GCA_041912375.1 Saccharimonadales bacterium (SeqCode) | reverse complement strand
TTTCATTGGAAGAAAAGAATATGGTCATCGGTTCTCCAGTACCGGAAAGTTAGCGTAACTGTTGAGTATTTCATCTACCCCAAGCTGTTCAAACAGGCTATTCCCGCCGCTCTGGGTTTCAAAATATTCAATACTACGCTGTCCCTCTGTTTTGCGTTTGACGTTCGTTGCACTAGTGGGATTCGATACTAAGTAAGATGCCAGGGTAGCCGCTGCTTCGCTCAAGTCTGCGGGTATGGTTGTATATCCAGCGTTATACGCCACCTTAACAGAGTCAAATCCACCCCAGGTGCTATAGTTGAGGTCTATAATTCCTGCCTCGGCATCATTTGAGCCAACAGTAAAAAAGTAGTCCTCACTATCTACTGTCGTGAAGCTATTGATGTTTTGGCTGGTGTTGCGCGTCGATATGGAAGTAATGCTATTAATCGGCCTGTTCTTCAGCACAAGCTGGTCGGTGTGTTGCGCGTCGAGATACTCGGTATAGTTAGCAGCTTTAAAATTCCGGCCACAGTACCGTTCAATCATGGTGCTAGCCTGGTTAATCTTGCGGATAATTAGGTTGTCTTTGGACGTATCGCCAGAATCTAAGCCCAATGTCTCTTTGACATCTTCTTTACTGGTCAGTGCATTATCGGCGAGGACGGCCATTTTTTACCTTCGTGTCTCTTTCAAGCATTTCTTTACTTACAACCGCTACGCCTTTATCTATCAGGCCAAAGGCAATATTGCGGGAGACTTCTACAACGTCTCCCTTTGAGCGGCCTTTATAATCTTTTATATATCTAATACGCATAAATAATTTCCTTACGCCCTACAGTCTCGTTGCTTGTTACCAAGCAGTTCCCTGCTCAAGCCTGGGCTGGCATCTGTTGTTTTAGTCAACTATTTAAGGTGTACCAAGACCTGCTAATTCGGTGATTGGGTCAGTGAGTGTTAACTCAGCGTCAACACGCTTTTCAACCCGAACGAATGTCAAGTTACGCTCGAAGGCGCTCTGGCTTGCAACTGTTGCTTCTTGTGAAGTCAGTACTGAGATACCTTCACGGTCAACAATCTTGTAGTAACTAAAGTCACCGAAGAATGCTTTTCCGCCGCCTAAGTCGTTCTGTTCGTAAACAGGACGGCCAAGCAAGGTAAGTTGTGGAGACTCGCCAAGACGCTTCAGCAAGTAATTGCCTTGGGTATCTTTTAGAGTCAACGCTTTCTCAATAGTGCCTGAGTTCATTACAAAGACACCTCGGTTACGATAACCCTGTGGGGTTCGTGCCCATGCCTGGATAAAGGCATCGGCTCGTGCTGCATCTGTAGGGGATGCAGTTACCGTGCGGAAGGTGTAGTTGTCAATACCAGTCGGCTGGCCTGAGCCATTACCGACCCAGAAGGCTTTCTCTTCACGCTCTGCGATAGCCTGTGCGATATATTGTGTAACTAGGTTCACAATACTTCCGTTTACTCCTAGGCTGGCATCAGCTACCAACTCATTTGAGAGAGGTACGATGCTGGCGATAGAGTAAGGAGTTAGCACAGTTTCGCCGAAGTCGACAGTAGAGGTATTCTTTACTGCGCCTTCTGAGCGGAAAGCTGCCCTTGGTCGCGAGGCAAGGTTTGGAATGTGCAAGGTATCAGAGGTAGTAGTAATGACATCAGCGATTTGACGCATAATGCTACGGTCTCGAATATCTTCGACCAATACATTTGCGTAATCATCTGGTACC
>JAYRNA010000084.1:0-1666 GCA_041912375.1 Saccharimonadales bacterium (SeqCode) | reverse complement strand
GAGGCGGTTGCAATTGCTGAAGTGGCTAATGTAGATACGAAAACAAAATAGAGTTGTTGACGAAACATTATTATTCGCCATTATAGCGCTGTAATGGAAGAGAAACTGTATACCAAAGCCGTACTTACCCGAAGTTCTAAGCAGGATACGGACTTCATTGCTGTTGCATCAACGGCTGTTGAAGACCGCCACGGCGAAATAGTTTCCGTTGACGGCTGGGAGACTAAGAACTTCAAAGATAACCCTATATTACTTTGGGCACACGATCATAACGAAATAGGCGTAGGCCAAGCTAAAAAGTTCTGGGTAGAAGGAACAGGTAAGAAAGCTAAGTTTATGATTGAAGGCTTTATCCATGAAGCCACTGATACTGCCCGCGCCCTGAAGTACCTGGTGAAGGAAGGCATTATCCGCACGATGTCTGTTGGCTTTAAACCCCTAGATATGGATGGTAACACCTACACCAAGCAGGAATTGTTAGAAGTATCCTTCGTTAACGTACCAGCGAATCCCCAGGCACAGATATCTGCCATTAAGGGGTTGCGGAGCGCTGGGTTTGAGGACAAGACCATCACTGAGTTGGGTATACCAGTAGCAGTCATGGATAAACTCGATGCTTTAGAAAAACAAGTTATTGAACTAGAAACTGCGGTGAAGGCGTACAGCAGGGAAATACCTTCCGTCAATCCGCACGGTCGAAGGCGAATCCAAATAGAGCGCGCCAGTATGCACAAGGTTATTGCCCGTGCTGCTGATAAACTCTTGCAAGCAGAGAAACAGAACACTCCGGTTGATCGGGTTCCCTTACTCAGAGCCGTGAAACGAGCCAATGAATTATTGGTTGTTTCACAAAGGAAACAGTTCAATGGGGAGAATAAAAGAACTCCTTGAAAAGCGCAAAGCTGGAACGATCACAAGTGATGAGGAAAAAGAGCTAAAAGAACTCCAAACCGAGGCTGAAGAAGCTACGGCTGACACTAACGACAGCAATCAGGACGAAGACGAGGACAAGGCGATTGATGACCTAGCAAACAAGCTGGCTGATACTGCCATGAGCCGTCTGGAAAAAGGTCTTGAAAAAGTCGTAAAGAGTTTAGAGGAGAAGGCTTCAAACAGTGATGTACATGTCACCAAAGAAGCTAGCATGATCTTTGACAAATCACTTGGAAAGAAAGTTGCAGTTGAAGAGCTTGAGAACATTAAAGTTGCACTACCAAATCGTGAAGGTAAGAAGCACAAAGAAATTTCCGGCAAGTCTGCACACTTCGTACAGGCTTGGTTAACTGGTGATGTCCAGAAGCTTCAGGTCTTGGTTGAAGGTACAGGTTCACGCGGTGGCTTTTTGGTACCAGATGATTACGCAAATGTGTTGGTCGAAGATATTCGTGACCGTAGCATTATGCGTCAAATCGCTGATGTCATTACCACTGTTTCTGATACCCTACACATTCCAAACCTCGCCTCACGCCCAAAGGCAGCTTTCCGATCTGAAGGCGCAGTAAAGAACACCTCTACTGTCGACTTCGGTGAGACTGTGCTAACTCCTTACTCTCTCGCAAGTATCGTACCTCTCTCAAATGAGTTAGTTGCTGATGCAAGCTTGGGGGTAAACGGAAGTATTGTGAACCTAGTTACACAGTACATCGCACAGGCTATCGCAGAACGG
>JAYRNA010000083.1:0-1818 GCA_041912375.1 Saccharimonadales bacterium (SeqCode) | reverse complement strand
TCGTCCAGCAGTTTTCATAGCTGCCTGGCGTTGACGCTCTCGATATTTCCGGCGATACTCGCGGTGGTACTCGTTATACTTTTCTCGGTTCGCATCCCGCCATACCCGCAAGTATTCCCGATTAGTCTTTCGCCTATACTCCCTACTAATTGCTGCTTTTTCTTGTTCGGATAGTTCTGCCATATTCACCTCCTCTTACGTTTGTTCAATAAATTCGATGGCCTCATCTGCGCCGTGGCAGACTTTGGCCGGTACACCAACATTGTTTAAGTGCTTCGATCCAGTCCTTCATAGTTAAAATACCTCTTCCTTATGTGTCTGATTGCGACCTACAACGGGTTTAATGCTGAGTGCTTTTTCAGGACTCCAACCTTTTTTTAATCTGTACAGTATGGTTTTATGCCCTATTCCAGTTTCTTCTGACCATTGTTGCAAAGTAAGTGTTTTATTAAGTGCAGTAATAAGATGTGAACTGCTACGATTATTTGCCTGTTCTTTTCTGGTAGCCCACTTGCAATTAATAGGTTCGTAGTTTCCTTCATTATCTATGCGCTCAATGGTCAAACCCTTTTTGTAACCGTTTTTAATAGACCAAATAAAGAATTCTGCTGGAGTACTAAAATTATTTTTTATACCTCTACCGCCATAACGATGGTACGCTGGCATATTTTTGTCATTGCACCTTTGTTGAATCCCACAATATATAGTCCACAATATTTTCCAATTATTTTTTATATTTTCTAGTTGGTCTATGGCATCATTTGCTCCTTTAGCAATAATAGCTATGGTATTATCGCAATTGTTTAAACACTCGATCCATTCTTTTTGCTCTGGTGAAGTTACGCTTTTTTTAATTCTTTTTAATTCTACAAAAACCAGTATTCTAGTTTTTTTTGTTATTTCTATTATCACTCCGTAGTCCGGAAACCCTTTACTCGTACCTTGTCGCTTATTGCGCATACCCTGGAACCTTGCCCCAGCCCCCGATCCTGTCTCATTGGCGACATGGGTAAACTTGTAGCCTTTTAGACGAAGGTACGTGACAAGAACCCTGCCTTCTTCGGCTTCGGTTGGTATCATTGTTCCGGTATCTCCTTTTCCTCAGTCAACCAGTAACGGTATAGTCCAGGCTTGATGCACTCCTGTTGGATGTTCCAGCCTTCTTTACGGAGTTCGTAAATTCTGGCACCAAATCTGAAGCAAAGGCGGTTCAGTTCCGTGTTGGTGACGTACCGCTGTGACTTGAGTAGTCGCAAGACTTTAGCGGTCTGGTTCATCTTGGTCGTCGTCATCTCTCCCCTCCATATCGTCATAAATTGTTTCTTCGACATACTGCTGCAACCGGAGTTGCAAATCTTCTAAGCTCTCAAAATCTTCTGTCTTGAACTGGTCGCCGCTAAAGACCGGTTGGCTCTTGCGACGTACCAGGATTTGTATGCGATAGTCCACCTCGATACCCCTTGTTGTATGTGTTAGGCTTTTTTGTCTAAAAACTTGATTACTTCAACTGCCCCGCGCAAGCCGATAATGACCACCGCGCTTAGAACAACCCAGTACAGTACTCTTGGTACATGTATCTGCGTCAGTGCCCAGTAGCTAAATCCGGCTACGGTCAACAGTGCGGCTGCTTGGACAAACTGCTCTGCGTTAGTCACCACTCGTTTCGTACTTGAAACGGTAGTGGTTGCTTTATCTTTGATACTCATTTGATAAATTCTCCTTATACCCTTATTTCTTATTCGTTAAATGCGTTAATAGTGTCGAGCACTTGTTGATGCTCTTTGGCGTATATCTTTGAGGGATGCTTGCCATAGACTT
>JAYRNA010000082.1:0-1265 GCA_041912375.1 Saccharimonadales bacterium (SeqCode) | reverse complement strand
TCGTCCAGCAGTTTTCATAGCTGCCTGGCGTTGACGCTCTCGATATTTCCGGCGATACTCGCGGTGGTACTCGTTATACTTTTCTCGGTTCGCATCCCGCCATACCCGCAAGTATTCCCGATTAGTCTTTCGCCTATACTCTCTACTAATTGCTGCTTTTTCTTGTTCGGTTAGTTCTGCCATATTCACCTCCTCTTACGTTTGTTCAATAAACTCGATGGCTTCATCTGCACCGTGGCAGACCTTGGCAGGTACACCAACATTGTTTAAGTGCTCAAGCCACTCCTTTTGCTCAGGCGTTGCCCTGCCTCCCTTGACTCGTTTGAGTTCAATAGCCAATAGACGATTGTTGGCTATAACTAAGTAGTCTGGAAAGCCCTTACTCGTACCTTGTCGCTTATTGCGCATACCCTGGAACCTTGCTCCAGCTCCCGATCCTGTCTCATTGGCGACATGGGTAAACTTGTAGCCTTTTAGACGAAGGTACGTGACAAGAAGTCTGCCTTCTTCGGCCTCGGTTGGTATCATTGTTCCTGTATCTCCTTGGCCTCAGCCAACCAGTAACGGTAAATGCCTGGGCGTTCATACTGTCGTTGAATATTCCAGCCCTCACGCCGTAGTTCACATATTCGCGCAGAGTACCTATAGGCTATCCGGTTAAGATCAATATTCGTTACATAGCGCCGTGTCTTTAATAAGCGCAAAACTTTAGCGGTCTGGTTCGTCTTCGTCGTAATCATCTCTACCCTCCTCATCGTCATAAACGTTCTGTGTCGCAAATTCTGCCGCTGTTGCCATCAGGTCGCTCAAACTGTCAAATGCTTCGGTTTTAAACTCCTGGCTGGTAAACACCGGCTTACCTTTGCGTCTGAGTGTTATGTGTATTCGATATTCCACCTTTTTACCCCTTGATTTATGTCTAAGCTTTTTTATCTAAAAACTTGATAACCTCAACTGCTCCGCGCAAGCCGATAATCACCACTGCGCCCAGGACGAGCCAGTACAGTACTTTTGGTACGTGAATCTGGCTTAGTGCCCAGTAGCTAAATCCGGCTACGGTAAGTAGCGATACTGCTTGCACAAACTGCTCCGCATTAGCCACTACTCGTTTCGTACTTGAGACAGTAGTGGTTGCTTTATCTTTGATACTCATTTGATAAATTCTCCTTATACCCTTATTTCTTATTCGTTAAATGCGTTAATAGTGTCGAGCACTTGTTGATGCTCTTTGGCGTATATCTTTGAGGGATGCTTGCCATAGACTT
>JAYRNA010000081.1:0-1283 GCA_041912375.1 Saccharimonadales bacterium (SeqCode) | reverse complement strand
TTTTAGGCTGCTGTGTGCACCGGTATTGACTGATAATCGGCTTGATAGAAAGATCTGTTCTTGTCGATTACAAACATCAATTCAAGGAGTTTCCGTTGGATAGCCACCAGGCCTTTCATCTTTATTCCATGCTTTGATACAAGTCGGGTGAAAATAACCTTGAACTTTCCTTCGCTGCGAATGGCGGTCAGTGCGGGCATGTAGAGTCCTTTTCGGAGATAACGATTACCTCTTTTGGATATGCTGGGTTTACTTCTGACGGATGTGCCTGACTGCTTATCCCTCACATCCAGGCCTGCATAACTGGTGAGTTGCTTTTTGTTCCGGATCAGTTCAAAGCCATTGGTTTCAGCCAGGACCGTTACTGCGGTTATTAAGCCTACGCCGGGTATGGTCCTGAGCCGATCGATTCTACCCTTGATGGCATCGTCCTGTTTAACAAAGGCAGTGATCTCCTCTTGGATCTCCCTCTTTTGCTTGCTCAGCAAGAGAAGGCGCTTCTTCATGCGAGAGAGTGAAGATGGATTGGGTTCCACTTCAGCCTGCTCGGCATGCAACTGGTTCTTTATCAGCGTAGTTTCACTGATCACTTGGTCTCTTTCCCGGCACAGCTGACGGAGTTTCTTGAAGCCAGGATTAGGTCTCTTCCACCTATCGAGTGTCCGTCCCAATCCGAAAAGGGCGATGGCCTCCGAGGAAGTTTTGTCATTAATGGTTTTGACGTCCAGGGTGCGGAAGTAGTTGCTGATTTTGTTGGGTAGCACTACGCTGACGGCATGATTATTCTGATCCAGGTAGTAGGCGAGCTTTTCATGGTAAACCCCGGTTGCTTCCATGACATACAAAACCTCTATCTGCGGATCGGCAAGTGACCCAACCCAGCGCACCAGTTCTGAAAATCCTTTCGAGTCATTAACAAACTTGTTCTGCGCAAACACTTCGGTCCGAAGTGTATTCAATAACCGGCCCATCGATACCACCAAGTACTTCTGGTCCACGTCAATTCCCAGCACTTGTTTAAGAACAATTTTCATAGCTGAACTTGTTGATTAAGGTGAACAAATCAAAAAGTGCTAATCTCCCTTCGATTGGTCTCCTCATCGGATATTCTGGATGCATTACTGCTCCTTACATTCTGTTCAAACTCCAAGAGATTAAGAAGAGCAGGGGCTATATCTCTGCGAGGGCATGTCTTTTGACTGCCTAGACGCAAACGGGCTCCCTGCTCTTTCACTTTTCTGTTAAGTTCCTCTATTTGATCGGAATTCAAACATAGGAGGCGC
>JAYRNA010000080.1:0-1018 GCA_041912375.1 Saccharimonadales bacterium (SeqCode) | reverse complement strand
TTGACACGTCCTTTTATTGGTAGTTGGCTACCGCCAATATCCAAGACTCTATTGGCTTCAACATCTAACTGACTCAGCCATTTATTCAGTTCAATGCGATAGCTAGACGGCATTAAGCACCTCACGATATTCATTGCACATACGCCGTAGAGAAAAATATTCCCTGCCATGTTCATAAAAATTGTCTAGTATCTCAGGTGCACCGCCAGTTGTGCGGTAGTATTCATCGCCGACTATCTCGCAACCAGAACAAAGGGCTTCAATCAGTGAATTGGAACAAGCATCATTGTAGTAGGTATAGAGAAACTTACCCGCCAGGCGATATATTTTTGCCATGTTCGGGGCATCAAGTGCGCCTAAATACTCGTATTGTTCACCATTGTAAAAGTCAAAATTACCGTTCTTAAGCTCATCCGAGAAGTTACCCACTATTAAGAGTTTCCTTTGGTGGGGGGTATGGTGTCGGCTAAACCAATAGCGGGCAACTTCCCAGTTCTTAGTTTCGTCACGGTTGAATCGTGAATATAAAATGATATTTTCTTGGCCTGGTTCACTGCGGAACAGGTCTAAGTCAATACCGTTTAAGATGATGGCTGATCTTTCTAGTTTTAAAAACTCACCTAAGTAGGCAAACGCCCAGTAACTTTGGCAGACTACTAAGTCAGCCCATCCAGCAAAGTCTTTCATGCGGCTCATGCCAGTATTACGGTTGCGCGAATTCCGAACAGCATTATCTACCCGCAGGACTATCTTCTTACCGTCTTGTTTCGCCTGGAGTACTTCGTCGCGGCTAACCATAGTTGCACCGCTAATAAAGTAATGAGTTGCCTCCGCATAATCCTCAGTAATCTCATTGCCCATCCCTTTCTTAAAGTTAGCTATAAAGCTCCAGCCTCCCCCTCGATTCTGAGAAGAACTATTTGCTAAGTACAGCCGCATAGTATCTCCCATCATGATGTAGTTGTGCATGACTTCTCTTCGAGTGAATCTCTAGGTTGTTTAGTCTATTGTCAGTTTT
>JAYRNA010000079.1:0-1011 GCA_041912375.1 Saccharimonadales bacterium (SeqCode) | reverse complement strand
CCTGCGTTTCATCATATTGCAGCATGCGGAACTGGGGTTCGAAGTGCGCAGGCTGAAAGAAGTCGGGACGCAAGCTGATACCAGGTGTAGCGTCTGTTGAATCGATAGCAGAATTCATTCAAAAAACGCTGTAGGTGAGCTCGTGAACAGTACTGGTGATACGTGCCTAATAAGTATCTTTTAGCCAAAGAGATTACCCTGTCTACATTCTCGAGACTCCCCGCTTCGTACATTTTGCCAATTTTAGTCATATCAAGGCTTCCCACCGACCCATGAAGAGTAGAGTTCATCAAAAGTCCGTCCGTTCGAACGCTTGTCATTGGCTCAAGATGGGCTTCTACAGCTGCCACAAATGGAAGATGTCCGGCCGCCGTCAGCACAACCATGGCTGCATCGCCGGCTTTTCGATTGAGGCGCTCGACCATTACGCAAACCTTGCGTTTGTTGTGAGCGCCTCTACCAGACTTTCCCCGCGCTTTACCTCCGAAAAATGCATCGTCAATCTCTACAAACCCCGATAGCATCGGTCCTTCTAGTCGATCTGCCATAGCTTCCCGCAGCTTGTGCATGATGAACCACACAGTCGTATAGTGCATCTCCAACAGCATTGCCGCACGCTTTGTTGATATGCCACCTTTATCCTGGGTCATCAAAAAGATCAACCAAAACCAGCACGTTAGGGGGATTTTCGTTTTGTGAAACACCGTTCCTGCAGTTATCGATGTTTGCTTTCTGCATACCTTACACTGGATTGCGCGCCGCTTGCTGAGCCGGGTTCCGTCGTCATGCCCGCACTTTGGACAGACAAATCCATTCGGCCACCGTGCGTCAAAGATCGCCTCAAGACACGCTTCGTTTGAGGCAAACATGCGTTGAAAATCCAGCAAAGAAAGTTCCTTGTATGTCATCTCAGACCTCCTACCGTTTGTCGTTTTGGGGTAGTCCACTGTAATATATAGTATGCCCAGCCTCAAGAAATAATCACGGTGCTGCAAAGTTAAAAGACCCCTG
>JAYRNA010000078.1:0-23154 GCA_041912375.1 Saccharimonadales bacterium (SeqCode) | reverse complement strand
CCACGGGGTATGCCACCCCCAATGCAAGCATCAAGAAGTGGAGAACCGCTAGATACAAATTCCACATTAAGAACGGAATGGTCGGACAAAACAGATTCGCCCCATTTCTTTTTTAAATTATTCTTAAGTGTGGCAAAAGCTTTTTTCTTTTCTTCAGGAGTCATTATTTCTTTCCAAAATATCTATCCATCTTTGTGATGGAAGATTTAAATATTTATTTAATATAGTAAAAAAGATGTCATTGTTTGTAGGCAATGCATATGTAAATAAATCATATGGATAGACACCCAAACTATATTTTAGCTGCCCCAATTCCTCAATAAGATCAACGACTTGCTTGCCATTGCAATGAGCAAATGGAATAAGCAAAGTCAATGAAGAAGCATCATATACGGTAATATCTATATCATACATATAAATAATACGGAGCAATGCACATTTGCTTAGTTTATCATCTGCATATTTATGATAAAGATAATCCAACACAGCAAATACAAAATCCTTAGAAGACATGGGGAAATGATACATATGTGCTTTATTTGATACCGATCTTCTAACGATATCAAACATATCTTCTTCAAGATTGTAAGTGCTGCATATGCTGTCAATTAGGTCCAAGAAGGCCAATTGATTTGTAATAATTGATTCAATTTTATTAAAGTTATCAATAAGATACTTATTAAAAACAGAATCGCTTATATCAAATTGAGAAACGTATAGATATTGTCTCATAATTATCTTACTAAAAAGCTCAAATTAGAAAGTCTAGAATCCAAAAGGGACATTTTGTCGTTATATATTTTCCAGAAATCAACAAATATTTCATGTATTTTCATAGCATGAAATTCTTTAGAACAATGGAAAGATGCTATTTTTTCAAGCATTTCAACACCCATCTTCTTATTATCCTTAGCCATTTTTTCCATAATTTCATTTTGCTTATTCTTAAACACATGTTGATATGTTGCAGAAGATAAAGCAAAAGCTGATTTGGCATAAGCATAATTGCTCATTATTGTTTCATTGATTTCTATATACCTAGTATTAAATTTTAACAATTCAATAGGCGTAGGATTTTCAAGAATAGGAGGAACGGTAAGTATTTCCTCCCATTCTTGAACCGTCTTACCTCTAAATTGCAATCCAGCAAAAACTATATCAAAAGTTTCTTCAACATTTGGCATAGCATCAATAATAGGGCTTGCAATGTCAGTCATTCTTAAAACTCTTAGAGGCTAATAATAATTTGTGTGCCATAACTAAACACTGCAAATGTGGATGCTCTGGATATTTTAACAAAGCACTTTCAACAGAAAAATAATCTTTTGGATCAATTACTGACAGTTCAGAATCCATTGCTATTGCAGGAGAGCTTAAACCAAATAATAAATTAGCAACATAGACAAGATACTCAGACGATGTCATTAATTCTTTTTGATTTGCTTCAATAAATTCATTTAGCCTGTTTTGTATTTTCTGCAGATTCATTTAACATCTCCATCATTGTTAGTGCATAAGCTACACCAACAGCAACGCTGTCGGTTTCGTCGTTATTGTTAAAAACAAAGTTTCCATAATTGGTTACAAAATTAGGAAGAGCAGCAGCAACCTCTTCTTTTGTTGCTTTGCCAGACCCAGTAATACGCTTCTTAACACTAGAAGGAGCAATAACATCAAGCTCTATTTTTCTCTTGCTTAGTTCACACTTGTACATACCATTAAGTTCACCCAAATGAGCCAGGTGACCAACAGAGCCATAAGAGTAATCTTCAAATACAGCAAAAGATGGTTTTATCTTAAGCTCCTTTTCTATATAATCTAGGGCAAAAATGAACATGGAGTTTAAAGCAAACTTCTTCTTAAATCTAGTCTTATCAAACTCTTTATTGCTTTTAGTTGTAAGAGAAGTTTTATAATGCAAAACAAATTTATCGTCATACATTGATAAAACAGCTAAGCCAGTAGAAGATATAGAGGGATCAATAGACAAAAAATAAACAGGGGTTAATTGATCAGTCATACTATCACCCAAAAAGAATACAGCAATTAAGAGCTGCTAGGGGTTGTAAGTTGACCAATAAGCTGAGCCAAATAATTAATGCCTGGAGACTGAGTATTGTTGGCGTATAAATTGATGCCTGTCAAAATAAGAGCACCAAGGGCTTCATGGAGTGTCCAAGAACCTTGAAGGTCCATATTAAGTGCATTGTTGGAATCAATAGAAATAACAAAGTTTTTTTGGGGATTTTGATTAAGAGGTGTAATTGGTGGCGAAGTTTGAACTTCTTGGGAGGGGCTTGTATTCATATTCCGAAAAATCGCAATCGAATATTGTTAGACAGTTTGGGCAACTTTTGCGATGCATAAAGTAAATAATTTCTTTATCGAAAGTTTTAGCACAACTATCGCATGTAACAACAGGAGTCTGTTCTGTGATTTTGTTTGTAAAATAACAATCTACATAATAGATTAATTTTCTGCTTATGTAGATTGTCAAAGAGGTCAAAAATGTTCTAAAAAGTTTGGCTAGGAAAGCATTCATTCTTTTATCTTAAAAAAAGAAATTTTCTTAGCGTCAAACATAGTTCCTAGTTTAAGTATTGCAATCATATCCTTATAGGATAGATTTAAATCATTTTCTGCTTGATCTTTGGCAGACATTCTATTATTGGGATAAATGCATATTTTTACTTCTTCTGTTTCGAATTGAATCTTATCAGAAAGAGATAAGCTTTTACCTATAGTGGGATCTGTTAAATCCAATTGATCAGCCAATGCTTGAAATATAGAATCCATATTAATGGAAGCAATCTCCTTCAAGTCTTTAACTTCTTCTGACTGCTCTGCTTCGGCTTGATCATCAATGGCATCAACTGCTTCCGCAAATGATTGATTATCATTGATCATCAAATTGCCTTCATGCCCGCCAACACTTCCACATTCCTTGTAGAATTCGGAGAAAGTAAGTAATTTATGCCAAACTGTCTGCTTTGCATTATCATTAGAATATAATTCTTGAATAGAATGAGGAATATTTATAAGAGCAAACTTGGTAACCGGATCAAGCACATCATTGCCAAGCAATTGCTTCATATCAAACAATTTGGCGGCAATCAATGATCTTGCTATATCCTTATACGTATTTATAGCAAGTATAAAATCCTTTGTTTTAATATCAAGATCATCAACGGTTAAGTCAACAAACTTGACATCATTTTCATCTATATCAGCACAAGATAAAATCTTTAAAAACCCTAATTTATCACCATGGGTCAAAGATCTGTGTACCACGTAAATCATTATTTTTTGTTTCCATTATATAGTCATATTGCTCTGGACTAACACTCTTAAGATAAGACATGTAGCCAGCATAAGAAGAATCCTTCACAATATCTGGATTAGCATCTTTTAATTGTTTTAATTGCAATTTCTTATCAGTGCCTATAGATAATTTATTATTATCAATATCAAGCACTATGCCATTAACTATTTTGGCATCGCCCTTGCCACTTATTTTACTCTTTGCATATTTGATATAAAATCCATACTTATTAAGTATTTTTTCTATATCTTTCAAAACAACTATGTTCAACACATTAGAATTGTTTATTTTTTGAATATTAGAAGACACAGTTATGTCGTCTGCGTATCTAGAATAACGCAAAGAAAGACCACTGTTTGAATGTTTATTTTTCAGCTGATTAATATAAGAATTAATTTCAACATCAATATTTAAAAATATCAAATTGGAAAGCACAGGGGTAAAAATACTACCAGTTGGAAACACTGAGTTGTGAGTGGCATAAAACAATACAGATATCAATCCAATATTAAAAGCTGTTTTAATTTCAGATGGGGCATCAAAATTGTTCAAAGTTGTAATAAATACTTTGCTATTAAGCATTTTCAAAATAGTACAATTATTAAAAAACTTATTAACATCAGTATTAATAATAGACTCTGGTTTATGAGCTAAATGATACTTAGCATTATCAGCGCACGAACGCTCTTTTATAAACCCAAAAATGTTTTCACCAATGTCATAATGCTTTGTAAAAATTGAATAATATTTATCAAAAAATATAGCAATTTGCTTATGAACAACAGCTAATAAGCATTTGTGCGGAACATCCAATTTTCTATCTACTATAGACAATACCCTATTGTTTACAGTTACATTTCTATAAACACAAGTATTGGAAAAAGAACCAAGATATTCAGCCATTGAATTAAACACAGGAATTAATGTTGTCATTTGGCCCTGTATTTGCTTCAAATACATACCTTTAGAAAAATCAGATTTGCAAGATAGGTAATAAGAAATTAATTTATACAACCTGTCATAAGTTTCAAAAAAAAGAATAATATCGACATTGTGAACAAAGCATTGATTACTATATTTGCTTATAACATAGCTGTTTCTATCAGAAGTCAATATTGTATTTGTAGAAGAAATTATAAGTTTAAATATTGTTAAGAAATGCATCAAAAGAATCAAAAAAGACTCAGTAGAAAAATCAAACTGAGTCTCTAAAGATTTCTTAACAAACTTATCCTCAACATAAGCCTTTGCATATTCTTTAGCAAAGACCATATGCAGATTATGCGGCGTTCTGAACCGCTGTCTCAAGTTTCTTGGCATTCACAAAATCCGAGAAATTACCAAGTTCTGTTAAGTATTGTGCAGACATAGAACGAATCTTCTGCCTGTTTTCGGTGATATTTGAATTGGTAAACCATTCAATTAAAGATTTGTTTTTAAGCATGCCATCGTAATGTTTATCCCAACGTATTGGGGTCTGAAAACGACCATAGCCACACAAAGATTCAGGCAAAAGCGTTCTTTCCATATCATGCAATGCCCCACCATAAAAGACCGGGCGTAGCAATGCATCAGCAAAAGCAGTAGTTGAGTTATTGTCTTTTGTGGCAAAACCAATAATTGGCATTAAGTTTTCTACAGATAATGCTTTACCAGTAACAAACTTAGTTAGACCATAGTAAATTTTACTGTCGGCAAATAAACAATTTGCCATATTTGCGGTAACCGTTGCGGCAAAATCATTGACATTAAACATTTGCTCTGGGTTATTAACTGCCAAATCAGCATCAGCACAATTTTCAAGCTTTACATATTCAGTATCACCAAGCTCACGGAAATTTCTAATAAAATAATTAGAGGGAAATGGAGATTCGCCCTGAGCATTATCATATATACTTACATTCAATTGGCCGTTGTACAGGTTATTGCCAGTATCAACAACAATAGAACTTCTATGATGCAGCCTATTGAAAAAGTTATGAATACATTTTCTTGAAAGAGCATTATCAACAAAGTTGAAAACTAAAGTAGTTTTTGCATGCATGTTATTCATATTGCCTTCCGCAAATGGGAGTGTTGCAATATCAACAAACTTGGTTTGAAGCAAAGCAGGGTAAGCATCAATAATTGTTTTGTTTGCAATATACTTATCGACAAATACAATATTTACATTTGCTGGAAACATTTGGCTATATCTATTTGCTAAAACTTCAGCCTTATTCTTATCAACATCACGCATGATAAAGTTCTGTCTAATAAGATTTTTTGTGGCAACGTTGTCACCATCACAAAGATAAATAGTGATCTGATCAGCAAGCTTATTCTTCATTTGCGCATCAATAAGAATTTTAGCAAGCTTTGGAATAAACCATCCGCCAGTTCCGCCACAACCATTAATTACAATGGTGTCTACCGATGTAGATTTAATTAAAAACCCATCAAGAATATAATTGTTGTTAGAAAAAATATTTGAATTTCTAACTTGAGCACAGCCATCAAAAAGTTTTTGCGCAGCTGTGACATATTCGTCAGCAGCAATAGCGCAATCAATTTTAGAGTTTGTCATAGTAATCCCGAGAAATGTTGAACAAGATCATGAAATTCATTCACGGTCATATAATTTATAGATTCATTAAGAACATATTTAATGAAATCGACATCCATCTGATCGCAAGAATTAACAAGATCAAAGAACTGAGAAACAAGCTGTCTATTGGAGGTGCCAGAACAGACTGATCCATTTACGTCATCCAGCCAAGATTTGTAAACAGTATTGAAATCTTCAAAAGCCTCAAAGTAATTGGGATCAGCCCAGGTATAATCTGATTCAAATCCCATGCCAGCAGTAAAGGGAATATCAAAATCTTGACTGCTCATCAAAAGATTCATGTATTGATCTTCACCGTAGTCCACAGAATCATTAAAGTTATGATTTGGATATGCTTGCTTGGAAGGCTCCCATTTCTTAGGCGTATTATTAAACCGAGAAACAGCAGGATATGCACCTGTTTGGACTCTAGGAACAACAGCAGGAGAAACAAATATTGGACGTTTAATTTCCTTAACGCGACCAACAGCGTCATCGCCAACACTAAATGTTTCCGTGCTCTCGTTGTCAAACATTTGATCAAATGTCATCGTAACAAATTTTTGATTACAACCAGCTCTCCATGCCATAGAAACATTGCCAAGAATATTGCCTATAACACCAAATAGCTTTGTGCTTACCTCGTCAGCAGTATCAGTACCAGAAAATCCAGCACCAAAATTACACTTTATGTTGTGAACATTTTTTTAATTATATGTTCCTTGACTTTAATTTTATCAAGATATATTATATCACTGTAATTTTAATACAGGAGATATAAAGATGAATTACGAAAAACAAATATTGGAAATGTTTGATAGTGGCATAAATGCTCATCAAATTTCCAAAACAATTAATAAAAGCTTTTATTTTGTAAAAGCAATACTAACAAAACATAGAAATCCATCGTTTAAAAAATACAACAATGGAAACATAAAATATTTTGAAAATATAGACTCAGACAAAAAGGCTTATTTTTTAGGTTTTATAGCTGCAGATGGATGCATAACAAAAAGCAGAAACTCTATTGGGCTAACAATAACTATACATCAAAAGGATAAAGTAGTATTAGAAAGCCTTAAAGAAGATATGCAATCCGAAAATCCAATTCATATTTTAAAAAGAAATGAATTAATCAGATTTGTAATTTATAATAATGAGCTAGTAAGTCACTTAAAAAATAATGGTATTGAAGAACAAAAATCACTAACCATGACAAATATAATAAAAAATATTCCAAAAGAATTCAGAAGTGCATTTATTCGTGGATATTTTGATGGAGATGGATCTTTTACATTTCAAGAAAAATACAAAAGAGGCTACATACAAATACGTGGAACAAAAGATTTTTTACTAGGCATAGTTAATGAAATTGAAATTGGAACATGCTCAATAACAGAATATGATTCAATACCAAATTTATCAATTGGATCAAAGAAGCAAATAAAAAAGTTCTTTGATTTTATTTATAAAAATTCAACAATTCATCTTGATAGAAAATACGATAAAATAAAATTATTTATCGACACACTATGTCAAGATCAGACTATATCACCACCCTCTTTATAAGTAGGGTGTTCGGCGCTCGTGGGTGTATTATTGTTGGGACTCAACACCTAGTCGTTGCACTTTCTGGGAGCACTTAAGCCCACTCCCAGCTTAGCTCAGGATTGTCCTTGTATTGGGAGTTTCCCTGAGTTCACCGAATTATTCGATCATGATTACTCATGAAAGGCACTGTAAATTAATGCGAATGAATATCAATAACATGCACTAAGTTAGGGTCAACAAAGGCACCCTTGTCGCGAGAATACTTAATGGATGCACCAGCAACTTCTTGATCTGGTACATAAAGCTGGTACTTCTTCTGTTCCAGATTCCAGAAAACACCAACAAAAACTTCGCTCTTGATAGTGTTATAAATTTCACGAAAGAACCTAAGAACCTCGTTATATATGCCAACTGGGGGTTTTGGCAAAGTCCATTTAAAAGAAGCTTCACAAGACTCCTTTAAATACGGAATTGTAATAGGAGCTATACAGTGAGTAAATTCACCAACATGGGTCTTGCGCTTTTCCCAAACGCCATTATGAAACATGGAAGTGCAAAACTTCTTTTCGGAATCAAGCGATTCAACTTTGGCTTCGCCCATAGAGCCAAACAATGCAAAAGCAGCATTAGTCATTAGTATTTTCCTTCTTTAAACTTGGAAATAATAGATGCAATTGTTTCTTTCATGGGAACAACACATTGCATAGGAAATATCTTGTTAGCTTGCAAATGTTTAACAAGGGCCAACATTCTTGGATTGCCATCAATAGACACACCAGAAAGTCTATTATAAGGCTCTAGGTGATTATTAAATCCAGAAGAAATATAAAGATTAAAAAATGAACCATAGCCACTAGAATCACCAGTAAGGATATTGTCCATAGTGGCATTATTTGATCCCCAGCAGATATAACTATTTGAATTTTCAAAATAGCTATAATTATTAAAACACCAACTATACAGAGGCATATTAACGCCAAATGGAGTCAGGGGATCCAAAACAAATATATCATTTTTAACCAATTGCTTCCGACCGCCACTAGTAGAAATCTTTACAGTAAATAAAGTTCTAGGAATAAAAACGTTATCATATTTATGACCATCATAAATAATAGTGCGGTTAGATGCAGGATATTCAAATATATACAATTCAGAATTGCTTGATTTTATAATTTTTCTACAATTCTGAGGAAGAATGGGTGTCTCGAAAGTCGAGAAAGATTGTCCAAAAGTGGACAGAAAATGTTGAAGGCTTGTGGTCTTCTTGGAAATAGCGCCCTTATCAAAGGCAGCAATTTCAACAACACCGTCATCAACAATTTTTATATCAAATAAAACTTTTTTATTGTTCATTATTAACCGTCTTAAAATAAGTATTTATATGGTTCTTGGTGGCTTCGGCTGCAACTCTAAAGTTTTCACTAGAGGAAAATGATGCTGCAGAATATCTAAAACCAATATCCATATTGAGCACATAAGATGTATCAAACACATTTTCAATATTACTCATAAGGACATATGCTGTTTGATTTCTTGGCATAACCATCTTAACTATATAAATGAAAGGAGTCGGAGATTGTCCATTACCCATATATCGCTTAGGAATAATTCTAAACTTTTCACTTCTAGTATGCTGTCCATTATTAGTTCTAAGCGAATAATTCATATTAGCAATATCAAGAACATTATTAGGTGGAATAACATAATTGTTTTCCCTAAATGTCTGGTGCAGCTTAGAAAGAACAAGACCATTAGCAACACTATAATATGAAGTTATATCCATATGATCGAGAAGCAAAACAACCCTTTCATTATGCCATCTATCAGTGCGAGTTTCAGATAAAGTAAGATAAAATTCAGTATTTGTATAATTATCTAGATCATCATTCTGCACGCGTGGAGCATTAAAAGTAGCATGCATGCCTCCATTGCTGGCAGCAGCAGGAGGTAATGGTTGTGTTTGTGTAAATTTCAAGAAATCACGCAAATACTTATGCAGGTCGCCTTCAGAATTAAACATCATCATTTTATAATGTTCATGCTGAGTGGGCTGAGCAAGCTTAGTAAAAAATGACATCATGTGGTTGTTATAATAATTATTATAAACAGTACCAAGTAATGTTTCATTACCAATATAAGATCCAGCTATCAAACTACCGTAAAATCTTTTAGCATCAGGATTTGTAATCTGAACAAAATCATTTGCAACTCTAGCAAGAGGCTTTGCAGTTAGAGTGCCAGGAGCCGTAAAAGAACAATAGTCAGAAAGAAGTAGATTGTTTTGATTTCTGCCACGAGTGCCTGCCTGAATACGCTTGCTTGGTTGAAAGCTAACCTTAATTTGAAATTCATCAAAAAAAGCATTCGTGGTTTCTTCTAAGTTGGGATTTTCAGCATTACGATAGTTTAAAGAATTCTTCGATTGAAGATTGTGATTGATTGCCAAATTTACCAACTTTGCGGTCTTTGAGAAGATATCTTTTTTATCATTCAAAGATGGAGCGATATTTCTAACAGAAATACCTTCGGTATTAATATATTTGCCAACAAAAAAGAAAGACATGAAGTCTTGGATGTTTGAAAAGCTCATCAGATAAAATCATCCAGAACTTGTGTTCTGAGTGAGCGGACATAATTCAGAACAATAGGGTTAAACAAAGCAGAGGCTTTGCAGGATTTTTCAAAGTCAATTGACGCGTTTATAGAGTCCCTAATATTCAAAGCATGATACTGTGCTTCTTTTTCTTCAGTCAAAAAAGTAGAATACTTTGCTTGAGACATTAGCTCTATGAATGCAATGACTTCTTGTGGTATTTGCGGCGAAGGCAAAATATTAACCATTGCCCCAAATTGATTTATTAATTCACTAATGTCTTGCATAGTTAATTGAGCGGAGTATTACCTCCGCTCCCTATTCCAAAAGGCTTAAACAGCCTTTCTTCCTTCCTTCAGGGTGATGCGCATCACTTGACCACCGTCTCCATCTGGAGTCAGGGTAAAGTTCGCATCAGAAAGTTCCTTGTAGGTAACTTTCAAGGTGTTAAGAATAGTTTCAGGGGTCATAGAGCCGTCAACAGTGGTGTCGATTTCGGTGCCGTAAATTACGCGAATAGTATTAGCCATTTTAAATTACCTTCTAATTACTTGTTAAATTGAAAAAACAACGTGTTGTGTGCCATTGAGCACAATGATAACTTCAAGAGATTCAACATCTTCAATGTCAAACACTTCAATAGCATTATCTACAATTTCTTCAACACGAGGTGTGGTTTGATTAACTGTTCCAGCCTTAGCAATTGCTGCAAGTGCAGCCACAGCGAGAGCTGCGTTTGCACTTGGGTTGGTTGCATTATTAACTGGCACAGCTTTTGCTTCCTTTTCTGCACGTGCCTTGTTAGAAGCAGCGGTCAGATCAGAGAGAGCCTTAAGAGCTTGTGTCATTTAGAATTACCTTCTTAAAACCAATTATGTATAAGAGGAAGAGCGGCTTTTAGCATAATGCCAATTGTATAACCTTCTTCTCTTGAAATTGGAATGCTGATATTTTGCTTAGCGCCATCCTTGCCGCTTTGAGCAACAGATAGGAACCATCCTTTATCCCCATTAAGCTTGAATTCAATAGACTTTGTGGTTTCATTAAATTGATGGAACAATTTAGTTTCACCGCCAGAATCAATTGCATAAACAAGCTGAGTAAGATCATTTATGCCAAGCTTTACTGTTACTTTTTGCTCTTCCCAAGCAAAAATTCTTACACCATTCTTTTCTTCCTTGAAAGGTGCCATTTGCAAAATAATGCAACCAATTTTAAATTTGTCTTCAATTGCCTCTGGCTTTTGAAGTTGCATGCGCATAGCCGACTTCCCTTTAAATATAGAGAATTGGCTAGGCATAGTATTTTTGTCCGTCATTTACAACCCACTGTTACCAGGGAGCAGATCCTGGAGTTCCGGTACCCGGAGTCTTAGGAGGCACTCGCCTAGTTGCATTACTGGGAGCCTGAGGGGTAGCTGGACGGGTTGCGGGTGCTTGTTGTTCATTAGGATTCATCTTTTCCTTGACGAGCCTAATCAGCATATCCGAACCTTCTTTGTTTACTGTGGAAACGATGTCTTTCCATTCACCGTTTGCATCCTTTACCCTTGGGAGAGACACAAAGAAACCATGTTCATTCTTGTCAGTTTTAATAACTGAGAATCTGGTTTTTAGGATTCCACTAGTAACGTATCCGCCACCAAGATCATTATCCCGTGACCCTTCTTTGGGCGGAAAATATTGAACTGAAATGTTCTGAGTCATTTTTGCCCTTTTGTATTAAAGCGCAGCTGCAAGACGCGCATCATTAGCACGATCTACAGATGCTACAACATTATGAGCAGTAGAAACTGCAATAACTCTAGTTTCACCAGTTGCGACTAAGAAATCGCGGAGGATAGAGTTATCAACTTCTCTTGTTCCCACCACTCTAGTGATGCATGGAACAATCTTTTGCACGCCTAGTTCTTCATATGGAATCCACTTGTTCACGCGCAATGTATTGCCATGAATAGAACCATCATTATTGATACAGGTGTGTTTAATGAGACCAATCTTTTTTTGAGCACGATTAATTGCCACAACAACATAGTCGTGACCGCGAGTACCATGCCAAATCTTTACAACAGAGCCATTTTGTAGGGGCATTGTCATATTTATTATTCCTTCGGTTATTTACTGTCTTTACGCAATTTAATAGTTTCGTATTTATTTAATACTTTCCTTGTACTGAAAGAAACTATCTGTGCAGATGGAATTTTAACAAACTCTAAAATTGAGTATGTATATTCATCCAAATCTGTTTTGAAATTAGAAACGACTTTATTTATTATTCTCCAAAGATCCTTGTTTGGAGGTTCAAAAAAAGCATCAGCGTCTTTAATTTCGCAATCAACTTCAGTATAAATAATCTTATCAGCATAAGGATAAAACTGTTTATAAATCTGTTGACCTCCGATAACGCATATTTCCTTTGCGTCCGGATATAATTCAGGCAAGCTGTTAAGAATTTCGTCAATGCTTGATGCTAGCGCCAAGAATGGAACATCCTTGCCACCAGTACTTTCCTTATACTTGTCCATCTTTGCTTGCAAAATATCAACTGTTTTATAATCAGAAGATAAAACAAACATAGGCCTACCAGGCAAAATACCAGGTAAAGAAACAAATGTATTTTTACCACATATAAGTGGTTTATTCATTGTATGGTCTTTAAAGTGTTTTAATTCGCTTGGAAGCCGCCACGGCAATTTGTTGTCTTTGCCAATAGCACCTTTTTTATCGCAAGCAACGATGAGGGTAATAGTAGGATTCATTATTTTTCAGACAATTTACTTTTAAGCTTTTCAAGTTGATACCGATAATATTCTCTATCGTCGGGATCTTTAATTTTGTTTTTGCTTAGCATCCTATCTATGCTCTTTATTGCATTAGATATTTGAGATTTTGAAGCCTCTGGAGCAAATAGCTCATCAAAATTTATTTCAGACATACGCTTTTTGCACTAACAAACTTAACATTGCTGCCTTTAATGCACATAATTGTCTTCTTGCTAAATGGCTTAATAGCATCACTATATATAGTGACATTATAACCAAGACGCAAGAAGTCATTAATGGCATCAATAAAAATACCGTTAATATCAATACCACAAATATGAATATCATAATCTTGTGGGCGCAAAATAAAGTCTAGCTTGTCGCCATCAAACAACATTTGGTCGCCAGAATGGTCAAGTATGGTTAGCTCATTATTGACATGCAAAAACTTGTCTATGCAAAGCTTAAGATTAATAATCTTTGTTTCTGGAATAACATCTGCAACATCAACTTTTTCATTTGAATCGGCAGGGTTGTTAACAGAAACATATGCGCCTAGAGTTGCACCAGAGTTCTTGAGAATATCGCGAACCTTATTATATAGCTCTGGGCCATTATTGATTAATCTTGGGGAATCAGTATGGCAGTATCCGTCTGCAATACCGAAAGCAATCAATGCTACTTTTTTCATAAAATATGTAAATCCTAAAATAGGCGGGAGTAAAAGAAAAATTAGATAGAAATATCAAAAGAAATAGGTGGATGGTATTTATATCCAACTAATTCAAAATCATCTATTTTATAATCAAAAATAGACGCAACATTATTGTTTATTTTTAAATAGGGAGTTTTAAATGGCTCTCTTTGAACCATTTCTTCTGCACCATATATATGGTTTTTATATATATGTGCATCACCAATAACATGATGATAAACGCCAGGCATGTATCCACATTGCTTAGCAAGAATCATTGTTAAAGTGGCATATCCAACAAGATTGAAAGGTGTCCCCAAACATAAATCTTGAGATCTGCAATATAACTGACAACTCAACTTCCTTGTGGGAATGTTGTCATAAGATTCACCTGTGGCTTTTTGATATGCAATATATTTTTGCACATCTTCTTTAGTGACATCAGAAACGTAGAACTGTGCCATCATATGACATGGAGCCAAACACATCATGCCGTTTTCAACATTCTCGTGTGGAGATAATTTTTCATCAGGGATATAAGACCAATTCCATGCGGTCAATATATGTCGTCTGCTAAAAGGATTATTTTTCAATCCATCAACAAGAAGTTGTATTTGGTCTATTTCAGAATAATAAGGATCTAATAAATTGGTCGCTCCATTACGTTGAAGTTCTCTTCCGGCTTCAATAATGGTTTCTTCGTCAATTTTTTTCACAACTGGCCAATGTCTCCATTGACTTCCATAGACAGGACCAAGATCGCCATTTGGCAATGCCCATTCGTCCCATATAGTTACTTTAGCTGCTTTTAAATCGTTATTATTTCTAGATCCAGAAATCATCCATAATTTTTCTTTAATAGATAATTTCCAATAAGTTTGCTTAAGAGAGACAACTGGAAAACCATCAAGAAGATCATACACCAGCTTTTCACCAAACAAACCAATTGTGCCAGTACCAGTTCTGTCTCCACGAGACAATCCATTGTCCAGCACGTTAATAATTAGTGATTTATAATTACGCATCCCAAACGAGTCCATCCACAAATGCGAAACATTCATCTATTGTGTCATATTCTCTACTGATGAAATTTCCATTCACAGTATTAGAAACGACAAATTTGTTGTTGCTGGTTGTCTTTATTGACAGCCCGCGATTTTTTACATACCTAACATTAGTTACTAATGTGGCATACTCTGCTGCACTAAGTTGCATATTTATAAATTCTCTGAAAAGCCATAATCTGGTTTACGCAATCATCAAAAGAATTATGTGAATTATTATATGCAGACAAATGAGAAGGATACATTTCCCTTATTGTCCTAAAACACAATTGATCTCTAAATCCAATTGGCATTCTAAGACCATACGCATTATATAAACTTGCCAACCATTTATGATCACTGACAGCGCCATTTGCCCAAACAACAGGTTGTTCGTAATGACTATGTCTAGATGATAGATCATGCAAAAAAGTAGCAAATTCTCTAAGTGCATAATCTGGTGCAATAATAGGAATGCCATCAGCTTCCATACCTAGGCATTCCTTAAAAAATTTCTCATTATGTTCCAAATGAAAAACTAATGTGCTTGAATCAAAATCAAGACCACGTTTTATCTGGTCATTAATTTCAAGTGCACAATGAAATGAAGTTTCATTTCTAATCTTACCCTGATCGGGTTTTTTAAAATCATCTAAATTGTTAAGTGTGTCTATTTTAAAAGCAACTGCTGAAATAGACAAAACAGCAGGATTATCAGCAACACTCAACGTTTCCATGTCAAGCATTACATGATTTGAAAATTTAAGTCTTTCCATAAGATAGGGCCAGAATTACATATGTTCCATACTATTAGTTTATTATAACTCGGTCGTATATGTACATCTCTAGGCCTTTGAGATGGTGATAAAGTCGACATTTCACAATGCACTATGAGCTACAAATAAGATGTTAGTTATTACATGGGTTGTATGCAATTAACCCTCAGATCCGTAACTTTAGATATAATTATATATTTAAAGTTCAGGATCTAAAATTTACTGGAGATGTCATGAGGTGAAGAGCTGCAGATGCAGATCTCCTCGTGACATGCATGTCGACTGGGTCGCATGCGCACTTCAGTAAATATTATTACCATGGTCCTGGTAATAACATGTTCTGATCTCAATTCCCGGTAGGGGAGTGGATGCCGGGGGTCACTATGTTTATCAGCGATAAACAGTTGTGACCTAGGGCAGTAATGAGCCTGCTCGAGTATACCTCGAGAGGGACATTGAGATCAGAATGCTTCAAACAAAACAGTAGCATTTGCTACCGATTTTTTACAACATATACTAAATAATAATAAGATTGCATTTCAACTGGAAGAAATTTCCAGTATGCATCCCTCTAAGATTGCTAAATTATTCCAGAGTGCCCTAACGAGCAAGATAAACAAATAAAGGCGCACCAATTGGCACGCCCACATTGTTTATTAAACAACCCTCTGAAATTGATTATATCCAGTAGAGAGTATTCCACTAATTCCTTCAACTTGACCAGCGTACTTAAGGTAAGTAAATACCTTTGGACTGAGTCCAGTTAAGAAGAAAGAGTTATTTTCTTTAAAAGGAGTGGTTTCAGACGCGCTGAAGTTGAACACGACTTTTATAGAATTTGGTCCACCAAGAGTATCGCAACGTCTTAGTTCGGTTTGGTTGACGTCACCATCACTAAGAACAAAAACTGCATCATATCTCTTACCATTAAGCAGAGACAAAGCAGCACTTAGGCTAGTTCCGCCGCCAATTCGACTATTTGCGATTGCATTGCGCATTTGATTGCGGTTGGCAGAACCTGTGATCATTGCGGCTCTATCCGCAAACACGACCGTATCCACGTGGGAATCTTGATGTGCTCCAATAATCATGGAGGCAAACAGACATGCCAGCTCAGCAGGCTGTCCACTCATTGAACCTGAGTTGTCAATGATAACTGCTACGCGCCGCCCAAGGTTGGGAATGTTCAACGCGCTATGCTCAATTGCCTTATCAATAGCTTCTCGCAGTATACCAGAGGTAACATTTTGATAAGCTGTTAGGAAGTTCATAGGCAATTGCTTGCTACGAATAACCTTTTCTCTATCTGCTATGATTGCAGCAGCTCTGTTAATAACTGAGGGATTGCATTCATTTTCAATATTACGAAGATTCTTCAGTAGTGCCATATATCCAAGCTTACCCGAATTGATCAGTTCTTCCCAAACCTGACCCTTAGACTTTTGTTCAGCCTTATTGAGTTGCCCATTGGCAGAAAGCTCGGTTTCCCAAGTATATGGAGTTGCCAGCGATTCATTCATAATCTTGGCAAAAATAGCACTTTGTGCTTCATCCTTTGGCGTTGGGTGAACAATTCTAAGCAGATCCTTCAGCTTAATGTTTCTGCTTCCGCCGTTATATTTAGCAAGTTGATATTCATCAAACTTGTTAAAGGCATCAGCAACACCCTTTTTGATAGCCATGGGAACGCATTTCTTATTTCCAAAAATAGAAAGTGCATATCCATATAGTTCAGTTAGTTCATCTGCACGAGAAATAACATCGCGCACTAAACTACGCATATTGCCGTAAGTCTTACCTTGCTTAGCAAGTGCATCAGCAAATTCAACAACAATAGCAATAGGATAAGAACGCATATCCATTTGTGTTCTTGCATATAATGCGACGTTGGCAATGAAATCTAATTCACCAGCAGAAACCAGGGAATTGATATTTGCCTTTGCTCTTTGATATAGAGCATTTGCAGTGGTATAGAATTGATCTTTACCATACAAAACAGATGTGGCAATTTCAATTAGTGAAGTTTTATCACTCTTCACATATTGCAGGTTACCATTGCCGGAGTAACCCATTTGAACTGGAGCAGTAGCTTTAATAGGCTTAATAACAGCCTTACGATTTAGCGCAACCATGTTTAACCTCTTACTTTTTCTTCATATCTGCTGGAAAAGGATGCATTGCATTACAAACAGTGCAACGCCATCCCTTGTTTGCTGTAGTATGTACACGCATAAATTTACCATGAGCAGTATCTTGGTATTCATGCTTACAGTTACACTTCAAAATCATTTTTAATCTCTTATAATTTCAGAATCTTGAGAAAATTCATACAAATTGTCATGAATTTTACTCAGCCAAAGATCTACTTCATCGACGTTAGGTCTTTCAGAATGAAGCTCTCTATACAAACCAACAAAGGCTTGTTTAATAACATTCCATCTTTCACCAGAAATAGTAAAATATGGATATTCAATAAATTGAATGTCTTCGTTAAAACCCACATATTTTCTGTTTATTTGCTTACTTTCTATTTCAACGCAAGCTATATGGCAGAAATCTGCAGTAAAATCAACATCTTTCCAATATGGTCCAATAAATGGCAAACAAGATCCATTAAAGGTTTTATACGTAAACGAACGCGGACCAGTTCTAGACGTGGTCAATTTTCTAGCAAGTCCATTTAAAGAATCAGACACTTCCTTGCTTAGCTGCATAATATTGTTCCTTAAGATTTACAAGTTTTATATTTGCGTGCAATGCAATCACATCAGTTAAATGATGATCATATTCTTCAACATAGAACACTTTAGATATACCAGCATTTGCTATTCTTCCCATGCAAAAAACACATGGTTTGGTGGTGCAATACAAATAAGCACCTTTTATAGCAACGCCATGCCTGGCGGCATTATCAATTGCATTGGATTCAGCATGTGCACAAGGACACATATCTAGACATTGACCAGAAGCAACACCAGCTTCTTTTCTTGCACAAGTAGTAGGATGGGGAAAGCCAGAGGGTACACCATTAAAACCCTCTGACAAACTTCTCATATCAGGGGTTACAATAACAGCCCCAACCTTCCTTCCTTGCGCACAAGTAGACATTTCTGAATTTGCATAACATCTATCAAGCCAATGCACATACCATTGTTTACGCATTGCTCAACATAGCCTTTGCTTCGGCAAGCTTAGTTGCTCTATAGCTTACAGTTTCAGAGCTAATGGAAGCATAAGCATCATGCATTCCAGCTGCAGTGCAGTTCATCATAAAAGACTTCGAAGCTTTTACACCAATATCATGAGTAAATTCTTTGAAATTGGAAATATTTGCACCCATAAAAATAACTTCCCAACCATTCAATTCTTGAATGTCAGAAATCATTTTGGATATTTGCGCTTTGTTATAAAAGGTAGATGCATTTTCTTCGCCATCAGTAAGTATAACCAAAATACCAGAGCTACCAGTAGTAACTTCCAAACTAATAGCTTTACCAATTGCATCAAACAGAGCAGTACCACCATTAGGATGATAACCCATTTCAGATAGGGACTTGACGTTTTTAACATTATAGGTAATGCCTGTATTAACAGTATTGCTAAACTTATAAAGACTTAGAGTCGCTTCGCCTTCTAGTTGTTTTTGATTGGCCACAAACCCATCAAAAGATTCAATTGTGCTATTTCTAAGTGGTGCCATTGACCCAGATTGGTCAAGAACAAAAACAATTTTAATTGGATCAGTCATTATTTCAAACCTTTAGCTATATCAGATAGCTTTTTACCATCATATTTGCCAAGATAATTTGTCTTAAAATGCTTCATAATTGAAGGAAGATCATTTAAATTTTGATCCTTGATAATAGACAGCATTTCATCTTCGGTAAGTTGAGATGGCATATAAGACTCAAGAACCATTTGCTCAACCTGCAACATGGAAAGAGTTGCAGCATCAGGATCTTTGCCTTGAAATTCTTTATTAACATCAAGATATTTCTTGATGGTTGACAGTACAAGTTCGTCTTCAGTGCCCTTATAAGAGCCTTTAAGGACGTTTTGAACATCGCCTATCAAAGTGGTAAGGAGAGAAGCTTTCGTGGCCTCCTTGGCCTTTCTAGCAGCCAATTGGTCTGCTTTAATCTGTAAAAGTAGAGACATGATTATTCCAAAAACGAAGAGGAATTTGCCTTGCGGCATTTATTCCAAAAATAAAAACCAAAAATTCTTACTGCGGCATAATAAAAAGTAGAAAAAATAAACTTTTCCCTTTTCATAAGTTCATAGAAGACGCCGTCACATTTTTTTCTTGGTAATGAATGAAGACCAGCATATTGATACAAAGCATCATGTGCTAAAGATGCATATTTAGTTTTAACTCCAAAGTCTGGAGTTCCAACAACATGACTACCAATTTTAATTTTTGGAGAGCAACCATCCCAAGAATATCCAGCAGGAATAATAATCTTATTCCCAACAATCTTTAGCCATTTAAACAAATAGCAAGATTCTGAGAGGTCTGGAATATATTCGGAATATTCAGAAGTTAAGGTATATTTATAAACAGACATAAGTCACCATATGTTATTAAATTTATCTGAGATGACTACAAGGGCTTGTTCTATATTTGGCATATGCACAGCTGTTACTTGAAAACACATTAAAATATCAATATGACCTTTGATCGTGAAATATTTATTCCTAACGTAGTTTATATTCGATTGTTCCCATTCAAATATATTAGGATTATCTGCAACTCTTACAGACAAAAAATTTCTCAAAGCAACAACTTCTTGCATAAGTAAATGTAAAGCAGTGACTATTTCAGACTGCTGTAATGGCTTAAGACTAAAATCAAGTCCAGTTTCTTCCATAAATAAAAAAAGACGCATTGGTTGCCCAAGCGTCTTACCCATATATCCATTCTTTAGATTTATATTGTAGCTGCGTGATATAAACCCTATTCCCTCTTAAAGAACTGCAGCAATGAATTTGGAGGAAGATATCCGATTTGAACGGATGGAGGCCCTTCCGAACCCCGCTAGTTTTCAAGACTAGTGCAATAAACCACTCTGCCAATCTTCCATTTGTAGTGCTTACGAATACACTGCTAGCCTATCGTTCTAGCCGCTCCTCTTTTCACGCCTGTGTTTTTGCACGATAACAATAAACTCCCCAGAATATTGTTAAAAACACCCATCTCTAATATGGGATTTATACTCACTTCAGGTCTTCGAGTCGTGCTGTTACACACTTTTAATAAGTTGGAGCCTCAAAGGCTAATTCTTTATCCACTTCACAATGGAGAACCACTATATGATTTTTTATTGATCATTGTCCTCAACTTAATTTTGGTGCCGTAGCCGTGAATCGAACACGAGATAGAGGGTTGTATTCTACTAATCTATTTGTTAAAATACACCCCACACAAGTATAGATCTACATACGACAGTCAAAATTGGTGCTGCTAGAAGGAGTCGAACCCTCGTGACTGGACTACAAAACCAGCATAATAGCCACTATATGATAACAGCATTATTTGGAGCGGATGGTGAGAGTCGAACTCACGTCTGAGGCTTGGAAGGCCACGGCACAGCCGCTATACCACACCCGCTTAATTGTAAGGTTTTGAAAATTCTAATATATTTGAAAAATTATGATGAACATCTAAAAGCCTTGAAGATAAAACATCTTTAAAAGAATCAAAGCTACTTGAACGGGGGAGTTCTTGAATATCATCAATATTATCAATATAGACATAATTGTCAAGACTTTTTATATGATCAATACAACTAATGCCAATATTAATATATTTAGACCGATTATACGGTTTATCCATCAACAAAAACTTATTTAATTCATTAAGATTTAAAAACGAATAGCTGGTTCCTTTTTGCCATTCGTTATAAATATTAGTTGGGTCAACAACATTAAAAAACTGAGATATATCTTCAGGCTTAAAAGTATTGTCAACACCATGTCTAGAAATATACGGCCTTACCATATAGGTAGTTTCATACAATTCCAGATTATGCTTCCTGCATAAATTGGTAATATTTACAGAGCCTGTTCTACTTGGTGTAACATATGGAAAATTACCAAAGTATTCATCAAGCATCAATCCTTGTGCGCCTTCAAATACAATATCAGAAAATTGAGAAAGATCAGACGTTAAATAAATATCATCAACAAGATTTATCATAACATCCACAAAGCTATGATGCATTGAAGAATCAAGCAAAGCTTTATACATCTTCCAATCTTCATCTCTAAGATATGCGGTATTAATATTGCCATATCTGCGTAGAAAATCACTTCTAATATCACCAAGGATTTTAGTTCCAATAGGAACATTATTACCCCTAAAGTGATATAGCATCAAATTTAAATCAGGATTTTCACTACGTCTAATAGTTTCATTGATACCAACACCACATGTTCCCCTGTTATTTTTAGAACATTCAATGCGATTAACAATAATGTCATATGGAGTTACAACTCTACAGTATGGGCTTGCCGCAAAAACAGGATGAATATTAAATTCATCTTTTAAAACTTTACGCTCAGCCAAAAAAGCCAAAGGTTCAAATAAGGCATATTCACTCCAATAGGTAGGATTGCCATTAAGTGAACCTGAGCCATAATGATGGAACACATGACGTCTTCCATCTGGCAATGTAACTGTATGGCCAGCCTGAGCGCCTCCATTATATCTTACAACAATCGCGTCCTTGCCCAATTGCCTACAATAGTAGTCAACCATACGACCCTTGCCCTCATCTCCATATTGAGCGCCAATAACAGCTACATTAACCATAATTAAAACTTGACCAATTTACCAGTTGAGCCTGGAACGCTAAGCCGACCAACAGCATTGGCAACAACCAAACTAGTATCACCCGACCAACTCTTGGCAACATCATAAGCATTAAGGCCATTTTCTATCTGAAGAATAGAAACAATAACCTCTGACAACTTCTTATAGTCGCTAAGAACCACTACATTCTGACCCATAACTTCACGCCATGCAGGCAGCAAAGGATTTGAATCATAACCACCATGCTCAACAATAATGTGATAGGGCACATATGATTGTCTTACTTTGGCGATAATATCCTTAAATTCAAAATTGCATTCTGGTTTATAACCAAAAACCTGATTAACCTGAGAAGCCGTCAGTGTCTTTGGGGGAAGTTCATCGCCAATAGTAAAAATATAACCCTTGCGATTACGCTTAATCATGGAATCACAAGAAGTATGATTAGCAGCGAAGTAGTAAGGAAGATCATAAGATTCCCATCCATTTCCACCACCTCCACACCCACGTAGCCAAAATTTAGTCAGGCCATCTGTAAGCTCTTTACAACCAGCTTCAAATTGACCAACTTGAAAAGGTGCTTGATCATAAAGCACATCACCAATACCACAGAAAAGAACTTGTGGATCTGGCACAGGCTTACGATCATAAATTTCCTTAAACATAGGACCAAGACCTTCCCGAATCATATAATCAGGAATTTGTCCCATGGAGCCAGTAAAATCAAGACCAATAATAATAGGCGTTGAATTTGGATTAGCAGTAGAGTCTCTGGCTTCTCTAATGCCTCCCTTCATCTTGGATGGATTAACATCATCTACAAGATTGCTTGTGTGAAAAACAGCAGCCGTTGGTTTACTTTTAATATTAGTAGTAATTGTATCCCAATCGTTATAGCTAAAAGTTGAAGATCCGATTTTAAATCACTCCTATATTTGATAACATTCTGTTTGTTGCCCACAAAAATAAATTTTTGGTGTATACCTTAAGTTATTTTGTAGGGAGTATCGTTT
>JAYRNA010000077.1:0-1024 GCA_041912375.1 Saccharimonadales bacterium (SeqCode) | reverse complement strand
TGCTCTGGTTATTTCTTCTTGTTCATTGTAGAGGTTTTTAAAGGCCACTGATTTGCGGCTGGCAATCTCCCGCTCTAAGTTAGCTACTGCTTTTTCCTCAAGTTCATCAATAAATTGCCGTACGCTGTTCTCAAACCGCTGTTCAATAATCTCTACGACATGTATTTGCTTTTCCCAATAAGCCTGTACCTGTTCATTAGTGAATTGCGCATGTCGGCGCGGCTCTTCTGGCCGTTCACTGCGTTTCTTGCGTGATGCAATAATCCTTTTAGCCACTGGTACTGCGGCGGTTTTAATCTCGTGCCACGTTTCTTTATCCTTATAAATGCCGTTCCGCCGTAAAATGGATTTCACATTTATATACTTTAGGGCTTTTGGTGGCGGTGGTTGCTTAGGCTGATTCTGGAAGTTAGCGGCCATCTCATCAGCTCGTCGGTTTGATTCGGTTTCAGGTATGGTGTCGCCATCTGGCACCGTGTCATAGCCTAATAACTCACGCCGTTCATTGATGCTTAAAATGCTTTTGGCCTTCTCTATCTCAGCTAGTTTTGCATCCCTATCTTCAGGGATAGGGTCTTTAAAGCCAAGCACGAGTTTGTCACCAAAGCGCGGTACTAAGAACTCATTTAAGGTATCAGTAATTGCTTGCATCTCAGGAAGCACCGCATTGTTCTTCCAGGCTATCATTGAGCTCTCATGAGAAGCACGGTTGACATCATCAATTATCCCCAGCGAAGCCTTGGTATTACCAAAGATAACCATAATCTTATCGCGATACCATTCAAGCTGTCCCAGATATTCCATTTCCTTGTTAGTGAAACTTAATCGCTCTGGTTTTAGGCCACCACCCAGAATCATGGCTTTAAAGGCGTTATCTACCCCACCATAAGCCTGTCGTACCTCAGCCCGCAAGCGCTTCAACTGGTCGTCGGTTATTTTGGACTCAGTACTTAGTACAAAATTGGTAATTGCGCCATTCTCAAAAAACTTACGAGAGGTAAGGTTTGTCAGGTTGTCTATGTCG
>JAYRNA010000076.1:0-1760 GCA_041912375.1 Saccharimonadales bacterium (SeqCode) | reverse complement strand
TTATTTTCAGTATCATTAAGCTTATGAAACCTGATCTCCGAGCCGACAGTCTGGTTTTTATAGTTATTAAGCAGTGTCGCCGAGCCGAAAGTACAATCATTGAATAACGTAGCATTATAAGTTGAGCTAACACCCTTAATATCATAGGTCTGGTTAGCACCTTTAGTCCCGATTAAACAAGCATTAAACGTGTCGCCAACGGTGCTAGCCAACATCACGCCCGTACCCCGATTAGCGTGAAATTCACAGTTGTTATAAACATTCTGCCCAGAGTTAGCCATCGTTATGCCAGCAGCATTAGTAATATTATTAGACGTATTGCTAGCAAAGACATAACAGCGAGTCAGCGTATTAGAATAACTACCCGAGCCGGAAATACCGTAAGCACCGTTCTGCATAGAAAAGCAATCAGTCAAACTAAGGTTTTGTCGGCCACCAAAGATGAAGCCACCGGTGATATAAGGATTAGCTCCAGAGTTAGCAGCTACCGGACTATAAGCGATCAAGCCGGTGTGACTAGCTGCCGTCGAAGTTGCCGCGAAGTTAAATAAACACGACGGGCCATAATAGCCAACCGAGTAATCACAGGCGGTATTTTGCCCCATCAAGATAGATGTAATCGGCACGACGCCAAAGAATAAGAAGCCATCAACGCCCTGAAATCTAACCCATTTAATGTTGATATTACCAGCGTTGGTCTGGTTCTGAAAATGGTAATAGCCAAGTTTAGCGGTGCTGATACTCTTGAAAATAATGTTGCGCTCAACATTGACCACCCAAGCGTCGGTTGAGTGCGTGTAAGTATAAGCAGCTTCCGATCCACCTTTAGTCGTCGATATAACATAACTGGTAGCCGAGTTTTTGGTAATGATATAGCGTGACTCAGTCTCGTTATAATTGGTCGCATTAGCCGAAGTTGGTGAGATAAGTATCTCATCACCAACGTCCCAGTTTACCGAGTCCGAGACCACCAGCGGCGAGGCAGCCGTACCAACTCCTGAGACATATTTAGTTTTCCATAAACTAGTCGATGATTTAGGCGTACCGTAGAGTGTTGCCTTACCGCCATCAAAGACGTTAATCCCCGCCTGTCCCGAGCCAGCCATATCAAAGATAAAAGTCGCCGTTTGTCCAGCCGGATAAGGTGTGCCAGACGTTCCGACCTGTATTTCCCCGCCAGCCGCGACTAAGATCATACCCAGGGTAGTGATCTGGCAACTAGCTGCCGTATCAGCCTTAAATACCCCGCCATTAGCCACCGCCACAGCCGGTGTTAGAACTCTCGAGCTGCCAGCAGTCGCCGAGCCAACACCAGCCGTCTGAGTGCCATCGAGCGTGACTGTTAGCGGAGTAGCGTTATTCGGGCCAACTATTTGCGTAGCGTCAGTCGTTACCGGCACAGCGTTACGATCGTCCCACGAGATATAGCAGAATAATGACGCACCAGAGTCCGAAGCCACTGTACAGGTCGATGTATCAGTTACTAACTTCCAGCGGTAACGATTAGCGCCAGTCGTAGCAAAGGTATAACCAGTTAAGTATTGAAAATAGAGCCAACCTGGAGTAATAGCAGACAGAGTGATAGTCGAAGTACAAGCCGTATCAAGCCACGATGATGTACCGGTTATATCCTCTTGTAGTGTTGCCGTGATCGTACCGGCGCTTCCAGCCGAGACCAGATAAACATTAACGCCCCGAGCTTTGTTAGAAGTGTTCGGAGCCGTAAAAGTCGCAGAATAAGACGCCGATGTACTAATGGT
>JAYRNA010000075.1:0-29431 GCA_041912375.1 Saccharimonadales bacterium (SeqCode) | reverse complement strand
TTAAAATAACAGCCAACGCACTGACCAGTGGTTACGGTCTCCAAATTACTTCTACCAGCACTCTGGCAGCAGCAGCCGGTGGGCTTGCCGCCTTCACTGACAACTCAGCTACTACCGCCACTGGTGGTCTCGTACAGATAAACGGTAGTGCTCTGACGACCGGCAGCGCACTTAATATAAACGCCGGAACGGGAACTGCAATCAAGATCAATAACGGCAGCACAATTGACTTGGCTAGTGTCACTGATGGCAACACGGCAGTTTTGAAGATCCCACAAAAAGCCACTAATGGGGCTTGTGCTACCGCAACCGCAGAAGGAGCAATTATCAAAAATGCTGGTGGTACTCAGGTCGGCCACATCTGTATCGATGGACCAACCTCAGGCACCCCGAACAAACTCCGTTTCTACGCCGAACAGTTTAGTGCGACGTCAACCGACGTCGCTGAAAATTACTCGGACGTCAATAATGATCTGGCGCCTGGCGATCTGGTAGCTTTGGACGCAACTAATGCTACACCCAAAGCAATTATCAAGGCTACCAGCACCAATCAAGCCCGGCTTTTCGGAGTTGTTTCAACCTCGCCCGGCATCTTGTTGTCGGGAATCGCTGAGTCAAATGGCGCCACCGATTTGGTTAATCCAAAGCCGATAGCTCTCTCGGGGCGTATCCCGGTAAAGGTTTCAACCGACAATGGCCCGATTGCAACCGGTGATTACCTGACAATCTCAAATACTCCTGGCGTGGCCGCCAAGGCCATCAAGGCCGGACAAACCATCGGCCGAGCTATAGAAAGCTACTCTGGCAGTGGGACCGGCACCATCGAAGTGCTGGCAGAATCTGGTTACTACCCAGGACCGACCGAAGCCCAGTCATTGCAGGACAGCTCAGTAGCTAACCTGACCGCCAGTGGCCTGATATCGGCTGGCAGTCTGCAGGTCAGCGGTACGGCAAGCTTGAACAATCTATTAGCGACCAGTGCCAACATCGGTACGCTAGTTGTCAGCGGCAGTGCAACTATGCAGGCCAATCTGTCGGTCATCGGCAACGTAACTATCGGTGGCGGACTGAAAGTTGCCGGCGCGGCAGAGGTCGGCACGCTGCAAATCAACGGTCAGATCGACCTCGGCGCCACCAGTGAAGATCCCGCCACGGGCACAGCACACCCGATCACGACCCGCTTCAAAGCCAGCAAAGCCATCGCGGCCGGTGAAGTCGTGGTGCTTGATGCCAGCGCCGGTCAGGGCTGGGTTACTACCACGAGCCAGGCCGGAAATACTGGGATTATCGGTGTCGCAGTATCGAGCGCCAGTCAAGCTGGTGATGTTATTCAGGTCGCGATCGGTGGTACCGCCAAGGTGTTGGTTAGTGGCACTTCCAGCATAGGACAGCTGCTGCATAGTGACGCCAGTGAGGGCAGGGCGGCAGCGGTTAGCAGTCCGTCGTCGGGCGAGGTTTTGGGCAAGGTGCTGGGTGGAGTCGACCAAAGCGGCCGAGTTTTGGTACTGGTCAGCTTACATTAAAAGGCTTGACGAACAGATCTCTTTACAGATACAATTAGCCATAAGCAAGAAACAGGGAGGGTAATTAAGATGGCGCGAGTAGATGTCCGCTGGTCACCGGAAAAAACAACAAAAGACGATGAATCTGATAAGAGCGGCCTAAGCAGCCAAGCTGATGAACAGATATCACTTGACAATAAACCCTCAGCGTCATTTGACTCCGACAGCCGGATCGAGCCCGAGCCGTCACTGAGCGAAGAAGACAAGGAGCCGATTAGGTCAAGTTCCGAAACTAATGCTTCTGACATTGAAGAGGCCCCCGCAGTTACCGATTCAGATGCATCGTCACAACCACAGCCTGATGCTAGCTCGAGCCCGCCGCCCGAGCAGCCGCCAAACGTCGCAGTGACAAGTGGTCCCAAAAAGTCAGGTGCCGGGCATCTCGTGCTTGACGTGGTTTTGGTCTTGGCCGTTATTGGTCTGGCCTTGTGGAGCTGGACTCTATATAGTGACAAACAAGTCGTAACAAATCAGTACAATGCCCTGAAAGCCAATCCCCAGGCGGCCGTCCAGAAACAGAGCGACCAGGCGGTTAAGAATTTGTTGGCGAAAGTTGGCAAGCTGATCCAGTTGCCGGCTAATGAAACACCCACAATCGCCAACGTCACTGATGCCACCCAAGCCAAAAAACAATCAGCTTTCTTTGCCAACACCGTAAACGGCGACAAGCTTTTGATGTACGTCAAAGCCGGGGAGGCAATTTTATATCGCCCATCAACCAACAAGATCATCGTGGTTGGTCCGCTGACATTCACCAACAATTCGGCTACTAAATCCAGCACGACTTCAACCACAACAACACCGACAACGGGTAGCGACAAAACCAGTCCAACGACAAGCTCGCCAACGACGACACCAACCACCAATCCGACAAGCCCAGCTAAGCCGACGGCTACACACTAAGCGCCTTATTGGCCAAAACTTCATCGGGGGGTTTTCTTCAGTATGTCTCCCTCGGCTTCATAAAAGCTGCAGCATGTCCTTAAAAGACGGATTTTTTACAGCAGTCTCACAGACATTTCTGTTAGCATTAGCGTATTAGAAGGTCGATACAACCATTAGATAGTCATTAAGATCGACAAATAAATTAGGAGGAAGATATGTCAGGAACAGCAAAGGGCGGCCGACTGGCAGCCCAAAAGAACAAGCAAAAACACGGCGCAGATTTCTATGCGCGGATCGGCCGTATCGGTGGTCGACGCGGCCGCACCGGAGGATTTGCCGCCGGGCCAGCCGGCCGACGCCGGGCCAGTCATTATGGGGCAATTGGCGGAGCTATTTCGCGTCGCCGTGAAACCAGATAGCTTTTATATAGACAAAGTACAAGCTTGTTGACTGCAAAACAATAGCGTGATATTATAAATGTAATTCTGATAGAAGACGAGGGTTTTCTGGCTCGAGTGGGGGCGGAAAGCCCTTTTTTATTCTCTCGGGAGGAGTTAATCAAAGTTTTAGCTCTAAATAAGCTAAGCGCTATAAATAACCGGAGGTTATATCATGGCAGGTACTAAAGCAGGCGGCCGCGCAGCAGCCGCAACTAACAAGCAAAAATACGGTTCAGATTTTTACGCTAAAATTGGTGCCAAAGGTGGTAAGCTTGGCCGAACCGGTGGCTTTTATGCTAACCGTGAGTTGGCACGTAAAGCTGGTGCTGTAGGCGGTCGAATTAGCCGTCGCACCAAAAAAGTCGTCTAAACAAACTTTAACAGGCGACGTTACAGAAATCGTTTCCGGTTTCTAGAGCCTTAAAAGTCTCCGCGTGATGAAAGGCGGAGACTTTTAGTTTCAGTAAAAATGTGGGTAACGAGTATCGACAATAAAAAGAAGCTATAACTGCTTACTTGGCTGTAAATGTTGGCAGCGCAAGGAGCGGCCACTTCGGCAAAGACAAAAAAAGAGATTAATAAAAGGTGGCCGGCTGGACGACATTCTTGGTGCTTCGATAGGCTCGACAAAAACGGCTCTGGCTAACTCGCCAAACGGCGTGGCAATTAAAACAACGATAATGGACAAAGTCATCTTGTTGAAGACACTTTGTAGCGCAGTTTGGACAAATACTGCGCTTGTACAGCCAGTCACGATAGGTATCCAGACAATCTTCGATATGGTTTTTGTCGATGACAATATCGATTGACTTTGCCAATGTTTCGGCCCGTTGCCAGGCACCGACCTCAAGTCGCAGGAGTTCGATGTCGGCCCTGTAGGTCGTATGACCCAGCAGCGCGTGACCGGTTTCGTGCAACAGCGACCAGATGGCGCGCTGGCCAGTGGCGCCGCGCTTGTAGGAGATAGTAGCGTTTTCGGGAGACCAACTAAACTGATCACCGGCATAAAAGCGAAGCTTTGGATAGCGAGAGGTTAATTTATCGATGATCGGCTTCATGGGCGAAAGTTAGTTTTGCCTGGTCATAACAGCCATAAATGACTGCCTCCTCGGGACGCTTGGCGCCAACGATTTTGGGGACCGGAACGATGGGTAGTTGATAGCGCTTTAACTCCTCTCGAAGTAGCGTACCGTAGCGCTTGAAGTAGCTACCGACACTACCGCCGATTACAATCAGATCGGGTTGAACCATAGCAATATTTTCAAACAGACCGAGAGCGAGGTTGCGGGCAATGTATCGCCAGTCGCTGGTTTTGGTAATGTCAGCGGCCTGCTTGCCGAAGTGCTGATAAATTGCCCGGCCAGAGGCAAAACTTTCCCATTTCTGTAATTGTTCGTGGTAAGGCAGCAAAATGTGGCCGCCCTCCATATCAAGCATCCCCGGTACCAGATGTTGCTTCTGAATGACGGCAGTGCCGATGCCGGTGCTGACAGTGACGAAGAGCACAGTCTCGGCGTACTTATGGAGCATTGCCTCCGATAAACCGGCTAAGTTGGCATCATTTTCGATGACCACCGGGCAATCAAAAATTTTCTGGCAATCTGCTTGAATCGGTTCGTTTTTCCAGGGTAAATTGCCTAGACTAACGACTCGACCGTGGGCGCGGTCGAGAAGTCCCGGGACGGCGACGCCAGCGGCCCTGAAATCTTGATGTTTGAGGTCTTTGACAGCTGTTTTCAGGGCTGCGATGAAATCGCCGTAACTACTAGGTGTTGGGAATTTGAAACTTTGTTTGATGACACCGTGATCGTCAAGCGTTGCCAAGAGCGTCTTGGTCCCCCCGATATCTACCCCGATATACATATTTCTAGTTTAGCATGGGGGCGCGCGGGGTTCGTTTGGTCAAATCATTTCATCAAACTACCGAGCAATTAGGTAAATGAGTTTAGTTTTTTTAGCTGGCGCGGTTAGGGGTGGCTTTACATCAGGGGTAGCATCAGATATAATGGTCAGTAATCTTACGTTCAGCAATCTAACTAGTGTTAGGCGGAGTCATTCGGGAGGATTATTGCTGCTGCTGAGTGAAGAAATACATCATAGAGGAGGCATGGACAACATGTCAAAAACAGCGCTCACAATGGATGAGCTATTAGCCGGCAGCGAGGCCGCCATAGTCAAAACCGGCGATGTCATTGAGGGAGTAATTACCTCAGTAAAGAAGAACGAAGTTTGGGTTGATTTGGGGGCTCAAGGGATCGGCGTAGTCATGCGCCGCGAAATCGGTCACGGGCAACAACTGGAAGTCGGACAATCAATCACGGTCAGCGTGATTGATCCGGAGATGGACGAGGGTCACTCCTTGCTCAGCATGAAACGAGCAGTCAAAGATCGGGGTTGGGACGAACTCCAACGAGTGTTTGACGCCAATGAAATCGTCGAGATCGTTGCCTACGATGCCAATCGAGGCGGTCTGCTGGTTGAGCTCGAAGGTATCAGAGGATTTTTACCGGTTTCACAACTGGCTGCCGGTCATTACCCAAGGGTGTCAGGCGCTGACAAAGATGAGATTTTGCAAAAACTCAATGCCCTGACCAATAAGCCACTTCGCGTCCGCATCTTGGATGTCAGCCGCAAAGACAATAAGCTTATTTTTTCTGAAAAGGAAGCCGTCAAAGATGATATGCAAGCCCGTTTTGCCGAACTAAAAGTTGGTGATGTAGTCGAAGGCGTGGTCACCGGTGTGATAGATTTCGGTGCCTTCGTTAACGTCGACGGCATTGAAGGATTGATCCATATTTCTGAAATTTCCTGGGAACGTGTCGACAATCCGCGCAATTATGTCAAAGTGGGTGAGACAGTCAAAGCCAAGATCATCGCCATCGACAAGGACCGACTCAGCCTGAGCCTCAAACAGATGACCGAAGATCCCTGGCTGGAGCAAGTCAAAGCTTTCAAAAAGGGCGATGTTGTCGAGGGTAAGGTGACGCGTATCACTCCATTCGGAGCGTTTGTCCAGCTGAGTTCCAGCGTCGAAGCGCTGGTGCACGTTTCTGAGATGAGCGATGACGAAGCAGTTGACCCCGAGAAACTGTTTCAACTCAATGAAAAGAAAGCCTTCAAAGTACTAGACATTGACAGCGAAAACCGCAAGATTGCTCTCAGTCTCAAAGAGGCCAAAGCAGCCAAAAAATCCAAGAAATAATATGGACTAAGTAGTTCAACAAACGGCCTGGTATTGGCCAGAAAGGAACCGACGATTATGGCAGAAAATCCGACAGAGACAACCATCATCCCGATAGAAGACATGATCACAGTCGGAACTTTGGCTGAACGGCTAGCGATACCGGTATCGAAACTGATAGGTGAGCTGATGAAAAACGGTGTTATGGCCACTGTCAACGAACGTATTGATTTCGATACGGCTCAAATCATCGTCGAAGAACTGAACTTAGGTGTCGAGATCACCAAACGACAGGCTGCGGACGAGACGGTGCCAAGCCGGACTAAGCACGCTGCCAGCGCCAAGGCAATTGCCCGACCGCCAGTCGTGGCGGTCATGGGTCATGTTGACCACGGCAAGACCAGTCTGCTCGACGCCATACGCGGTGCTGATGTCGCCGAAGCCGAAGCCGGCGGTATCACCCAGCATATCTCGGCCTATATGATCACTCACAATGATCGAGAAATAACTTTTCTCGACACGCCTGGCCATGAGGCCTTTGCGGCGATCCGCGAACACGGGGCTCATCTGACGGACATCGTTATTATCGTGGTGGCTGCCGATGACGGCATCAAACCGCAAACCATAGAGGCAATCCGTTTTGCCCGCAAAGCAGGAGTGAAAATTATCGTGGCCGTCAACAAAATCGACAAAGAAGCTGCCGATATCAATCGCGTTAAACAACAGCTTTCTGAACAAGATCTGTTGATAGAGGAATGGGGTGGCGATACCATAGTTCAGCCGGTGTCGGCCAAAACTAAAGAAGGCATTCCCGAACTTCTGAACATGATTCTGCTGGTGAGTGATGTCGAGGAGCTCAAAGCCGATACGGAGGGCCCGGCCCAAGGACTGATTATTGAAGCTCATGTTGAACATGGCCGCGGCCCAGTGGCTCAAGCGCTGGTTGAAACTGGCACCCTTCAGCCAGGTGATTTTATCGTGGCTGGCAGTAGCTATGCCAAGGTTAGGATCCTGGAAACCACCGACGGCAAACCGTTGCCAAAAGCTACTCCCTCGATGCCGGTTGCCATAACTGGCTTCAAAGCGTTACCAGAATTTGGCGACGAATTTAGGGTGGTTAGCGATGAAAAACAGGCCCGCTTGGCCTCGGTTGGGGCCGCTGAAAGTAAAAGAGCCAGTGGCGGACGGTCAGATATCGGCAGCGGCGAATTGATCCGGATGATAAACCGAAATAATGAGCTTCAAGAACTTAATGTCATTATCAAAGCCGATGCCCAGGGTTCGTTGACATCGGTTATTGACAGCCTTAAAGCCTTAGACACCGAAGAGGTTGCTGTTCGGGTCGTTAGCGCCGGGGTTGGTCCGATTGGCGAAAACGACCTTCATTTGGCTCACAGTGCTGGCGCCATTGTTTATGGCTTCAATGTCGATCTGCCCTCGAGCAGCAAGCAACAGGCCTCGCGTGATAAAATCCAAGTCAACCTCTACCGGGTCATATATGAGCTGATAGATGACGTCAAGCAGAAACTGTCGGATCGGTTAAGTCCAGAAATCATCGAAACCGAACTCGGCAGGTTAGTGGTGAAAAAAGTCTTCAAAACCACCAAGAGCGAAGTTATCTGTGGTGGCGAGGTTACCAAGGGCAAATTGACAGCTCCTGCCACGGCTCGGGTCAGCCGGGGCGATCAACAACTGGCAGAAGTCGAAGTGACCACTCTGCGGCGTGGTCCGGCCGAAACGAAAGAGGTTTTTGAGGGCGAATTGTGTGGCATGAGTCTAGCGACCAGCAAACGGTTGGAGCTCCAGGAAGGTGATCGTATCGAACTTTATAGTCGTGAAGCCCTACAACGACAATTGTGAAATGATACAATGCATAAAGGGAAGTCAGTATGCTCAAAATTGACAACAACTTGCTGCAGGAACTAGGCTTACAGGCCTTGCCAGAGGCCGAAAAGAACAGCTTCTTGAAACATATCTATGAAACCCTAGAAATGCGCGTTGGTATCAGGCTGGCTGACCAGATGTCAAATGATCAACTCGATGAATTCGAGCGTTATTTTGAAACCAAGGATGACGCCGGCGCTTTCAAGTGGCTGGAAACTAACTTTCCGAATTATAAAGACATCGTCCAAGAAGAATTCGACAAGTTGAAGGCCGAAGTTGCCCAATCAGCCTCCCAGATTCTGGCGACTAGCCAAGCCGGCCAGGCCCAAACCTTGGCCCGAGCTGCCGCAGCGGCAGGACCGGCAGCAGCCAGTCCAACTCAGCCAGTCCCACCACTTTCGGCTGCCCCGGCCCCGGCCTATCCTGACCAATCGCCGCCAAATTATGCCTCGCCTGCTACGCCAGCGACAGGCCCTTATCAGTCGCCCTATCAGTCGCCACCAACAGCGCCGCCCGCGACCAGCTTGCCGCCATCAGCACCGCAGGCGCCAACGACGCCGCCATCGGGCCCAGTCTACTCTGATCCATCGGCTGATACATCCACTCCTATGCCGCCGCCTCAGTAGTAAAACTCTCAGTTCAAGCCTATACCATTGTGAAGCGAGAAATTTTACTGACCGCCGAACTGCTTTTGGTTAGTATCTGGCTATGAATGAGGGCTTTGATGAAAGACGAGACGTAACACCCGGCAAGGCCGATGTTGAGCGAGTTGCGGCTATAGCCCGGTTGGCTTTGGGGAAGCTAATTCCGATTCAGGACGCTGATCGCTCGGTCGAAGCAATCTACAATCGACACCAAGTTATGGTTAATGCGTTGGGCGGAGCGGTCGTCCAAAAGGCCATTGAGACCGGCATCGTTATTGGTTATGACAGTCCGCCGTTAGATGATGAGGGTGAGCTGGTCGAGCGATCTGACAGACCATTTTTGTCGCCTAGTGGCGCTCGTCAGCCAACACCGGCTAGACGTTAGGTCAGTTCGTCAAAAATCTAAAACTTCTCTGGTGCTATAAATTGTAGCCGGACAGAAAGGCTCCGGTGTTCATTTCGCTTTTGCCTGTGGGAATAAGTTTATCAACGATAAGTTGATTTTGGCCGCAGGCTATGGCAAGTTGTTGTCCGTCGATGATTATGTGGCCAGGCACTCCCTGGGGTTGGTCGTGACTGACGCGCGCTTGAGTGATGATTACCTCTGTTGAACCGAGCTGTGTTCGACTCCTAGGCCAGCCAGCATAGGCTCGGATCTGTCGTTCGATCAGCTCAGCCGGCAAGTTAAAATCGATCTTACCGTCAGTTTTTTTAATCAAGTCATCGTAGCTCGCCCGGTGTTCATCCTGAGGCTTTGGTGTCAGGTTGCCCGCTAAAATTGATCCTAAATGATATGTCAGCGTGGCTGCGCCCAGCTTACCCAGCTCGTCGGCCAGGAACTGTTTGGTTGAGTTGGGCGGCATAGCAAAGGACTGCTGAGCGTAGACTGGTCCGGCGTCCAAACTCTGAGTCAGCCGCATCAGAGATACCCCGGTACGTGTTTCACCGGCCAGCAGAACACTTTCCAGTGGCGTTGGGCCTCGGTGCAAGGGCAGTAGCGAGGGGTGGAGGTTGATAATTCCCCTTGGAAACAGGTCAATAATGGTCTGAGGGACAAGTTTGCCATAAGCTATCAGTACGGCAGCCTGAGCGCCAAATCCGGCCAGCTGATCAAGGCTGGCGCCGAGGTCGGCGGGCGAGAGCACAGGAATGTTGTGGCTTTCTGCCAGACTGACAACCTCAAGTGGTCGAGGTGTTCGCGAGGTTGTGGTGTCGTTTTGAGAAACGACAACCGCCGCCAGTTTGTAGCCGGCCTCAATCAGGCTCTGCAGCACCGGTGCCGTAGTCTTGACACCGGTCGCCAATCGCTCATTGCCAAAGAATAGAATTGTCTCTGACATCTTCTTGGTAGTTAAGTGGCTCGAGCTTGCCATCGCTATTTAGTCGAAAGAAAGCCTCGGGTGAGTCTTTGATATGGTCGATAAACACCAAGCCGTTAGTATGGTCGATTTCGTGTTGAAAAATTCGCGCCAGGAAGCCTTCAGCCGTTACCCGGAACTGCTGGCCAAAGAGGTCTAGGGCTTTGACTTTCACTTTTGGATAGCGAGCAACCTTGCCGTAGACGTCAGGCACACTGAGACAGCCCTCAAAACCGTCCTCAAGCTGACCTTCATGCTTAGTAATAACTGGGTTGATAAAAACCGTGAAGCCGTGATCCTGTTTGTCGTCGTGATTGTTGCGGACGACGATGATTTTGTAGAGCTTGTCGATTTGAACGGCCGCCAGAGCGACGCCGACCTCGTGTTCTCGGCTGGTATCCCAATCGATGGTTGCGGCCTCCATGTCGGAGACAATCTGCTTGATTTCAGCGGTAATAATACCAACTTTTTTGGACTTTTTACGGAGGTGGGGGTTGGGCAGGGCAATAATATCGTCTTTGGTCATATTCCGCTCCAGTATACCCGAAGGCTGACCAAAAACTAAAAAGGATGTTAGGACTCAAGCCATGAATTGGACAACAAAAAACGCCGTAAAGGACTGTATTTTTTTGTTTATGGCACCGCTAACCAGACCTATTAAAAAACGCAAGCTTTTTGGTCGTGGCATATAATTGGCCAAGCAAACGCACATAGCCCCTAGTTAAGGGTGCCGAGCTGGAAAAAACTAGAGTAAATCCAGGGGGTCGAGGTCATATGACCAGTTGGCCGGCAGCCGCTTGACAACATCAATCAGCGCTTGCCGGTGCTTGGCTTTGACCACCAGTTGCCACTGGTATTTGTGCTGAAATCTTTCATAAAACGAAGGTGCGGGCCCCTCGACCCGCAGTCCGAGGCCACTAGTTGCTAGCTCATGTTTCAACTGCTGGGCTGCTGATTCGGCGCTGTGGCTGCTGGCTCGACGGACAGACAACTTCAGCAAGTAGCAAAAAGGGGGGAACAGAAATTGCCGCCGGGCCGTCAGCTCGGCGTGGTAGAACGCCTGAAAATCGTCTCGGACAGCAGCCTGCAATACGGCGTGATCGGGGTGATAAGTTTGGATAACCGCTCGGCCTTCGATGTGGCCACGGCCAATCCGTCCGAGCACTTGGCTGACGAGTTGATAGGTCCGCTCCTGAGCCGAAAAATCCGGTAAGTACAGGCTAGTCTCGGCCAGTATGATGCCAAGCGTACTGAGGCGCGGCAGATCCAAACCCTTGGCTAGAAGCTGGGTGCCCACCAGTATGTCGACCTGACCGGCCAAAACGGCGTCGTAGTGCGATTCGAAGCGATCGGCTCGCAAATTGTCGCTGTCGAAGCGTCCGATTCGGGCATTTGGAAAAAGCCGCGCGGCCTCGTCAGCAATGGCTTTGGTGCCGGCGGTTTTGTAGATAACCGAGGTGTGCAGACAGTTCGGGCAACTGATTGGGACCGGTGCCTGATGGCTGCAGCTGTGACAGCGTAAGCTGTGATCATCGCCGTGGTAAGTTAGAGGTATGTCGCAGTGCGGACAGCTGGCTTGCCAGCCGCAGTTTTCGCAGAGTACCAGGCGGGCGGTGCCTCGTCGATTGAGATAAAGCAGGCTTTGTTCGCCCTTAGTTAGAGCAGTCTCGATGGCAGCAATCAGCGGTTGACTGAAGTGAGCCGAACGGTTGAAGAGAGTGGAGTCTTTACGGTCGACAAACGTTACTAGCTTGTCGCCGGCGTCTGCCGTAGAGCGGGCTAATTTTTCGAGTCGGATGATCGGCTTGTCTTTCTGCTCAGCCAGATAATAGTCGCTGACAGACGGTGTTGCCGAGCCAAGTACCAATGTGGCACGAGCCAGCTGAGCCAGCACGGCAGCCACCCGACCGGCTTGGTATTGAGGCGCCTGCTCTTGTTTGTAAGCAGCTTCATGGGCCTCATCGATGACAATCAAACCGAGCTTATCTATTGGCGCAAACAGGGCAGAACGAGGTCCGATGACGATTAAAGGCTGCCGCGAGGCGAGAACTTTTAGCCAGGCTTTTTGGCGCTGGGCTGGTGTCTGCTGAGAGTGCATTACGACGACGTTCTCGGCAAAGACCTGACGGAAGCTGTTGGCTAATTGCGTCGTCAGGCTGATCTCTGGGGTCAGGACGATGGCCGACTTGCCGTTAGTCATGGTCTGGGCGGCCAGCTCTAGGTAGATTCGAGTTTTGCCGCTGCCCGTAATCCCATGTAGCAGATAGCTGCCGCGCTTAGTCATGGCCAAAAGGGCCTTTTGTTGTTCCGAGGTCAGCGGTGGCAAGTGCTTAAGCTTAACGGTCGATGACTTTGTTGGCTCGAGAGTGGCGATGTGTTTTGGGGACAGATTGGCCGGTACTAACTGCTGGGTCAGCAATCCGATCGGCGCCGGATAATAGTCACGCAGCCACTCGGTCAGCTTGATTAACTGAGTCGGTAATAGCGGCAGGTCGATAATTTCGGAAATTGGTTTGGTTTTGAAGCGCGGCTGATCGGCGATTCCGACGACAACAGCCAAAACGTCATTTTTTTGCAGCGGCACCCGAACCAGTTGGCCAGTCCTCAGTTTTTTGGTTGAGGCATAGGTCAGAGCCTGGCTGCCATGATAACGATTTGATCGAACCCACACAGCAAAAAAGTACATAGCTTTAAGTATAGTCTAGCTGGTGAAGCTAGACCCAACTGATCAAGCAAAAAATATAAATAAATCCAGGTTGCCAAACTAATTTTTGCCCGCTATACTAAGTGGTAACGTTGTTTGGATAACAATAAGAGGCATATGTTAGATATATTCATCACTTCCCGCGTGCGGCGCAAAATCATCGTAATTTACGCCAAATACCCCGACTTCAAGACACACGTCCGGGGCTTAGCTAAGCTTATAAAGGAAGATGCCGGCAATATTCAGCGCGAGTTGAAGCGGCTGGAGAAAGTTGGCTTTCTGGTCAGCGAACGTCAAGGCAACACCAAGGTCTATTCGACGAACAAGCAATTCCCAATCTTTCGTGAGCTGCAGAGCATCGTGTTGAAATCACAACGATCCAGTCAACAAAAACGCGTTACTGGCTAACAAACGCCGAGGCATTATTCAGATAATTTTTGGTTGGCCACGCCGGTCAGACCTGACGTAATCGGTGGATGTGGTGAGAACCGATTCACTAAGTTTGTGTCTAATATTGAGTAGCGGTTAACCAATCGACAAACACCTCAAGTCAGTCTTGATGGTCTTGCAAATTTCACTTCGGTCAGCTACAATAATGTGTCGATGATACAAGTAACTCGGAAAGATGCCAAGGAGTCGACGGAAAACCTGCTCCGTCGGTTTAATCGTAAAGTCCAACAGTCGGGCGCCTTGGCCGTCGTCAAGCAGAACCAATACTTTCAGAAACCGGCCAGCAAGCCGGAGCGCCGTCGCAAGGCAATTATTCGCCAGGAACGCAAAGCCATCAAGCTCAAAAAAATCAAGCTGGGACTGCGCTAGCCAGTGAACACAGAGCTTGAGCAACGACTTGAAGCGGATCTAAAGACAGCCCTCCTCGCCGGCGACAGGCTGCGAGTATCAGTATTGCGCGGCCTGAAAAGCGCTCTGGTCAATGTCAAAGTGGCTACTGGAACACGCGAAACCGGTCTCAGCGATCAGGACGTCATTAAGACTCTCGCCAAAGAGGCCAAAAAACGCCAGGAGAGCGCCAGTCTCTATCTGCAGGGCGGCGATCCTACGCGAGCCGCCACCGAAAATGCCGAATTGGCGATCATCACGAGCTATTTGCCGTCACAGTTGACCGAGATTGAGATAGCTAAGTTGGTCGATCAGGCAATCCAGGCGACTGGTGCTAACGGTCCGCAAGACCTGGGCGGGGTGATAGGCGCTGTTAGGGACCAGGCCGCTGGGCAAGCCGACGGGTCGATTATCGCGCGTTTAGCCAAGGAGAAATTAGCGCAATGATTCTATTGGCCGGGGTAGCCGGCGCCGGTAAGAGCATGCAGGGTCGACTATTTGCCGACGAGCATGGTTATGCCTGGATTTCAACCGGGGAACTTTTTCGGGTCTTGGTGACAGGCACCCGCCGCCAACAAATGCTCGAAGGTAAATTGTTGAGTGACGATGAAGTCATCGACCTAGTTGACAAGACGCTAACCTTGATTGATCTCGAACAAGAATTCCTGCTCGACGGTTTCCCGCGGACCATGGCTCAAGCCAACTGGTTGCTCGATCAAGTTCATAGCGGCCGAGTTAAACTTACGGCTGTAGTCAACCTGGTAGCCAGCCCGGAAATTGTTAGGCAGCGATTGTTACAACGGGGGCGACAGGATGACACCGAAGAAGTAATTCAACTACGTTTTGCCGAATATCATGACACCACGCTGCCAATTCTAGACTATTTTCGTCGTGAGAAAGCGCCGGTCTATGACATTGATGCCGACCGTGAGCCGATTGCTGTCCACGATGACATCATGCAACACATTGATAAGAATAAGCAGTAATTTCGTGACAAGCGGCGGATGAAACCTGATGCAGACCAAAGTCAAAACTGCCGCTGAGCTGCGGGCTATGCGCAGTAGCGGCCAGCTGCTGGCGAGTGTCTTACAGGGACTGAGAGATAAAGTGGTCGTCGGTGTCACGACCAAATCTCTAGCTGATCACGCTGCTGCTGAACTTAAAGCACTTGGCGGCCAGCCGAGCTTTTTGGGCTATCAGGGTTTTCCTGATGTCATTTGCATCTCGATCAATGATGAAGTGGTCCATGGCATACCGAGCACCAAACGAATTATTAGAAGCGGCGACATCGTCGGGCTTGATTTCGGAGTTACCTACGACGGCATGATAACCGATTCAGCAATCAGTGTCATCGCCGGCCAACCGCTCCAACGCGGCCATATTGCCCTTGTCAAAGACACTGAAGCCGCCATGCTGGCGGGCATTGCCAGTGTCCATGACAAAGTTCGGACCGGTGATATCGGTTCAGTAATCGAGAAATTTTTGAACCAGCAGCGCTACGGAATTGTCCGCGATCTGGTTGGTCACGGTGTTGGTCATGAAATTCACGAAGACCCCAACATCCCGAACTTTGGTCGAGCCGGTAGTGGTCCATGGCTGCAGCGCGGCATGACGATTGCCATCGAGCCGATGGTTACACTGGGAGGGGGTGCGGTTTACATAGACAGAGACGGTTGGACGGTAAAGACGCGCGACGGTAAGCGAGCAGCCCATTTTGAGCATACAGTCTTGATCACAGAGGCCGGTTCTGAGATCTTGACCACGCTGTAATAGAGCAGTCTGCTTGCTCTCGGTCAAACAATAGCGCTATACTTGTCTCCAGATGAACGGCTCTACTCCTGAATATTTCATCGGTCTTGATATCGGCACCAGCAAGGTTCGTTGTGTTGTCGGTATGTTTGATCCAAACGGCAGCAACATGCCGTCAATCATCGGTCACGGTCAGGCTGACAATCATGGCATGCGACGCGGCACTGTCGTCCATGTCGATGATGTTGCCGAAGCAATTGTCCACGCTATAACTGAAGCCGAACGAATTTCTGGCACGACGATTAAACATGCCACCGTCAATGTCAACGGTTCGCACGTCAGCGGTCTCAATTCCGAAGGGGTGATTGCCATTAGCGCCGCTAATCGTGAGATTACGGCTGAGGATCGGTTACGCGTCGAAGAAGCAGCGACCATCGTCAGCCTGCCGCCCAATCGTGAAATCGTTCAGTTTTTTGCTAAAAGTTATAGTCTCGATGGTCAACGCAGCATCAAAGATCCTGTCGGAATGCACGGCGTTCGACTGGAGGTTGACGCCCACATTGTCACTGCCGCCTCACCCAATCTGCGTAACTTGGATATGGCGTTGGACAAGGCTGAAGTCACACCGTCACACCACACCGTCTCAGGGTTGGCTGCTGCCGAAGCGGTCTTGACCCGTCAGCAACGGGAAGCCGGCACGGCACTAATCGACATCGGCGCCGGTACGACCAACTTGATAGTCTTCGAGGACGGCGAGGTCCAACACATCGCCGTACTGCCGATTGGCGGACAACACATCACCAACGATCTAGCAATCGGCCTAAAAACTGACATCGATATTGCCGAACGAGTTAAAGTCGAACACGCCGACCTCCGCCGCGATGCCAAAAAAATGAACGTCATCGTCAAACTTGGCGAAAAGGCTCACAATTTTCAATTTGAGGAAGTCAGCATGGTGGTTGAAGCAAGAGTTGATGAGCTGCTGGAGTATATAAACAAGGAGCTGCACAAAATCAAACGGGCCCGCAAACTGCCTGGTGGCATCGTTATCACGGGCGGCAGCGCTAAACTGCCCGGTATAGATGAATTTGCCCGCGACAAACTCGAATTGCCGGCTCGCGTTGGCAAACTTCACAATGTCGGCGGGCTAGTCGATACCGTTGAAGACCAAGGCTTTATCACGGTTGTCGGGCTGATGCTGCTAGACATGTTATTGCTGCCGGCACTGCCGCCGGTTCATGGTCGGTCTAGCTCGTCAGCCCGCGCGCTCGCCAAACGACTTTTTGGTCGCATCAAATCAGAGAAATAGTCGTCACTGAACAATAAAATTTTTTTGGAATATCGATTAAAAGCTCAATGTACACATTAATATGACAACGCTATCGGGCTGTCCTAACTAAGCGATATTATCGCACAACTTTGTTGAACTTCTCCTTACGATTCGCTATACTACTAGGCACTATATTTAGGGTTTGCGAGGGGAGTTATGCCAGAAGTCGTTGAGCCAGCAATCGAGACGTTCGCACAAATCAAAGTTATTGGTGTCGGCGGCGCCGGCGGCGCCGCCATCAACCGGATGGTTGAAGCGGGCATCGAAAACGTCCAGTTTATAGCTATCAATACTGACGCTCAAGCGCTTCATTTTTCCAAGGCTGACAAAAAACTCCATATCGGCAAAGGCGCCACTCGCGGACTCGGTGCCGGTGCCGACCCGGCGGTCGGACAACTGGCGGCCGAAGAGTCACGAGAGGAAATCCGCAAAGTTATCGAAGGCGCTGACATGGTCTTTATCACCATCGGTGCTGGTGGCGGAACCGGCAGCGGTGCCGGCCATATCGTGGCAGAGATTGCCCGCGATGTTAGCGCCTTGGTCGTTGGTTTTGCCACCAAGCCGTTTGCTTTTGAGGGCGACAAACGCCTCAAAAACGCCGAGGTTGCTATCGAGAAGCTGCGCGACGCTGTCGACACGTTGATCATCATCCCCAACGATCGTTTGCTCCAGACCATCGATCGCGAGACACCGCTTATGGAGGCCTTCAAGGTTGCCGATGATGTCCTGCGCCAAGGTGTCCAAGGCATTTCTGACCTGATTACTGTTCACGGCCTGATAAACTTGGACTTTGCTGACGTCAAAACCGTCATGAGCAAGGCTGGTTCGGCCCTTATGGGTATCGGCCGATCAAGTGGCGACAACCGGGCTGTCTTGGCGGCCCAGCAGGCAATTGAATCACCGTTACTGGAAGTATCAATTGACGGTGCCCGGGGCATTCTGTTCAACGTTATCGGCGGCCACGACCTGGCTATGCACGAAATTAATGCTGCCGCCGAAGCGATCACTACAGCGGCTGATCCCGACGCAAATATTATCTTCGGGGCAACCATCAATCCTGAGCTTGAGGGTGAAGTAATCATCACGGTTGTGGCTACCGGTTTTGACGCTTCTTATTATGCCAAGCGCGACGGAGGCAAAAAGCCCAACTTGAGCCAGACCGCGCCGTCACTTTCCGGTAGCGTTGCCGCCACGACCAAGGGTGACGAAAAGACGCTTTCCGAGATCGACATGAACCTGGGAGATGATAATCCAGCTAGTGCTGATTTCACCAAAGAGACGCCGATGCCAAACATTTGGGCGCTCCATGATCAGGAAGACGACGACCACGCTGATGATGACAACAAAGACGGCAACGCCAAAGCCAGCCATGATGATCAAGACCACGGCGACCATGACAACAAAGCAAAGTCTGAGAAGTCATCAACTAGCCACGAAGATATCGTAACCGCTGATCACGAAGACGATCTCGAAAAACCGTCATTTTTGCGCCGCCTGCGCCGCATCCGTAAGGACGAGGCCCCGGCCGAAGAGCACAATCAAGCTGACGACGACAGCAAAAAGTAAACCACTGGCCTGTATTAAATAATACAGCGTAAAATGCTTGCAAAACACTATGGGTAGGGCTATATTAGAGGCACATACCGCTATATGTGGAAAATCACAACAACCGGTGTGCGCACATTAAGCATTAAATTCAACCAAAAAGCCGACTAAGGATGTCGATTTAAGGCTGCTTTTTCGTATAAGTTTTTTGTACAAACAGCCTTAGCAAGTCACCATAGAGTCTTTTTGGATTTTGGAGGCAGCATGAAATGTAACCAATGCCAAAGCGATGACACCAAAGTCATTGAGTCTCGCGATGTCGCAGAGGGACAAGCCATCCGCCGCCGCCGCATGTGCCTAAGTTGCGGAGAGCGTTTCACAACTTATGAGCGAATTGAACGTCCACAGCTAATTGTCGTCAAAAACGATGGGACGCGTGAACTTTTCAATCGTAGCAAGTTACTAGCCGGACTTTATCGAGCTTGTGAGAAGACGGCCGTGACAAGCTTAGAACTTGAAAGGGTGGTCAATGCCATCGAGCAAGAACTCTATGCCTGCGGTGACGATGAAGTACGTTCGGCTCGCGTTGGCGAGCTGGTCATGGATCAATTGGCTCGACTCAATGAGGTCGCCTATGTCCGTTTTGCAAGTGTCTACCGGCGCTTTAAAGATATCGCCGGTTTCGAACGAGAATTATCCTTGGTTCGACAGGGCAAGCACATACCGACTTGATCGGGTGTCAAATTGTGATTGCGACTTTTGCCGCGCGAGCTTAATGGCTTAGCTCGCGGGGTCTTAGGTTGACAGGTTTGACGGCTCTCTCCGGTTTCGAAAGAATTTTCGTGATCGCAGAGAGCAACGATGTCCCTCGTATTTGAGAGGCGAGGGCAGGCTCTAACAAACACATATCATTAAAAAACTATAAAACCAATCAGGTGTTCGCTCACCCAATAAAACGAGCGGAGAAAGAAAGAAAAGAGGGTACCACTATGGGACAGACAACCAGTTTGGGGGTTGCAAGGCTTTTTACCCCTAAAAAAAGTAAGGCTTACGACCAATTGAAATGGTCGAGCCGGGACTCTATCATCAAAAATCCAATGACTGACAAGGCGGTCTTTGAGCAGCGCGACGTTGACTTTCCAGAAGACTGGTCATTCAATGCCATAAATATTGTCGCCCAAAAATATTTTAGCGGTACGCCGGGAACACCCGACAGAGAAAGTTCTTTGCGACATTTGATCGATCGCGTCGTGGACACAATTGCCCGTCAAGGAGTCCAGGAGGGCTACTTCGAAACTGAAGTTGAAGCCGAAGATTTTCGAGAAGAACTGAAATATGTTTTGGCGACCCAACGAGCGGCTTTTAACAGTCCGGTGTGGTTCAACATTGGCGTCAAGTCTCGCGCCCAGCAGGCCAGTGCTTGTTTCATTCTCGGCATCGAAGATACCATGCCGGCAATTCTAAACTGGTATGTCGAAGAAGGTATGATTTTCAAGGGCGGATCGGGCTCGGGTATCAATATTAGCCCGATTCGTTCCAGTGTTGAGCAGCTCGGCAAAAGCGCCGGCACCGCCAGCGGCCCGTTAAGTTTCATGCGCGGAGCAGACGCCAGCGCCGGCGCCATCAAAAGTGGTGGCAAAACCCGTCGGGCGGCCAAAATGGTTATTCTCAACGTTGATCACCCCGATGTTGAGGAGTTTATCTGGAGCAAAGCGATCGAAGAACGCAAGGCGCGTGATCTTCAAGCTCTGGGCTGGGATATGAGCCTTGATGGCAAAGACGCTTTCAGCGTCCAATACCAAAACGCCAATATTTCTGTAAGGGTGACTGATGAATTCATGCAGGCCGTCGAGAACAATGGTGATTGGGATTTGCGAGCCGTGACTAGTGGTAAACCGGTCAAACGGGTCAAAGCTCGTGAGCTGTTTCGGCAATTTGCCGAGGCGTCTTGGGAGTGCGCCGACCCCGGCATGCAGTTCGATACCACCGTCAACAAATGGCACACCACGCCAAAAGCCGGTCGGATCAATGGCTCCAACCCCTGCAGCGAGTACATGCACCTCGATAATTCGGCCTGTAATCTCGCCAGCATTAATCTGTTGAAATATCTCCGTGATGACTTCAGTTTTGCTATCGAAGAATTCAATCATACCGTGGAACTGATATTTACGGCTCAAGAAATCTTAGTCGGCTACAGTGAATATCCGACAGAGTCGATCACTAAAACGGCTCGGGCTTATCGTCAGCTGGGGATCGGCTACGCTAATCTTGGCGCTTTACTGATGGCCCAGGGTTTGCCCTACGATAGCGACGAGGGTCGAGCTCAAGCTGCCGCGATTACGGCCCTGATGACCGGTCACAGCTACGCGGTCAGCGCCAAGCTGGCCCGGCGAGTCGGTCCGTTTGCGGGCTTTAGTAAAGACCGGGCCGGCATGCTCAATGTCCTAAAAATGCACCGGACTGAAGTTTCCAAAATCGACCCCAGCATGGTTTCCGAGGAGCTATTGAGCGCTGCGGCCACAGCCTGGGACGAGGCAGTTGAATTAGGTGAGCTTTATGGCGTTCGCAACAGTCAAGCCAGTTTGCTGGCACCGACTGGAACCATCGGCCTGATGATGGATTGCGACACCACCGGCATCGAGCCTGATCTTGGCTTGGTTAAGGTCAAGAAACTGGTCGGTGGCGGCACCATGCATATTGTCAATCAGACGGTGCCTCGAGCGCTGAAAGCACTGGGCTACACCAAGCCACAGGTCGACGCCATTATCGCCTATATCGACGCCGAGAAAACTATCCTTGGGGCGCCAGAACTCAAGACAGAGCACGAGGCGGTGTTTGCCTGTTCGATGGGAGATAATGCGATTCATTATCTTGGTCACGTCAAGATGATGGCCGCTGTCCAGCCTTTCCTAAGCGGCGCAATCAGTAAGACGGTCAATATGCCCGAAGATGTCACTGTCGAAGACATTGAGCAGCTGCACATTGATTCCTGGAAAATGGGCCTCAAAGCAGTGGCGATCTACCGAGACAACTGTAAAGTTGCCCAACCACTCAGTATGGCCAAAAAAACTGACGACAAAGCCGCTGAGCCGGTCACAGCAAACCCTGCCAATGACTCGGACAAAGTTGACAAAACAGACAAAGTCATTGTCAAAGGCGCGGTTCGTCGTCGTTTGCCAAAAATTCGTAACAGCAAGACCTACAAGTTTCAGGTCGCCGACCTCGAGGGTTATTTCACCGTCGGAGAATACCAAGATGGCGCGCCTGGCGAGTTGTTCATCAATGTCAGTAAACAGGGCTCAACGCTGTCTGGGTTGATGGATTCCTTCGCCATCAGCGTCAGCCACGGTCTGCAGTTCGGCGTACCGCTGAAGAGCTATGTCAAGACCTTGCGCGGTGCCAGCTTCGCGCCATCTGGCATCACTGACGATCCAGAGATCCGTACTGCCAGCTCGATCACGGACTATATCATCCGCCGTCTGGCGATTGACTACTTGAGATTTGAGGATCGTTTAGAGCTGGGTTTAGCCTCGTTAGATGATATGCCGGCAGCCCAGACCAGTTTGCTAGAGGATGACGAGTCGATCACTCTACCAATTGAGCAACCGGTCGAAGTCAAGCCCAAGCAAGAATCGGAATCACCTCCGGTCAACCAAGCACCGGCGATCGCCACTGCCGACGCCAAAGCGACGGTCAACGACTCTGAAGCACCACTGTGCTACAACTGCGGCAATCAGACGCAACGTGCCGGCAGCTGCTATGTCTGCACCGCTTGTGGCAGCACCACCGGCTGTAGCTAGACCAGAACTGCTCTATTGAACAGCCACCGATTAAACTGACTAGGTCGGTTTGGTCAGCATAAACTCGTCAATTGGTTGACGGGCATAGCTTCTGGCTGGGACTTCATCGCCGCCGTAAGGGACTGACTTTATTGCGACCATACCAGGCAAATGAAAGCCTGTAATGTTTCGGGTCGAGTCAGCGGGATTGTCCGGCTCGGACTGACGGTCGAATTCATAGCCAAAACCACAATCTAGCGGTGTATCGGCGCGATTGAGGGCCTGATCGATTGTTGGTATGGTAGTGACTGAGTCGCAATCGTTGGTAAACACTTCTTGGTTAAAATTGGCTTGGTTCATGCTGCTTCTCCTGACAAATTTAAAAGGCTTCTTGGTTGAAGCCTGCTGGTTTTGGGGTTGTGCTTAGTCCGCGAAATTTTTCGCGGGCTCTTAAGCTTCAACCGTATTGAAGCACAACCCCGTAAGGCCGAGGAGGAGATATCGCCTTTGAGCTGCGCTTTGTATCATGGCATCAGTTATAGCATGATCAGCCGGCCGGTACAAGACGTGCTTGACCGCTATCATCCGAAAGGTTAGGCTTAAGTATATGAAGGTGGTTGTGCTTTATCGGCCAAATTCGGAACACGGTCGGGTGGTCGATGATTTTATCCGTGAATTTCAGCGTCGACATGGCGGTGATCAACTGGAAGTACTCAATATTGATAGCCGTATCGGCAGCGCCACTGCTAGCCTGTACGACGTTATGCAGTATCCCGCTATCCTAGTGCTTCAGAACGACGGCTACTTACAAAAAAGTTGGATCGGCGAGCAAATGCCGCTGCTTGATGAAGTCGTCGCCTACGCACGTGCCTAAAAGACCTTAACTTATTGCATGCTTTGAAAAGGCGTACCCCAAAAACAAGCGCTTTTTAGCTATAACTTTCTCTAATCATAGCTGTTTCGTGCTATAGTACAGCTACAATTTGGTACATCCGTCCGAGTGGTCATCAGCCACAATTTCGGCCAAACAACTTATCCGAAAACGGAGTGGCAAGAACCGCGCTAAAAACGCTCAGTAGAAGCCACCGGCCAGCAGCACCGTTATGGCTGAAACTAAGGGCTTTTGAGAACATACTTCAAAGGAATCCGGATGGTACCGTCCCCAAGAAAGCAGAGGACTCCGGAAGAGAGGTTTTAATTTCTAAGGAGTAACGGTGGCTCAACAACCCAAAAAACATTTTTTTGCTGACATTGAAGAACAGATCCTGGAAGTCTGGGAAAAGGACAAAACGTTCGATCAAAGCCTCAAGCAACGTGAAGGCGGGCCGGTGTTTAGTTTTTATGACGGTCCGCCGTTCGCCAACGGTTTGCCCCACTACGGACACCTCGAGCAGATAACTATCAAAGACACCATTACCCGCTATAAAACCATGCAGGGCTATTATGTCCCGCGCCGCGTTGGCTGGGATACTCACGGCTTGCCGGTAGAATACGCTGTCGAAAAACAACATGGCTTTCGCGGCAAGCAGGATATTGTAGCTTACGGAATTGGTAAATTTAACAACGAATGTCGCCAATCGGTGTTTATGTACAAAGATGTTTGGGAGCAGATGTTTCGCCGGGTCGGCCGCTGGGCAGATTACTCAAAAACTTATGCCACGCTCGACGAAAGCTATATTGAGTCCGTCTGGTGGGTTTTTAGCACCATATATGCCAAAAACCTAGTTTATAAAGATTTTCGCAGCTCGCCTTACTGCCCGCGTTGCGCTACTCCCTTAAGCAACTTTGAGCTCAATCAAGGTTATCAAGACGACGTAGCGGACCCCAGCCTGTTTGTAAAATTTAAGTTAAGCGATGAAGAAGCTTATCTGTTAGCTTGGACGACTACGCCATGGAGCTTGCCGGGCAACGCAGCGCTGGCCGTCAAGCCTGACGCCGAGTATGTCTACGTTAGGCTTAAAGACGATGAAGCAACTGAGGAAACTGTAATTTTAGCCCGCGACCGCCTCGAAGCCTTAAATGTTGATAGTTATCACATAATCAAGGAACTTTCTGGCAGCCAGCTGGTCGGCAGAAGCTATCAGCCATTGTTTGAGCTGACAACACTCGATGACTATCAAAATTCACAGCAGTTGTACCAGGTCTGGTCAGCTGATTTTGTCAGCACAAAGGAAGGCTCCGGTATTTTACATGTCGCGCCGGCTTACGGCGAAGACGACCTGGCGTTGGCAAAACTACATGGCCTGCCGGTATTGATAAGTATTGATGACAACGGTAAAACCAAAGACGGATACGGTTTACCAGAAACTACTGTAGGTGTATTTTTTAAAACAGCTGATAAGCAAATCATTGGACACTTGACCAAACAGGGCTCAGTCTACGCCGCCGAAACTATCAAGCATACCTATCCGTTTTGTTGGCGTTGTGATACACCCCTGTTGTATTATGCCACCGACTCTTGGCTAGTGCGCGTCACAGAGATAAAAGATAAGTTAATAAAAAATAACAACGTTGTGAACTGGACACCACAACACATCAAGCAGGGTCGGTTTGGCAACTGGCTGGAGGGCGCAAGAGACTGGGCGATTAGCCGCAACCGTTTTTGGGGCGCTCCTTTGCCGATTTGGGTAACTGACGACGGAGAAGTAACCGTCATCGGAAGCCTGGCTGAACTGAAGCAACGAGCAGTCGATTCGAGCAAAGTTGGTGATTTGCACCGACCATACATCGATGAAGTTGAGATAAAGACAGACTCGGGAAAAATCGCCCGTCGCGTTCCTGAAGTGTTTGACTGCTGGTTTGAGAGCGGGGCCATGCCATATGCTCAGGACCATTATCCGTTTGACAACAAACAACAGTGGGAAGAGCGTTTTCCGGCTGACTTTATAGCTGAGGCGATTGACCAGACAAGAGGCTGGTTCTACACCTTACACGTCCTAGCCAGCGCACTATTTGATCAGCCGGCATTCAAAAATGTCATCTGTAGCGGTTGGATTGTCGCCGCCGACGGTGAAAAGCTCAGTAAACGCAAAAAAAATTATGCACCGATGGATGAGGTGTTTGAACGGTACGGTGTCGACTCCTTACGATTTTTTATGGCCAGCAGCCCCCTGGTCAACGGAGAGGATACCCGTTTCAGTACGGATTATCTAAGAGATGTCCAGCGTAAGATATTCATGACCCTTAGTAACGTCTTTAATTTTTATAAGTTGTACGCCGATGTTGACGGCTGGCGGCCGCCACAACCCCTAGTAGAACCCAGCAGTAATAATATTCTCGACCAGTGGGTGCTTGCTCGGCTGAATCAAACGATAATAACTGTTTCTGAGGCGCTTGACGGCTACCAGCTTGATAAAGCGGCCCGACCGATAGCTGAGCTACTAGACGATGTCTCCAACTGGTATGTTCGTCGCAGCCGGCGTCGTTTCTGGAAGAGCGAGGACGATGGCGACAAACAGCAGGCTTACGCCAGCTTGCATTACACTTTGCTAAGGCTGTGTCAGCTGCTAGCGCCATTTGCGCCGTTTTTGCCCGAGCACATCTGGAAACAGCTTGTCGAGGGCAGCGATTTGCCGGCTTCGGTTCACCTCAGTGACTGGCCGAAAGTCGGCAAAGCAGACAAAGAATTATTGTCAGTGATGGGCTGGGCCCGGGCTGTTATCAATGATGGGTTAAGCCAGAGAGCCGCTGCCAATGTCAGGGTGCGGCAACCGTTGGCTAAGCTAAGTATTGGCGTCGACAGCGCCCGGATTAACAAACCGAGCTTCGAGCGCTTCAGCGATATCATCAAAGAAGAATTAAACGTCAAACAGGTTGATTTCCACGACATGGCTTCCAGCGGTGGTCAGTCTGAGCCAGTGGCGGCTACTGATCAGGCGACAAGCAATGACGCTCAGCAGCCTTTCCAAGTAACGGTCGATACGAGCCTAACAGATGATTTGAAGCAGGAGGGGCTGATGCGTGAAATAATTCGTCACGTCCAACAAGCCCGCAAAGCCGCCGGGCTACAGGTCGATGATCGGATTGAGCTGGAAGTCAGTTCCGATGATATGGCTCTCAGCCAGGTGCTGAAGCGGTCTGAGCTGACCGAGGAAATCACTCGAGAAACCCTAGCTATCGCCTTAACCACGGTAAATTCCCCCGAATACCAGACAACTGATAAGCTGGCTGACGCTCAGTTTACGATAAAGCTGAGGCGGGCGCGTGATTTGGGCTGACAATAGCCCAAGGGAGGGGGCTTTACAGGGGCGGGCATTTTTGATATGATCTGTCGGTAACTTTATAGTCTGAAGCAAGTGAGCGACATGAAAAAAGCAGTCATTCAAACCGGTGGTAAACAGTATATCGTCAGCGAAGGCGATTCTGTGACAGTTGAGCTGCTCAAAGACCCCGGCAAATCGGCCCAATTCGAGGCATTGCTGGTCATCGATGGTGACGCGACTCAAGTTGGTACACCGATTGTCCCTAAGGCAGTAGTTACTGCCGACGTCGTTTCGGCCGATGTCCAGGCCGACAAGGTTACGTCAATTCGTTTCAAAGCCAAGAAACGAGTTCGCAAAGTCCGTGGTCATCGCCAACGCCAGACGATACTAAAAATCAAAAAGATTTCAACTGCCTCTGCTGCGACGTCAAAGTAACCGCAGAGAGAGCGACTAAAACGATTGCCAAGCAAGCAAGATTAACCATCAGACTTGTGGATAAGTTTTTATTAATTTATCCAATAACCACAATTAATACAACGACCAGCATAAGCGCAATAATAATGTTGAATAGTTTAATATTTGGATTTACAGATGAAAAATAACGATTTTGGTATATTCGACAACGATATTTTGGCAAATAAATGTAGTAAAACATCGCATTAACTGCATATATTTTTTATTCAAAATAGGCTTGAACGCCCCTGTTGAGAGGTAGATACTAGAGGCATAGGGTTGGCGTCTCACCAGAGTCATCAGTCCTAACCAACAAACATTGGTTCAAACCAAACAAAAAGCCAAACGAGTTCCCGGGGCAAGCCTCGGGAACTCACCAAAAACTAAAACTTGGTTCGACCAATCCAAAAATCAAAAAACCAAAATGCCAAAACAGACATCGTTAGTGCGGAACGTGCTTCAGCGCACCCATGACCATTGGGTCAAGAGGGTGTTTTTTGCTATTTGGCGGCCTGAATTCACCACCCCTGTTTTTTTCTATACGCGCGGGCGCGGGCGCGCAGGCGCACAAGCGCGCGGTAGCCGATTCAACCAGTGTCGTCCAGCAGTTCATAAGGGTCTGCTAGTGAGCCTGTTAGTGGTCAGCCTGGCGGCCGGATCACTTGGCTCATTTCAGCACAAAGCTAACGCGCTGACCAGCGACAACATAAACTTTCAGGCGCGACTGGAAGGGAGTAGCGGTGCCATAGTCAACGACGGCAACTACAACGTTGAATTCAAGATTTATAACGCGGCAACCGGCGGCAGTGCTCTCTGGACCGAAGATTATCTCAATAGTGCCAGCCAGGGGGTTCGGGTTGATAATGGCTATCTAACTGTCAACTTAGGGTCAATCACACCGTTTCCGGCGATCAATTGGGACCAATCGCTGTACATCACCATGAATATCGGCGGCACGGGTGGCGGTTCTCCGTCTTGGGACGGAGAGATGAGCCCGCGGTTGAAGCTGACTGCCGTACCTTATGCCTTTCAGGCTAAGAGCGCCACTCAATTACAGGCTTCCAACGGTGGGAATGTTGCCACTTTGAGCTTTACGCCGCCGACCGGCACCAATAGTGTGATTATACCTAACGCCAGTGGCACGGTTTGTCTGGAAAGTAGCTCTGCCTGTGGCTTTGCCTTCGCCTCCGGCAGCACAAACTATATCCAAAACGGTACCAGTCTGCAGACCAATGCCAACTTTCGCATCCAGACAACAACAACCGGCACTACGACTGCGGTTATTCAAGCCTTGAGCGGCCAAACAGCTGACCTCTTGCAGCTCTTGGCGAGTGATGGCACAACCGTGTTTAGCGGTTTCAACAGTAGCGGCCAGTTGTACTATCAGAGCGGCAGCTATAGTGGAAAATTAGTTCAGGACACAATCGGCCAAAACACAGCCTACCATTTACCTGATCCCGGTGCCGCCACGGCTGATATCTGTCTGAGTACCGGAAACTGCGCCGGCGCCGGTGGCACTTTGACTGGTTCGGGTACGACGAATTATGTAGCCCGTTTCAATTCCAGTAGCTCGCTCAATGCCTCGTCACAGCTCTACGACAACGGCAGTTTTGTCGGCGTCAACACCACCACCAATGACGGCAAGCTTAGTGTGGTCAGCGGAAATTCTAGTCAGAGTGGCGTCTTTATCCAAGCGGCCGCCAGCGCCACCAAGCCAGTATTACTAGTCAAAGGCGGAGCTACACCGGGTTCCGGCGGGAGTTTGCTTGATTTTCAAGACAGCAGCGGGACGCTTTTGGCGACCGTAGCCAGTGACGGGACAGTGCTGGATGCCGCCGGTCTGGTGGCCGGAGCCACGACGACACCGGGGGGCACGATTGGTCGGCTGACAGTTCTGGCAGCCGGCAGTACGGCGGTTGGCGGTGTCATCCGGGCCGGATCATCGCAAACCGGCGATTTGCTTCAATTACAGGATAATTCGGGGAATGCCGGAGCTTCATTTAGCGCCAACGGTAGCATTCTCTCCCTGGGCTATATCGCAACTAGCGGTCCGGTTACGCCAGGTAAGTTAATTCTCGGCGATGGTAATACCGACGGGCGCTACATTACCCTCCAAACACCATCTTCTCTGACGAGCAGTAATGTGGTCACTATCCCTGATAGCGGCGGCGCCGATACGGTCTGCTTACTGACGCTCGCCAACTGTACCGGAACGGGTGGCGGTATCGCCGGAGCCGGTACCCAAAACTACATCGCCAAATTCGACACGCTTGGCGGAAATCACTTAGGAAATGCTTCACTGTTTGATAATGGCAGTTTCGTCGGATTGAACACCACATCCAACAGCGGGTTGCTCAGTATCGAGGGTGCCTCGGCCGGACAAAGTGGTTTGTTTGTTCATGCCGCTGCCAGTGCCACAACGCCAGCGGTCGTCATAAAGGGCGGCGCCACGCCGGGGTCGGGCGGTGATCTGCTTGATTTGCTAACCAATGGCGGCACGGTCGTAGCTAGCTTTGACGCCAGCGGCAACCTTACGACTAGCGGCAGCGCGAGTTTTGGTAATGGTCTGACAGTGCTAGCTGGAGGGGCTTCAATAACCGGAGGCACCAGCATCAACACTTCTGGTACGGCCAATACCCAAATCGGCAATAGTGGTGGCAACTTCAGTCTAGCTTCGACAGGACTAAACGTGACTACGGCTGGGGCGCTGAGCGGCATCACAACGCTTAGTGCCTCGGGCCTGATCACGGGCAGTAGTAATACTACCGGCCTGGCCCTAACTGGTACCCCGACTAACTCAGCAACTACCTCCTTACTCCAAGTCGGCAGTGCCATAGCCGGTGGTAATAGCGCGACTAATGGCGGTACCTACCTCGGC
>JAYRNA010000074.1:0-4367 GCA_041912375.1 Saccharimonadales bacterium (SeqCode) | reverse complement strand
TCATGGAACTCAGCCTCAAGCGTTGGTATCTGTTCCTCGTCTACGAACACGTAGATCTGGCGCTTGCGGTCGTTAGGGTCTGGCCTAGTCGTTAATAAAATAATGCCACGTAGATGCAAGTAAGCAGCTAGTGGCGTATCAGAGGTTTTATAGGGTTCAATCTCGTTCAGGTCATCTGTCATCTAATCATAACTCCATAATTGTTACGTTTACTGTAGCACTTACGACAAAAGCCGTCCAGTCACCGGATCATAGTGTTTCATTACCTTAGGTTTAATCTCGCGGGTAGGTTGCTTGTTGATCTGCCAGCAGTAGTATTCAAAAGCTCTAGCGCCGTGGCTATATTGGTCGTGCAGCGGTACCTCGTTAGACTGATTGATGGCGGTTTCGCGCTTAGCGTCCGGGTACTTGTAGTTGTTCAGTACGTCGATAAAGCGTTCTGTTTCCGGTTTCTTAGCCACGAACACGCGTGGCATAACTTTGTGCGCAACACGGATTTGTTCCTGTAGGTTTGGAATGCTATTGGTTCGGATGATAATACCGTGCTTGACTAGCTCATCTATTACGGACTTGCCGGTAGTCAGCGTTCTAGCTTTGCCGGCGATGTCGCCAACGTGCATGGACACTCGGCTGTAAGGCTTAGAGTTAATCACCTGAACAAAGTGTTCTATGCTGGCATCACTAGCTTCGTAGTAGTCTATGACTCGAACCTCTGAACCATGTGGTTGTAGCCAGATGATTGCCGTCGGATCGTTGACACCAAAATCCCAAGTACAATGTAGCGGTAAGTTAGGATCGTAATCGAACTCTTTGACTTGCTTTTCCTCGTTGAACTCTTTATAGACGACACCAACAGGCTTGACGTACTCAGCCATGATCTCTTGGTTGTAGTAGTCCTCGCCGTAGCCTTTGTACTCCTCGACAAGTTCCGATAGTTCCTCTGGCGATAAGTCAGGATTGTCATAGCTTGTGTAGTGAAACTCTTTGAACTGCGAGTTTTGACCCATCCGGTACATTCCGCGTTTACCCTTAGGCGTACCGGCGACTATCGCCCATCCTCTGTGGGTTAGTAGGTTTGGTCGGATAATCAGCGGCCAGATGTCCTCAGCCCAGTCGTCGTACTCGTCAGCACCAACACCGCCCCAGTTGGATATACCACGTAAAGCTTCTTTGTTCTCGACACCGAACAGCTGTATCTTGCCGGCATTGCCACCAAACGTGACAGATAGTTCTACCTCATTGGTCTTATAAGGTACGCCTTGTGCCTTGAAATGGTCGAGAATGCGCTGTATATGGTCATCCCATACTATGTTTTTGGCTTGGACTTTACTTGGTGCAATGTATGGATAAGTCAGTCCGGTTTCCAAAGCGCCCTCAATCAGCCTGGATATGATAAGCGATGTCTTGCGGAACTTACGACCGGCACGTAGCAACACGAACCGCTGGCCATCGTCTATAGACTTAAGCACCTCAGCCTGTTTAGGATGTGGCTTAGTAGGATAAAAGGTGTTAATCTTTGCTGTCTGGTTCGCCATCACTACCACGCGTGACTATAAAAGTAAGAGGTTTGCCATTCGATGTATGGTCGACCTTTTCCATCATGCGACCGCGCATCTTAACTGCTAACTGTAGCTCTGGTACTCGGTTCTTAGGCTTAGCATTGATGTCATTGACTAGCGCCTCAACTATAAGTGTATCTGTTAAGCCATACTGATCCATTAGTTCCATAAAGCCTTTAGAGTCTAGTAAGTTGGATGGATTTTTAGCACTATTTGGACTATAGCCAGCGTCGCGCATTGCTTTTGAAACGTTTCCACGATTTTCCACGATATTATTGATAGCTTTTTTTTGCTTAGAAGTTGCCATGGTACTTTTCCCATAATTTTAGGTTCATTTCTTTTAGGCCAAAGCTATTAACTAAGTCTAGGGTCTTTTGCAATAGCTTTTCTGCATGTTCTACATCACCACCGTAACGCTTTTGTGTCTTGATGTTCTGCTGCAATGCCATCAAGGTTTTTTGGACTGGTGAATGATGCTTACCCCAAGGCATGTTTTGTTTAGCTCTTGCTAGGTGCTTGGTGTCTTTACCACCATCCGCTGTGTTGACTAGATTAAAGCCGTTGTCGCGGTACTCTTTTATAAGTTCGATCTCATCTTTGTCCGGGGTGTCGGTGATCTTAAGTATAACCAGTTCGGGTAGCTGTTTTGTTTTAATACATTTGCGTAGCCAGTTGCAACGTTTTGTGTGGCTTTTGTTATCACTTAGCCGGCAATGCTGTCGGTATCTTTTAGCGGGGTTCTTTGACTGGCCGATATACTTAACTACGCCCTGTTCGGTAAGTGCATAGATTGTACTGTCAGCCATAATGTCATACCCTCATGTTTCATAATAATAGTTACAGTATACTACTAATCCTTACAACGGCAATGTATTTTGAGCCGGACTTTGGATAGTGGCTTGATTGGTTTGTGACAGGTAGTGCAGATGTATTCAATCATTGTGGTACTTTACATACTACGCAATGGCTGTTGATCCAGCAATGCTGTTTGTTTACGGCATAGAATCCGCAGATGTATTTCATTTGGCCGGACATTTAGATTTTGTATGGTCGCCGTGGCATATCGGACAGATGATTTTAGGCATCAGACTTTTCCATGATCTCAGTTGGTATGCCAACACTTAGGTTTGCTTCGGAATATAGTGCCATGTCCTCGAACGGTAGCTCAGCTTGGCAGCGTCTACAAGTCAGAGTGCCGGCGTTTAGAGTGAACTTGAACCCTCGCTCACCGTTTTTGACTGTTTCCTCGATGTCGTCAGGTACTACGACCGCACTTGGATGTTTACATTGTGTTATTTTGTTCGTCATCTGTTACTCCTCTGTTATTAGGTACTTGACACGTGTGGTATATAAGCTACCCACTGTTGCTAGCCGTTGTCCTTGATTACCGGGATAAGGGGGTTAGTCCTTATCTTGTTTTATCCCGTATAAACTAAGGTGTCCGTGTAGTTTCCAGCGTATCGCTTTTCCTACGTATTGACACAATAAGTTTTATTCTGCTAAAGTGTAGGTAACTACGAAAGCAGCACCCCGCAAGGGGTGTTTTCTTATTGTCACTACCACTTTCAACTACGAAAGCAAATAGTTACCTCTATAATAGCAAAATAATAAGATGTTGAACAGTACTACATGTAGTGTGCGAGGCTTATTTCATAACGCTATTTATGAGCCGGGTGGCGCGACTCTACGGCTAGATCCATTTTTGTTTGACAGTGTATTCCAAAAAAGTAAGAAAAACAGAGAAAATGTACTCGGTTTCGGATAAAAGGTGCGAGGGTGCGCCAGATCCTATAATTGGATAATACTACTTATGTTTATAAAAGCCTACAAAAAAGTCCTGAGGGGGAATCACCATAAACTAAAAAAGAGAATAGTACCCTCAGGACATAGTTATTATAACATGGCGTACTTATCCCCAGTTTGCCCGTAGAATGACCAAAAACAGAAAAAAGTAGTTGACACAGTAACATAACCAGCCTATAATTAAAGTGAATCAATAAGTCACGGAAAGGAATCACCATGACACAAAACATTTATCCAGCCGCCCCAGTCACCACCGCCAAAGGCGAAAAGGTAGACAACTACACCGGCTATGCCTGGGCTGGTAGTAAGTACCAACACGGCTTGACCACAAAAGAAATAGCCGCTAAGGTTCGTGCTGAAATACGTGCAAAATATCCTATCAAAGACGGCTACCGCATCGGCGTCAAGTACAACTCATTTTCAATGGGTAGTTCTATCGACATCACCGTACGTGCTGCACCGTTCAAAATCTACCACCCTAGCTTTAGTAAGTTAGCTGCCAGCAACGCCAGCTACCAGGAGTACGACGCCTGGGAAACATCGCTAGGCTTTGACAAACGCTACAACGAAAACCGATGGGCTAAAAACAAAACCATCGAATGCAACGAACTGCTAGACGACTTAAAAGCAATGATAAACGCTTACCGCTACGACGATAGCGACGGCATGATCGACTACTTTAACACCAACTTTTACGAACATGTAACTGTTGACTGGGAAATGTCAAAGGACAAGTAATGAACATCAACGTCAAACATAAAGACAGTGGCACGTTCCAGCTCACCGAAACCGGTGACTGGGTGTGCGCTCATGTCGACGCCTATATCGAACGTGCCTGTTGCTCAGGCTTTGATGCTGGCTTGCCGTCCTGTGCTTGCCACGGTCAAGACGGCATACTATGTCCTAATTGGTTCTGTACCGGTATCGAGGAACACGAAGCCGAGGAATTGTTTGAGGTTTTAGATGCGTATTAACGTAGAGTACCGACCAAGTGAATATAAAGTA
>JAYRNA010000073.1:0-3779 GCA_041912375.1 Saccharimonadales bacterium (SeqCode) | reverse complement strand
CTCAGGCCTATGGCTATGTTTGCTCCATCTGCGTACATTATTTTCTAAGTAATGGAACTTAACAGGGTACTTTTTAGCCAGCTTCAGCATTTCATAGTTATTGCCCAGGTGGTTGAGACAGCCGAAGATATTAAGTCGCTTATTCATGCAAATACCTTACTTCTCCGCCTACGGTAGCCACATACTTAGAAGCAGTCTCAATAGCAAGTGTCAGTATTTTTTTGCTTGAGAGTTTAGTATGAGTTTTTAATATATCAATGGCTGATTTTGCGTAGTCCTCTCCACTGCCGCAAGTATCAAAAGGCTCACTCGGTTCAAGCAATGCCAAATCTTCTTGAATTTTGAATATACGCCCTTCGATAATTACTATGAATTGCCCTATCACTTCCGAATTATTGTCGATTATTAAATACCCACTACTTTTAAGTAGGCTTCTTACAGACTCAACAAAATCCATATATATATATTCTTCTAACGATTGATTCACCTTTCTTTCTGGGAGAGTAAGTCCATACTCCAGCAATTGTCCCATCCTATAAGATGAGGTATAACCAAACAGCACATTGCCTTTTTTAAATATTTTGGCGTTTTTGTATACGCCTTTTGTGTACCCATTTGAGCCAAGGCTATCACTAGCAATATGGCCTTTACCATCTCTATCAATCAATCCTGCTATACAAGTCATTACTCCAACTCCATCTTCCATAACCTATTTTTGGCTCGAATAATATCTTGCCGCTTACGGTTTCGGTTGCTGCTCTTGCCTTTCGGGTTTGCTTTGGCAGACTCGATATATTCTGTTTGGATAAGCTGATTGCGTATTCGGGTCCGTAATTCCTGGCTCATGCCGCCATAGCAATCCATGCGCTCACAGAATATACCGGCATTAATGGCGTCTTGCCGATAGACACAGCTAAAATTCTCAACGAATTCTTTCTTGACACCTTTATTGCCATACAGCCAATGCTTAGGTTTTACATACTTCACAAATTCACTGATTGCATCAGGCTCCATAATCATGCGCTGGTCGCAGTACACCATGATGTCACCAGTAGCTTCTATGGTTGCTTCGTTCCTTGCCCGCGCCAGGCCATAGTCATTATCCCTATGGGTATCAAGGTATCTGACAGGGAACGGCACAGTGCTGGCAAAGTCCATGACATCCTGCCTACAGTTACCGCTATCGTCAGCGGCTATAACCTCAATATTCTTATAATCCTGGTTGCCTATAGCGTTTAGGCATTGGCGTATTACGTCAGGCTTATCATAAATAGGAACAACAATCGATACAGGGGTTTGCTCTGGAAACATTACTTGCCGGTAAAGTTTCTGGTAGAGGTATGCCCTACGTTCATGGCTTCGGTTCTTGGCAGTGTTCCATGCCTTATCTCGCATAGTAGCGAGGGTTTTTTTATCCCACAGCATGTCTTTTAACTTGTTGGTAATAGCAATGACATCTTCGGGGTCGCCTTCATGAAGCACCATGTTCTCCCCGTTGTACAGCTCCGGCACATGACCTATTTTCCGTGTAAGGACTGGCACACCAGTTAGCATCGCTTCCAGCATCGGCAAGGTGTTACCACAAAAGTATGGTTTACCGTTTTTTCTAACCAACAGGATATGATTTTTCACTTCAACACAGTAAACCTTGCCACTGTATTCTTTTTTGTGTAAATCTATTGATTTCCTGACGTAACTTTCTGATTTTTTTACTCTTTCGTGTAGCACATACTCTAAATTTTTTACCGTTACCCAATGATCTTTTATCCATCGCTTCTCGCCACGCCTATCTCGTATTGATATATTTGCATGCGTACCAGATTTTATAAATGCTTCTTGCATAGTATCTGCCAGTTTTTTCGAGCTTGTGTAAATTATTCTAGCACCATTAAATATGCCCCCGTCACCTTTCACAAACCAATTTATGAACTCATTGATTGCATCTGGGTCAGCATTTAGAACTTCTTTAGGAACGTACTTATCTAAAGCCTTACCAAGTGGCAATAGATATCTTGCTAATTCGTTTTGCCCACCTATTCTAAACTGGTCTTTGAGTACTTCGTATTTAAAGCCCATTTCGTTCAAAAGATTTTGAATATCTTGCCGTTGTTTTGGTTTGACTGCGGCTATGGATATTCTGTACGAGTTTTCTGAGCCTTTTACAACACACCCCTCTGCTAGATAGATGCCAACAAACCTATACCAGTTGAGTTCTTTCTGTCTTTCACCTTGCCAATTAGCAGTCCTCTTTATTTTAAATGACTGCGGTAATTCATCAGCTCTAAGAAAACGATACGGTTTATATTCAACGCTCCTATCTTTCCCTGTGGTTCGAGTGCTTACCCACATGTTGTGGTTTGCCGTCACAGAAAACTCAATGGCACGATTTTTAACCTCATATAACTCTTTGTGTCCATCTTGCACCACATACTTGTGAGGTCTTTGGTACTCAATACTATCAGTTATAGGATTCAGCGTAGCCACGTCCTCGGATTTATCTAAATCTTTGAATAATTTCCAGCCATTTTCAGTTAGTATCTCTGTCTCGTCGTCATAACAGCCACTCTCAAAGTTATCTACAGAGTTACAAACATGTATAGTTGAATCCCCGTACAACTCCCGTAACTTTTCATCGGTTATTTGCTCGTAAAATTGAACTACGCCTGTTTGTAGTATGGAATGGAAATAGTTCCTATCTGAGACTGAGCCAACTAAGACAAGCCGTAAGTTGAGATCGCCACAGGCTATGGCAACGGGCAATATACCTTTCTTTGACTCAATACGGTTCGCCACCATAATGACCTTATGGTTCGGTTCCCATTCTGTGTTATATGTCCAAAAATTTGTATCAACTGTATTGCCGATATATTCGACAGGCTTTTGGGTAATTTTGCCAAGCTCGCTGTAGATATGGCGATTATTACCAACTACAATGTCATAGCTATTCCAATCTGATTCAGTAATGGAGTAAGGGTTGTGGTGGGTAAGTATATGTTTCTTATCTTTCAGCCAATCATACCGGCTGCGTAACATCTCCGCTGTTTTAAAATACTGCCAATCGAGTATGTCCGCGTCATAAGCTGCTTCTTCAAATCTTTGAAGTTGCTGTGCATCAGGGCGCTTGGGGTGGACATCTACTACTTGGTAGTCAAGGTTGGTGTGATATATGGCCATGCCTTGAGCAAGACGGTCAATGGCCGTGTCTACCTTGTCCACAACGCATACGACCTTAAGCATAACTATTCCTCTCCAAATGACCGAAGCCTGAGTAACCCCACTGTTCAGGCTTCAAATTCGCTATTGTTTCCTGTACATACTTCGGATGGTCATCTAGCTTAATATGTTCGGAAGGCTTCTTGAACCGGCCAACAACCATGTGCAGCCATTCTTGGTATGCTGATTCGTCATCAGGACCACCGAGCCTGTATTTTCCAAAGTGACGTTGCCAAGCTCGTGCCATTCGTCCGACATCATCCTTGATCTGTGCCTCTGTTTTTATTAGCTTCTCGTAGTTGTAAAATGGAATCTTTATATCAGGCACCGTGCCAGGCTCAATATATTCGCCATCTAAGCTTGGCTGGCAAAGGTCACCACCGGAGTCAAAACGAATTCTGTCCCCGTACTTACCTTTATTAACTGCAATGACTAATCTACTTTTAAGATTAAACCTGTCCGGTAATATGAATTGGCGTTTTAGCAGGGATATGGCTGGTGCATCGTTGTTGTCTTGCAGGGCTTTTCTTATCGCCGCAAAGTCCTTTTCATGAAATACAAAATCT
>JAYRNA010000072.1:0-14022 GCA_041912375.1 Saccharimonadales bacterium (SeqCode) | reverse complement strand
CACGGGCAATGCTCAGGCCCATGATTGCCTATGATCTGGAAACCACATCCTTTTCCCTCAATGGGAAAAAGAGTCTCACTCCGAAGCCGCTTTATATAACCGCGTATTCACAGGATTTGGGCATACAGTATTCTTTAAAGATAAATTCCCTTGACCATTTACGGCAAATTCTTGAATCCCGGTTTCTGATTGAAGAATTCAATCATGCGCGTTTCGTCGGATGGAACGCAAACAATTACGATGTTTACTTTATTTGCGCCGCATTAATTTCTTCGCCCGATTACATCATTCGGCCTTATCTGACAAAAAACAAAAAAGTTCGTGGCGTTAAAATCTTGCTCAAGTCCGACGAAAAAATGAACTGGGAATTTCTTGACGGGATGAGCATGACCGGGATACAGCGCAACCTTAAAACTTTCTTGCAGGTTTTCGCGCCCGATTTTCATAAGCTGGAAAGTCCCGATTTTGAGCACGAAGAATTTAACCCGGAAAATTCCGCACACGTTGACTACGCCTTGCGCGATTCTGTTGGGCTTTGGCATGGATTACAAAAAGCCGAAAGCATTGTTACCGAAAATTTTAACATCGGTCTGCAACCCACTGTCGGGAATATGGGTATCAAAATTTTTCAGGCTAATATCCCGCAAGGCATAACTATTTGGCCGCTTCCCTTTGACGTGCTTAATATTGTGCGCGATTATCTTATGCGCGGCGGCTTCTGTTTTTGTGTCGGAAAATATTATGGCCCGGTCTGGAAATATGACATTAATCAGGCTTACGCCGCCGCCATGCGCGATTGCTGGCTTCCTGCCGGGCAATGTGTCGGCACATCAAAATTTCATCAATATGCTAAAGCTGGAATGTATCAGATAAATGCGAGTGCCCCGCGCTCGAATATCGTGCCTTTTTATTGCCGTACTATTGATAAAAAATCGGCGTTTGAATACCAACAATTAAATGGCGCGTGGGTTACGCAAGCGGAATTTTTACAGCTTCAAAATGAAGGCTGGAAAATTGAAGTGTTGCATGGCTATTTCTGGAATGACCATTTCAGGATGAAGGCTTATGTTGACCGTCTGGAAAACTTGCGAATCAACGGCCCCGGCGGGCCTAAAGGCGCTCAAGGCGAGATGATAAAAGCCATAGGCAATAATTCCTATGGCAAGACAGTTGAGCAGCTTGACGGCCTTGAAATTCTCATGGCCGCAAAATGTCCTGATGGGTTTTCCCGTTATCAGGACGAGGACGATTTATTCCAGCACCTTTGGTTTCGATTTAATGAGCCGGGATTTAAACATTATCACCAGCCGCATTTAGGCGCGTTCATAACCGCGTACGTTCGCATGGTGTTGCGCCGGGCAATTTTACAGAATCCGAAAGCTTGGCTTTACGCTGATACGGATGGCGTAATGTTTTCGGAGCCGGTTGACCTTGAGTTTTCCAGCACGAAATACGGCGCATGGAAACAGGAAGCGGCGGGGGAGCTATTCCGTATCATCACTAAAAAGGTGTACGCAAATAATGACGCAAGCGAGAAACATGCCAAGGGTATGAATATCAAGCGCCTTTCTAATGACGATTTTATAAACTGGTTTAACGGTGAAGCCCCGCATCAGATACAGGGGCACCGTTCAAACCTTATAAATGTCATGGCCGGGCATGATATGTTTCATGAGCATAAAAAAGTTGGGCAAAAGATTCAAAAAACAGCTTGACATTTTTATTTTGATCTTTAGAATATTTCTTACAGGCTAATTTTAGCCTGTTTATTAACCTAACTGAAAGGAAATGAAAATGGCTGAAGCTAAAACCCCGGCAAATCTGGTGACAAAAATTACCGTGAAAAATGTTTGCGGTACTCCGGATATTGAAGCAATCCTCAAGGCGAAGAACAAACAGATTGAACTTATGGACGTTTTCGGTCTGGCGCGGAAAGCGGTTCCCGGTACGAGCGATTACGGCGATTACATCAAATTTCGTGGCGCATTCAAGGCGGTGAATCTGGAAACCGGTGAGGCTGTTCAATCTGGCTCCCTGATTCTTCCCAGCGTTGGACAAGAGGCTTTGGCGGGCGCTTTTGGCGAAGAAACTGGCGAAGTTCAGTTTGCTTTCCGTATCAGCGTGAAATATGACGCTACGGCGGCAACCAAATACACTTACGTTATAGTGCCGCTGATGAATCCAAGCGAAAACGACCCGCTGGTTTTGCTGGAAAATCAGATCAAGCAAGATTTCGCAAAACTCGCGGCTCCGAAAAAAGCGGCCTGATTCTGGCGAGTTAATTGTTCAATTCAAGCGGGTTTCGGCCCGCTTGTTTTCTTGAAAGGCAATCATAATGTTAAAAGATGCTGCAATAGCTATTAACGTTAATGCGTTAGTTCACTTTTGTCATTATCAGGCTGCTAGCGCGGGCTGGTGGAATGACCTTGACACGGGTGAAGATTTACGCGGCAAACGTAATATCGGTGAAATGCTTTGTCTGATTCATTCGGAAATTTCCGAAGCAATGGAAGGGCATAGAAAAGGTCTGTCAGATGACAAGCTTCCTCATCGGGAAATGTTTGAGGTTGAACTAGCTGATGCGCTCATCCGGATTTGTGACCTTGCGGGCGGCTGCGGGCTTGACCTTGGCGGCGCGGTTGCTGAAAAGCTGGCTTACAATCAAGCCCGCGCCGATCATAAACCGGAAAATCGTCGTCTTGACGGCGGAAAGGCTTACTAAAATGGAATGCAAATTTTGCCGCTGGTGGACGGTTCCCGCCGATTATGACCGCTATAAGGCCGTGCCCGCCGATCAAGCGCCCTGCATGTTCAACCCACCTGTTGCAGCACTGATTCCCGCCCGTTCCCCGTTGGGTGAACAAAGCTTGCAGAACGTCACTTACTGGCCGACACCATCCGCAAGTTCGCGCTGTAACAATTTCGAGCCGATCAATAATAGTTAATCACTTCAATTGAGTTTGAATAAAACTTGAATTATTCTGAACCGCGCTGTATATTAAAAAGGCTCATTTTGAGCCTTTTCTTTTGAAAGGGGTGTCATGCTTGACCTGAAAAGTATCCTGAAAAAGTATTTAGGCGTCGAGGATAAAGCTTTAATCGGCTTTACGTTTGACGAATTGTTGAAAAAATCAAACGCGCTTACCGGTAAAATTCGGCGCGATGGGTGGGCGGATAAAACTCATTATCTTGAATTCTATCGCCCTGCCGCGTATGAGCGAGAGCCGGGCGCAATCAGATTTTTTCTGTGTACGTCCCGCTCCGGTTATCGCACCCGTTATTATTTGAGTGCTGAAGATGTTGCGGGAACTGACTGGAATTTTATCGACCAAGATGAGGTGTTATAATGAACCTAAACGGGCAGACTGTTTTCTTGCGGCTTGAGCACGAAAGAACGGGCCAAGTAATTTTTACTTCAAATCGTGTATGGGACATTGATGTTTTTCTTTCGAGTCAGGTTGAGGCGTATTCTGGTGATAAAGTGAAGTCGGAAGATCGCCAGCGCGTTTCCATTGCAACCGAATCAGAATATAAAACCTTTATAAGAAAGGCGGCTTAAAATGGTACGCGAAACCGTAACGGCTCCCATTGAGCAAGAAACCCTGAACATTCCCGCGCAATTTTTCGATGATGACGAAGCCCCTGAAGATGTGGCGCTTGCTAACATCATTTCCGAATTCGGAAGTGATAGCGCAAGCGGCAAGGTCAACGTCTATCGAATTATTCCTAACAAACCGCTGGCGTTTGTGCGCTCTTATTCGCCGCTTGAGTTCTCAATGGAAAGTTTGCAGTCAGAATATGGCCCCGGTGATTATCAAATTCGTGTGTATGCTGGGCGCGGCCTGAAAGCGCGGAAAAATATCACGATTGACAAGCCGTTGAATGTTCCCACTAATTTAATAGCGGGGCACATGCAGCAAATTCAGCCGCAAGGTCAGGACAAGCTTCTGGAATCCATGAATGCCGGTTTTCAGCGCATGGGCGAAATGTTTGCTAATGCGCTGTCGGCATTAGCGGCGAATCAGCCGAAGCCAAAAACGACAATGGAGACCCTGCAAGAATTACAGATGATGCGGGAAATAATGGGCGTCAACAATCAGCCCGCACCGTCTGCCGACCCCATGCAATTGATTGAAACCGCGCTGGCCTTGTCGGAAAAAATCAATCCGAAACCAGCGGGTGAAAACGACTTGCTTATGGAGGGGCTTAAAGCGTTCGCCCCGGTGCTGGGCGCGGCAATGCAGCATCAGGCGCAACAGCCCGCGCATGCGTCTATTTCCAAGCCAGATTATTCGCCGCAAGTCCCGGCGTTTTTACAGGTGAACCCACCGGCCCCGGTTTCTACGCCTTTGCCCGATCAAGAAAGCAGCCCCGATATGATGATGACAATTTATCTCAAAACCCTTGTTGCGAATGCAAAAAATGATAGTGACCCCGTAACGTATGCTAACGCTATTATTGATTTTGTCGGCGATGATGCGGCGCGGGATTTTGTTGCGCGCCCCGACTGGTTTGAGCAGATAGTTTCCCGCAATGCGGAAGCGGCAAATTGCCGGGCTTGGTTTGAAGAATTGCGCCTCCTCATTATTGAGTTGACAAAACCCGAAGAACCCGGTATTAAAGCGGCTAACGAAAACGAAACGGGCGATCAAATTGCAACTAGGCCAGACAATTCAACGGGCGACAATCCAGCCAGCTAAATCAAGCCTTGGCTTTATCCCAGACGGAAAAGCCGGGATAATCGAAACCTTGAAACTCATGCGCGGGCTTGTGCGGCAATACAAGTCCGCGCTTTTTATTCGCAATCTCGCGGAACAAATCACCCACGGTTTACCGCCCAAGGATTACCGGGCGGAAGTTGAGGCCGTTCAAAAGTGGGTGCGGAACAATATACGTTATGTGCGTGACATTCGCGATATAGAAACTCTGCACACCCCCGACGCGCTGTTGAATGTCCGGGCGGGTGACTGCGACGATCAAAGCGTTCTGGTTGCTGTCCTGCTCGAATCTATCGGTCATAGAACCGGATTCCTTGCCTTGGGTTTTGTGCCTGATGAATTCGCTCATGTTTATGCTATAACGAGAATTGGACAAAACTGGCTATCGGTTGAAACAACTGAACCGGTTTCAATTGGATGGCGACCCAATGGAATCGTCGATACTTTGGTAATTTTTAACTGAGAGAAATATCATGCAATTTACCCGCGTTCCGATTAATCCGCGCTGCTGCAAATCAAACGGACTCGGCTTTATTGATTCTTTGCTTAGTGCAGCGGGTTCCGTATTCGGCGGAAGCGGCGGCGGTGGTGGTGGTAGCAGTGGGGGCCAGCCGATTACAGTAAGCCCGCAAATTTCTACACAAATAAGCCCGTCAATTTCGCCGGTGTTTCAGCAACAATTCCAGCCGACGAATTCGGCGGCAACTGCTGGCACGGCTTCCAGCCCCAGCTTTGGCGCTCCGGGCTTCGCGCCGGACGGTTCCTATATTCCGGGCGGCGCTCCCATGCCGGTAAATTTACCGGTTCCGGTTGCCCCGAATTTGCCCGCGCAGTCGGCGAAGTTTCCATCATGGGCACCGTGGGCAATATTGGGCGCGGGCGTGGCTGGTTATTTTTTACTGCGGAAGAAGCGGGCAAGTTAAATGCAACTCGGAGGCGGTAACACCATCACGACTCGCACCCACCGCGAATGTACGGATGCCGGAGGCATCGTCACGGGCACCAGCACAGGCGGCGTCGCGCCGTCAAGCGGGTTAACTTCTGGCTCAACTCGCTCGATTACCAGAATTACCTGTTTTATTCCTGATCGGCCCGCTCCCGCCCCGGCTCCGGCCCCTGCTCCGGTCATTACCGTAAGCCCGACTATTCAGGCACAGGTAAGCCCGGCTATCAGTCCGGTTTTTCAACAGCAATTTCAGCCTAGCGGATCCCCCATGTCGGCGTCAACTCAAAGCGCCCCGGCGTTAAGTCCCTCACAGCCGCCCGGAATGAGCGCCGATGAAATGCAGCTTGCCATTGAACGAGCGGCGCGGGCGCTGGCCGCTAATTATGCGCTGTCCGTTCCGGCTCCGGCTCCGGCTCCGGCTCCGGCTTCTGTCCCGGTGGCAGTGCCCGCCTATACTCCACCCGCCGCCGATGTTTCACCAATAGGCCCGGTTTATGCACCGCAAACAAGTAACGTTGACGTTGCTGAGGCTGGCGCGGCCCCACTGGACAATTCAAAAAATTGGATGATAATGGCATTATTGGGCGCGGGCGCTTTGGTCTTATTTGGAATGAGAGGCAAAAAATGAATTTGGGCGATACTTCCTTTTCCGATATTTTTAGCGGGTTTGTCAACAAGCTTCCTGATCTGGCGGCGGGTTATGCTCAATATTCACTTGCAAAAGAACAAATCGACTTGCAGAAAACCGCAATGACCCGCCCAGCGGCGAATGTATCGCCTTATTTGCCGTACTCTTACAGCCCGCAATATTCACCTGCTTATGGCGGACAGATTCCGGCTCCGGTTTCTCAGTCAAACAATACCATGATTTATTTGGCGCTTGGCGGCGCGGCTTTGTTGCTGTTTTTGGGCACTCGAAAGGGTTAATAAAATGAACAGATTTTCGGCAAAAGATTTTTTATTGTTTTCTGCAAAAAATTTTCCCGCACAAACTCGCAAAGCTTTTATGTCACAGCGCAAGCGCGGAAATTTGCAAGGTGCTGATGACCTAATTTCTACTAGTTGGGCAACGTTAGACTGGAACCAACCGGCTGACATTGAAATTATCAGCGAAAAACCTGCGTTTAATTCGTCGGGCGTTTATTCGCCGCCCGTTTCTGTTGTCGTGCCGGAAAATACTGATAAAAGTTTTTCCGACACGATAACGGATATTATCAAAAACCTTACCGATTCCGCGCCGCAAATTCTCACGGCGTACACGGCAAACAAACAGCTTGACGCTTGCACGAAAACAAATCAGGCGCGGCTGTCACAAGGTTTGCCGCCTGTTGATTGCGCGGCATTCGCGCCACAGGTTCAGGTAGGGATAGCGCCTTCCAGTCAAGGCATTGTTACTGTTGCCCTGATCGGCGCGGCGGCGCTGGGGCTGGCCTTTTTGTTAAGGAAATAATTGTGCCTTCAGCCGACTATTTAATGCCGGGATTTTCTGATGCGGTTTCATACTTTGAGCGAAGCTTCGGAGCGTTTCAAAATGCCTATCAGAATTTTTTGACCGTTCAGGGCGCGGCAAGCGCGGCGGGTGACAATGATTATTTTGCCACCAAGCGGGCGGCTGAATTGGCCGCGTCAACTGCTGAAGGAATCCGTAACGGAATTGACACGGTAAAAAGCTGGCTGGATTCTGCCGGGCTTGATGGGCTTGGATTCATTCAGACAATCCCGGCCATTGTTTCGGTAGGCGCGATTACGGCGGCGGCGGCTTCGTTGGCGTATCTGGCGCCAAAAATGCAGGATGCTTATTACCGGTATTCGCTGGTTCAATCTGGACAGCTTTCGCCTGAGCAAGGTTTCCCGTATCAGCCGGGCGCGCTGGAATCGACGCAAAACATTGTTAAATGGGTTGTCATTGGCGCGGCGATTTATTTTCTTGCGCCGGTTTTGTTGAGGAAAAAATAATGGTAAAACGTGCCGCATACCGTGGAAAATACCCTAGCCGCATCATGGAAGTGAGTAGTCACGGGAGGGGAAAAGTAGTAGTTTATACAAACAGCGGGGAACGTTTTGAATTTTCGGCGCGTGATACTGGCGGAATCATGCCTAAACCGGGTGAAGAAATCTCCGTCTATTTAAAGCCAAAGAAAAACCCGGCCCCAAAACGCAAGACTTCCGCCCGCACTCAAAAGGCCGCTGTCGGTTACGTCAACCGGCCTTCACAGATTACGAAAAAATCGCCTACAAAACGGCTGAAAATTCGCCGGGCAAAAAATCTGCAAAGCCCTAGGGGAGTTTTTCCGAATCCATTGTCCGCAAAAAAGCATTACGTTATTCAGGCATGGAAAGGCCCGCGAATGCTTGGCTTTGTGACAATGGGAGGACGAATTTCTACTGAGTTTCCGGAAGCATGGCAGTTTCCAACGAAAAAGGATGCTGTTTACCATGCTGAAAAATACGCGAAAAAATCAAGCGCGTATGATTTCAAGGTTGATTCTGTGGAAACTTATCACAATCCTGTCGCCCCCGGCGTCAAGAAAATTTCTCACCCGCGAATCAAGCCAAAAAACGATGAGAACGTTTATGTGAGGGAATCTGCTAACGGAACCGACTGGCTAACCGTTGCGGTTTTCCCTTCTCAAAAGGCCGCGATTGAATACGCTTACGCGCTTGATCGGAAACATGGCGGGAGAAAATACATTGAGGTTTTCACACGATGAGCGGAAAAGTTCCCCTGTCAAAACGTGCCAAAATAAATCGGGCCGCTGATTTGTACGAAAATTTTACCGGGCACGAAGCCGAAGAACTTGGCTATATTGACTTTTCAATTCCGGATGTTGCTGTGGTCGTCGGTGAGGTTGAAGGCATCATTTACAATACCGTCCGGGACGGCGTTCATGAGCGATATATTCACAAATTCAAGGCCAAATCGAGGCCCATGTTTGCGGTGACGCCAGACGGAACACAGCTTGTCCTGTTGGGCGGCAATTATGATTTCACTGAGCGCGGCATTGTTGACAAATAAGCCTTGACAAACCGGTTTTGATGCTCTAATTTTGTAATAGCTTTAAACATTTCTGTTTCCCGCCCCGGCATCCTTGGCGGATTTTTCAAAGACCTTACACGGGAATAGGTCACTAATTTGAGGAATCCAAAATGGGACAACTTATGTTGATTAATCCCCGCAAGCGCCGGGCGGCAAAGAAAGCCGCCCCGAAACGCCGGGTGCGCCGTAACCCTGTTGCAAAAGCAAATCCAGTACGCAAGCGGCGCGTTCGCCGTAACCCGATTGCGGCGCGTCAAATGCGTTCAATTCGCCGCGCCCGCCGTAACCCAATCGGCGGCGCTGGAATTGGTGCCCAAGTAATGAATGCTGCAATCGGCGGCGCTGGTGCGGTAGCTGTTGACGTGATTCAGGGCTATATCCCGCTGCCAGCTTCAATGCAGGTCGGTTACATGCCCTATGTTGTCAAAGGTGCTTTGGGCTTCATGCTGGGCACATTCGGCAAGAAAATCCTTGGTCAAAACGCTGTCAAGATGGGCGCGGGTGCAATGACCGTTGCGGCTTATGGCGCTTTGAAACAAATGACAGCGGGCATGTTGCCGGGTGGCGTGGCTTCTGGCGCAACTGTGCAAGGTCTCGGTTATATGAGTCCGGTTCCCCAACTCGGTCAATACATCACCGGCGCTGGCTCGAACATGGGCGAATATGTTACCGGCGCGGGGTCAAGTTATTCTGCCAAGGATAACTTTTCGTTTTCCTGATTCCTGCTCAACTGAAAATTGAGATAAATTCCTCCCTTCCATTCTAAAGGTACTCAAAATGCTTAAACTTTCTCAACTGCCTACGCTCGACCAACTGAGCGCCTATTCCGTCAACCGCCCCGGCCAGCTTTCCGGCTTGCGCTGGGAGCTATACGACTTCCAGACGTATGCCGCCGCTGGTTCAACTCAAATTGACTTTTTCCAGATTCCACAAGGTCAATCCGGCAAAACGCTGGCCGACACGAATATGGAAGCCGCTGGTACACTGCCCAACCCGAAAGCCATGCTGGTGACGGATATTCAGGTATTCTTTACGCCCACCGGCGATATTTCCGCCGCCGCCGCCATTTCGGAACTGTCCAACGATGTCAAGGATTTCTATATGGGCGCGGCCTATCTGGAATTCTTCATTGGCTCAACCAACTTTGTGCAGCAAGGCCCGCTGGTGCGTTTCCCGCCCCGTAACGGCCTGACCGGTTTCAATGACATAGGCACAGGCGCTTTCATGCTGAATTATGTCAGCGCGGGCGGTGCCCCGTATTTGATCGAGCCGCAGATCAAGCTGGAACCCACGCAAAACTTCAAGGTATCGTTGAAGTTCCCGACTGCTATCGCAACGTCCACAACCGCGCGTGTCGGCGTAATTCTCGGCGGGTATCAGTATCGTCTGAGCCAGTAATATAGCGGCTTCGGCCCATGCTGCAACGGGCGGGGCAATCTCGAAAATTGCCCCGCTTTTTTCTTAACCCTCTGCGCCAGTGAGGAAATTATGCAAAACTCTCAACAAAACGCCGGACGTTTTCCAGCGATTCCCCAGCAAGACCCCTATTTCGCGAAAGATTACTTCGTTTATGAGGTTGATTTTACCGCCGCGATTCCCGCATCGGGAAATGCTGTCAGTTCTTTCGCGATTCAGGCCGATTCAGATTTTCTCTGGACGAAAGCCGCGTTTATCCAGACCGGCACGGGTATCCCGGCAATTCTAGTGCAGGATACCGGTTCAGGGCGCAATTTGATGAATGCCGCCGTTCCAGTGGGTTCCATGTTTGGCACAGGGCAGCTACCATTTATCCTGCCCCGCCAGCGAATTTTTGTCGCCCGTGCAGTGGTGAATATCACGATTACCAATCTCGACGCGGTAAATCCGATCACCACTTTGCGCCTGTCGTTTATCGGCGAAAAAGGTTTTCGGAGCAATTGACATGCAAGGGCGATTCTTCAGTGTTCCAGTCAGGCACGGGCTAGGGGAATTGCCCGAAACCGCGTTACAAGAACGCGGAGAATTAGGTGTCTCCCCGGCGTTTGGGTTGCCGCCGCGCGGTGATGCTTTTATACCCGGCCCGACTGGTGTGCCGTCAAGTGACACTAACTTGAGCGAAAATCAGTCTGTTTGGCAAAGTATCCCTTTTTCTGTCGGGCTTGAGCCGCTGAAATTGCAGGATTTTTTGCTGAGAAAATTTCTACTCATTCAAAACATTGACCCGGTAGGCACTTTGTACTTCGGTTTTGGCTGGATTCCAACGTCAAACAATGCACTTGTTTTGCCGCCCGGAACTGGTTACGAACCTTATCGCTACCCAACCAATGAAATTTATGTGCTGTCCAGCGTGGTCGGGCCGACCCTAGGCTTTCTAATTTACGGGACTTGAGATAAATCATGCCGTTTTTTGGTGGTGGGACGTCTGATTACAAAATCGTCGGAACGAATGTCAAGGGCAGTACGACTTCGTTACCGGCGGCTGTTGGCGGCAATAATATGGGCCTCGGAGTTGGGGCGCTCCCGCTCATTATTAACGGCATTCAAAATATTGCTGTTGGAAACGGCGCTGGCACGAACCTGATTGACAGCAACGGAAATATTCTAATCGGATATTTGGCCGGAAATAATCTGGATGAAACAAGTAATTCAAATGTATTACTTAATTCTTTTGGAAATAGCATCCTTTCATCTGTTAATGATTCGATTGCCATTAAAGGCACGGTAACAGGCAATAACGCTATTTCAATGGGGCGCTCCGCTGTCGCCGGACAGCAGGGAGTTGCAATCGGGCAGGGTTCAAATGCGCCGGATAATACTATTTGCGTTGGGAACAGCACAAATTCAAGTGCAAATTATTCTGTCCTTATTGGAGACAGTTTGAATGATGGCGGCGCGGTTTCTGTTTTAATTGGGGATATTACTGCGCGAAATGTAAGAGTTGGCGCGTTTGATTTTGCGACAAATCCGCCGTTACAAGTAATTGAACAAACTGCTCTTCCAGTTACGCTGCCAAGTGATACAGTGGAAAACACTGTTTTAAGTGTTGATGTTAACGCCGGTTTAATGCGAGAAAATAGCGCGTTATTTTTTGAAACGTTTTTTCAAACGGTAAGCGGAAGCGGGAGTTTGACGATTAGACTTAAAGCGGACGGCGTTCAAATTTGGGCAACGTCGGCAATATTCGGGACTGCAATGAAGGGTTTTAAATCAAAAATTGCTAACAAAAACGATCTTGCGTTAAATAAAATAATAACCGAGCAGTTAAACGGGTCTTATACAATTGCAGGCTCGCCCCCCGCCGATTTAACGCTTGATTTTAACAACACAATAACGTTTACGGTTACGGCTCAAAAATCCAACGGCGCTGACAATATAAATTTGGCTTTTTCAAATGTCTCGTTTAATCAGGTAGCATAAATGAAAACTGTCACAAATCTTGCTGAAGTAAAAGACATAAAAAACCCTATTCATGTTCACATGATTTCACAAACTGAAATTGTCGTGTATGAACAAGGCGATATTTTGCCGCCTGAATTAGTGCCGCCTCCGGCAATTGAAAAGCGATTAATAAATGATTTTGAATTTCGCGGGCGTTTTACAGATAGCGAGGCCGACGCAATTCTCGATCTCGCTTATTCTGGTGATAAACCGGCAAGAAAAATGCTTTTAAAACTTTCCACGTCTAACGCCGGTGTTGATCTTGATTCTCCGGACGTTGTTAACGGGATTGCTTATTTAACGGCAAAGGGAATTTTAACCAAAAAGCGCGGTAGTGAAATTCTGCAATGATTAACCTGAATTTAAAAACGCTGAAAAAATTGCAGTTTTGGGCGCTGCAAATTTTAATTGCGTTTGACCAGTTCATAAATGCCATACTACGCGGCTGGGCTGATGAAACTTTTAGTGCCCGCTGCTATCGTGTCGGGAGTAAAGGAAAAATTCATTTTCAAATTATGCGGTTTTTGGTTGATGGAATTTTCTTTTGGACAGATGAGCATTGCAGAAAATCGTATCAGGCCGAATTACAGCGTGAACAAATGCCGCGCGAAGCTAGGTTAAATAATGATGAAACTTAATACGGCTTTGGTGCTGGGTTCTTTTGGTCTGGTTATGTGGGTGATTTTTGAGAAAAATAAAACCGCCGCCGCTACGGTTGATTTTTCTGGACAATTACCCGGTAATAATTCGGGCAGTTTTTTGACTAATATAACGGATTTTTTTATGGGTAACAGCGCAATAAAAAATGTTGACAAGAATTTATTAAATCACCCGCAAATTCAAGCGTTTTTGCGTGTCATTCGACGCGGTGAGGGCACAGCCGACAATGGCGGTTATAATCGGCTATTTGGTGGCGGAACGTTTGACAGCTTTGACTGGCATCCTAATATTCTTGTTAAAAAGGGCGCGTGGACTTCGACGGCTGCGGGCGCTTATCAATTCCTTAAATCGACTTGGGACGAAACCGCCCGCTTAATGGACCTAACGGATTTTAGTCCGATTTCTCAGGACTTGGGAGCATTGGGCAGACTGGCTTATCGCGGCGCAATTAATGACATTCTCGCCGGAAATTTTGAATTGGCCCTGCAAAAAACCGGAAAAGAATGGGCTTCGCTTCCGGGTTCGCCCTATGGTCAACCGACTATCAGCTTTGAAACGGCGCTGAACACCTTTCAGATTAATGGCGGCATAATTGCGTGAGGTTAACATGAACAGAAAAGACACAGTTTCACTTATGATCGGCGCTGGACTGGCGTTTCTGGCATGGTATCTTGTTAAAGGCAACGCACCCAAATTACAATGGCGCATCAATCCGGCAAGCGGCAACTTGGAACCAGCGCCTTATAATGTGTGGGCGGCTGAAAATATCCAGTATGGGACGAAAATCACCCCGGAGCCTGTTACCTATGTAACTGAATTTGACCGCGCAGGAATGCCGCCAGCCCCTTATGCTTCATGGGAAGCTTATGATCGAGCGAGAATCATAAGCGGGCGCACTGGTGGAGCTTCTGGAAGCTGGTAAACCGGTTTGTCAATTACTCATCACGAACGACGAATAAAATGGAACATTTAAACGAGACAGTCAGGCACTTCCTTAACACAAACATGGCGCAATTCTTGCAAGCGATGACATTGGGGCTAGTTGGTCTCGCTATTGGGGTTGGTCAATTGTTGCGAAGCGAAGAAAAAAGCTGGAAAAAAGTATGGGGCTATCTGATAATCAGCTTCGGGCTTGGTATGGCGGCATCGGCTGTTATGGCTTGGTTTCCATCAATCCCGCTTGCCGTTCAAATGGGTATTGCCGCAGTGTTCGCAAATATCGGAATAAACGGTGTCAAGGAAAT
>JAYRNA010000071.1:0-4491 GCA_041912375.1 Saccharimonadales bacterium (SeqCode) | reverse complement strand
GGCAATAACTATGAAATGCTGAAGCTGGCTAAAAAGTACCCTGTTAAGTTCCATTACTTAGAAAATAATGTACGCAGATGGAGCAAACATAGCCATAGGCCTGAGCCGACTACGTGGCTTACTCAAGACGAGTTTGAATGGGTAACACACTACGAGCCAGGTAAGTATGACCTAGCCATACTTCACGTTGACCAGCAGCATACAAACCCAGATATAGGCAAAGGCTGGCTCTATACTGATTTAAATAATCTTATCCAAGATGTACCGAAGATTGTTATAAATCATGGCACCCCGATGTGGGATGAATTTTATACCGAAGATATCGTGATCAATGGCGGCGAAGTGCATACCCCAAGAGGGGTTAAGCGCTTGATTGGCATGAAAGAGAAGATTGGCGATAATTTTATGATTGTCAATTCATACGAAGCGGTTAATCGATGGGGATGGGGTTATCCGCTTATACACGGTCTTGACCCAAATGAATGGTGGGATATGCCCAAAGAGCCAAGAGTAACGGTTCAGCTATCACCTGGTGGTCTGGATAAATACTATAATCGCCAATTACTCAGTGCCATTAAAGCAGAGGTGAAAGACCGTTCTGGTCTGGACATCATGCATATATCCGTCAGCTATAAGCCGAATACATGGGATGACTATCGTTATGCGATGGCGACTAGTCTGATTGGTATCTACCCGTTCAGAGACTCACCAATGCCGCGGAGCAGGACAGAAGCTATGTTAAGTGGACAGTGCATACTCACCAGCAAGTATCATAACGCTGATGAATTCTTTGAACAGGGGATAGATGGGTTTATCGTACCAGACAATCCACAAAGCTACGCTGAAGCTATTCATACACTCATTAACGAGTGCTTTCGTGATGCAGTAGATATAGGGCAGCAAGCCAAGGCTAAAGCCCAGAAGATATTCCATATTGATAGGTACTTAGATGACTTGTGGTTTGTGGTGAATGAAGTAGCTAACGGCAGAAAGCCAGAATGGAATAGACATAAAGTATGGCAGAAATGATACGGTTCCTCACTTTCTCGCAATATCATAACAAGCGGCCTGTCACCGGTTCTACGCATATCAGAGTCAATCAACTACTGAGGTATTGGCCTGAAGCCGGATTGTATAAATATGGCGAGAACCCCGATGTTCTTATATTCCAAAAGGTATATGTGAATGTCGATTATCGATTTCCCGAACATTACAAAGGCATAAAGATATTAGATATATGCGACCCTGATTGGTTTAACGGCGTAACTGATATAGCGGAAACTGCCAGGCTGATGGACGCAATTACTTGTCCGACGGCAGCGATGGCAGACTTTATGCGACAGCTCACCGATAAGCCAGTCAAAGTTATAAAAGACCGCTTTGATATGGACTGTGTACCACCGCCCAAGAAGCATAGTGGCGAGGCTAAATCAGTTGTGTGGTTCGGTTACATCCATAACGCCGAAGTATTACGTCATGCCCTGCAAGCCATATTCGACCACAAACTGAAGCTCATCATCATATCGAACGATGACCCCTTGGCCTTCCGTTGGGCGGTAAATGAGGCAGTCGCAAATCACATCAAGAATAAATATACCTTCATCAAATATAACGAAGATACGATCTATCAGGACTTGCAGAAGGCAGACTTCGCCATCCTGCCAAAAGGAAATCGGCCGGAGGATACATTCAAAAGTGCGAATAAAACGATTAAGTGCATACTTGCGGGGCTACCTGTTGCAACAAATATTGATGACGTAGACACGTATATGAAGGCCGAGAACCGCCAACAATTTGTAGACAAAGAGTTAGAACCTGTTAAAACACAGTATGATGTAAAGCTATCTGTTCAAGAATACAAGGAATTAATAGATGAAGTTGAAACTAATCGTAGATAAGGTAACCATTCGGGGCCCGAAGCTAGATGGTAGCTATATTATTGGTCTTGAGATGGGCGAATACCAGAAAGGAAACCTCGCCAAATTATTAAATGAGCTCAATTTTGATGCTGTTGTTGAGGTGACGATGGAACAGAATGAAAACGAAAGATAAGGACAAGTTCAGAGCCTTTATAAAAACGCTTAAAGAAGAGCAGGTTAGGCATTGGGTTGAGGTTGCTACGGCTGTAGGTGTAAGTGAGGCCACAATTAGCCGATGGAAACGATTACCGGAAGCCCAACATCATATCCAGCTAGCTGTTATTAACACGATTGAGAATATGGAGAGTGCAGGTAAAAAAGACTGGCGTATGTGGGAAGCCAAGTTGAAATTATTGGGCGTAAATCCACCTCAGAGAATAGAGGGCAAAGTAAAAATAGAAGACCCTGTTCGTGTCGTATTGGATAGGTTCGGGCTTGAAGGGAGTAAAGATGCTGGACAAGCTGAGGGCACTGAGGAAACAACACCTTAAAGCAATCCATGACGTTACCTTCTACCCCTATCAGGAGGAAATATCGGATAAGATACTACACGCCCTCATCCAAAATCTGCGCCTGACGGCTAATGCGACCGAAGATGACATTAAAAAACTCAAGCTGGTCGAGGAGCCAATAGAAATATCCCGACAAGCCGGTAAGACTACAGCAGTGGTGCTAACCATAGAATTTGTGATGATTTACTTTACCAAGATGTTCAATCGGCGTATTAGTGTCGGCATATTTGCACCACAGCATGAGCAAGCTAAAACTGACTTCGATAGATTGAAGGAAGCATTACGTCGTTCAGACATTATGTTTAATGTTACGGAGGCGGAACGCAAGGAGTTTCAGGAACAGAACAATGCCAGGACATTAGTGCTGCCAAATGGTTCTAGTTGCTATATCTTCCCTGTGACGAGTACATCAAAACCTGAGTCTAAATCCCTCGACCTTATGGTGTTTGAAGAGAGCCAAGATCTTGACGACCGGATTGTAAAAGAGCAGATATGGCCAATGGGCATTAATACCAATGCGCCTCGTATCTATGTAGGGACAGCAGGAACAAAGATTTGTTACTTCTATCGTAAGGGACAAAGCGGCAAGGCATTAAAGCTTTACTTTGAAGAGATTGTGAGCCAACGCCGTGAGGTCTATCAAGAGACGAGAGATGCAAGACATTTGGTCTATGAACAGACGGTTCGGCAGGAAATAGAGAAGCAAGGGCTAGATAGTGATGAGATACAACGACCGTATTTTGGTAAGTGGCTGATTGGTACCGGCCAATTTACTACTATGGAAGATTTAGCGGCAATCGAGACAGACCGACAGCCGACCTTCCACTACAAAAAGCATGACTGTTACGCTGGTATAGATACCGCCAAAAATCCAGACTCTACCGTAGTAACCATACTTCGCTATAACGAAGAGACAGGCAAAAAGGAAATATTAAACTGGCTTGAATTGAGAGGCGATAACTACCAAGACCAGTTCGATATCATTGTTGAGTTCTTGGGCAACTACAAAATCGTAGCTATCGCCATAGACTCTACCGGCCAAGGTGACTTCATGCCCGATATGTTTGAAGCGCATACCCAGTGGGCCGATGAACACTCAGGGCTCTATAGGGTAAAATTCAGTGCCGTAACGAAGGATGTGATGTACAAGAACCTCAAAGTATCTATCAAAGAGTTGTTGACGACTGTCCCGAAACTCAGTACAAGAAATGGCGAGAAGTTCAAACAGCAAATGCTTGACCTTCAGCAAGAATACAAAGGACAACTGCTCAGTGTACATCACCCAGACGACCCCAACGCCCATGATGATTACCCCGATAGTTGGGCGTTGGCTGAATGGGCATATGCCCTTGATAACCAAAATGAAGCAGACATTAAGGTGGTTAGCTTCGCTAAGGAACGGAAAGTAGCGAAAAACGATGAAGGTGAAATTACCGATTATTGGCCAGGTCTTGACGGGTAAAGATACAGAAGTATCTGCCTCCAAAGGCACCCGCAAAAAGATGATGGATGTGCTCGGCGGGTTGCTTCAATTCAGCCGTTCTAAGCTCTCAAATGAGAAAACCATATCTGGGAAACTGCTCGATGCCAATACTGAATGGGTTTATCGCAACAACGATGTGATTGCCAAAGAGGTCGCACAGATAGATTTTGAGCTATATTCAATCGGCTTAAAAGGTGGAGAGGTGATTTATACCGATGTAGACCAGCATCCCTTACTTGATGCCCTGGATAGGTTCAACGATACCACTACATTGAGAGACGCAATATATGTCACCGCTTCACATAAGAAATTGACAGGTGATGCGTTCTGGCTGTTAGATTACTCCGGCAATATTATAAACAATATCTTTATACTTCCGCCAGATAAGATACAGCTAAATATCGGCAATCCTGTTAAGGGTGAGCGATTGTTAGTCGAATCATATGATTACAAAGATGTGATTGATGGCAAAAAGATTGAACGTACCTTTACACCAGACCAAATAATCCATTTCAAGACACCCAACCCCAAGAATATGTTTAGAGGCTATGGTGCGGTAGAAGCTGCGGCAGGGGTG
>JAYRNA010000070.1:0-2832 GCA_041912375.1 Saccharimonadales bacterium (SeqCode) | reverse complement strand
TGCCAAAAGGCAATCGGCCAGAAGATGCATTCAAGAGCGAGAACAAGGCGGTTAAGTGCATACTCGCGGGGCTACCTGTTGCAACAAATATTGATGACGTAGACACGTATATGAAGGCTGAGAACCGCCAGCAATTTGTAGACAAAGAGCTGGAACCTGTTAAAACACAGTACGATGTAAAGCTATCTGTTCAAGAATATAAGGAGTTGATACATGAAGTTGAAGCTAATCGTAGATAAGGTAACTATCCGAGGCCCGAAGTTAGACGGTAGCTACGTTATTGGTCTTGAAATGGGTGAATACCAGAAAGGAAACCTTGCCAAATTATTGAATGAACTTGATTTTAATGATGTTGTTGAGGTGACGATAGAACAGAATGAAAACGAAAGATAAAGATAAGTTTAGAGCCTTTATAAAGACGCTCAAAGAAGAGCAGGTTAGGCACTGGGTTGAGGTTGCTACGGCAGTAGGTGTAAGTGAAGCTACAATCAGCCGTTGGAAGCGATTGCCGGAAGCCCAGCACCATATCCAGTTAGCAGTTATCAACACGATTGAGAACATGGAAAGTGCGGGTAAGAAAGATTGGCGTATGTGGGAAGCTAAATTGAAATTATTAGGTGTAAATCCACCTCAGAGAATAGAGGGCAAAGTAAAAATAGAAGACCCCGTTCGTGTTGTGCTAGACAAGTTCGGACTTGAAGGGAGCAAGGATGCTGGACAAGCTGAGGGCACTGAGGAAACAACACCTTAAAGCCATACATGACGTCACCTTCTACCCTTACCAGGAAGAGATATCTGACAAGATACTAGCTGCTTTAATTCAAAACCTACGACTGACTGCCAATGCCACAGAAGACGAAATCAAGAAGCTCAAGCTTATAGAAGAACCGATAGAAATATCGCGGCAATCCGGTAAGACGACTGCGGTAGTGCTGACCATAGAGTTTGTCCTTATTTATTTCACTAAAATGTTTAATCGGCGTATTAGCATTGGTATATTTGCACCGCAGCATGAGCAAGCCAAAACAGACTTTGACAGGCTGAAAGAAGCACTACGCCGCTCTGACATTATGTTTAACGTGACAGATGCAGAGCGTAAGGAATTCCAGGAACAGAACAATGCGAGAACTTTAGTACTGCCAAATGGTTCAAGTTGTTATATCTTCCCTGTTACCAGTACCTCGAAACCAGAGTCTAAAAGCCTCGACCTTATGGTGTTTGAAGAGAGCCAAGACCTTGACGACAAAATCGTTAAAGAGCAGATATGGCCTATGGGCATCAACACTAATGCCCCAAGAATATACATAGGCACAGCGGGTACGAAGATTTGTTACTTTTATCGCATGGGGCAAACAGATAAAGCCCTAAAGCTGTACTTTGAAGAGATTGTCACCCAACGACGCAAGATATATGAAGCCACTGGTGATGCACGGCATTTGGTATATGAGCAGACGGTACGGCAAGAGATTGAAAAGCAAGGGTTAGATAGTGATGAGATACAACGTCCTTACTTCGGCAAGTGGCTTATAGGTACAGGCCAATTTACTACTATGGAAGATTTAGCGGCAATCGAGACAGAGCGACAGCTCACATATCACTATAAGAAAGGTGACTGTTATGCCGGAATAGATACTGCGAAGCATCCCGACTCAACTGTCGTAACAATGTTGCGCTATAACAGTGAGCTAAACAAAAAGGAAATATTAAACTGGCTTGAACTTAGAGGTGATAACTACCAAGACCAGTTCGATATTATCGTAGAATTCCTTAATAACTACAAAGTAGTGGCTATTGCCATTGACTCTACCGGCCAGGGCGACTTTATGCCGGATATGTTCGAAGCGCATACACAATGGGCTGATGAACACTCAGGACTCTACAGGGTGAAGTTTAGTGCCGTCACCAAGGATGTGATGTACAAGAACCTCAAAGTATCTATCAAAGAGTTGTTGACGACTGTCCCGAAACTAAGTACAAGAAATGGCGAGAAGTTCAAACAACAAATGCTTGATCTTCAACAAGAATACAAAGGACAACTGCTCAGTGTACATCACCCAGACGACCCCAATGCTCACGATGATTACCCCGATAGTTGGGCTTTGGCTGAATGGGCATATGCCCTTGATAACCAAAATGAAGCAGACATTAAGGTGGTTAGCTTTGCTAAGGAACGGAAAGTAGCGAAAAACGATGAAGGTGAAATTACCGATTATTGGCCAGGTCTTGACGGGTAAAGATACTGAAGTATCTACCTCAAAAGGCACCCGCAAGAAAATGATGGATGTATTGGGTGGTCTATTGCAATTCAACCGTTCCAAGCTATCAAATGAGCGCACTATCTCTTCTAAATTGCTCGATGCCAATACCGAGTGGGTATATCGTAACAATGATGTCATTGCCAAAGAAGTAGCTCAGATAGAGTTTGAGTTATATTCGGTTGGACTAAAAGGTGGCGAGGTGATATACACCGAGATTGACCAACACCCATTGCTTGATGCGCTAGACAGGTTTAACGACACCACCACTCAAAAGGACGGAGTATACATAACTGCTTCACATAAGAAGCTGACAGGTGACTCTTTTTGGCTGTTGGATTACAGCGGTAACATTATCAATAATATATTCTTATTACCGCCGGATAAGATTCAACTTAATATTGGTAATCCGGTTAAAGGCGAACGATTACTTGTAGAATCATATGATTACAAAGATGTGATTGATGGCAAAAAGATTGAACGTACCTTTACACCAGACCAAATAATCCATTTCAAGACACCCAACCCCAAGAATATGTTTAGAGGCTATGGTGCGGTAGAAGCTGCGGCAGGGGTG
>JAYRNA010000069.1:0-1513 GCA_041912375.1 Saccharimonadales bacterium (SeqCode) | reverse complement strand
TTGGCTCGTATTCTAATGATGGGCCTGCATATAGCGAGTTTTTCCCGCAGTTACAGGTCAATGCAAAAAATGTTAAATCTCCACTCCTCCACGAACTACAGCACGCCATCCAGCAACGCGAAGGCTTTGCAAGAGGCGGAAACCCGGAAGCAATGCGCTCTGTGTTGTCCTCCGATCCGCTACTGCAATCCGCATACTCGCAACCGGAACTGTATGACGCCTATCGACGCCTTCTCGGTGAGGCCGAGGCACGGGCAACACAGGCCAGAATGAATATGGACATGCCTATGAGGCTTGCCAAGTTCCCGGAGGATTCCTTCGACGTACCTATGGATAGGCTGATTGTGCGGTACGGGGACGGGCCTGCCATGAGCACTGGCAGGCCAAGAAACCATTTAGGACAAGAGATTCCGCCCACCAAGTACGAGCAAGCCCTAGAAGAAGCGCGGATAGACGCATGGAAGAACCACGGTCTGCCTGAGAACAATACGGCTATGGATAGGGCTAGGGCTATGGGGTATGAAGATTCATTTCATGGAACAAGAGATGACATTCGCAGCATTGATTTAGGAAAACTTGGAACACAAACCAGGGCGAAGAGTGCTAAAGAAGCATTCTTTTCTGCTGCCGACCCTGAAACTGCTGGAAGTTATGCAATTAATCTGCCTCATTCATACTTCCAGAAAGCAGAGAAAAAGGCAGAAGAATATTATAAAAAATCACGCAGCCACTTTGACGAAGAGAGCAAATATTTACGACCTCTTATTGACGACGCTTACAACAGTAAGCCAGCATTTTCAAATGCTCCTGATTCTAAATATGCTGCATGGAAGAATAAATATGAACCTCTATTCGCAAAAGATAGAGATTTAACAAGAAGAATGCAGGATGACTACGAAAGTTACTTTCGTAAGAACATTATGCCTTTAAGGGACATGGCATGGGAAAACGGTAGCAATATAATGCCATTAATGGTTAGAACTGATGGTTTCTTAAACAGGGATTTCCCGCAAGGCTTTAGGGATAAATCCTATTATGAAATAATAAAAGATGCAAAATCAAAAGGAATTCCAGGGGTTAAACTAACAAATACAACTGACGCAGTAGGTCTTGGCGAAAATGCTCCTGTTACGGATATATATGCAACTATTGACCCTTCCCGTATCCGCTCCCGCTTCGCCGCATTCAATATGTCCAAGCGTGACTCTCCGGACCTGTTGGCAGGGTTTGCACCCTACGCAATGCCTGTAGGGGCTGGACTACTCGGGTCTATGTATCTTCTCCCGAGAGAGGATATGCAGTGATTAAACTCTACGCAGGCTACGACCCCGCCGAGGCTGCCGGATACCACACTTTTTGCCATTCCGTGCTCACCAGGGCATCCGAACCTGTAGAGATAGTCCCGATTGCCCGCAATACCTTCTCTTGGTGGAAGCGCAAGGGCGAAGACGACGGGGCTACTCAATTCTCCTTCGCCCGCTTCCTGATCCCCTACCTGCAAGGGTACAGGGGA
>JAYRNA010000068.1:0-1800 GCA_041912375.1 Saccharimonadales bacterium (SeqCode) | reverse complement strand
GAAGTAATTTGGAGACCGTAACCACTGGTCAGTGCGTTGGCTGTTATTTTAAGACCAATGCCAGTAGTCAGGGCGGTTCCACTTATCTGTACGAGACCACCAGTGGCGGTAGTAGCTGAGTTGTCAGTGAAGGCGGCAAGCGCACCAGTCGACAATGAAGCGCTAGTGGAAACAACATTTAGACCGATACCAGTAGTCAGAGCATTGGCTGTAACAACCACTAATTTATTGGTGGTTGCTGAATTATTGGTCACGTCTAGTATGTCAGAAGATGTGCTTTTGCTGGTTAAACTTACTGTACTGTTCAGTGTATCGACGCCAAACAGCAGGTTGCCAGACTGGTTATATAGCGCAAGAGCACTGGTCGAATCGGCTTGATTTTGCAAAGTAAATGGCGTGTTTATGGTGCCGTTCAATGAAATAGTACCGACACCGTAGGGTGTTAGTGTCGCTCCGGAGTCAAGTTCGATACCATCCACCCAGAAAGTACGAGCTGTGCCGGCGTCGGTTTGCTTAACATAGAAGGCAGTGCCCGTCGTGGAGGCAATCGTTACCGAACAAGTGAAGCGTGTCCAACCTCCAACCGACGGAATAGTGGCGCTGACCGCCGGAGCTAGCGTACAATCGTTGTCGCCCCCACCGTTGGTGATACCGGCCACCAAAGTGCCAGCGCCAAAGGCACCACTTGACAGTTTGACCGACATACCGATCGAGTAGGTTCCCACAGGTAGACTCATTGAGCCGTATTGAGCACCATCGTTGGCGCTCGTAGTGGTAGAAAATTTGAATGATCCGAACCCGAACTTCTGCTGCGATGTATCTCGAATAATCGTGCCACTACCCTTGGCCGACCAGCCCAAAGTATTTACTTCAGCGCCGGGGTTTGGTAATAGATTAGTATCGAGAGTGCTGACAGTAAAAACATTAGCGCCTGAGGTATTTTGAATTTGGAAAGCACTGTTACTATTATTTGAATTCTGCAAGGTCATAGAGCTGTTTATAATGCCGTCAAGCTGGATCTTGCCTTCGCGGTAGTTGTTGTCGGCGTTAGAGTCAGTCTGCAAAGTGACGTCATCAATCCAGATACTTCGGGCAACTGCATCGTTCTGTTTTAGGTAGATATAGTCCCCTGACGCTAGTGTGCCACCAGTTTTGAAGGTCAATGAGTAGCGGGTCCAGCCATTGGTACTAGCTGTTTGAGAAGTCATCGATAACCCGACGACGTCTTCGCTACCACCGTTTTCGACATGACCAAAGTTCAGTACGTTGGCGGCGTTGGAAGCGCCGAGCGCTGAAATCTTTGCATCAAAACTCAAAGTATATACAGTGTTGGCTGTCAATGCACCAGTAACGTATTTAAACTCTGCTCCAGCGCTGGCGCTGTTGGTGCATTGACCCATATAGCTGCCGTTAAACGGTGTGGTACCTGCCGGACTGGCGCTGGCCGCTGTAACGGACGTGAGCGTACAGCCGCCCGCGCCCGTCCAGCCAGTCGTTGAGCCGGCTTCGAAACCAGGAGTGCCATTAGCTACTAGTGTGGTGATAAGGTTATTCTGATTGGCTCCTGAAGTGTCGACCGTCAGAACACTTGCCCCTCCAGCGTTCGATACCTGCAGAGCGCTAGTCGAATCACTAGTGTTCTTAGCTAGGATAGAGCCGGTTGAGGAGACACTGAACATATCGACTGAGTTCTTTTGGACAGCAAACTTACCAGTTGAGCCAGTAGCGACATTAACCAGGAAGTTAGCGTCAGTCGCTGTGTCCTGGAGGTTGTAGGTCATATTGGTGGCGTCATCACTG
>JAYRNA010000067.1:0-5657 GCA_041912375.1 Saccharimonadales bacterium (SeqCode) | reverse complement strand
TATTAAGGGTGTTAGCTCAACTTATAATGCTACGTTATTCAATGATTGTACTTTCGGCTCGGCGACACTGCTTAATAACTATAAAAACCAGACTGTCGGCTCGGAGATCAGGTTTCATAAGCTTAATGATACTGAAAATAACCACTTATGGTATACCGTTTATGGCTCGGCGCAATCAACTGGCGCAACATTATCCGATACTTTGATCAGGACTCCTGGCTCATTGGGAGTCAGATTGACCCCCGAAAACAGTTCATCAGGTTTTACTTGGGACTTCAACATTCCCTCTAAGTCAAACTCAATCACATCATTCACTGGTTGGTTTTATAAGAACGCTACTTTTGGTAGTAGCACCGCCAGAGTTGAGTTATGGCTGCCAGGGTCGACTTCGGCTGACGCTAGCCAAACGTTAAGTAACACAACCGGTGCTTGGCAAGCTGTATCTATATCAGCGATTAACACTCAAGCGGTTGATGGTCTCGCCGTTATTAAGGTCATCGGCATAACCAACACGGCTGGGGCTTATTTATACTGTGATGACTTTTATAACTCCGGCAATACTATAGTTAGCACCGACCGTGTTACCGGACTGGATATTTGGTATCAAGGCGAGCCACAAACGATTATTGCACCGTCAGCGACATCGGCGGCTGACATTTGGACATTCCCGACCGCTAACTTAAATACCAGTAACACCACTGGCAACCAAGTTAAGAAGCTACTGACCCTCGCTAAATATCTAGGATTAAAATAATGTGATAACATAAAACTATGAATGTAAAAACGAACACTGATCCAATGGATGAAGCCTACAGACTGCTCGATGGTAAGCCCAGCGCAACTGGCGTAGGGGCATTACAGGGGAATATGAGCCTAGGTCTAAGCCTCAGCACTACATTGACCGGAACAGGCGCGCTTACACCATCCATGAGCCTATTAGTGGGCATGATAGCCAACCTAACCGGATCAGGCGCCATAACTGCCAACCTAAAGGGCATAGCAAGGCTTGAGGCAAGCATATTCGTCAACTCAGGAACCGCGACAGTCAATGAGCTGGTTGACGGAGTATGGGAAGCCCTAGCAGCCGACCACAACAACTCAGGCACAATGGGCGAAAAGCTTAACGGTGCCGGTAGCGCAGGCAATCCATGGACAGACACCACCACTTACGGCGCAGGAACTAAGGGTGCATTATTACAAAACGCAGCAGATGATGCCGACACCGCGGCCAATAAGTAGTACAATAAACAAAGGATACAACCATGAACACCACCGAACTAAAGAAATCTAAAATGGCCGACAAGTGGCAAAAGCGCTTTAAGACCTGTGAAAACAACCAACGCGCACTCTTTACCCGCGCATCCAAGCATTACGACATAATGTATGCCGTTATGAACACAACCAACATGGCACCTTGGCGATCTAAGGTCTATGTTCCTATTCTAGCTAGTAAAGCATGGGATTTACTTGCAAGGTTCAGCGACATCGTTCCAGTTTTCAACATCAGCATTAAAAACGAAATGGAAATTGACGACCAGACCGGCGAAATAAGCTATACCAAGGACGCCAACGAACGTACCAAAAAGATAGAGGATCTAATGCAAGACGAGTACGAAACGGCTGCTGGTGAACCTATGAACATCCGGACGTTTGATACTATTCTGGACGCCGTAGTAGCTGGTACAGGTTTTGCTAAGACTCCTTGGGTATACGAGGAAAAGAAAAGCTATGCACGACCGTTTGACGAGGATGGCATTATAACTGACTCTAAGAACGTCGTTGAAAAGACTGTCAGAGGTGGCCACAACGACTTTATACCGGTCAACTTCTTTAACATGTTCATTGCACCTAACTCGACAAGCTTTTTCAAAGCACCTTACTGGATCATACGTGAATACACTACCTTACAAGAGGCCGAGGACACCGGACTTTATGACAAAGCTGGACTAAAGCAACTCCGTAAGAACATCAAGCAAGATACCTCATTCCAAGCTTATAACAACTCGCGTAACCGCCTAGTCAACCAAAAACAAGTATCCGAGGATGATACTGTCGACAACATCGTGCTATACGAATGCTACGCACAAGACGGCTCAATGTACGTCTACGGCGAGGGTTCAAGCGATACCGGATGGGTAGAACTACGTTGCGAGGAAAAGCGCATGTACTGGCACGGTCGACCACCAATCGTACCATTCAGCATCCGTCGCAAGAGTTTCAGCGCATGGGGCGAGTCACTATTCGAGAACAACGACCGCTTGCAATCTGCTACTAACGACCTATTCAATCACTATCTAGACAACTGGAACTTAAGTATCGACCAGATGATTATGTACGAGGACGGCACGCTAACATCCGACTTTACTGTTAAGCCTGGCGGTGAACTGACATTTACCGGTACAGCACCACAACAGTTCAAGTTCAGTGATCCTAACCCACAGCAACTATCCACAGTTCTAGACGTAATTAACCAAGCTATAGAAGCTGCGACCGTTCCACAGTACTTGTCCGGAGTAACAAACTCTGAAATGGATAAGACTAAGGGTACTGCAACAGGGGTCAACATGATTACTGAGGCTGCTACCGAAAAAGTTGGCTTTATGCGCAACAACGTCAAAATGTCCATGAAACTAGTTGGCGAGAACTGGCTATCTAACTTGCAACAGTTCCAAGACATTCCTAAGGAAATAGCCATAGTTAAGAACGGTATCCGTAAACCTCAGATGATTACACCCGGCGACTTGCAAGGTGAAATGGATCTGGACATCGACGACGACTCAATGATCCCAGTGTCTAAAGCACAAAAGCGCGAAACCTTTCAGACATTCCTTACCGGACTACTTGGCTTACAGCAAGCGGCTATACAACAAGCCGAGATATTTCACACGCCACAGGATGTACCACGTTTTAACTTCAACGAGTTGATCGAGGATACGGCCGATGGTTATAGCATTAAGGACTTTACAAAGTACCTGATGCCCGTTCCAGCCCCCGGTGTACAACAGGATCAAAACCAACAGTCCGGGGCGCCGGGGGAACTAGGCACGGAACAGGCTATGGGTGATGCTGGCATGGAACAAGAACAAGCTGATACACAAGGGAGTGCATAATGGATAATGAACCAAGTGACCGCGATGCTTATATCGCTGATTTACACGGCCAACTCGCTAAGGTAGTTGCTGGCCAGAGCTTTGAACATACAGACGCCGGTAAGCTAATAATTGAGATACTGTCCAACGACGTCAACGTATTTACTAAAGACATACTATCCGATAAGTATATCAACGACCATCAAGGCTACGTCGATGTACGTGCTAAATGTAACTACGCAGCCAGCATCCTAGGCCGGCTAAAACGGCTCAACGACCCTATGAAAGAAAAGACTATCCGCGAGAGCCTAGAGGCTGCTAAGAACGACGACCCGTCATTACAAGGAACAGATGGATAAAGACTTTCCGGACTTAGAACCAGCCAAGGGGATGCCTGGCATTGACTTTGTGCTTAAGTCACAGGATAATGAGGGTAATTATGTTGTAGATGAGGTGATCAAGATGGGCGAAAAGGAACCTATCAACGACCACGACCATGAACACGTTCCCGTTTACGACGGCGACATCATGGGTGACACGGTAAGTATTAAATGCGATGTATGTCCGATTGGCTGGTACATTCCAATCAAGGAAGCCGAAAAATTGGGATACAAAGTAGTGCGTTCTTAGACAAAAGAGCGCATTAAGCTCAATAAATGGGGGTTATATGGATCAAGACATGGTAGATGAATCAGCAGCAGTAACCGAGGAAACCACACCGGTATCTGAGGGCGCTGAGGCACCCGTAGCCGAGGAAACCGAAGCTACACCAACTGATGTCACAGCATCAGACGCAACTTCACAAAGCACCAACGATTCTGATGAAGTCGATGATAGCGACGACGATGTAGATTGGGATTCACTCGTCAACAAGCCACAGACACAGAATGTTCAACCGAACGATGAGGGTTATATCGACCCTATAGCGTACAAAGAACAGATTAAGGCTGAGGTTCGTGACGATATGAAGTTCCAAGCGCGAGAACAACGTGCCTGGCAAAAGTTAGAGGAACGCTACCCAGAACTCAAAACTGACAAAGAAGCTAGACAACTTGTACTTGCTAAGCGTATGTTTGATGTCCAGAACGGCGGTAACGGTAGTTTACTATCGGCCGGCAAATCCGTTATGGGGCGAGTAACCGCTGCTAAACAAGCGGGCAAAGCCGATGCGCAGGTATCAATCAAAACACAGCAAAGTGCCGGCGTAAGCCGTGCAACAGCACCACGCGATACATCGCAATCTGACATCCGTGACCGTTTACGTTCCGGTGACTCTAACGCTATCCAAGACGTTGTTAAGAATATGCTGGAAAAGGGTAGCATTTAACAAACCCTAACGAAAGGCAATATCATGCCTGATTCCTATCTTGATAGTCAGTCAACTTATGTTGATAAAGACGCAATGATTGGCCTGTCCTCTGTGTCAGTAACCACCGCCGCATCTGCAACATATACGTCAGCCGACTCAAATAAGATCACCATCTGCACAAAGTCTAGTGCAACACAGACGTTTACACTACCATCAGCTGCCACAGCTGGTCTAACGTACACATTTATCTGTGGCCACGCATCAGGGGAAATCCTGATCAACCCTGTAGGTACTGATGTTTTCAACATCAAGGCATCTGAGGGCGGCGCAGCAGTCCTAACAACCACGCCTAACGGCATCAAGAACACCGCAGCAACTAACATCCTTGGCGACAGCATCACGCTTGTATCCGATGGTGTAGGCGCATGGTACGGTATTCGACAATCTGGTATCTGGGCTACTCAGTAACAACTAAATTAACAAGTACGAAAGTGAAATAATACAATGGCAACTAACGGAGTAAACTTTACTTACAACGACGCAGCCCGCCGAGAGGATCTTGTCGATGTTTTAACAAACATTGACCCTGTCGAGGATCGCGTGTACCGACTTTTCGGTAAAACTACTGCATACAACACCCTGCACGAATGGCCAGTCGACACTCTAGAGTCAGTCGGCGCTAACGCTCAGTTCGAGGGTGGCGACGCACCAGCTGACGCTGCTACAGACCCAACCCGTGTTACGAATATCACTCAGATATTCGCTAAGACTGCAAAGGTATCTGGAACAGAACAAGCTGTAAACCAAGCTGGTTTTAGCGACCGCATGGCTTACGAAATTGTTAAAAAGACTAAAGCTTTGTCTAACGACATCGAATTAGCTCTAATCCGTGGATCTATCGCATCAGGTGTTGCATCTGTAAGCGGTTCAGGTTCAGCTCGACAGCTTAAGGGCATCAAGAACTTCATTACTACTAACCTTAGTAACTTCTCTGGTGTATCCCTTACTGAAACGATCTTTAACGATCTTTTGGAACTATCATGGAACAACGGCGGTACAATCGATACAGCTTTGACTTCTATGAAAGGTAAGCGTCGTGTTAGTGCTTTCACTGGTGGCAACACCAAGGAAATCCCTGCTGACGACAAGCGGATCGTCAACAGCATCAACGTGTACGAAAGCGACGCAGCCGGCGTTGTTAAGATCTATGCTAACCGCATGGTTACACGTTCAGGTGACTACGGTACAACCGCAACCCC
>JAYRNA010000066.1:0-1860 GCA_041912375.1 Saccharimonadales bacterium (SeqCode) | reverse complement strand
GAAAGCACTGGTCGAGTCACTAGTGTTCTTAGCTAGGATGGCTCCGGTTGATGAGACACTGAACATATCGACTGAGTTCTTTTGGACAGCAAACTTACCAGTTGAGCCAGTAGCGACATTAACCAGGAAGTTAGCGTCAGTCGCTGTGTCCTGGAGGTTGTAGGTCATATTGGTGGAATCGACCGAGCTACAGCCACCACTAGTACAGACATCTCGGTAGGCTCCGCCCTCGATAGTTTTCAACTTATCTCTGGTTGTGTCATAAACCAGAGCGCCGTTGAGAAGGGCGCTAGCACCTGGCAGATTAGCAGTAGTCGCTTTATCAACTATTAGTAGCGTGGTGTCGGCTGATGAAGCCAAAGCGCCGCCGCCAATCAATACTAGGTTATCAGCCGTACTGACTGATAGGACTGGGTCGTTGTTGGACTTGAGTACCTGGAAGGCAGACCGAGAGTCAGAAGTGTTTTGGATGTTGACTGGTGAGGTAACCAGACCATTGAGCTGCAACGTGCCCATGTTGTACGGAGCGGCACTGGCGCCTTCGTTGGCCATGACACCATCTATCCAGATAGTCCTAGCCGTGGCATCATTTTGTTCAATAAACACATATGAGTTACCGGAGGATGCCGGGGCTGTGAAGCTGCATGATACGCGCGTCCAGGCAGATGATATAGCGTTTAAGAACGCCCCGCTGCAGGCATAAGTTGTCTCGTCCGCGCCGTCATAGGCGTAACCAATTTTCCATGGGGCTACGGTGGAGGCTTTGGCCCAGAAGCTTAAAGTATAGGTATGACCTGGGGTGAAGTTGAAGCTGTTGGCATTGTATTTTGCCCCATCACCGACGGCTGCCGTAGTGGTGATCGCCAGTGAGCTCGAGCCTACGTAGGCAGTGCTGTTGTCAACCGCCAAACTGGCACTACCGGTCGGGTACCAGCCACGGTAGTCTTGCTCAAAGCTAGAGTTGGCGACCGAAAAGCCGCCTTCCAAAACATTGTTGGTCGTGGTGCCGACTTGGAAGACTGAGTCATAAGCGGCGTTTTGGATCTGGAAGGCAGTGGCTGAACCGGTCCATTTGCCACTTTGGATCAGGAAATCACTGGTTTGATTGGACCTAGCGGCATCGCTCAAAGTGTAGCCGGAGTTAGCAATTGCGTTGTAGGCCGTGACGGCTACGACCGAGTGACCGAGGTCGCTCATGTGAACGCCATCAGGACCGAAATTGATCTGTTGCTTGTTGAGCGCCGTGTCAAAGTCAGGGATGATGACTTTGTTGTCAAACTCACCTACTACCGAGGCGATGGCCGTGTTCAGGGTACCAACATCGGCGTCGTTCGGTGGGTAGGGAAAACCTGCGAACATCGCATAGCTATAGAGCCGTGGGTTGGTTGGCACTAGGACAAGCGGGGCCGGGTTGCCTTCGATTTGCCAGTAGTCAAAGTTGGTTGAACCGGTGATGCCGGATATCGTACCGACTATGGTGTGGGCGCCAGGTGTGAGGTTGGTGAAGCGTTTGACCATACCGGTCTTACGGCCAGGGGCAGCCGCGTTGATGGTATTGATCGAGCCGGCTGCTCCTCCGTCGACTGTGAAGCTGTGAGTCGCACCATTGCCATCAGATGTCGCAACCACCCCGACAGCTACTGTCCCGCCTGGGAAGTCAGCTGGTACTGAGATGGTGTAGGTCGAGCCATTGGTGGAGGTTGTTTTGTAGCCGCTGCCGGAGTTGGAGGTTCGATCATTGGTCGTAGTCCAGCTACCTCCGTAGGCGACTGAGGCGTCTGATTCTTCTTTGACTGATACCGATCGCAGACGGCTTAGGACAGTGCGGTAGGCTTCTTTCATGGGGTTTAGGTTGCCAGG
>JAYRNA010000065.1:0-1189 GCA_041912375.1 Saccharimonadales bacterium (SeqCode) | reverse complement strand
TTCATGATGTTAAACACCCTGCGTTGTCCCCACTGTCTTTCGGAGCATATTGAAGAGTATAGTCTTTATGAAACGAAAAATAATGGAATCCGCAAATTGTATCAATGTCGTGAGTGTCAACAGGTTTTTTCTGAAACGAAAGGGACTTTTTTAGAAGGCTTAAAAAAGCCGATCAGTCTAATTATTAGTGTCCTGAAATCACGCAGCGAAGGTGCAGGATTGAATGCAGTATGCCGGATCTTTGAAATTAGCAAAAATACGCTGTTAGCTTGGGAGCGGCGCTTTGCGGGGTTGCAGGGTCCCTTACTGGTTTATACGTTGCTGCATACCTTTTTAACACAAGTGATTGAAGGCGATGAGGTCTATACGAAAATTGAAAGGAATAGACCGCCCGAAGAATCAGAAGGCTGGACCGTGGTGTTGATGGATCGGGCGAGTCGATTCATTTGGGCCTTGTCGTGCGGGAAGAAAGACCGTGACCTTTTTCTATCGGCAATACAAATAGTTATGGATATTATGGCCCGGACTGGCGATGTCACGCTCATCACCGACGGCGAGCGACGGTATGGTCTCTTGCTGTTTGAGGTTTGCCAAGAGTTATTTCGTTCGGGACGGCCGGGACGCCCGCGGAAAGTCCTTCGCCGTGGGGTGCGGGTCCGGCTTAAAAACAAAGGGTCTCAATCCCATCGCCGGGGCCGGAAACGCCCGAAATATGAAACCCCCTGTTCGGAGCATCCCGCAACGCCACAAAACGTATTAAACTCTGAAATTCATGCGAATCATGTGGAAGCCTTCAATGCTGCGCTTCGGCGACGGAATTCAGCCTATCGACGTAAAACCAATACCTATGCAAAAAAGAAAACCGGTTTACAAAGAACCTTAGACCTATTTTGGGTTGTCCACAATTTTATTCGCAAGCACTTTACCACTGGGCAAGTACCTGCCGTGGCTTTGGGTCTCTTGAAAGAGGGCCTTTCATGGGGGCAAATATTGAGAATCCAAATGCAGCTCACCCCTTCCATTTAATCTCAAATCAACAGCTTGGAGGATAATCAGACTGAACCAGTACCCTGAAGCCTGGAGCGAGGAGACCGCCGGTGAGCAATCAGTTCCGCGAGATTGATCGAAGCCAACCGATCACCCTGCCGGGGAACCTGGAGGGCTGGCTCGATGGCAACGACTTGGCCCA
>JAYRNA010000064.1:0-1961 GCA_041912375.1 Saccharimonadales bacterium (SeqCode) | reverse complement strand
GTTGAATATAAAATTGTTAAAAACAAAGTAGGTCCACCCTTTGGTACTGTTGATACTTCTATATTTTTTGGCAAAGGATTTGATGAAGTAAGAGAAACAATAGATGTTTCTTATAAGACCGGTCCTTTACAGCCTGCTGGTGCTTGGGTTTATCTTGATAGAGGAACACCTACTGAGCAAAAATGGAATGGTAAAGCTGCTTGTATATCTTATTACAGAGATCATCCTGATGAATATGCAGCTCTTAAAGCCAGAACTTTTGCAATCAATGTTGTTGCTAAAGACGAATCCTTAACCGAAGATGATGAAGATGGCTACGAAGAAAAGTCAAATTAAATTTGCTAGTGAGTATATAACTCCAGATGGCCATTCTAATACTTCCGACCATCCGCCTATTGATACTTATAGAAAGAAAGAGTTGCATACTGAGATGGTTCCCATGACTGCTTGGGGTTCTAATGTTAGAGATCATGTTAGGCAAAGTGAATGGGATAAAATAAAAGAATGGTGCTACAAGAGAGCTGGTTATCATTGTGAAATCTGTGGTCAAAATGGCAAACTTCAAGGGCGCGCTCATAGAGTCGAGGCTCATGAAATATGGCATTACGATGACAGTAATAGAATCCAGACCCTGCTTGGTCTTATAGCACTATGTCCATCTTGTCATAAATCAAAACATTACGGCAGAGCTATATCTGTAGGTGATGATAAATTTGTTAGAAAGCATATTAAGTCTATTAATTCGCATTGGTCATGGAAACAAGTATTTGATCATTGCAGAGATGCTATAACAAAATGGCAAGAAAGAAGTATGCATAATTACACCCTCAATATGGATTATTTAAGAAAAGAGTTTGGTCTTGAAGTTCCTATTCATCGTGAAAAGGTAGAGATAACTCCTGAGCATATTGAGTCTATTAAAAAAATGGATAACTATAAGAATTTTGATTGATATGTCTATTACCAATCTTCAACGCGTAAAACAATTTATGCGCGTTTTTAAACAACAATACTCTGATACACCAACACATGATGTATCTCCCGCCATCATTAGATTACGTCTTAAGCTGGCACTTGAAGAACTGGAAGAATTATTCTTTGCCGTTCTCGATACTACCTCTTCTAAGATAGTCAATAATGACTTTAGAAGTATCAATGACTTCATTGATAAGATACCCGATACTGCATTTGATGTTGACTTAATTGAAGTCGCTGATGCTTTGACTGATATTGAATATATAAATAATGGCACTGCTGCTGTTTTCGGCATACCACTTGATGATACTTTCAATGAAGTTCACAGATCAAATATGTCAAAACTTGACAGTAATGGTCAGCCAATATTTAGAGCGGATGGCAAAGTTATAAAGAGTGATCTTTATAGTCCACCTGATCTTGAAACTGTTTTGGCTCAACATGGATATTCAAAAGATGTCGATTGAGCATATGTATGATCAATTGATTGAGAGCGAAGAAATATCTGCTCTTGATCTTATTACCAAGAAGGCTCCAGAAGATAGCCTATGTGCAGCCGTAGATCCAGATGGAAATCTGGTTTGTATTGTTGGTCCAACTGAAATGTATAGCTCTCCAGAGAGTACATTCTTCAAACTATTAGAAGCTTTAGCAAACAATAAAAAAGCTACTGTTGAAGAAGTTTTATACAAACTTCATCTAGATATTATTTATAAAACATAAAACTAAAGGATTTTTATCATGAATATGCAAGATTTAATTGCTAATATTGCCGCAGAACAAGGTATTTCTAAGGCAAAGACCAGAAGAGTTATTGGTTCTCTTATTACCCAAATTAATACCACACTTGTTGATGGTGGTGTTTTTAGAGTCCCAGGAATTGGTACATTTAAAACAGTTTACAAAAATGAAAGAGTTTGTAGAAACCCTCAGAATGGAGAGCAAGTAAATGTATCAGCAAAGTTTGCCCCTAAGCTCAGATTTGC
>JAYRNA010000063.1:0-8118 GCA_041912375.1 Saccharimonadales bacterium (SeqCode) | reverse complement strand
TTTTTATTCCGTCTGGGAATTTGACAATAATTCTTAATCTTTTATCTTGCCCAGAGTATGGGCCATATATTTTGCAATTTTCATAAACCATTATATTAAATCCAAAAGTCCGTTGTGTTTACCTGTTTCACCATCCGGGGTTAGATGAAGGCATGATCACCTATGGGCTCCGTGATTCATTTATCTGCCTAGAAAGCAGTACCTTCAAATTTGGTGGATCGGGCTGGTAACGATCCAGCCTTTCTAGATTTTCAGTCTAGCATACATCCATCTATATCACCGATCCAAAATATAAGCACATATCCATCTATGTTATCGGTACTATTATTGCTTGGAATGAGTCTGTTGGAATTCTTGCATACGTCCAAGAACTTCAACAAAATCAGATGTAGTGGGAAGCTTATTCTTATAAGAGCAATAAGTCAACACAAGTCTAACGCAATTTTTAATTTGTCGACCGTTGATGTTCATGTTGCTAAGACTATTTACATCAATCGTACTTGTGTCGAATACATCTTTGTACAGATCCAAGATGTTCCGCCAGATAATTGCTCTTTTTTGAGCATCCAAATCTGGATATTGGATTGCCAAGCTAATACGCGAGAAGAAAGCTTCATCAATATTGCTAGCTCTATTTGTTGTCAAGAACAAAATACCAGGATAGTATTCAAGCAATCTCAAGAATACACCAACCATAGCATTTCTAAATACATCCATATTCTGACGCTTTTCCATAAAGATATCACATTCATCCAAAAGAAGAATTGCATCCCATGCAGCAGCAGTGTTCAAAACCTTAATAAGGCTCGATTCAAGTGCCTTAGTGTCTGTACCAAGTTCACCAACACCAACCATATAAAGAGGCTTCTTGAGCGTTTCAGCCATAGTTTCTGCAGTAAGAGTCTTACCACAGCCAGGATTACCAGCCAACAGGAAAATAGAACCACCACCCTTATTGTCGATAATATCCTTGCCAACAGCAATAGAATGCTTGCTAGTATCAACCAAAGAGAACATCAAGTCCTTGATATTGGGCTCAATAACCAATTTGGAGAATGCATCTTCGCGGAAAGCAATATCGGAAATATTGTCCACAAGAGTTCTTGCCCACTTCTTGGCAACAAAAGAGAAGATATAAACATATGGAGAAAGCTTCAACTTATCTTCTTCTAGCATATTATTAATATCAATCTTTTCTTGAGGATTCTTATTATCGTCGTCACGTCCATCAGGTTGTGCGTCCCGAGGGAAATAATCTTGGAAGTTGGGATTAACTTGAGCCAAAGTGCCAACATCTACCATGCATCTACCAGTGCCAGGCATTGTATTCTTAAACCAACCAAAAGATTCAACAATATTGCCAGTATGATAAGCGTAAGAAGGCTTAGCCACATACTTAATATACTTCTGTGCACGTTCAAGAATGGTTGTTTTAACATCATCAGTTAGAACACTTACACCAACAGCAGATGGTTTAAGCAATCCACCATATTCAAAGATACGGAACATTGCATTGCAATCTTTGGTTTCTTTTCCATTAAAATGCAAAATTTCATAATTGCCTATAATAAAAACACCAAACATAGTTTCGCGCATTTCTACATCTGAAACAGAAGAGCCAACATCTACACCATCTTGCACTTGAATGCGAACAGGATCTTCAATAGCTTGAAGAATATCTAGCAAATCATTAAAAGATATGGGTTCATCTTTTTTAAACAGCTCGATATTTTCACGAAGCTTATCTGCTAGTACGTCAATAGCATAACGAAGCAAAAATACAAATTCGATTCGTTGCGACTGAGCAAATTCATTAATTGCAGAATATTCAGCCTTAAGCTTTTCCATTTCTGCAACTTTAACAGGATCTGTATCGTTTTTGATAGCATTCATTTTGCTAACAACTTCTGATCTTCTTGGGTTGCAACTTTGATATTCAAATCTAAAGCTATCTAGAAAATTATCAGTATCATCTTCTTCCTTGGGCTCAAATTTAATATTCTCTTGAATTTCGAAAATATTATCTTCATTACTATAGTAATTATAGCGAAGATATTTAAGAGCCATTTTGGCAAATGCAATTACAGGAACAGCAAAAAGTTTTGCAAGTTCTTTGTTTTCAGCAGTAGCATCTTCTTTGACAACACCATTAAGGATATCAAAAAAATATCTACGAGTTCCATTGCCAACTGTGTTCTTGAAGTCATTATCAAACAACACAACATATTTAGTGCCATTTCTATCTTCAATATTATAGAAAGGACGTTGAATCACATTGGACATTAAAATTGTTCCAAACAAGTTAAAGAAATGTCTCAAAAGAGACGAAAGAAATTGGTTGGTCTGCCGGGCCAACGATCCCGGTTCTACTGGTTAAAAGCAGACCTTGATTAAAAATATTTTTAATCATATACTATATGTATCTAATACCAAAGGAGATTAACGTGTCATTAGAATTATTTAAAAAATCCCAACTATACACAAGAAAATCGTTAAACCTATCAAGGTTAAATTTTGATTTTAGCAATACAAATGTAAATGAAGAATATCTTAAAATTCAATCATTACTATATACAAGATATCACATAGAATGCGAATCCATGTTGACAATAATGAAAGAGTTTAATATACCAAGTTCGAAGACTATGGATATTTTATTTAGACTTTTTGACATAGAAGCAAGAAGTCTAAGTGAAGCCACTTCTAATGCACTGACTATGAATAGAAATTCATTGCCAGAAAGCTATAAGTTCATTAGGACATATCATAAAAGCTGGTTTGGAGAAATATTTTACTTAAGATCGTCATATGAGCTAGAAGTAGCAAAACATCTAGATCAGAAACAAATAAAATATTTTGTTGAGCATTTGCGCATTAAATATTTTGATCAAAAAGAAAATAAATATAGGATTGCAATACCAGATTTTTATCTTCCAGAAAGTAATACAATAATTGAAGTTAAATCATCATATTGGTTAGACAACACTAATATGGAAAATAAGAAAAAAGCTTATAACCAATTAGGGTATAAGTTTATTCTATATCTGGATCACAAATTTATTTAAAATGGTGGGTTGAGTGGGATTCGAACCCACTGCCGCTCCCTTAAAAGGGGAATGCTCATGCCAGACTTAAGCTTCCAACCCATAAATTATTCACCTTAAAGCTTCAAACCAATGGCGGAGAGCAGTGGTCTCGATCCACATGCTATTCGAGCACAGACTGCTTAGCAGGCAGCTCCAAAACCCATCTGGTTTACTCTCCAATTTTTTTGGATATATATTTATAAAGTTTCGATGGAATCAATACAAATAAAATATTAAATAAGCCACAAAATATTACTACAGGAACAAGTATAAACCACAAAGCAACAATAATTTCTCCATCATGTGGAAAAGTACCTTCATATAGCCAGTTTATAACACAACTGGTTATAAATGCTCCAATGCAATATATAGATAACAAAAACATATAAATACTCAAAATGGCAGGCCTGGATGGAATTGAACCACCGCCAAAGGATTTGGAGACTCTCGTTCTACCACTAAACTATAGACCTATTAATATGGCACCGCATAGGGGAATCGAACCCCTGTAACCGAGTAGACAGCCCGGTGTAATAACCTCTATACGAATGCGGTAAATTTGGCGGGAAAAGTTGGAATTGAACCAACGAAGTAAGTCTTACAAACGCAGCACTTAAAGTGTGTAAATAGATATAAAACTAAAAATGCCACCACTGGCGCTTTTCCCGTATTCTGAAATTATGGTGGGGCCAGGTGGGGATTGAACCCACGTCCTCCGAGCCTATGCTCGGTGTTCTATCCGCTGAACTACCAGCCCCATAATAAAGCAACTACATCATCAGTCTGCCACATCACCCAGCAGATAATTTCCAATAAACCGTTGGTGTGTTTGTTTGTTTCATAACACTATCCGAAGATGATTTACATTGCTTTATAAAAATTAGGTTCCATAAAGAGGATCATAGGCAGGAGATGCACTCACCAGCCTTCCAAGTCTGCAGACTTGTCCCAAGCACCTCGCTATCGGTCTGGGTTCCGTGATCATTTATGGGTTAGTTTATCTACGAAGTGCTTTCACTAACAAGAAGACACAATAAGGCGGATAATGCACCCCAAGTCATTAAGCTAAGCGAAGCAAGCTTCACTTATATCTGCGTTCGTCAGACTTGGAATTGAGAACGACAGTCTTTACGCAAGGCCGGTCTTTCGACTTATGGTTACTTGCGCCTATAAGTGCAGCACTGAGGAATTCAACCTCAGATTGTTTCAGCGTCTGCCTACAGGCATCATCAACGCACGTTTTAACATTAAACTATGCTGCATATTTGGCACCCTAGGTAGGCCTCGAACCTACGACCTCGAAATTAACAGTTTCGCGCTGACTACCAACTGAGCTACTAGGGTATAAACTATTGACATCACATTTTATGTTCGATATAATTAATAAAATTCGAACAAGGAGATAATGATGTCGGATAAAAATTTAAAGGAACAAATAATTGAATTAAGAGATCAAGGATTAACATATGATCAAATCAAAATACAATTAAAATGTTCGAAATCTACAATCTGCTACCACTTAACAGATAAAGAAAAATTAAGAGCCAATGCCTCTGCTCAGGCACATAAACAAAATAATCCACTATCTGTAAAATTAAGTAACTTTTTAACTAAGTCCAGAAAAGGAATTAATAATAAAGTAACTAAATTTAAACAAGACCAAGAGGTTAGAAAAGGCAACAAGGCACATAAAGATCTAACAAATGAAATGGATTATAAAGAAGTATACAGTATACTTTCACAAAATCCAATATGTTATTTAACTGGTAAATACATTGACTTAACAAAACCAGACACTTACCAATTAGATCATATTATACCAATAGCAAAAGGTGGATCTTCTACAATTGAAAATATGGGACTAACTTGTAATGCTGCCAATCAAGCAAAACATAGTATGACCAATGAGGAATTGTTTGATTTATGTGCAACAATTATTGCTCATAATGACTTATTGCCACTAGTATATTCAAAAATGGGTCTCGAATGACCCATCTAATAAATTAGTTCCCAGAATAAATTCAGCGCGATAGGACTGGGTTCCATCTTTGCCTAAGAAGGTTAATGTGTTAAACCTACAAACGGGCTGCTAATTGCCAAGTTTACACCGGTATCGTTGCGAATAAGGGTTGCGATAACCTGATCTCTGCACACATTGTGATCATATGCGTATAGACTAAATAGTATTTTATTTACTTGGGCTTATTTCTTTTTCATGAGCAATATTTCTACGTTTAACAAGATTACTTATGTATTGTTGTCTATCATATTCATTCATATCCATATATGCAAATACATTCAAATCTAAACTTTGATGAAATTCATCTGAACGAATCCAAATAGAATCCCAAAATAACTTAGGACGATGTTTGAGCATATTTAATTGGTATGAAATATATTGCTCTATTTTATAAAGAATTAAATCTATGCGTTTGAAAATATTCATAGCTTTTTCTTTTTAGATGTACGCTTACATTGTTTTCTATTAAAACAAATAATTAGACGACCGTGATGAATACTAGCTTCTATATTTAATTCATCTTGTTTCTTATTATGACATAGAGAGCACATATAGACTATATTATTCATTATCAATCTCTCTTTTGATATTTGGTTTTAACTCTAACAATAATATCATTTCTATAATCAACAATTAATTGTTTATTTAGAGCATCAAAGAAATTATCTATAGCATCAGCATATTCGCCAGCTTCTTCTTTGGAATCAAAAGGAATATTAATGCCAATGCCATGAGGAAACCCTAATTTTTCAAGCTCTAACATTTCTGGAGTTATTCTTACAAAAAACTTTGGTTTATTATCATGATGACCACCATATATAGTAGTCCATTTGCTTTTGCGCATATTAAATCAATCTAAACTGGTAGTCCAAACAGGGATTGAACCTGTGGTTTTTAAGTTAAATATTGTATACTTTTATTAAAAATATGATATATTATTAATAAGGCAATAATTAAGGAGTTTCACTATGCCACAAAAACCAACAATTGAAATACAATGCAAATATTGTAATGCATCCAAAATGATAACAAAACAACAATTCAAAAAAGGTGCTTCATATTGCTCAGCCGAATGTGCCTATAAAGGCAGAGCAAATTATCCAAAAAAAACCACAATAGTAGAATGTGCTTTATGTAAAATTCAATTTGAAAAAGAAACATCAAGATTAAAAAATTCAAAATCTGGTCTTTATTTCTGTTCCAAAGAACATAAAATTAAAGCACAAAGAGTTGGAGGAATTAAAGAAATTCAGCCATATCATTATGGTAATGGTAAAACTAAATACAAAAACAAAGCCTTTAGATATCATGAACACAAATGTAATAGATGTGGATATAATAAATTCAAAGAAGTTTTACAAGTACATCATATTGATAGAAATCATGACAATGTATCTATAAACAATTTAGAAATATTGTGTCCAACATGTCATGCCGAAGAACACTATGTTTCTAAAAATTAAACTATTGGTCCTCGGTAAGAGAATCGAACTCTTCTAGTACATCTTGTAAGGATGTCACATTCCCCAGACTGACAACCGAGGTTAATTTCGCCTTGTAAGGGCGTTGCTCTCCCGCTGAGCTATTGGACCATAATTGGTCGGAATGGCAGGATTTGAACTATTGACAAATCTTATTACTCCGATATAATTGGTCAGGCCACGAGGACTCAAACCTCGGATACCAACTCCCAAAGATGGCGTGTTATCGCTACACTATGGCCTGTATAAAAAGAAAAACAATAACGATAAATAAAAATGAAATTAGAAAAACTTCCACTAATAGATATCAAGGATTGTTATAACAAATCTGACATTGCAAGAAAACTACAATTGCCAATTAATGGCACCGGAATAAGATTAGTAACAAGTTACATTGAAAAATATAATTTGTCAACTGAACATTTTGATAAGCAAAATAAAAACAGAAAATATAATCTTATTACAAAAAACTGTCCAGTTTGCAATAAAGAGTTTAAAACCAAGGCAAATAACCCAAGAGAAAAAGAAACATGCTCACATGCATGTTCTAATACTTATTTTAGATCTGGGAAAAATAATCCAAATTATAAAAATGGTGCTGGCGGCAATTATAGACTTTTAGTAGATATAAAAGAATGCGCAATATGCAAATATAATGAGCATCCAGAAATATTACAAGTACATCATATTGATAGAAACAGGGGAAATAATACTATAGAAAATTTAGAAGTATTATGTCCCAATTGTCACACTTGGGAGCATTACCAAAATAAAGATGGATTGTTTGCTCAAAAATTTAAGAATGTCAATTAAGCTTGCTCCCAAAGCAAGCGCTCTAGCCAGGCTGAGCTACATTCCGTTATTAATGCCCTATTGTTTTAAGTAAAAACCGCTTCGTATGCAGAATATATAATTAATATTAATAGGGGCTTTATATGGTAGCCAGTCTCGGATTTGAACCGAGGATCTCCAACTTATGAGGATGGCGAGATAGACCAAGCTTCTCCAACTGGCAACAAACTATTTGTAAGTATTTAGATACTGTTTAATATCTTCAACTCTTTCTTTTAAATTGTCAATACTGTCTTGATAAAAAGCTATACCGCCTTTATCCTGCCACTGTTTGATATTTTTAGCATTATCATCAAGAAGATGGCAATGTGAACCAGCACAATGATGTTGTTTATCTATCGCAAAAGGTCCAAAAGTGACAGGCACTGGCTTTTTAACTTTTTCTCTTGCCCATTTCATTTTAAAATGAGCAGACTGATAAGCAAGATCTTTTCTATGGAGCGGTAATGCTGTCAAAAATCTAACATTACCATTGTAAAGATCCCACAGTTCATCAATACATTCATTCAGGTAAGGAGCTGGTTCAAGTTGATCAAAGAATTCAGGCGTAAAAGTATAATGCCAAAAATTTACTTTTTCTTCAGAAGCTTTTCTTTCAAAAGGTTTGCCAAAGATATCAACAATCTTTTTGTCAAAATCAGCAGCAACACCATCCATGTCAATAAACAATATATTCATA
>JAYRNA010000062.1:0-1721 GCA_041912375.1 Saccharimonadales bacterium (SeqCode) | reverse complement strand
GGGGCTGTCTAGAAAGAACGACTAAACAGTCCTACAAGGGGAATAATCGGTGCAATTTAGCGAGAGACAAAAAAAGGCGGCCTAACGGGCCGCCAATTTTGTCATATTATGAGCAATACTTACCAAACCCCACTCGGTATTTACCTTCTCCTGACCCCGCAGATGAAATCTTCGGAAGTCCATATTGTGTTTGATATGGCCATAAACCGTTTCCACTTCCACGGAGCGCACTGCTCTCAAGCGTTGGCCTTCTTTACTGCACAGGTTTGCTCGGGCTTGTTGGCGATATTCGAGTAGTTGAAAGCTGATGCGGATCTTGCGGTTGCCTTTGGCCTGGGTACATTGAGGTTTCAGGGGGCAAGCCGCACAGTCAGAGCATTCATAGATGCGGCGATTAGTCTGGTAATCGTTATCGGTCGTGTACCGAGAAGTGTATTGGAAGGACAATCGCTTTTCTGCTGGGCAGATAAACTCATCTTTTTCAGGGTCATAAGCAAAGTTTTCAGCTCGGAACTGATGCTTGCGGATCACTTCCGGCTGTCGATAATGGTGGGTATCCTGGTAAAAGGTGTTGTACTTGACGAAGTTCCCTAAACCATGCTGTTCCAGGTAGGCATAATTTTCTTCGCTGCCATAACCGGCATCGGCCACAATGGCTTTGGGCAGTTGCCCTAAATGCTTCCGCAACCCTTCCAGGTGAGGAATCAGGCAAGTGGTGTCGCTGGCCCGTCCATGCACACTGAAGCCAACGATGAATTGTCCTTCGGTGCCGATCTGGACGTTGTAGGCTGGCTTAGGCCACGGCTTTTCAGCACCCCGATCTTCTTTCATCCGCATGCTACTAGCATCTGGATCGGTCTTGGCATAACTGCTGCGTCCAGCCAGGACTTCTGCTTGTTGCTCATACTTTTCCAGGCGTACCAGGCAATCTTCTTCTAGCTTCTTGAGGACTTTCCGTACTGGTTGGGTTTCTTTCTTCTTCTCCTGTACCTGGTTGCGCAACCGTTCGTTCAATTCAGCAATCTTTTCCTTCAGCCGCTCCGAGTTTATCTCTCCTTGTCCGTTGCCCCCCAGCTCTTCCAGATCCTCTTCGCCATATTCGGCCTGCTCGGCTTCATTCGCTTCCTCGATCTGCTTCAGCAGCGCTTTGATTTGTCCCTGCACCCGCTGGTGGTATTTCTCCCGCCGCTTGGCCCAGACCACCTTGTGCTTATTCGCATCTGCCTCGATCTTGGTCCCATCCACAAAATAGTGCTCCAGTTTCACATGCCCACTTTCGATCAGGTACTCCAATACCGCCGTGAACACTTCCTCGATGACCGCCTTCATCCGGCTCCCACGAAAATCGTTGATCGTCCGAAAATCAGGCCCGTTCCCGCCGCTGATCCACATGTAATGGATGTTCTCTCGCAAGGCTTTGGCGATCCGCCGCGAAGAATACACCTTCTCGGCATAGGCATATACCAATACTTTCAGCAACATCTTCGGATGATAACTCGAGGTCCCTCCACCTTTGTATTGCTCGAGTAGTGCGCTTAGATCGATCTTTTCGACTGCATCGTTCACTACCCGTACCAGGTGGCCTTCCGGGATTACCTCGTTATAACTCGCTGGCAGTAACGCCATCTGATCCATTACATAGGGCTTGAACACTGGGGCGGTTTCTTTTCTTTTCATTCCCCTATTGAATCATGCTTTCGTTAAAAAGTGAAGGGCTGCCC
>JAYRNA010000061.1:0-2080 GCA_041912375.1 Saccharimonadales bacterium (SeqCode) | reverse complement strand
TCAGCACATCCAACGATTAGGTATTATCTGACAGATCACATTCAAATTGGAGCGTCTGGTCTGTACAAAAAGACAGGATATACATATACCTATAAGTATCTAAACCTATCCGCCCGTTGGTATCTTGGTAGATCTCCGTATCTACAAGCTGGTGTTAATACCGATTTTCGGGGAAATAACTTGGCGGCTGTTCAGGCAGGATATACTGCCAATTTTGGCAGGGTCTGGATTGAGCCTTATGTTAATTATCTTGGGGTCGGCGATAAAGACTTCACCCAAATTAACGTTGGCGTAGGCGTTGGCCTAAGCCTAAATTAATCTACTCATTTTTTTTGATTTTAGTTAGTTTGCCTGCCGTTGTTGTCATGAATGGCGGCAGGTTTTTTAAAAAAGCAATATGACAAAAGAAGAAAAGCAAGGTATGTGGTATCTAATAATTTACCTATCCATCTTAATTTGGTGTTTACTATAAACCTTAATATATGAACAAGGAACAAGAAGAGTTTTTCGAAGCTCACAATATAAGTTATTCCATTGAAAACGGAAAGACGACAATCAATGGACCGCTTGACCTTAGAAGCATTACCACCCTGCACGAAAAAGCATTGCAGGGAACGACAATCAATGGATGGCTTGGCCTTAACAGCCTGACCACCCTGCCCGAAAAAGCATTGCAGGGAACGACAATCAATGGATATCTTTACCTTAACAGCCTGACCAAAAAAGAAAGAGAGAAAGCAGAAAGAGATATGAAACGGCTGACAGAAGGCTACAATACAGAAGGTGGCTATTGCTACTTCGATGGCATACTTTCAAAAGTCCTGAAAAAGTCAGACCACAAAGGGTATGAAATCTTTGAAACGCCATTTGAGTTTATTGCAAAAAAAGGCGAATATACCGCACACGGCAAAACAATCAAAAAAGCCATACAAGACGTGGAATTTAAAGTTATTGCCGAAAAGCTAAAAAAAGAACCTATCAATGCCGATACCATGTTCACAGTCAAGTATTACAGGTTGTTAACTGGAGCTTGCGATAACGGTGTTCAAAACTGGATGAGAAACAACAATATCCCGTTCAAAGTTGTTGATGGAGAAACGGTGGAAGAAAAACCCATCGCGGCAAAAGAACTTCTTCCAATGCTTGAAAAAACAAATGCTTACGGGCTTGACAAAGTTAAACAACTTGTAAATTTTAGCGTATGAAACTACCAAAATATGTATTTAACAGCCCATTAATGAGTTACACTAACTTCACGAACGATTATTTTGTTAATCTCATTGATTTGAGGAGGCTTAATAAAAAGCATAAATTTGCCGTGTATAATCCAGCAGGTAAAAGCCGGATGTTTGGTAATATTGTAGAGGCGATTGACTTTAAAAGCCGATGTGAAGTAGAGCTACTTAAAGTCAGCGCAATTAGAAATGTCGGAATGTAGTTTTTAGTTAGAAAGGCTCGGTGATTTACGAATAAGCCTATTCAGAAAGATAAACTTTAATTAAGAAAAAACATGAAACAAATATTAATTCTGGCAACAGTTGTAATTTCTTTTTGCAGTTGCCAAATGTCAAATCTTGAACTAATAGAAAAATACGCTGGAAATGGATATATAGTAGCGGAAAAGACGGAATCATTAAGTGGATATATGAATTTAAGGCTAAAAAACAAAGACACAATTTTATGGGTAACTGTTTTATACATTGACAGCTATAAATTCGACATAGGAGATACTATTAAGTAGTTATTCACAATAATACGTTAACGACAAAACAATCTAATTAATTCTTCTTAAATTTGCAGAAATAAAACAATTTTAAATATGAAAAAAAGCATTTTATTACTTACGTTTGCGGCACTTTCGTTTGCTGCATTCTCACAGTCTGGACGATTGCAGGTTGGTCTGCTAACGGACATTACGGACACAAGGGTTGTGGATCTGTCAGCACATCCAACGATTAGGTATTATCTGACAGATCACATTCAAATTGGAGCGTCTGGTCTGTACAAAAAGACAGGATATACATATACCTATAAGTATCTAAACCTATCCGCCCGTTGGTATCTTGGTAGATCTCCGTAT
>JAYRNA010000060.1:0-3096 GCA_041912375.1 Saccharimonadales bacterium (SeqCode) | reverse complement strand
TAGGTAAATTTCATATATTTATTAATATATACTACAAAGCCCTGATAATCAGATATATGTCCCAAAAAATAATTTTAAGCACCCAAACAAACCCAAAAACAATACTCATATACTATAAGGTATGAGCCGTTGTCCCCTAATGCCAAACATAGTCGCGAAGATCCACATATCACAAATCCCAAAACACAAGCAAACACAACATATATTTTCTATCAACCTATTCTATTTATTCCTGAATTGCTTTTAATAGGCCCCATGTCCATTACACGGGGGAGCCAAAAAACCAACCCCGAACCACGGGGCGTGGGGGGTGTATCACCCGTACGGGACTACGTAAATGCGGTGTATCCAGAGGATGGGGTTGCGTAAATGCGGTACGAGGTTATATAAACAGAGGTATATAAATTATGGGTGGGTGGGGTGTGTATGGGGGCGGGGTAGAAAAAAGAGGGGCGGTGGCATGGGGTATATGTGTGTACTTACCTATTAAAGGAGATCAGGAGTATAATGTTGTCTATGGGTATTATATACTAATCATATATTATATATGAAATATGGGTCTAGGTGGGTCTAGGTGGGGTCTAAATTCTATTGGTATTTGCTGGTTTAGCTTTCCAATTAGGGGGTAGTATATGCTATTTGCGAGGGGTGGTTGAGGCCAGTTTGGCGTTACGCCTACTTCTCTTGAAAGTTCTTGTATTAGAATAGATCCCATTGATTGTGTTTGATATATAGTTTCTGGGTGTATTGGAGTAAATGGCTTATATTGTTTTTTCATTGGTTTAGTGGTGTGGTTGTTTATAGAGGTTCAGAGTAGGTTTTCCGCGAATCTACGATTTGAGCGAAATAGGCAATTCGGTGGGACTGTGGCATTTAGCTATTATGTCTATTCAATGATAATATGTTATTTGTTATTTCTCAGGAGTTGTTCTATTTGAAAATCAAGAGAAAATACTCTATCGGAAGCGCCTTTACTAAATCTAGCTTTTAGAGTTAGCGCTCCTTGCGGCATAACGTGGTACGTATTAATTCCTATTTTTGATTCAAGTTCATGCCGAAGATTATTAGACATACGGATTATTTCCATGTGAATGACTTCAAATTTTTTCATGTGCTGTTTTTAGTTGTGTTTCGAGTTGGTTGCCGAGCTGGCTGCCGAGCTGGAGCCTGAGCTGGTAGTGGAGATGGCTGTCAAGCTGGTTGCCGAGCTGGTTGTCGAGCTGGCTGTCGAGCTGGCTGTCGAGCTGTCTCCAAAGTTGGATATAGAGCTGGTTGTGGAGCTGGCTGTCGATCACTTCAAATTTTTTCATATTGCCTAAATAAATGGTTAACTAATCCGAGACTGCCTTTCTTAAATATATCAAACTGATCCTTCATTCCTAATTGCTTATAACGCCTGTCGAGCAATATTGGTTCCCAGCCTGTCTTGGCGCATATCTCTTTTGTCATATCGTGACCAGTGGAATCAGCATCGAGCCAGACGTATATATTGCGAGCCCTGCTATTCAGCTCCCTTGCCTTTGATAGTATATTCTTCCAGACTACCTCCGATGTCGGATTGATACTCCAGCAATTGTCAATGGCGGACATTACGGTTATACCATCTTTTGTGGAGGATGTTATTATAAGATTTTCAATAGTGGTTTTCGGCAATTGTGAGTACCCCTCGATGACTTTTCCTATGCGCTTGGACAGCCATTTGTTGTGGATGTATGCGTCAAGTGGACGATATATCTTGAATGATCTATATTGATTATCTATGATATATACGAAGGCAGGTGATTTGGGTGTGGATGTGATGAATGACTTCTTTCCGGCGGCTTGGTATTTATGGAGGGGGTATATACCGCGATTTTGGATGAGGCTGAAGTCAAGTCCTTTCCAGTAGTCATATTCGAAATTGCGCCACGTCTTACGGATTTCAAGAGTCTCGGTGTTTAGTTTCTCTTGATTTTGTATGGGGATGTCGTTGATGCTGTATGTGTTGTTGGCTAAACTGGGGATGATGGTGTTGAGGATAAAACCTTCGGCTTGCCTTATGTTGAGATTTTCTTTTTGCATGACGAGTCCTATGCCGTTACGCTTGATGTCAGGTCTTAGATTGATTCTGCCGAAGTCGGACCAGTAAACTGTGTTGTTGATGCGCTTAAAAGAAAAGGATGGTCTCTCGCCATCGTCACGTAGTGGTGACTTGTATAGCTTGCCTAATATGGGTATTTCGCCTATGTAGTAGGTATATATCTGTATGTCGTTGTATGGCTCCCAGCTCATTTAGCACAAAGATAGTACTAATATATATTTGTGTGGCTAATTTTATTGGCATTAACGTATCGTTGTGAAATAATGGAATCGGGGTAGAGCCGCTATGGTCTAAGACACTATCTACTTAATATCAGTTACGCTATCAAGGTGCACCTTGCTGACAATCCTATTTCGCGATTCCATATTTTATACCCGAACTGGTACGATTCGATATGTTTATATTGTATTTATACCCTATCGGTGATATTTTAAATCTCCTCTATATAATCAATTATTTCCTTACCGTCTCTGCTATAATTATCAACATTTGCAATAATACTATCCATATCAATAGATTCGCTGTTGAAAAGCTGGCAGAAATCATCTATACTTGCGTATTGGGCGTATCTTGTTTGACTAAACAGTCGCTCTTTGTTCTCGTTAATGAAGGCTACAATACTATCCATATCGTCAAGACTAACATTGCTCTTATCAAGCGTATCATCCATGTATATTTCTGATGAAAGTATTACTATCATATTAAGATTTTCTAAATACTACTGATATTCTCCTTTCTGATGCCTTTAAACTATGCTCCCAAATTGATCTTAAATCACCTGTCATCCTGAATAAACTATAACGAGGCATTGATTCAATAAGTTCCTCGCCAGTTTTGGGATTTCGGAACTGCATTTCGGAATCTGACAGCAAAGATATAATGCAAATGTCATTTTTTCCTAAATCTGTATGCCAATTTATTATCTGATTAGGTAGATATTCGTTAATAGTAACGCTATCGAAGTCTATGTCATTTCTGAATTGATCAAATAGTTTTGGGATTTTGGGAGATACTAT
>JAYRNA010000059.1:0-2325 GCA_041912375.1 Saccharimonadales bacterium (SeqCode) | reverse complement strand
CACATAGTCCTGCTCGAGCATCTTTAGTCGCTCAGTGTGTGAGCTGAGCACATGCACCTGATGAAACTCGCACTGGCCATACATCGTGCACGACTGAGTAAACATCGGCCAATAGTCGTTACGCTCACACTGACGAATCATCTCAGCAGTACGCTGGAGATTGTTCAGCCACTCAGCAATGTCAGCAACACTGCGTGTGGTGATTTGACGTTCGAACTTTGTGGCACTGGACTTATAGACACCGATGGCGTTGATAATAGCACCACCAACGCGCTTGCCGCTGAGTAGCGACGCGGCCCAGGTGTAGCCAGTAACTTGGTTGTTTGGCTTGAACTGATTGAAATAATACGAGCCCAGTTGGCTGGTCGACTTGTGCTCGAACACATACACTGAGTTGCTGAAGTCGACTAGTCCGTCAAAGATACCACCATACTCAATGGGTTCGAGTTGCTTGCCACAGTTGTGACACAGCAGGTGGTCGTCTTGAATGACTAGCGTCTTATCAATGACGGTGTAGTGACCAGTCCACTTGCCTGCGATTGGCCCACAGTCGATGCACGATAGATACATTCCAGTGTCGAGCGTGAACGTGCACTCGACCATTGGATTGTCTGGGAATCCAACGACCTTGAAGGTTTCCTGCGGATAGTTACGAAGATACTCAATCATCACTGTAATGCATTTTTCCTTAGACCGATAGTCGTCCACCGGCGCCGACGCAGGCCACGAATCGCTGATGGCTTGCAGTGATGCTCCCTTGCTGCCTGTACGATACCAAGCAGCAAGGCCCTCGTGCAGTGCACCGCCAAACCCAAGTGCAGCTGACTTGCGTCGAGATGTCCAGCCATCCTTCATCCGTAGTTTGTACTTCGCGGGGCATGACTGGAACATCGTCAACGCAAAGTTGTCAAGTTTCAAAGTTTTACCCTCATTTCGTTCACTCGTCTGTCGAGCCAATCGAGATTGGTGTCCTTTGTTGGCTTGACTTCTTGTGCGGGATATTCATATATAAGAGGAATATTTTTAATTGTGTAACTGTTGCTAGTACTACTGTCGGTGCCTACAAAGTTATTTGTTGCAGTTGCTACTTGTGCTATACTCATTGCCATATTGCTACCGCTTCCGATTAACAGTACCAGACAGGTTAACTTCAGGCAACCGCTTCATGATTTCAGTCATGAGGTCCTTGAGATAGCCAACTTCCTCAGTGAATCGCTTCTCATGGAACTTAATCTGTTCATCGAATCGAGCACGGTCAGACTTCAGATTCTCCTCGCGCACTGCAAGTGTTGCTTCGCGCTTTGCAGATGCGACTTCAAACTCCTGACGCTTACGCTCAAGTCCGACCTTGTGTTCGACTTCGCGCTCGCGGCGATTGAACTCCTCTTCACGTCGAGCCTTTTCGGCTTCGAGCTTTTCGATGGAAGCTCGAAGGTCTTTCACTTTGTTTGAGAGGTCGGTAACGCTCTTGATGCCTTGCAACTCCTTTGTGACATCCGTAGTCATGTCCTTGACTAGCCGCTCAATTGCATCTCGCAGATGGTCTTTGTTTCCAGCAATGATAATCACTTGTCAGTCTCCTTTGTTGCCTCGCGGGCAGTTTGAGCATACAACCGGCTAAGTACTACTGACACTTCACTAACTTTACGACTGACTTCATGCAAGTCATTGATGACCATTTGGCTGTCGGTGAATGGCAGGAGTGCTTCGACAGTGTTCTCAACACTCCGTGACATCTTCTTTGCTTCGAGGAGCGATTGAGTTATCTGCATCAGCATTTCGCCCTTCATTCTGAACAGCGGTGTTCGTGGTTCGTTCACGTTGCTGACCCTCCTTGATGGCGAAGTTGATTGCAGCCATTGTTACACGCTTACGCGACCCACGACTAGGATACAACCTGTTGAACTCGTCGCTGAGTTCTTTGGGTATCTCAACGTACCATCCGACCAGTGATGAGGTCTTGCTCGACTTCGATGCTGGTAATGAGTTCCCGTCGCTCGATGATTCTTGTGACATACATATTCTGCGTTCTGTCCCATAGAAGGACCTTAGCTGTTGAGTGCATCTCAAGCCACACGGCAAGGCAGAGTGCACAAATGACTCCCGAACCTGAGAACAACAGGTAATCGTCCTTCGTGCTGTGTGCCAACGCAGTGATGATTTCCTCCTGCAGTCGATTTGTCTTGAACACAGGATAGTTGCCTGTGGTGACGAACGACAATGCACCCACTCGTGTTGCACTGTCGTATGAGTGGGTGTCGCTGCGATTGGTGATGTAGACCACAGGGGTTCGACTACTCATGGTGTAGTTGACTTTCTGTATGT
>JAYRNA010000058.1:0-2542 GCA_041912375.1 Saccharimonadales bacterium (SeqCode) | reverse complement strand
GGCGACAGCAATTCAACGATTGCGAAACGCTGGCCAAAATGTCTCACGGTCTAAGCTCTACTCAATGCTGAAGAGGTTCGGCCCAGAGTTTCTCATCTCGGGTGGAATCCTCACCGCAGCCGCCGTCAATGAGCTAGCGCTGGCCGGACCTGGGCATCGCCGGATGAATCCCGCAAATGGTCGAGCACTCAAGCGCTCAATTCGTCGTATTCAATCTTTCCATCGGCTCTGTAAGGCTAGTGACGTGATCGCTCGCCATAGTCGCCGTAAAAAGTGCTAGGAGGTTTGTTATGCCTACGATGCAAGATACCGTATCAGTCTCCGCAAACTCGGTTAGTGCGAATGTCCTCGCCGGTCAGTTGTATGAATTTCCGGCCCCTGGGACTCCGATCAGGGTATCAGCGCTTGGTGCCGCAACCGGAATCCGTGTCACGATGATCTCAGGAGTGCCGATCATTAACGATCAGGCTATTAACTTCAACGCAACATCTCAGTTCCCGATTATTCCGGACAATGTGGTGGGTACTTTCCGGCATCGTGGTGGAAGGCTGGTACTCACGTTCCGAAATACTACGGCGGGTGCGATTGTAACCGGCTGGCGGGTCGATGTCGCTTAAAGAGATCATCCCACTTAATTTTGCCGATCTCCTGAACTATTTCGGGATATCGTTGCAAGGCCAGAAGGACAATACTTTTGTGCTTCGTGGTGATGTATTGCCTACTGTGCTGGTGGGATCTGTTGTCCCTATACAGGCCATCTCATCGGAGATGACGCTAGATATACCGTATACGGCTGGACCTTTAGCCGCTGGAACGGCTGCTAATACAGTCCATGCTGACACAGGGCCTCTGTTATCCGGCACGTATGCTATTACGATACTATTCGGCTGTGATATTACGGCTGGAAGCAATCAGTGCTATCTGATTCAGCGGAGGGACGCTGCAAACGCAGCAAATATCTGGTCGCAGCAATATACTTTTTATACTCAGTCAGGGCTTGCGGCTATTTTGACGTTCACAATGAGAATTAATCCAGGAGAGCGTTTGAGAGTTCTTAACAGTATCCTGTCCACCTTCACTACTGAGCAGGTTTCAATTTGGGCAGTTCGGACAGGCGCTTAGTGTGACATGACGGACACTTCACAAAAATAGTTTTAGTCGTCAGAGTCAGTATAACCGGCTCGAGACTGCTACAAAATAAGACTGGTGGGACAAAGTTGTCGGCATTAAGATAGCCGACAACCGTCCCCATCCGGTGAATACAGCTTTCTACGCTCTCGCCTAATTCATTCATAGTTTTACCCATTATTCCCGTTATCCACAGCGCTCCTATTCTTCTATATCTCTAAGAATAACTGCCGCCCGCCTACGCCTGGCCTCCGGCGGTCTCCTGCCTCCCCGCCCTACCGCCTACATTGTAAACTTTTTCTTGACACTCAAAAACACTATGGGTAGTGTGTACGTAATTGAACACCACAATCTGTAGGGTTTCTGCATGGAATTCGCTGCCTGGCTGATAATTCTCGTCTCCTTGGCCGTGGGGATAAGTGGTGCCGTTGCTTCCACGTGGGGGTTAAGGCGTGTGCTCTATAGGCTTCAGTTGGATGTAAGCGACCTTCAAAACCGTCTGTTGATCGAGAACAAGCGCAAGGCCGCGGCTGAACGATGGGCGAAACCTGATAAGCTGGCGATGGAAGCTGAGGCCCTCAAAACCGTTGGTGCTGGCAATGTGCAAAAGAACCCCTGGGATCTTTTTTAGGTGACGATTGCTATATGGCGGAGCGTTTACAAAACTCGTCAATGCCCTCAGTGGTGGCAATCCTGAAACCCTCAACCCCATCATCTCAAGCCCTTGCCAGGTCGATGCCTCCGGCAATTACCTCGATCCAGTTGCTTGTCAAAAAGATAATCTACAGCGACAGATTGAAGCAGAACGAGAGTTTTCTGACGACTGGTGGGAGACGCCTGAATTTACGCAGGCACTCATCGCCGTTGGGAGTGCGGTTAATCCAGGTGCCGGAGCGATGTTCGCTGCCGGACAAGCCAGTTTAGACGGCGAAATCACCTGGGGCGAAGCCCTGAACGTGGGCATGAGTCTCGCCACTACAAATTTTGACGCAGGAGGGAGCGGTATGTGGGACGATCTCTTTGACACCCTAGGCGACTGGAGCGGATCATTGATCGACGAAGCCTCTAGTTGGGACTGGGGTGCGATCGGAGGCGCCGCGATTGACTACGGATCAAGCTATCTGCCGGTAGCAAACCGAACGCAGCCGCGACCTCCTACAGGAGTCCCCGCGCCGGCTCCTGGTACCGGACAAGGCGGACTTTTTGGCGGGATGTTACGCGGAGGTGCCGCCGCAACCGTTGGCCGCTCCTTCTTCAATCGGTTCCCCAATTTGGCGACAGCAATTCAACGATTGCGAAACGCTGGCCAAAATGTCTCACGGTCTAAGCTCTACTCAATGCTGAAGAGGTTCGGCCCAGAGTTTCTCATCTCGGGTGGAATCCTCACCGCAGCCGCCGTCAATGAGCTAGCGCT
>JAYRNA010000057.1:0-4722 GCA_041912375.1 Saccharimonadales bacterium (SeqCode) | reverse complement strand
GGGCCAATAAAAATCTAGACGCGTCTGACGACTATACATACGCTCTAAACCTTGCTGATAAGTTAAATCAGCACGAACACAAATCAATCCAATAATAATCCCATGCTCAACAAAAGACTTGGTAAAGCCATGGCCATGTATAACAGCAGTACCAAAAGCGGCCAAGTCCCCTTGCGCGTTAGCACCCGCAGTAGGCGACGTTTGCGCAACCGGATGAATGACGACATTACTATGTCCTCCACCTAAATATTCCGGGCGCTGAAGACGCATGTCAGGTGACTGAACTTGGAAATGTGCCCGAATAATTTCTGTATAGCGAGTCCCTCCACGAGCATCACGCTCATAGAGTTTTTGAATCTGAAAAGCTTGACGCAAATCATTAACAGTAGCAGCAGTAACAGAAGCTAAATTAGCAATCAAACCAGACTTAGTAGAATCCGTAGTAACACCAACAGCCAAATTACCAGTCAAAGTAACACCAGCACCAACAGCAGTACCAACAGCAGCACCATAACCAGCTGTAGATTGAAGCACACTTGAAGCAGCACCATTAGAAGACGGAGAAAAATTATTGGTATTATTAGTTAAACCTAAAGCAGTACCATTACCAACAACAGCAGCATTACCAGTCAAAGGCAAAGCAATAGCAGTACCTTTTTGCAAAAATGGTAAACAAGAAGTGAAATAATCATGACGCTTACCACGTTGCAGTAAAACGTAATTAACGGGGTTATCAGGACCATTACCAGTATCTACGGTAACTGAGTTTTGTAAGTTCTCATCCCTAAACCAAGTATTCCAAATTAGGTTGTACCCGCGATGCCATAAAGAATCATGAACCAAATTCGCGCGCTTAGTAGGAATACCTAAATAATCGGATAAAGAACTTTCCAAATAACCACCTGCGGGCGCAGTCATAGTAGGAACTAAAAAACTAGTGCTGTCGCCGGGATTGTCCTGAGCACCATTAAATCGCTCCCAATTCGTCCACAATAAACGATTAGGTATATAGAAGAAAAAACTTTCGATATGGAGGTTATCCATAATAGGGAATATAGGCGTAGCCAAACGAGCAAAAGCCGTCATCTTTAATTTAAAAGAATCACCAGGCAAAACCTCATCCGTATAAATGGGTATTAAATAACCAGCATTAAAAGTGGTCTTGTACTGATGAGAACGATTAAAAGTAGAACGAGGAATAGAAAGATCTGGAGAACGACTAAACAAATGAGGAGAACTTCCGGTAATTCGACCGGCCGAGCCTGATTGTATTTGCATCACACATCCTTGTGTAAGACTAACGCGCTAAAAGCTTGTTTGCTGGGCGCCCAATCCTTGGGCAGCCCCAGCTAATACTAAGAATCTACCTCACAAAAAACACTTAGTAAAGAAATAGATAAAGGTGCTACTAAATTCTCAAACTTACCCAAAGAATCATCATAAGTACCTAATTCAAACAAAATAAATTCATTTGCATACTTATAAAAATCATGACTCTTATCAGCTAACAAATTCTTCATAATACGAGTAGCCTCACCAGGAGACTTACAAAAAAAAGGCGGCTTAAATTCATCACTCTTAGAATCAAATACAGTATAAACCTTATAAATCATCTTCATCATCTCCTACAGAACAATAACTATAAATAACACTAATACGATCAGCCACAAACTTAATAACATCAGCATCATAATAAGGAACTACGTCCTCTAAATTAACACCTCTCTTATTAAAATACTCAATAACAAAATTAATAACCATCACATGACTAGGCGTCAAATAACTCTCACTCACAAAAAACTCCTCAATCAACTTCACGACTTAAAACACTTATAGAGAGCTGCTTACACATCTCCTTAACTCTACGACGTTCAATAGTAAAATCACCAGGATTCCTATTAACGGCATCATTCATAGCCTCTGAGCGCTCTTTCTTCAAACGCTCAAAATCAACAGGATCTAAAGCCTCATACATCTTGTCATAAAACTTAGGAGGTAAAACACGATTTTCACGAAAATACAAAAAACCATGAGGATATATATCACGAAAAAACTTAACAAACCAACCAGCTGCAATACCTTTACGACGAGACATGGTTGTATATTCAGGCTTCTTAAAAACACCTGTTTCCTTATCAGTATAATGATGTAACGCTTTTTCGCCAGATTGCTTCTTTAAAACGTAACGAGCAACATAAGCAGAAGACTCAAACGTAACATCATCAACAACACAAAAACCTTTACCCCAAATACGGGTTAAAGTATCAGAAGTATAATGATTTATACCATTGTCACGTTTAAACAAAACACGATCATTAAAATCCAAACCAAAAAGAATAGCGTGATAATGCGGACGACCACGCTTATCACCATACTCACCACACATATAAAAACGAATCTTTTTATCAGAAAAACACTTACGCAATCTCTTCATAAACAATTGAAAATGACGATGAATCAAACCACCACAACTAGGTAAATGTTCATCATTATATGTCAAAGTAACAAAACAATTTTCTTTATGAAGAGAAGCTTCATGAATACAGCGGAGAGCCCATTGCCTAGATCGCTCTAAACGGCAACCAATACACTTGCCACAGGGCAACTGCAACAACTCTACACCAGGATAATAAGAATCACCCTTAAGATCAGGGGGACCAAAAATAATCAAACGCTTACCTTTAGTAGTAAGCACATGACCATACGAATGCGCTTGTAGCGGACGATAACAAGTCATACAATATAACCTCACTCCTGCGGCCCTTGGGAAACTCTCGATCAACTCCCTTGGGCCAATTTCAAATCATAACCTAATACCACCACGCATTACATGGTTAGCACCAAAATTACGTCTATTAACCTTAGACGCACCCTTACGAAACATCTTACGGGAATGTCTACGACCTAACTTAGCTCTACGCATAAAAACTCCTTTTTTAAAAAAGAACGAAAAAATATGACGGCCTAAAAGGCCTAAACTGACACTTTTAAGTGAATAAGAATTCACTTGGTGTCAGTGGGAACATTCTAGGTCAAGTGGGCGAATGTTCCCCTCCGGCTGCTATCCCTTCGGGGCAGCCTCCGCGCCGCTTTCAGCGGCTTGGCCAGAAGCAATACGCTCAGCATACTTCGCCTGAGCTTCTTCATTCAAAAGGCCCATCTCAGCCATTTGATCTAAATTATCTGGATTTCCAACAAAATCCAAAAACATACCAGGATCATTTTGAAACTTTGCCCTAACTGTCGCAGGCAAAGTCATAAAAGACTCTTCAGCATGACGAACTTGATTCAAAGCACTGTGATAATCTGTAACCTCAGAAAAGTCACCATACTCACCATGAGTCTGCTTAACAGACTCTAAAACACCTGTTCGAATAAAACGCTCAACAATTAAATTAATATCCGATCTATCAAAATCGGATTGCTGTACAAAACACTCACCACTGTTATCAACAGTGGGACAAACAGATTCATAACCAGGTGCATACATCTCTCTACGAGATCTAGCAGTGACATAATCTTTAGCCATAATTACTTTCTCCTGTTATCTCTAACTTCCCTAAGCGCCAAATGCGTCTTAGGACCATGAACAACATCAGCCAAACCACGAGATATAGACCTACCTATATCACCAAGAGATGTAAGAATTCCAGGGCCACCCTTAACAATTCTAGAAACATCACTAGTAGCATTACCTACAACATCCATCATATCGGCAGTAGGTGCCTTAATACCTATATTTTGCAAAACATTTTGAGTATTAGCATCAGTATTCCTAACCTGCGCAGCAGTTGCATCAGTAGTGTTTCTAGCATCAGAAACAGCCTTTGAAGCCAAAGCATTACTCAAAATCGTATCAGACTTAATCTTTTCAATATCAGCTTTCATACGCAAAGCCTCAGACGCACTAGACGACGCTTTGCCAACACTCTCACCTAAACCACCAGATTCAGATTGAACATTAGCCATTGCACCAGCAGGTGTGCCAGCACCGCCAACCTTTGCGGCTAAAATAGGATTTAAACCAGCCTTTCGCATATCATCCATAGCAGCCTGATATTGAGTACCTCTCATACGCTCCTGAAAAGCCATCTGCTCTCTCGCAGAATGAATATTAGCAACATTAGCCTTATGAGCACCTACAGCACTAATACCACCACCAATAACACTACCAGCAGCAGTGGTAAGAGCAGCCAAAGTAATTGGATCCACAAAAACTCCTTAAAAATGATCAATAAGCCCAGGAACACTAAACACAGGCATAGGCCTAGCACATTTCAAAGAAATATGAGAATCAAAAATAAAATCTGGCTCAGTCGTAACCGCCTTAATTCTAGTCATAGGCGGATTTTCAACGATAAAAGCACTATTAAGAGCAGGTAATGCAGCAAAATTCTGAGCCAAATGCCAAGGATCTAAAGTACCAGTAGCATTAGACCTAAACAAACCAGTTAGTCGACTAGGTTTGTATCTGTACTCGGCGTGGCGTTCCTGGTACCCAAAAACAAGAGCATCATTTGCACTAGCATCAGCATAAATTTCCTTGTTTAAAACAGCCTGTTCACCAATATGAGAAAATTCGGGCCAATAAAAATCTAGACGCGTCTGACGACTATACATACGCTCTAAACCTTGCTGATAAGTTAAATCAGCACGAACACAAATCAATCCAATAATAATCCCATGCTCAACAAAAGACTTGGTAAAGCCATGGCCATGTAT
>JAYRNA010000056.1:0-1808 GCA_041912375.1 Saccharimonadales bacterium (SeqCode) | reverse complement strand
GTAAGTATTCGGCCAGGGGAGCGGTCGGTTCGGAAATTTCGAACTAGTCCGCTTTTCTAGCTTTTTGGCACTTTTTGCACTTTAAGTGACGTCAAGCAGGGCGTTTAAATCCGGACGGCAGAGAAAACTGGCGTTTTCTTTCCGCAGACATCTTCCAAGGCAGGAAATCGTCGAGGTTTACTTCTGTTTTTGATTGCGACTTTTCAGAAAAGAACGCTTCAAGTAGGGTTTCTGGATTAAGTCCATTCATCAGCCAGGTATGAAATATCGTCAACAGCTTAGCGGCCAGTTCACCGGACCATGCGGTTCCGCTCCCGTAGCTATTTTTTCTTAGTATCACGCTTCCACGAAGGAGTCTTTCTGCTCTGTTGTTGTCCATCGGGATTCGTGGATCATTGGCAAATATCGTCAATCCGGGCCAATGCCTTTTTAGACTTCGCAGCACTTTTCGTTGGGGTTCTTCGATTTGTTCTGAGTAGGTCTCTTGTTTCAGCTGCGATTCCATCCTTTTCAAAAGCTTTGCTATGTCTTCGTTTGCGGTTCTCCAGTTGATTTCGGATTTCGATTCAGACTCAAGTAATTTGAATCGATTGTGGTTTGCCGCGAACAGCTTTCCAATCATCCGGAGCCACTTCTTTGCCCACGCTTTGTGCTTTTTGATGCCTTTCAGAATACTCAAAAAATCTCTTCTTACGTGCACCCAGCACCAAGCTTTCTTTATTTCATCGCCGAGGTTCTTGTATGCAGAGAAGCGGTCAGACAAGAGAGTTCCAGAGCTATTCTTGAAGAACTCGCGAGGTACTTTTGCGGATCTGCTTTGGTCCACGATGTACGTTGCGGCGTCGTTGCTGGCAATGACCCAGAGCCAGAATCGACGCTTGTCTGCATCCATTATTCGCCAGGTCGTTTCATCCGCATTCCACAAATCCGCGGAGCGACAATGATCGAGAATGCTTTCGTACAGCCCGTCAAGCAAGGTATTGATTGCTCTAAACCCGCTCGTCAGGGTGCCCAAAGGCAGCGAAACACCCTTGAGGCTTAGTGCTTTTTGGATCCTGTTGGTTGGCGTCCCAAAGAGAAACTTGCTGATGAGGAAGTGCATCCAAAGCGAGTTTCCAATGTCTGTTCGAGGAAGAAGTTTTGGCGGCAAGTCGGCAACCCGAATTATTTTGCCGAAGCAGGAACACTGAGAAACTGCTACCTGACGCCTGTACGTTGTCTCCTCCAGGATTTGATGGTACTCAATCAACCGTGAATCTTTCGTTGCATCGAGGACCAAGTAGTCCTTTTTACAAAGCTGGCAGCACGTTTCCGCTACCGGTATTTCGACTTCAGACTTGTTTGTTACGCCCCTAGGCGACCGTCCATGTCCTTTTGAATTTGGCTGTTGTCCGCGCTTTTTGGCATCCTTTTTGTCCGATTTTTCCGGCGACGGGCGAGTCTGCAATACCTTCTTTTCGGACTGGGTGCCAAAGAGCCGATTCTTCAGGTATGTATTGGTTTTTTCCAGGTCTTCAATCCGTCGGTCCCGCTTTTTGACGGCAAGTTCCAGAGTTCTAATTTCGCCCTGTAGCCTGTGCTCGACGTTACGTGCGCATTCGGTGACCTTTTTGAGATCCTTTTCTAATCGAGCAAATCTTTCTTCAATTTCCGAACAGCATTTCGGTTTGTTTGCGTGGCGCTTAGAAGCAGGCTTTCTATGGGTTTTAGGCATGCGCCAATGATGATCCTAATTCGATCAAATGGCCATCCTTGGGAACGCAAAACTCGGTGAATTGTGCCTCACCTGCCCTCGCCGAATACTTACG
>JAYRNA010000055.1:0-1285 GCA_041912375.1 Saccharimonadales bacterium (SeqCode) | reverse complement strand
TCACCATCGAGAAGCTTAATGTCATTTTGGGTAATTGCTATAAGGCTACCGCTCTCATCCAATCCTTTACCCTCAATGAAATACTTTTCTAGTGTTGTGACTATATACTGGATAGATTTTTTATTGTCTAGTTTGTCTACTTCATCAATTATATTTTCATAGTCTGGTACTGGAATAGACCGAAACACCAAGTAACTATCTTTATATTCTTCCCCAAGAAAATCTAAGCTAACTCTCTTGCGAATCACTAAACCCATGTTTACTCCTTAAATATTAATAACTACCACTCGCCTGTGCATTTATTAACGTACAGGTCGAGATGATATCTAAAGCGTTCGCAGCATCGTAATTGCACTTGAAGTTTATCTTCTGTTTGGCTATTTCGTTTAAGGCATAGTCCGGTTCCCACTCGCTAAAGTCTACACGTGGGAATTGCAAGGTAAGGCTGGCACTAGAGCTAATAAGTAGCTTTATCTCCATTGCACGGTAGGTACCATTTAACATGTAGTCTCGGTAGGTGTCATCTTCAAGGTTGAGTTCCAGAGAACCTTCAACAGATAGCTGCTGGTTTAGTATGTCCTCTGGTTCAACCGTCCCCATCACAGAATCAAACATGGTATTTTTGTTGATGTTCAGTTCAAGTTTCTTAAGGGATATGGCCGTAGCTGCTGACAAGCCGCCGACGCTAGAAGCTAATCGGAATTGCAAGTTCTGATGGTTATATTTATTGCCTAGAGAAGTGAGGTTAGGTGTCTGTGATGTCCACTCCCTGGCTGTCTTTGACATAAAACCAGTGGTGTAATTGACCAGTCCATTTGTTTCTACAGATACTTTAAACGAGTCAACCATACCGAGCGGATACATGTCTGACCGATCTGGGTCTTTGAAGTACAGCGAGCAACTCTTGTGCTGGTTCGTATTCGCCAAGGTATATGTATGGGTATATGGGTTCGACCCTGAAGTGCTGGGAGATGCGCCAATAACGCCGGTAAGTATTGCGCCTAATGCCTTGTCATAGTACTGGCATTCTACTTCACCGGCACCGCGCTTCTGCACGACATACTTTGAATCGTTATCAGCGATAACACCCATTGATTGTTCTTCACGGACTTCCTCTACTTCGTCCTTAAAGCTCATAGTTACCCTTGGCACCCAGAAGGTAGGGTTTACAGGGGTACCGCGTGAGGATTCTACTGCAATACCAAGTTGGCCGCGTCGTCCGGCAAATTTCGTCATGGTCTACTCTCCAATATTTGTCGGGCAATATCCACGATTATACCTCGGT
>JAYRNA010000054.1:0-2652 GCA_041912375.1 Saccharimonadales bacterium (SeqCode) | reverse complement strand
CGGGCCTTACGTTGTAAACCCCTGCGACCACGAAATGGCCTCGCATCTTCGTTTCGATGCCAAAACCGGTAAGGTTGTGGCGAGAACTCCCTATGGAGAGCATATTGAAGAGTTACTGCAATTAAACGACGATGCCGTAGTCCAGTACCGGCTTGGCACGCTGACAACTGTTCGCTTATTCGCTGCGGAGATTGATCAATTGGAGCGTCAATTAAAAGCGCTTGCCGGTCAGCTCCAAGCTGGGACGATTTCGCAGACTCAATATGACCCCGAAGAACAAGATATCAGCCAAGACTTGGCTAACCTACGACATACTCTCAAAGAACATACAGGCGAACTTCCCCTCCCTCCTTTACGGAAGAAACGCCTCGGCGTCCCTCTAATAAAACCCTGACTTGGACAACTACTTTAGCGCTGGTAAATTTGCCTACACCAAACGGACAATAGTTCCGACGGTCTAGGAGGCTGTCCGAGAATAGGGCTCTCGAACGAGCAGCCTCTACTTGGTTTCGGAGAAATTTAAAAAATCCTGAGGCCAAATTTAAAACTGACCAAAACTTCTACAATTTTGACGTTAGAGCTGGTTCATGACGGACTTATCCAGTATATTTTTACCTATATTGCAGGGTTTGTGGTGAAATTTCCAAATTCTGGACAGATCAATCCCGTAACAATGGCCTTGGCAATTTTTTTGAAATTGTGTGCAGCACAGACCATCGAAAACTCACCTGCGACTTTTTCTTTACCGCGCACACTGAAGCCACGAAAGCCGTTATTTTTGATTTGACCAAACACCGGCTCAACAATCGTTTTGCGTTTACCGTAAATCACTTTGGCTGATTCCGTTGCCATTTTGCTAGTCATCTGTTGACGCAAGGGTTCTTTGTTATCGGTATTGATGGTACGGGCTTCGCCTTTCGCCGATTGGCAGCAACGGCTGTGCAGTGGGCAATCGGCACAGACTTCCGAGGAGCCTTGATAGACACGGCTGCCGTCTTGGCTTTCGCGTTTCATGGTTAAAACCTGGCCTTCAGGACAGGTAAACGTGTTATCGGCTTCGTGGTAGTCGAAGTCGGCTTTGACCAGTTTGCGCTCCGAGCTATCCAAAGGTATTTTATGGGTCTTTTCACCTTTATCGGTGGCAATGTAAGCATCGACGTCGTTTTGCTCGAGTGCCTGTAAATTGTCTCCAGACCAATAGCCATTATCCGCACTCACTTTGTCCGGCAATCTATCGGTTGACTCTTGCAGCGCTTGCAGAGCGGGCTCAACCTCTTGTTTGTCGTTAGCGTTTTGGCTGATATGTTGAGCCACAATGATTTGCAGATCGGCATCGACGCTAATTTGAGCATTGTAGGCATAATCGAAGCTGCCATTTTTGCCCATGATGCGAGCATCGGTATCGGCAAAGCTGATTTGTTTTTTATCCTCAATGGCTTTGCCAGGGTTAAGTTGTTCTTCGCGTTGCTCAAGGGCCTTTTTAGCCGCTTTAATTTTAGCCAGACGGTCTTGTTTGAATTTCAAATCGTCCGGAATTTCATAGCCGGTTTTATCTTGGTAGGCCTTGTCTTCGTCTTGGTCGCAGCGGTTGGCTTTCTCAATCAAGTCAGCAATTTCGGCACTCAGGGCTTGTTCCTTTTCTTGTAAACGTCCGTAGCTCATGGCTTTATGCTTGGAGGTGTTGGCTTTGAATTTGGAGCCGTCTAGGCTGATGTGGCCTAATGAAGCCAGCTTCAACTCCAGTGCCAGTTTGACGGTTTGTTTAAAACAATCCTGAAAAAAATCGCCATGGCTTTTTCTAAAATCGCTGAGCACTCGAAAATTAGGGCAGTTCATTTGCGCGATGAACATGAAGGATAAATCTTCATTACAGCGTTTTTCGATTTTCCGGGAACTGAAAACCCCTTGGCTGTAGGCAAAGATCAGGATGGCAACGATGAGTTTGGGATGATAAGCGTGCTGGCCCTTAATGCTATAAAGGCTTTCAAGACTACTCGTGTCAATCTGTTGAAACAGATCGGCATAGAGAAAGCATTCATGGTCTTTGGGGAGTAGATCAAAAATATTGGTGGGAAACAGCAGGTGTTGATTAAATTCAACCGGGCTTGATTTGAAAGGAGCTGACATGGCATGATCTAGTGGTGTTATTTTTGGCTATTATACCATAACATGCTGATTAAATTAATCTTATTAAGTTTTTATAGGCAATTTATGGTTATGCCATGAAAATTGGATAGAAAGGAATTCGGGCTACTTAACTATTCGTCGGTATTCTCGGACAGCCTCATAGGTTACGATCCGACTACCGAGCAGCTGTTCCAAGCCAAGTTTCTTCCACCCCAATATAAATCGTCGCATATACAAATTCGACAGCAGCGGTGAAATTGGAGAACCCTGTGGGATACCACAACGCTTATCTTTGGCCGCGGTTGTACGTGTCTTTCGTCCTCGCTTATCGGTTTCTTCCACTGAACATTCCAGCCACATCGTAATCAGATGCAGTACGCGCCTATCAACAATCCGGCGTGCTACCGACTTTATTAGCTCGGCATGGGGGATGGTCCCGAAGTAATCCGCAAGGTCGGCATCTACGACATCCGGGTGACCGCGATACAATTGTTCCTTCACTTCGACTACTGCCTGTTGGGCGTT
>JAYRNA010000053.1:0-53867 GCA_041912375.1 Saccharimonadales bacterium (SeqCode) | reverse complement strand
GATGTATATTCAGGAGCTATATTTGTTATAAATAAGCCCAAGTTATTTGATGCATATGAAATAAAAATACCAAACGGAGCAGCAATTCCAGATGTAGGCATATGGGATATGACACCAGGACCTGATCAGCAATCTGGTGAGCCTGGCCCAATAGTATTAAATACTGAAATTAATAATGGATTTAGTCTTGTTAGTAATGAAGGCAGTTCATACACTCTTGCGTCCACATCTCGATATTATGAATTAGGCCAAACCCCCTTAAGATATATCAAGGGAACAACAACTATTAGCAGTGGTGGTGGAGTATTAATAGGGTTGCCAGATGGTGACATAAATAAGTTCGTTGGTATAGCAATAACATCAGATAATGTTGATATGCCACAAGTAATTACAGATATTCAAAGTCAGACTCCTTCTTCTAATTATGATTTGTTATTCTTAATGCTTGGTAAATTCGGACCAACAACTTATTTTGGCTCATATACTACATTAATGGGTGGAAATCTAGTATCGAATATGGTGACATTAAGTGGAAATACCGATATTACAGGTGTTCCTTTAACAATAGATATGGAAAATAATATAATCAATTCGCCCATATTTGAAATAGGTATTGATTTCCAATTTAATAGAAGTGATTACAATATCTATTTCATACTTGTAGATGATGCACAAGCAACAGGTGTGCATGTTAATATCAATACTTCATATGAATATGGTGAAATACCAGGTCTTTTAGGTGGAGCACAAATTATTCCTGGAACTCCATCATTACCAGAAGGCGTAGAAGATAAAAGATGGTATCAAGTTGTTAATCCTCATACATATGGACAATACGTTGCAGAAGCAAATGATTATGTGATGTTTTATAATAATCATCAAAATATACTGCCTATTCGTGGACTTAATAAAGCGTATGTTGACACACAAGATGCTGCATTGTATGACTATGTTGATGTTGCTGTAGCATCAAGTGGACTAGATGCTGTTAAATTATTCCTATTACAAAGAAATATCAATGCTGTGAGCTGGAACGAAGCAATTAAAACAATAGAGGGAACCACACATAATACTTCTGTTAACGATTATCCAACGGGCTTTTCAATATTAATATTGGATAACGGAATGAGTTTTGAATCTGCAGGTGGATATAATGTTGGAAACATTATTATAAATAATGGAAATACATGGGTTGAATATCAAGTTTCATTTGGTGAACTTTTCAGACAAGAATTCCTTGATAGTAGAAATACTTATATTAATAAAGTATCTGGCACACCAGAGCATATTGGATACGATGGATGGGGTGGTAGCGGTTTTGAAAATACTCTAATTGATAAGAATTATCAAATTGTTGTTTTAGAAAATAGCTCAGTGCTACAAATGACTGTTTTGAATCCAGGATGGCAATTAACTATTGACACAACCAAAGCTGAAACAAGTATTGTGGTTGGAACAGGAATTGGAGATCCTGGCAGAACAGAATTAACATTCTACGCACCTAGCAATGACTTGCTTAATGGTACAGGCATAGTTAGAGTTAGAGCTGATTATGGCATCCCTGCACTTTACTGTGTGAAATTTATGAATGGCACATCTATTGATGGACATTCAGATAGAATATATATGACTGCCGGATCTGAATTTATTATAAGATTCTATATTCTATATGGAGATATATTCTGGAAAATAGAAGGCCATACATTAGATAGAAATCCTTCAGTAATATTTACAACAGATAATGAAGTTATAAATGCTCCCCATAATATGATTGAGTTTGTTATGTTAAATTCATCTGGTGGAACACTTGATGGATGTGTATTTAACCTATATTATAATTTCAAACCAGATCAAATAATTACTTTCCAATTTGGAGCTAATTTTACAAATCTGCATCTACAATTAGATAGTCAATATCATCAATTAAGGCTATCTCCATTTGCTACAGTTACTCCTGGAGATTCTGTAACATATAGAATACGTTCTGATGGAATGCCAGTTTTAATTGCTACAACAATAAATTAATAACGGAGAGATATATGCAACTTTCAAACAACGGTCTTAAAATGATCAAACAATTTGAAGGATGCTCTCTTACGGTGTACAAAGACGTGGCCGGCTTCCCAACTATTGGGGTCGGCCATCTTATTAAGCCCGGAGAGAAATTTACTACAATTACCCAAGCACAAGCAGATGATTTACTAAGATCTGATGCTCGTAGATTTGAAATTGGTGTTTCAAACCTAGTAACAGTGCCATTAACACAAAATCAATTTGATGCATTGGTTTCATTTTCATTTAATCTGGGACTTAACGCATTAACAACTTCAACACTTCTAAAGAAATTAAATTCTGGCGACTACAAAGGCGCTGCAGACGAATTCTTAAAATGGAATAGGGCTGGAGGCAAAGTTGTTCAGGGCATTACAAATAGAAGAACTGAAGAAAGAAGAATCTTTCTTGGAGGAAATTAATGACTAATTTTGATTTCAAATCAACTAAAGTGTTCTTTATGTGCACCGTCAATGGCGATGGCGTAACAATAAACAACATAAGCTTTACAACTATAAATGTAGAGCTATTAACAAATGCTGAGCTTTTAACTTTGGCAAAGGGTGTCTATTTTGGGCACTTAATAACCAATGATAATGCTGCATTTGAAACCTACTATACTGGTATTTTGGGAGATATCACATCAAATGGTGGTGTAGGGGGATCTGTTTCTCCAGAAATCGTACAGGATATTGTTGGTGGGATGTTTGACGAGGGCATATTAATAACCTCTGACTATAATGACACCACGGGCAAAATACAATTGACTCCACTTCCTGGTGTTTTTATTAAGGAATTTATAGATAGAACATACGGGGCCGCACAGGTATATGGTGGATTAATTACCCCCACAGGCGGCGTTAATTTTTCTATCGCATCGGGTGGCGGCTACGCAAGAAACATTGATGGCGAAATAGTTTTCGTAGAGTGGACGGACAAGACAGGATCTTGTGCTGCTGATGGAAACAACTTTATTGGAATAGATAGTGATGGAAATATCATACAGTCAACATCGCAGCTTGGACCAGATATTATTGCTCTTGGATATATAAATACTGCATTAGGCAACACAACTGTCGTGGGATACAGCAATATTAATCATCATTCTACAGATGCAAACTATTGGGTAAACCAATGGGTTAGAAATGCGGTCGGTGCAAACGTTGAATTTGGGTGCAATATAGCTTCGCTGCCCTCACCAAATGATCTAAGTATTGTTATGGGCAGTGGTAGGATATGGGCACAATTCAATGAAATTGATCTGCTGGATAAATATAACTTTACCAAAATATATGGCACAACAGCTGGATTCATACCGAATACCTTAAATCCCAATGCTGTTGATCCAAATTATATTAATGACAGAAGTCAAGCTCCAGGATCTGCTTTAATACCAATGACCCCTGGTTACTTTAAAAAGGACATGGTCTTTACTACAGCAGAAGGTAATCTTTATTATGTGTACGCTACATCAGAATGGCCAACACTGGAAGAAGCCCAAAAAGCACCATTGCCAGAGGCCCCAAGTAGTATTAGGGCGCAGATTATAAGGCTGGCTGGTATTGTGCTCGAAGAAGGCGCAACAGTTATCGCTGATATTATGGACATAAGACCAATGTTTTCAAGATTATTTGAAACTGGAACGTCTGCAATACCTTCAACTGCAATTAGCCATAGCGATCTTACAGATCTTGGTGTTGATAGCCATACCCAATATCATAATGACGCAAGAGGTGATATTAGATATTACAGAAAAATAGAAGTAGACACTCTTTTATCTAGTAAGTCTGACACAGGACATTCTCATAGCGATGCTACAGGCGTTACATCTGGATTTATGTCAAGTGCAGATAAGTCAAAATTAGACGCTATATCTTCTGGTGCGACTGCAAATGCTACAGATGTATATCTGCTAAGTAGATCGAATCACACTGGCACTCAAGATGTATCAACAATTACAGGATTAACAAAAGCATCAGTTGGGCTTGGAAATGTTGACAATACAGCAGATGTTGATAAGCCAATTAGCACCGCAGTACAAACTGCTTTAAATGGAAAGTCAAATACTGGCCATACACACATAATTGCAGATGTAACTGGATTACAAACCGCACTAGATGGCAAAGAACCTGTTGTGGCAAGTGGAACAACGTCTCAATTCTACAGAGGCGATAAAACATTTACATCTGTAACAAAGGCAAATGTTGGCCTTTCTAATGTTCAAGACGTCGATACCACAACCACTGCAAATATTGTAGATTCTACAAACAAAAGATTTGTTTCTGACGCAAACCTTGTTGTGATTGGCAACACAAGTGGAGCAAATAGTGGAGATGAAACACAATCTACTATAAAAACAAAACTTGGATTTGCTACAGCTATTGTTGATGGATATCTAAAATCTGCAGACTTTGCAACATTTAATGCAAAAGAACCAGCCATTGCTGCCGGAACAACTGGGCAATATTATCGTGGTGATAAGACATTCCAGACTCTTGATAAGACTGCTGTAGGTTTAGCCAATGTTGATAACACAAGTGATGCCAATAAGCCCATATCGACAGCAACTCAAACTGCCTTAAATGCCAAAGAGGGCACAATTGCCGCAGGAACAGTATCTCAATACTATAGGGGTGATAAGTCTTGGCAAACGCTAGACAAGGCAGCAGTTGGACTTTCCAATGTTGATAATACTTCTGATGCAAACAAACCAATTTCAACAGCAACACAGACAGCACTTAACGGTAAAGAGGCAACAGTAGCGGCAGGCACAGTCGGACAGTACTACAGAGGTGACAAAACATGGCAGACATTAGACAAGACTGCGGTTGGATTGGACAACGTAGATAATACTTCCGATGTTGATAAACCAATCAGCACTGCCACACAGACTGCATTGGATGGTAAAATATCTGGAGCAGTAAATGTTGGTGCTGGCGCTGGAGTTTATAAAGATACAGTTGCCAACAATTTAAGATTTAAATCTATAGTTGCTGGAACAACAAAGGGTATATCAATTGCAGAAAATGCCGACGATATAACTCTGGATAACAAGTTTGCAAAACATCCTCAGAATATTTATATAACTGAATTTGATGACTTCTACACAGCACAAACTGCAAAATTCCTGCAAGCTGCAACAGCAGGCATTGGTGCTGGTATTGTACAAACTGGCCAACCAGTGTTTGGTGGCACAGATAAGCGGTTTGGAATTAAGGTATATTCTACTGGCATAACATCGACTGGATATGCTGGAAACTATGGAATATACGCAACCCCAAATTTTGGAAATCTTGTTGATGGCGACTATATAGAATTTTCAACATCATTAAGAGTGCCAACACTAAGTGCTGGTGGAAATAAATACACTGTGTATGCTGGGTTTACAGACCAAACGACCGGGACAGAAGGTGTCGATGGCGCATACTTTAAGTACTCAGATAACTTATCCGGGGGAAATTTCCAAGTTGTGACATCAAACAATTCTACCAGAACAATTGCAGACAGTGGAATTGGGGTCGTTGCAGCTACAGATTACACACTTAGGGTTAGAGTAAAAAATGTTGGGGGCACTATTTCTGCGGACTTCTATATTGATGGAACAGCAGTTGCAACAGATGTTACAACCAACTTGCCAATAACATCACTAAGAACAACCTCGATGGCAGTATTTATAGTAAAATCTGTTGGAACTACAAACCGAACACTTGAGTCCGATTGGGTTTATTTTGAATACAAGACATCTAGAAACATAACCTTATAATGAGAATACTTAATGATTGACGTTCTTTTATACCAATACACAACAAATCCACAAAATTTACCAGGTGATTGGCCAGCAGAAGTCAAGGGTTCGGGGATCAATGATCCCCTGGACCAAGACTGGATTAGAATGACAGATGAAGACTATAATGCCTATATTAATGATCCAGATAGAGTTAGCAGATACAATGCTAGGCTTGTGGAAATAGAGCAAGAAAATACTTTACTTATTACTAGCATTATAGACTCCAGATTTTCTGATCTGCATCCGTCAAAGATAGATTTTAGAAGACATCTGCAGGAAGGAGTTTATCTAGACAAGACTGTAACAATGGCAAAAAATGGCAGACCTGTTCATTGCGATTATTCTTACAATGGTACTATCTATGCAAGAGTAAGATTTGAATTTACGACCAATGCCTATAATTTATTAATAAACAAGAAAACATATCTTGGCTATTACAATGCAATTGGTACAATAACTACAGAGTATTTATTAACAGATGAGTCGAATGATATTTCTGCAATATACGGTTTACAAAAAGCAGTTTCTGAAAGATACAAAGCAAGACAGTATATCTTTGATGAGATAAAATCATTTGTTAATGCGATTGTGCTACAGGCATATCTTGGAATTGGAAAAACATATTCCGAGGTATTGGCAGATGGTGCAGCCTTCTGGAGAGAGTACTCAACCACAATAGATTCATGGTGCCACATAGGCGACTCTGCAATTATTATTGATAAACTAAATGCAGACACCAGTACTATATTTTTGGGAATAGAATGTGCTCCTGGAATCACTCTAAAAGATTGGATTGTTGATAGATTAACCTATTAATAAAATGGAATAAATTATGAATGAGTTAGCAATTTTACTAAAAGCTCTTAATATATATGGACATGTATGCCACTTTCTTTGCTCAAGAGTAGTATTTATGCAAGACCATGTATTTCTTGGTGAAATATATGAAGCTGCAGAAGACAATTATGATGCAGTTGTAGAAAGATGCATAGGCCTTGGTATTAAAGTGGATATACAAGACATAAATGTTAAGGCAGCAGCAAGAGCAGCATCTATCAAGGTTGGTGATGATAATAGCACCAAGTTATCTGGATGCTTATCACTTGAACAAGAAGTTGTTGCAATGATAGAAAAACTAAGAAAAGGCGGAAGTCTTTCCCTTGGAACAGAAACACTTTTGGGTGATATAGCAAGTGAGTCAGAGATAAGACAATACAAGTTGAAACAAAGACTTGCTTAATATATTACAAATAAATAAGCGGCCCAAGTGGCCGCTTTTTATTGCTTAAAATTTATTTGTATTAATAAAATTTAGACATCTTTTAGCAACAGCTTTGCTCCATAGTAGGTTAACATGATCTACATGTAAACAAACATAATCATCACATGGCATTTCATTCTCTTTTAATCCAACAACTCCATCATGAACAAAGTTGTCGCCTAAAAACAATCTTCCTAATATAATCAATGGATTCCAATAGGATTTATGCTTGTTACCAGCAACTACACCCACTTTACAATACTTAGATATGTCATATTCTAGTTCTGTAGAGCAACAAGACAATTCTTCTACAATGGGGAAAACTTTATGAATAAAAGGGATTTTGTTCATTATTTTATTGGCGAGCAATGCGCCTTTATGAGGGGAACCTAATGTTATTATTTGTGATACTTTACAACGTAGCTGCTTTGATGATGCTAATTTTGCTGCTATTACTCCTCCCAGTGAATGTCCAATTATGCAGACATCGTCGGAATAAGAAAAATTAACATTAAAAACATCTTCCATATATTGAGTTATTTGCCCAATATCGGAAGTAATGGAATAATAAGAAAACGCGTGTGTTTTGTAATCAGAAAATAAATCAATGTAGGCTTTTAAATACCTCATTGTTACACCATGACTACCAAGCCCGTGTAATAATACAATGTGTTTCATAATTAAACCTCCCTATGGTATGATGGTTAACACAAGAATACATTATCTGTAAATAAATACAATACAGGGATACGGACATGCAAATGAATAAAAGTGTTCTAGATATATTTGAAAAGGCAAATATATTAAGAGAGAATGCAAATAAACAAAGTTCCGAAACTAAAACTATTCCAACAGTAGCGATGGAAGATTTACCTAAGCAGGATAATGCACCAGCTCGCTATATAGGAATAACAGGAATACAAATCAGGGAAGATGGTACTATAACAAAAGATAACTATCTTAAAAATTTACAATTAGATGAATCTATATATGCAAATATGAATTTTACAGAAGAAGAAATCAAAGCAGTTGCATATGCTATGAAAAGACAATCTTCTGGAATTAACTCGTCTATACCAATTAGATGTACAGGTGATATGTGTCCATTTAAGGCTAGTTGCCCATATATGGCTATTGGAAAACCTCCATTGGCAAAGCCATGTCTTGTTGAGGCCCAGCTTGTACACTACTGGACAGAGCAATATATAGATGAATTTAAAGTAGATCCATCAAACATAACAGAACTTCATATGGTTTCAGAACTTGCTGAGTTCAATATATATGAGATGAGAATAACAAAGTATCTTGCTGAAAATCATCCAACTCTCATGCAAGACGTTGTTGTTGGTGTTGATAATAATGGAAATGTAATAGAGAACCAGGAAATATCCAAAGCGTTTGATTTAAAAGATAGAATTAAACGCAATAGAATGAAGGTTCTTGAGTCTCTTATGGCAACAAGAAAAGAGAAGATGAAGATTGTGTCAGAGGTTGTTGGAAGTGGATCAACCATGAACAAACTATCAGAACTCAAATCCAAGATAGCTTCTTTATCACAAGAAGTTAGACAAATGAGAGCAGTGGACGCAGATTTTGTAGAGGTCAAATAATTATGAGCAAAAGGAATACTCATGTTTATTTTAATAAACGAGACAAAGAAACCAATATGTATAAATACAAAACAGGTAACTTTGTATCGGCTAAAAACAATAGCACATTTGTTTATAGATCGGGATATGAGTATGCATATCTGCAAAAATTAGAAAGCGACCCAATGGTTGTTAATTATATTGTTGAGCCGTTCAATATACCATACGTAGATGATAGAGGCAAAAGAAGAACATATAAGCCAGACATAGTTGTACTAAGAAAGAATGGGCTATTGGAGGTTATTGAAATAAAACCAAAAGTAATGCTACAAAATGGAACAGTACAAAGAAAAGCTGCAGCCGCAAGGACATTTCTTAAAAGAAATTTTGCGAACAATGACATACAATATAAATTTATCACAGAAGAAGACATATTTGATAATTATCAACAATACTTAGATTTATTAAAAACAATATGATAGATAAAAATCGAATACTCTCATTTGATATAGAAACATCATCATTAGAACCCCGTTCTGGCTTTGTGTGGCAGAGCGGGTTTGCTTCTTTTGAGGGCAACAATACCAAACAAGAAGGTTTATATTTCCGCCCCAACGACACATCGGATATTTCCGAGATACAGTCTCGTCTTACAACATCTAGGTTTGGAAAAGAGCAATATCAAGCTGGTGCATTTAGCGAATATTTACAAAGCAGTGCAGAAAATCAAGATGGATTTATTAGGTCTTTAGCTGACAAGTTAATCTCAGAAAATAAAGCTGGCAAAGATATTCTTCTAATTCAGAATGCAAACTTTGAAAGAAGATGGATAGAAGCAGCCGGTTCTAGTTCTGAGGTTGGAGAAAAAGCATTATCAGATCTATCAAATGTATTTGCGTATTCATATCAAAATAGACAGTCTCTTTTGAATATGCCAGCAATATACCCATCTCCAGAAATATTAGAATTAAGAAATAGATCGCTTAATGATTACTATAATTTCCTAAAAACCGGAGATGAGTCTTTATTTAAGAATGCTGCCTCTGCATACGAAGGCATAATGGCGTCATATCACAATATGCTTAACGACACATCTGGAAAGATGAAAGTTGTAGATATGATGGATATAACAAGAGGGGTTTTATTCAAAGCAGCAGAACAAGGGCACATACCTAAGAATATGGCCCTAATAGGCACAAGTCAGGCCTTTTTATCTCAGGTGATGCTTGGCACACCAGAGACGCACTTGGCTCCAGATGACGCTGCTAAAGCCTTGCAAATAGCATTTGATAACCTACTACCGCTGTATAAAAACCTTAGCTCTGGAAATCTTACTTCTGATGATTTAAAACTACTAGGCAAGATAAGAGATAATCAGCCGCACGAAGCAGGAAGGCAATTTGGCAAATCTATTATTAGAGCAATAGAAGAAGGTCAATCTCAATATGGATACAGAGTTCTAAGTGCAAATGGAATGAGCAATCCAGAAAAAATATCATTTACAAATAATATAACTGGAAAGACAGAAGAAGGATTAAGGGAATATAGAGTTGCAAGATACCATATTAGTGCATCTGATGGTCTTGATGAAATACTAAGAGATGTTGCAGAAAGATTTAAAGGCGTAGATATGGGCGGCAAAACACCAGAAGGCATAATAGATGAAATTCTTGCTCGTGGCACATATGCTGAAAAAATATCAGAAGCGGAAAGGGTCGGTGATATACTTAAAAGTAATCCCTCTGAGCTAATATCAAATATACAGCAAGAGAATTCAAATAAAATATTTGAATGGATGAAAAACAATAAGGCAAAAACAGCACTTGGAATTGCAGCAGGACTTGGAATTATGTCTATTGGTCTATCAAGCGACAAGGATGCAGAAACATTAAAGGCTGAAAGAAAAGCTAGAAAGCAACTCAGCAATGCAATAGATCCAAATCTTAAATTATATGCAATGGAAAATGTAACTCCCCAGCACGGCTCTGGCTTTGCAGATTGGAATGAAAGAACAAAACATCACTATTATTGAGATATAACATGGCAGATATAGATGTAAGCAAGATGTCTAAAGACGAAAGAGTTAAATACTTCAGAAGCTGGAGAGAAGCAGCTAAAGACGAAGTACAAGACTTTAGTCTTATGGGCAAATATAAACATGCAGAAGCAATAGATCACTTTGGAAGAGCTGGATCATTTGCACTAGGAAGCGGTGCCTGGAATGCTGGTAAAGAAAACTTTGCAAATGCTTTTGGATTTCTAACATCACACCAAAAGGCAAGTTTCTTAAATAGGCTATTGATACCACTTGGTTCTGCATATCTTGGTATTAATGCATCACTGGAAGGTAAGCCGGAAGATTTCTTTGCAACCGGTGCAGGTATGGCAGCAGGTTTGCAAGTTGCAAGACCTATGGCAGAATTAGGTCATGGGGTAGGTAAAGCATTACGAATGGGTGGAGCATCCAGAATATTAGGATGGGGCGTAGGAAGCTTAGCTGGCCTTGCAGTCGGCGCAGCAGCATACGCAGGTACATCAGCAATGCTTCAGAGTTTTAAGAATGACAACTTTGTACAAAGAGCAGTTATGCCATTAAACAAAGATTTAATGACTACACGCGGATTAGAGACAAACAATACATTAACAGCAAGGCAGAGAGCACTATCTAAGCTCTCAAGAGCTGGTTTAAATGATAGAGGACAATTGCTCGGCAATGAAAGTATGATACTTCGAGGACTCCTTTGACAACCATCGTCTCTTAGTATAAGATTTGCACTATACAGAATAAATAATACTAAGAGGTATAGTATATGAAAAAAATGATGTCAACGCAAGATTTTATTAATGCAGCAAAAAATGTGCATGGCGATAGATATTCATATGTAAAAACTGAATACAATGGCCAAAAGAACAAAGTGATTATAACTTGCCGGACACATGGAGATTTTAAGCAATATCCGGCAAAACACACATCGAGGGGTGATGGCTGTCAGCAGTGTGCAAAGTTGCAAAGGTGGCAAACAAGAGGCAAATTGGACTATAAATCCTTTGTGGATAGGTCTATAAAAATACATAAAAATAAGTATGAATACCCTATTCAGACAATAGATGGCAACAAATCTATCGTAGAAATATTATGTAATAAGCATGGCACATTTAGACAGGTTGCATACTCCCACCTTGATGGGGCTGGATGCCCTAAATGTAGTAGCTGTTTTAAAAAAGATACTAATTCATTTATTAATATTGCCAATGAAATTCATAAAAATAGATATACGTATGAAAAATTTCAATACGTAAATTGCAAAGTAAAGGGAAAAATTACATGTAGTATCCACGGTGATTTCGAGCAGACACCAGATTTGCACATAAACGCACGTGCTGGCTGTCCGCATTGTGGTTCTGGTGGTGCCTATAGTGAGTGGTATTTTGAAAATAATCCAGAAATGAAAAAAACAAATGGTGTAATTTATATTGTTGAAATGTCCAATAACGACGAAGTATTTCTAAAAATAGGCATAACAGAAAAAAATGCCAACAAAAGATTTGCATCACCATCTAAGAACGGCGGATACAAAACCAGAATAATACTACAAAGAGACATGAATATGTATGATGCGTGGAAATTAGAGCAAAAAATATTATCAGAATTTAAAGATAATAAATATATACCATTAAGATATTTTCCAGGACATACAGAATGCTTAAATAAAACAAATGAAGCAATGGTTATTAGAGGGATGCTATAAATGAGCGACATAGGAAGATTTGATGGCTCTACAGGAGAAGCAAGGAATTTAGCAGATATTCCCTGGAGAGAATATTTATCTCAAAAGAACTACAACAAAGATATAAACAGTATGTGTGATCTTTGTATTAAAGATCAGATAAAAAAGTATGGACAGCAAACCATAAGATGCGAAGGAATGCTTAGTGGTAAAAAAACCATACCAGAACAATTTGCACATATGTTTACAGAAGAAGAATTAGATCTTGTTGAGCAAAGCATAAACCCATACCATTGGGCAGCTAAAAATATAGATACTGCAAATGAAAACCCATCTACAAAGTTGTTTATGCCAAGATGGTATCAGGAGTTCATACTTCGCTGCAGCGCAAAGAGAAAAACGATTAGAGCTGGGCGTCGCATCGGGAAAACACAGTCAATAACAATGGGACTGATTCATAAGATGCTTACTAATGAAAAATATTACGTACTTGTAGTTACACCATTCGATGCACAGGCAGAAGAAGTATACGTAAAGGCAAAACAGATACTAAACAACCTTAATGAGCCATATGCAGAAATAGTGGAAAGCGCAAAGGAGTCTCCAAACTATCAAATTAAATTAAGAAACGGTTCAAGACTAAGAGCATTTACTGCAGGTGCAAGCGGCGCTGCACAGGTTCGTGGACAACCAGCTAACCTTATTTATATAGACGAAGTAGACTATCTTGGACAAAAAGACTTCAACTCTATTTTGGCTATTTTGCTAGACAAGCCAGATACTGAACTATGGGTTACATCTACACCAGACGGTGAAAAACAATTATATAGATTATCTCAAGATAAGGCATATAAAGAATTTCACTTCCCATCTTATGTGCTTCCGCACTATAACGATGATGTAGATAATGATCTAAGGTCTCAATCTGACGAGATGGGATACGTTCAAGAAGTTATGGCGGAATTTGGATCATCAAAAGCTGGTGTATTCCAAAAGTATTATGTTGATCTATGTAGCAAATCAGAATACTCCATGTCACAAGATTTAATTCTTATGAACAGACATAACTTTATCATAACAATGGGATGCGACTGGAACCATGAGGCAATAGGGACAAGAATAATCGCACTTGCATATGATAAGTCTAAGAAGGTATTTTTTGTTGCAGAAAAAGCTAGCATTTCAAAAGAAGGCTGGACACAAACAGCAGCAATGGAAAAGATAATAGACCTAAATAGAAAATATAAATTTGATAAGATATATGTCGATAGAGGCTTTGGGTACACACAAATAGAAACGCTTAAATCGTTTGCCATGTCACAATTTGGCAAGTTGCCACCAGGACATCCAGATTTATTCTTGGCTGAAATAGTTGGTGTTGACTTCTCCTCTAAGATTGAAGTTAAAGATCCATACACAGGGCAAGATGTCAAAAAAGATGTTAAGCCATTTATGGTAGGAGTTTTAAATAGGGTTATTGAAAAGGTTGCTATAAGATTTGACCCACTGGAAGACAAAGCACTAACTGATCAACTTAAAGGATATCAGGAAAAGCGTAGCATTAGTGGTAGACCAACGTATTCTGCATCTTCTGCAACTGTTGGTGACCACGATCTGGATGCATTAATGCTTGCTATGTTTGCTTTTAATGTTGAGTATGATGATATATTTGCAAATATGAAGTCGCAACTTGCAATTAATATACTTAGCGCAAAAGAAGTTCATGGTGTTTCAATAGAACATTTAAATCCAAATAAACAGAAAGTATATGATGGGCTTGAAATTCGCACTAAAAAGAGAGAGAATCATACTCCTGGTTCTAGAACTTCTTATAAAGGTGCGGAAAAATCAATGTATGAGGAAAAAGGAGTTGGATCAGAAATAAGGTCAGACATGGGACTAGGAATACCTCCCCAGCACTATACAAGAAGCTATAAAAACAACGGAACAAGAAGAGCATCATTTAAATGATTAATGTAATTAATACGGCATCAGATGCCATGATCACTCCATCTACAGTCGCTGATGTAGGCATATGCTATTACGATTATGAAACTGAAACAATCATGGAGTTGTCATCTATTGCTATAAACATGTGCTCTGTTTCTCCAGTGTCACCCATAATTAAGAAATACTATCTTATAGCTACAGATCCATTTGCCGAAGTTAATATATCACTAAACGCTACTGTAGACGATAAAAGATATTTTGGGGCTAAGATTATTGTGAATGAAATCGAGCCAAATATATCCGACTTTGATGGATTGATTGAATTTAATTCAGGAAAGGTTCTGAATCCTTTACAGAATCACTTAATACCAGTATGGATATTAATAACACCAAAGGTATCTGCAAATATGGATATACAAATGACAATAAACTTAGAGACAATAAACTTAGAGGTTTAATAATGTCCGACAACTATGATCAGTTTGGTGTGTCGGATGAAATGGCAGAGGTCACAAATGATGACCTCTTTGCTATTTTGGAAGAGCTAAACTCTCTGAAAAAAGAGTTATATGAAAATTTAAGACATACAAGATTTAAATACAATCCCGATGTTGATACAGAACTGCATGAGTCAATACTTGAGATGTATGGAGAGGATTTTGTATCTAAGAATGGTCACTATGTAACATTTGATATGTTTATTCAAATGCTTGATGTTACAAAATTAGCATCTGCAGATAAAGCGGATCAACTACTAGGGAAATACGCAATATGACTGGCTTTGCTGGAAATGCACCAAATATTGAAAACGAAAAAAGAAGAGCAAAGCTGTATACACAAATATACAAGTATGCAGCTGAAGATTTTACAAATTACCAGAACATGTATCAGTGGGTTGCTGGTCTTTACGCATATCTAAATAGACTAGAACTAAGAATAGCAAAATTAACAGCAGTGCTTAATACACACACCCACAAAGTTGCACCGCATATACATCCCATTCCGCCACATATACACATATCAACAAGACCAGGCGATCCTACAACTCCAAACATTGGAGCACAAGCAACTCTTGTTAACTCTCCAGTAGAAGGTCTTCTTTCTACTCAAAGACCAAAAATTATATGGACAAAGGGAATAATGCCTCCAAATATAGTTAATACTACGGGCGCAATAACAAATATGATCAACAAGATTGGCGTAATATATGGTGGTGCACTAGAAGGTGAAGAGCTGGGGCCACAAAGAGTTAGACAAATTAAACCAACAATACTACTAACCCCAAGTATTCCTAATTATGTAACAGGAGGTCTACGTGCCATTGCTTAATTATAATTCTGCAAGTTCAGAAGAAACAATATTTCACGCACAAAGGATAATAGACTTCTATGCTAAATCTCTAAAGGAAAAGGGATGTTTGAGTCATATACCAGCAACACTATATGCGGAGGCTGACCATCACGTTGACAAAATAGAGGCAATAAAATCGGCTATAGATTCTAGCAATTCTGTTGGCACAACTTCATCATTGGATAAGTATAAGAATGACCCAATAAGGGCTGCCATAAGAAGATCTGCTGGCAGAGATTGTCTTGATTGCAGACCTACAATTCCACTAATTAGATTTAACGGAATGAAAGGGCAAGCATATTTTGATGCAAAAGATTTTCTAAACAAAATGAAATCATTAAAGGGAGGTAGTTTTTCTAAGGCATTACCATCTCTAGCTTTTTTGTTCTCATCTTTCTGTATACCAGACTTAATAAAACTATTATCACTTTTACTAGCATCGCTTATAAGACTTACATTTTCATTAGATATTAGCAAATTTAGTTTCATGAAATTATTAATGGCGATATTGGCAAAGCTATTAGCCAATCTACTTAAGTTTGCAAGTGCCTCTATTAAAGTTTCATTGTCATCAATAATGTGCGTACTTGATGCCCTTGTTCAATTAAATGACTCATTAGCACCACAAAAAGAATTTAATCTTGGAATGTCATTAACAAATAATGGCGTGGAAGTATCGGATAAAACTTCACAACAAAAGGCAGATGCTATTGCCGAAAGAGATAATGCCAACAGACAATTGGACAAGAGGTCAAATACTACAATATTCCTAGGCACAGAAGTTAAGAGCAAATCTATAGATGTTAAGAATTTTCAATTTGTTGATAAGCTTAGAAATGATCTCAAGCGTAAATTACCTGAGCAAAAAGACGCAGATAATATAAAGACCGTAATAGAAGAAGCACAGGAAACTATAAACAAGGCTTTAATAGATATGGAGTCTTCCATATTTGAAATATTCCAAATTGGTCAAGTCATACAGTGCGAATCAGAAAGATCGACAAGGAAAGCGTCGGACTCAATTGAGTCAATAATGAAGTGGATACAACTGATAAATCTTATAAGATCCGTGATTAAAAAGAAGACAAGAGTTATAGCAAGACACGTTATTTCAAGCCCATCTTATGAGTTCTATGACGACATACAATTCACAGCGGAAGATGTGGCAGAAGTTGTTGGAGAGGCAGTAGGAAAGCTTGGTGTTGTGTACTCTACAGAGCCTGGCAACACTGGCGTTTTGTTAATTGACAACAATGATAACTTTACAGACAAGCCATTATCACTATATAGTTGTAACCTAAATGAATTTGTTGAAAGTTCTCATCTTGATAATATAATTGAAGACGCAAAGACTTTTGCTGAAAACAATTTAGTCGGACAAGGTAACCCACCAAGTTATTTTACAAACGACTACATACCAGTAGGCAATGAAGAATTTATACCATTCAACATTAATGAAGATGACATTCTGAAGCAAATAGCAGATATACTTAAGTTCTTAAATATTAAGAATCCATACGAAGAGCAACCATCTCAAGATGTATATCAAAACAAGATTTCCAGCACATTACAAATATCTAGCAAGATAGATACTGTGCTAGGTAATATAGGAAAAATAAAAATTTAAGGTTTACACATGCAAGATATAATTCATTTAACAAATATGAATTCTAGACCATCGTATATAAGTGATTCTTCTATTAGGAAATTTAAACCTATTAAGAATCCAACTCTTAATTTCTTTGGTCCAAAAGCAGATAACGTCAAAGCAACGTATTGGCAATCTCATGCATACGATCTTTACGAATATGGCAGAATCATAGATACCGAAGCATTTGTTGCCAGAGCCTTCAATAAGAAGGCTGCACTCATGTTTAAAAACGGATATACAATTATGTCCGACAATGAAAAGAATGCAGAATACGTAATTCAAAGACTTAATGAAATTGGATTTGTTACAGGCAAACCTTTCGATATATTTCTAAAAGAAACCGCAATGAATCTTATCACTTTCCATAACGCGTATATTGTTAGGGCAAGAAGTAATCATAATTCAAGTGGCAAAAGAGTGAAGTATGGAGAAAATGAGCGGACTCCAATAGCTGGGTATTTCAATCTACCTCCTGAAACTGTTCAGGTTAGAGTTGATGTTACAGGAAAGGTTTTGGAGTATAGAGAGTATATATCCCCATCAAGATATATTGTATACAACCCACAGGATGTCATACATGTCTACTTTAACAAGAGAACTGGCTTTCTTATGGGAACCCCACCTCTTGAGCCTGTAAAAGATGATATATTGGCACTTAGACGTATAGAAGAATCAATTGAGACACTTATATACAAATCTTTGTTTCCAATTATTCATGTAAAGGTGGGCACTGATAAAAACCCAGCAAAGATATTCCCAGACGGAACATCTGAAGTTGACATAGCAACACAATACCTAAGAAGTATTGAAGACGATGGCGGTATAGTCACATCTGAAAAAATAGACATTAAGGCAATTGGAGCAGAATCACTGGCCCTTAGAGTTGAAGGATATTTGGATCACTTTAAGGAGCGTGTCTTTATAGGTCTTGGAATGTCAGCTATAGACTTTGGTGTTGGCGACGGTTCGGGTAGAGCAACTGGAGAAGTGTTATCTGAATCTATCAAGGAAAGCGTAATGGCGTACCAAGATACATTCCAAACATTTATTAGCGAATATATTATTAATGAGCTTTTATACGAAAGTGGTAAATATAGGGCTGCATATTTAATACCAGAGAAAGATAAGGTATACTTAGAATTTAACGATTTAGATATAGCAACCAAGATTAAGATTGAATCTCATGAACTTAATAAGATGACTCAAGGATTACAATCAATCAATGAGACTAGAACTGGTTCTGGGCTTAAGCCAATGAAGGATCAGGATATTAAGAAGATGCAACAACAGCATCAATATGACCCGAATCAAGAAGCGGCAAATGAGATACAGAAACAACAAATAAAGGCAAATGCAGCAGCAAAAAAAGCTAGTGCATCTAAGCCAGCCGCGAAGACATCAAAGGCAAAGAAAAAGGCAAAGGGATCATCCGCACAGACAAAGTCGGTCACTAGACCAAAGAATCAACATTCTTCTGATTTTGTAAATGGTGTTTTATCAATACTTGATTCTGCATCACCCATGAAGCGTGGTAGATTGTATAATTATATACATTCAAATATCCTGGATACCGAAAGCAGTTCAGTTGCAAATGAGAATTTAATTACAGATGCTGTTATAAGAATAATGAATATGTATAACACCGTTGACAAAACAAAATTAAAAGCTATTATTTCTGATGAAATATTGGCATTAATCATTAATACATTGGAGTAATAAATGGATAAATCAAAACATAATTCCTATTTAACATTCAAATTAAAAGATGAAGATATTAAACGTCTTCAACATGATATTTTGGATGCAAAGGACACATCCAAGGGCGTTAGAATCAAAATAGAGGCAACGCATTCTGGTATAGTTAATGGTAATAAGAAATTTTATTTACCAATAGGAATGAAGGCTGGTACAGACTCTTTTGTTAAGCCATATCCAAAGCCGGTCACTGTTAATCATGATCAGTATTCATCTCCGCTTGGAAGGATTGCAGAAGCATCTTATATATCCTATGGTATTGGTGGACAAATAGATACACTAAGACCAAAAGGTGTTATGGACTCCAAGTCGATGTCTAAGGTTAGAGATTTTGTTAAATCTTCAACCTACCATATGGATGGATATAAAGGTCTAGGTCATATACAGCTAATTGCTGAAATAAATGACAAAGACGCCATACAAAAAATAGTCGACAAGAGATATTTAACAGTATCTATTGGCGGCGGAACAAATGCCATGTATTGCTCAATATGTGGTGTTGACAATAAACGCAAATCCTGTGATCATTATCCAGGACAGGTTTATGACGGAGAAGAATGCTTCTTTGTCTCTGGTGATCTTATGGACTTTGATCACGTTTCTTACGTTAATAGTCCAGCCGACAAAAACACTAATACTGAATTACTAGATTCAGATGATTATAGAATTACGATTCTAGATTTTATAACACTAGATAAAGGTAAAAAAATGAATTTAAAAGATTTCCTACAGGGCAAATTCCCGACTTATAAAGAAGTCAAGGACTATATGGAAGGAATCGGACTTGCCGCTTATCTTAGCGATGATGTCTCTAACGTGAAAGAGCTGGACTTTGTTCTGTTAGATGAAAAGATTCTTCCTATTCATGACAAGGCACACGCTATCGCTGCAAGACTTATTCTGCAAGATGCGGAAATTGAAGATGCTGATAAGAACGTTGCTCTGGAAGTTATTGACGAAAAGCTAACCTCGCTTATCGGAGAAGCATTCTCTCTTAGCGATGAACTTGATAAGCTTAAGACTCCTGCCACTGCACCAGTCGCAGACAAGGTTGATAATGCCCAAGTTTCTATTTCCGATGAAGCAATTAATAACATTGTTTCAAAAGTAGTTGACGAACTTAAAAAATCATTTAATGTATCAGATAGTTACTCAGTGACCAGACTTAAATCAATTCAAAGAGTTAATGACTCACTTGAAGCAGAAGTTCAATCACTTACTGATAAATTAAGAAAAAATACTATCAATCAAATATTGACATTAGAAGATAAACTATCTGATAATGATTATAGACAGAAGTTAGAAACTAGAAATATTACTTCTCTAGAAGATAAACTAGATGATTTAATAAATGGATTATCTAATAAATCTAAAACAGATACAGATCCGGTTGCTGATAATAATAAATCATTAGAACCAAATTCTGTTGACAAGACAAAGGTTTCTGATAATGTACAAGATGATAATTCCAATGTACAAGATCAAGGAACTACAAACACTAATAAACTATCGCCCTCTGAAATTGTGGATGAGTACAAAAGACTAATTAGAGAAAAAGGTCTTTCTTCTGCAAAGAAATATATTCAAGATTTAAGAGACGAAAACAAGTTACCAGATAATTTTACTTTTAATGGGGTTTAAAAAACATGGCATATAGTCCATTTTCGATTAATCCAGCGCAAACGTACAAAGAGTGGGACGACTGGGGTCATATTACTCCAAACTTCGAATACTCAGAAGGTTTCCGCCCAGCTGGCGAATTCCAAGTAGCTAAATACCTGAATCGCGTCCGCTATGATGCTTTCTTCAGAGAATACATCGCCCTTTCACACGGTAAAGTTGTAGCTTTCGATGTAGATGGTTATATTGTGCCTGCTGGCTACAAGCTTCAAGCTGCTGCTTATGCAACCGCTTTTGACGCTGCTGCCAACCCTGCTGCTGGTATTGCCGCAGCTGATGCACTAACCACTCTAGATAGATACAGCGCAGAAGATGTTAAGAGAGGACAGAAGAACTTTGCTGGCGTGCTAGTCGTAGCCGGTGAACCAGTTGTTAAGTCATTCTTCACCTTAACTGCACAACCAGCCGTATTGAACAACACTATCTCCAACGCAATTGGGGTTAGCTATATGAACTACTGGCCACATCCAGGTGGCGACGGTATCAACCCAGCACAATTTAATGTGTCCAACTTCAACCTTCAACCAAGAGTTGGCTTCCTTAGACAATATCAAATTGAGCTACCAATTGTTACCGACAATACTGCCTACGCAACTGCTCCTATGGTGGGAATTGCTGCTTGTATCGGTGCAGCTGGAACAGTTAAGCCAGGTATGTTCGCAACATTTGATTATAACTCTAACTTCGTAGTAACCGGTTACGACTATGGTTCATACAACGAAGAAGACATCCTTGGTCAGGTTATGTCTGTGAGAGGTCCAGGCCCATTCAATCTGCTTGAAAGAGTAAGAACTGCCCGCAATGGTGTTTCTCCACTACAAGCAATGCCCGGTACTGCTACAGGCGGTCTACCAGATGCAGTGACATATTCTAATGGCTACGGTCTAGTTAGAATCTGCTTACGCCGTTAATTTAAGAAAATAAAAACTAAGGAATAAAAAAAGATTATGAGAATTCACCAAACTCCTTGGACCAAGCAAGAGCTTGATTGCAAAGATGAAATTAATGATCTGTATACCGCGTTTAACAATGGTGGTGTAACTTCCGATGGCATGAAGCTTAGCCTTATGGATGCCGTCAACACTCCAATGGCATCAATGTCGTTTAAGCGTGTTATTACAGAAGTTATGCAAGAAGCAATTGAACCAATTCTTGTTGGTACTAAACTTCTAACTACCATTAGAATGGATGCATACGGAACACAAATTAACTTCGGTACTCTTGGTGCTATCGGTCCAGCTGACTTGTCAATGGCAGAAGGCCAAGAATATCCAGAGTTCAGTATTCAAAGAGGCGGTGGAACCGCTACTGCCAATATCGGTAAGCACGGTATTGCTGTTAAGATTACTGAAGAAATGCTTAAGTTCTCCCAGTGGGACGTAATGGGTCTTCATGTTCGCCAAGCTTCTCGTGCTCTGGCAAGACATAAAGAAAAGCTTATTTTTAATCTTATCAATAACGCTGGCGTTGTTGTGTTTGATAATGCTGCCCCAACTACTGCTGAGATTGGACGTACTACTGGACGTAACTTGACAGGTGCTGGCAACGGCTCTATGACTGTTGATGACTTCTACGATATGTACGCTAAGTCAATGGAAAGAGGCTTTACTCCAAACGTAGTGCTTTGCCATCCATTAGCATGGGCTGCTTTCGTTAAAGATCCAAACATGAGAGCAATTGTGCTTGAAACTGGAAATGGAAGCTGGTTCAACGGTCTACCTGAGAACGTTTACCCATCTCTAACCAACGCTTGGAAGCAAGCTACTAGACAATCTGGTATCCCTGCTTCTAACCCAACTCAAGCGGAAAGAGAAGGTACACAACAATCTAGAATGGGCTTCCCTGTTATGTTCCCATTCGGTGGACTTACAGTTATCCCAACTGCTTTTGTGCCATTTGATCCAAACACCAAGACTACATCCATTATCATGATGGATACTACTGAAGTCGGTGCCCTTGTTGTGGCTGAAGACCCAACAATGGAAGAGTGGAAAGATCCAGCTAGAGATATCTACAAGCTGAAGATGAGAGAACGTTATGGATTCGCACTGTTCAACCAAGGACATGCAATCTCTGTTGCTAGAAACATTAGCATCGAACCTAACGCTCTGGTTCTGCCACCAACCGCATTCGTTAGCGGTCTATCTCCTATCGTTCCTAAGCCTTAAGCTTTGATAGGATGACACATGAGGCCACGTAAGTGGCCTCATAAGTATTGGAGACTTAAATGATTATTAATGTAAAACTGATTAGATCTACTTTCTTTTTCTTGGATGAAATTACCCTAAGGAAAGGTGGAGATCCTACAGCAATAGATATTTCGCAAAGAAGCGATGGATTTATAAAATCAATTCTTTTAGCACTTAGAGCCGACATATTAGAGGCAGATATTGAGCTACAAGATTTGGTTAAGTTTATTAAGGACATACCTACCAGAATCGAAGCACAAAGATTCCTGGGAATACCCGAAGACATTATTGAGGTTAAGGCATACGTTGAAGTAGAAGCTGAAGACGTTGTAGAGGCCGTAGAACCAACAGAAAACGCCGTTGAAGACAAGGGTGATAGTGATGAAGAAGGGCAAAAAGAAGGGGTACTAGATGACCTCTTAGAAGGCAATGTTAAACAAGTAGTTGCAAAGATTAGACAAGCTAAGCTAAGTGACGAACAAAAAATTGAGCTTATTTCTATTGAAGAAGCAGGTAAGAATAGATCAATAGTTATAGCCGCTATCAATGAAGCTTAATTATGACTTTATCAATTGATGTAATAGATATCAAAAATAATATGCATCAATTAAACGCTCTCCCAATTGAAGAGAGCGTTTTTGTTTTGTTTTCCTCAAAACCAGATGCAAACCAAATCAAGAAATATGTGCATCTGTTCCGCATTGACTCAGAAAGCACGTGGCCATCAGTTGGAGATCCCAACTATTCTCAAATACTCTATTCGAAAGAAAAATTTGGATCAGTAGATTATGACTTTACCATCATGCAAGATGGGGATAAATTCATACTGGAATTAGATCCCAAAGAAGTCTTATATACAAATTCAAAATATGTACTTTTTGTAGAGAAGGGATTAACACCAGAGTATTACAACTACTCCAAGGTGGTAACAAGGGGAAATTCTGCTGCATATATAGAAACCGTTAAAGATTCTATAAGCCTCACAGAAACAGCTAAGTATGAAATTGTAATTACTCAATCCTCTACTCTTGGCTTGGGTACTCATACCATTAGATTCAATGTTCTAAAAAACGATGTGCAAATATTTACAGATGTTGCATTAGATATCTTAAAAAATAATAAATATTTCTTTAACGACAAGACATCAATAGTATTTGAAACAAAATATCCATTTATTGCTCCAGAAAGATTCATATGTGAAGTTGTTCCCGCAGTAAGATTAGAGCGTAATAGAATTCAAGAAATAACAACGCATGTAGATGCAGAAGTTATTAAAACGGAAGATAATCAGTCTTCTAGGATTCAATATGAGGACATTCTTGAGTTTTATAAAGACAATGTATTTGTCCAACAACCAGAACCTAGCAATAGCAGTACGGCAATAGGGACAAAAGCAAAATATACAAATATACATAAGTTTATAGTGTATTTTGATCAAAGTATTAGCGACCTAACAATAACTCCTGATTCTTTTGATATAGACTTCAGTGAGGCTTTTGGCAATTACATGCTTCCAAAGTTTGGCAAGTATGATCCTGCTAATAAGTATATAGTTACCTATAGGATTTTAGACTCAACAAGTATAGAATTCTCTGTAGTTAAAGACACAACAAATACTGTCCCCGTAGATAAAAAATACATAGTAGTGGAGGCATAAGATGAATGAGAAGCTTACAATAAACTTCAACTTCCTTAGAGCTGGAGTGCCAGTAGAAATAGCACCATGCGCAGTCAACACAATGATTGAGCCTATGTATTGTACTGAAATAGAAATAGTTCAGGAATTCCTAGAGGAAGAATCATTTGCATATATGGACCTGATTCGTAAAAATATATTCGACGGGTCATTACAAATAGATGCATTCTTATCTCTATACAATATCAAAACATCACTTACACCAGAACAGCTCTTCCTGATAAAAAGAGACTTTACTATTTGCCATACAATATACAACATTGGCAATCAGCTTTACTTAGACTATATGCAGTCCGTAAGTAAGGAAAAGTTCTTAGGTGATGTAAAGATAAGTCTTGAGTACCAAAACGATCCAACAGTAATCAAGGGCAAATTTGAAGATGCTAAGCGCTGCGAAGAAGCCATTACTGCGATGTTCAAAGATTGGCACCAGGCTAAAAATATTATGCAGATATTTGTTAAGGGATTTGATAATAACTCAAGTAAATCGTCATCTAGAGAATGGTGGTGGAATCAAGCTTATCAGCCTCTTGTTAGACTTCCAATGGCTGCTACCAAGATTGTTAATCCTAAGACTAATACATTGCAAAAAATAGCATCGGTTAATATATCGTATTATGACTCATACTATAGAAACTAAAAAAAGAGCTGAATACAACCAAAGACACCTTGGTGAACTTGACCTTAGAAAAGAGGTAACATCTTTTTTTGACGGTACAGACTTTGGTAATGAAAAGTTCAACGTCTTCCTGCAAAGAAAGATAAGGGTTGATAGTGATAAGTATCCGTACACAAACAAAGTTAAATGTCCTACATGCAATCATGACTATAATAATGAAGGCAAACTTGGATGTCCTAGTTGTGACGGTGTTGGGTATCTTTGGGATGAGAAATTAATAATAGGTAAAGTGTATAGACCGCAACACATTAGGCTGGCTGATCAACTTTCCAAGTTTACAAATCTTGGCAGAGTAGATCATCCGGCTTTTATTTTGCTTTCTCCGTACCAATATAAAATATCTGGTGGAGATATCATCTATGCAATTCAGACAACAGAAAATGGCGGTATAGAAATACCAATTATTAAAACACACAAATATATGTGCGTGTCTTCAATACCAATGAAACTTGATTTTAATAAGACGGAGTTTAACTCAGTAGTTATATCGGAAATAACATAATGTCAAATGAATACGAAAAAGCAGTTGCTCAGCTTAAAAACAATACAAATAAAATAAGAGATAGTTTGTCTCTATCAGATGATATTGAAAAATATATAGACATTGACAAGCTATACAATCTATTTTACCATCTTTTTGATTCTAATAATCTACTTGAAAAAAATAACGATGTTGGTGGTTTAGACGTGCCATCAAAGTTTGTTTTCACAGAAGAATATCCAGATGCAGTTATGACAGATGGATGTACCGTAACATTTGAAATTTCAAGAAGACAATGTGCAAATATGTCAGCCTCTACGGAATTTATGTCCGAATCACATGTTCAGTATAGGCCAATCTTCTTATATGAGAAGGAAGACAAAGAAAATGGTGGTGTATTAGCATATTATATGCAACCTTATGATAATGAGATAACACTGTATTGTTGGTCAAACAAGGTTAAGGCTGCTAGAAATATGGCCGGACTTATTGAGAATATATTACTTTCATCTTATTATTTCATAAAACAAAGAGTTGGTGGCTTGCTTTATAAAGGAAGATATGCTCCAATTATAAAAACACAGTATGGAGAAAAGGGTATACTTTGCATACCTTTAAAGATACTTGTTAGAACATATGAGATTAGCTGCGTCAAAAAACAAATATTGGACAAATTGCCCCAGCTAATACTAGAAGACATAAAATAGATTAATTATTACTGACAAATAATTCTCAGGAGAAAATTAATGCCTACATACAAAAATTTGCCAGCTAATAGACTGGAGTTACTGGATGGCAACTTAATTGTTGACACTCCAATTGAGGGCAATGTCGTACTTGTGATTGGTACTGCATATTCCGGTCCAACTGGCAAGCAAGTTCTTATGAACGACTCCAACCTAGCACGTAAGATTTACGGAGCCGGATCTCCAATCCTTCAAAAGGCTTCTGAGGTTAAGCTTGGTGGAGCTAAGAACGTTCTGTTATACAGAATTGGTGGACAACCTGCATCTCTAAATGGCTTATTTGGCGCAGACACTTATATTAGAACCGTAGATGAGACAGCAACAGCTGGATCTGATTACAGCATCTATATTGGTCCTCAGCCTTCTAACCCAGCGGAAGCATGCTTGATTGTTTTCCAAGGAACAAAAATTGTTTACTCAAACGTTACTGGATCTGAAGTTGATCTTGGTAAGATTGTCGTGGAAGGATTCGACGTTGCATTTGCTTCAAGAATTGGTACTCCTACTTCTCCTGTAGCTTTACAGTCTGCATTAGGTGCACTTGTTGACGATTCAATCCTAAATACCACAGGTGATGGAGTTGCTGTTGGATTCGATTTGCCTGGAACTTCAAATGCTGCTACAGCAATTGAATACGTAAAGGTGAACGGACTAACAGTTACAACTGGATTTGCATTATCAGTTGGCACAGGAACAGCAGGGGCAGACGAAGTTGTATTTACCGTGGCACCTGGCAATGGCGATACTATTGAAGTTAAATTTAATAGACCAACAACTGTTGTTGGAGCTGCTTATGTAGCCGGAGCAAACAACATTGGTGCAACCTACAAAAAGCTATATGAGCTTCTTGACGTCGCTTATGTTGATCTTGAAACCACAATTGCCACAGAAGTTGTTGTAGATCAGGCTATCCTTGACGCTGCTAATATTGCAGATGGATCAACCGCATCTAATAGACTTGAATACTTTAGAAAGTATGAAGGTAATGATGGGGAAGTTGTACGCGAGTGGAGCACAAGCAAGATCCACTACAAGGACGGACTAACCACAACTACAATTCTGGCAAATGCTGACCTTGACGACAATGGACAACCAATTGTTGCTAAGACATATGCAGAAGTTAACTTTGCACATCAACTTGGCGAATTCCTAAACGGATTAACCGAAAATGATAAGTTTGCACTTGGCTTTATCGGAACAAGTTCACCAGCTTCTTATTCAAATGCTAAGATAGCTGCTTGGATTGGAACATTACCTGAACTTGATGTTGATGGGACTATCATAGCAAACGGAACTGGACTGCTTGGTAACAAGTATATGTCTGGATCTACAAGCCGTATCCCTGGATTCTACAAGACTGACACTGGATACCCAGATGGCATTCCACAGCAAGATTCTAACGGTGCTTACATAGACCTTGGCAAATTCCTTTCTATTATTTCCGGACTTGTTACACTTCCTGTGTCTCCTGTTGTAGGAACAGCCGGAACTGCCGTTAATGGCTCTGGTGTGTATTGCGGTCTTGCCACTACAATCGTTGCTGGAAACTCAACAACAAACGAAGTTATTCCAAGAGTTGGAATTCCATTTATTATTAAGAAGCCAAAACTTGATGAACTTGCAGGCGCAGGATATGTAGCTTTCCAACAAAAGGACAGAGGAACAGTGGTTGCTTCTGGAGAACTTGCAACAAATGCAAATTCAGATTATGACTACATCTCTACTGCTATTATCATCAGAAACATAACTAATGATATTAGAGTAAGACTTGATCCTTATATTGGTAAGGGAATCGACGAAGTTAAGCTTGCTGCAATGCAAACTGCCGTTGATGGCGTAATGCAAAAGGCTGTACGTGATGGACTTATCAAAAAGTACATTGCTAGAGTTATCCCAACCAGCACATTTGGAGTTACAATTCCTTACACCATAGTTCCAGTATTTGAACTTAGAGACATCAATAACGTTGTTAAGCTTTCTTACGACGTTTAATACGGAGGGCGTAATGCCCTCCATTATTGGAGATAAATAAATAATGACTACATTTACAAGTTATTCTGGTGCTGACATTCATGCTGTGTTCGGAGATGTTGTGTTTGGCGAAATCCAAATGATCTCTTACAAGCAAGATAGAGAAAAGGCTCCGGTGTACACAATGGGTTCTCCAGACTTAAGAACTATTGCTAGAGGCAAGAGACTTATTACTGGTGCTTGTGTGTTTGTTGTGTTCGATAGAGATAGCTTGCTGTCTGCTATGAATACCCAGGCTGGACTTAATGGCAGACCATGGATCAACAAAGATGAAATTGCAATGGCTGGCAAATCAGATATGATTAAGGCTGCGCAAAAACTTGGTGGGTCTATTAGCACACTACAAGGTCAAAATGCTAACCTGTCAGACAGTGATACCAAAAATGATCTTGCCTTTACTCAACAAACAGAAGCTTTCCATCTAGACCAATTGCTTCCATTCGACATCACTGTTGTTGGAGCAAACGAGTATGGTGCTGTTTCTAAAATGGTGATCAAGGGCGTTGAGCTAATGACTGAAGCTGGTGGAATGTCTATTGACGACATGGTTCTTGAAAAGCAAGTTGCATTCATTGCTAGAAGTATTGAGCAGTGGACACCAACCGGCACAGGAAAAAACTCAATTTAATTTGAGTGGTCACTAGAATGTGATATAAAATGCCCAGTATAGCCTGGGCATTTTTATTGGAGGACTTATGGCAACAAATGCAAGCGATGCAACAATCAACGCACTAACAAAGAATACACCAACCAACAAAGCCACAATATATGAAACACTTGGTGGATCATCAACCCACATAGTTATCAATTTCCATTTACTAGATTCTACCAATCAACTAGTAGATATACCTGTTTATTTTGGTACAGCTATAACAATTAGCTATTCTGTTTACAGATCAAAACAGTCTGTTTTTAACTTTGGCAATAATACTATTGATGGATTTGCAATAGGCAATAAATATGTAGCTGGTACTCTCATAAAGGGAGTATTTAACAATGACGAACTAAACAGCACACTGGCTACAATTAAGGATGGATTGATAACTAATTTTAATCCCAAAGAATTATTTGATGTAAGAAATAATAAGATGGTACATAGCATCATGAAAGATGACTTGCTTTCATGTGACATCAATATCATCTATACCAATGAGTATTCAGATCATACAAAAATAGAGGTTATACAAGATGCTACTTTTATCAATAATGGACAAGTTGCTTCTATAAATGATATTATTACCGAAACCACATTATCGTATGTGGCAAGATCTGTTAAGACCATGGATGATTCTCAAAACGGCGTATCTATGGCAGGATCTAAATCATCAATAAAATCAGCCACCGATTTACTTTTTGGGAGTAAATAATGTATAACCAGTACTACACATCAGCAGATTGCAATGTGTTTCTATCAAAGAATGACAATCTAATACTCCTTGATAAGATGAATGGAATTATGATTTCCGAAGAACTTAGCTCATATCCTATTTATGGTTTGGGCAGTAGTTATTTTGGATTTACCACAAGAGGTAACTATATAGTCAATGGCCTTATTGATGTCAACTTTATACATTCCGCATATATAACAAATGCTATCAACTCCCTTGAAAATTCACCAATTGTAGAGAAAAAGAAGGAACAAGCAAGAACTTCGCTGCAAGATGTATCGCAGGTGCAGTCGATGTCTGTTGAGGAATTAATTCTTTTAAAGAAGTTAGCTCAATTTGAATATTCAATACAAAAGAATTCATTACAATCTTCAAAAGCTTCTGCAGAAGGCATAGCATATCTAAAAAGTGGATTTGACATAAAGATCATATTTAATAATTCAAACTCATTAAGGGCAGATGGAACTGCATCAGAAATAGAAATAAAGAACTGTAGAATAATAAGTTCCGATATAACATCATCAGTAAATGATGAATCACAATTAGTTAGAAGATATAAATTTATAGGACAAGCAATCAATGAGCGATCAACTTAATACAGAGCAAGAAATTCAACAACCATCATCAATTTCTGAACTCGCAACAGAACTACAAGAATACGAAGACTCTCCAGATGAAGCAATACTTGAAGCATGGAAATCTACATATGGAAAATTCTTTGTGTCTTCGGTTCTTGGAGATTCGGATATTTTCATATGGCGTACACTAAACAGGACAGAGTATAAGCAGTTGGCAAATACTGGTGTTATGAAAAACCAATCATCGTATGAAGAAGCAATTGTTAGAAAGTGTCTGCTTTGGCCAAAAGTGGCACAAGAAGATATAGCAGCATCAGACGCCGGGATTATTCCTACATTGGCAAAACAAATACTATTTAAATCTGGTTTTGTATCAGATCAATTTGCCCTTAGTTTAATCAAGGTGCTTTAATGCATAGTATATTCAGTTCTGGTCATAATGGCTGTGCTATAAACCTCACTGGATTAGAAGTAACAATTAATGGCAATGTATATTATGAACCAATATGCATTGCTAGGCTTTTGACTGTAGAGGAAATAGAAAGGCTTGAAAGATTCAATATAGAATCGCCAGAAGCAAAGGCTGTAATGGATGAAGAGATAGTTTCTCTGACGTTTGAATCTTTTCTTGGCATAACTGATGTGGTTAACTGGGGAGAAATTGAAGCCGGCATAATCACAACCATAGCAGATGTAATTAAACTCAAAAGCATACAATTAGTATCTGATCCATTGGGTAATATAGCAAATATACAACAACAACTAAATTTGTATCATTCTATTCAAGCTATCGTTTCCCGTTTTCTATGTACACCATTTGATGTAGTTGAAAAATTGCCAGTCAGTGAACTAATGAGAAGATATGCAATATGCTTAATGACATTCCCACAAGAAGTACAACCACCTAAAGAAGCCGAAGAAGAATAATGGCACAACTTATAGATTCTTCAGTATCAACATATAAAGAATTTGAAGCCAAAAGAAAGGAACAGCGAAACAGCGCCATACTGAATATAGGTATAGGCGCTGGTTCTATATTTGCAGCATCTAAATTATTATCAACCGATACTGGTCAATCAGTAGCAAATAGAATATTTAAATTGAATACAACAAATTCTTATTTTAAATATAACGGCTACAATTATTCTGATATTAAGATAAAGAACAAGATAACCCTTGGCGATCTTGCGCTTGACTTTTCCAAAATGCTAGAAGAAATATCTCCATTAAAGATATTGAGAACTTTTCACGTTTCAAGTTTTATATCTCCTTATACAATACCCAAAGGCAATATTGGAAGGCTGGAATTATCTGCCGAGCAAATGCTTTTGGATGAAACATATATAAGAAATCTGATAAGTAATTCAAAATCTAAGGCAGCACAGGGTGAGATAAACAGCCTATTCTCGGATGGAGCAACATTCAGCGAAGGTAAGCTATTCAATAAGCAAGGAAATGTAATATTAGATAATGCAAGACTTGTAAAGCTTGCACCTGCTCCAATAGAGGGTGTTGATGGCGCACATCCATTTTTAAATAGGGTGTATGAGAAATTTAGAAATATAAATGGCTCTAGGGACGATTCTGGCTTCTTTAGAGCGGCTTTAGCACCAAAGGGTGGCATAGGTATTATAGCAGCTGAAACTGAGTCAGAAATGGCTCTTAAGTGGGCTAGAGCCTATGGTAGATTAGCTGTTGAACCTGGATTTAAATTATTTGATAGACCATTAGACATTTTGGCAGAAATTGTAGATAAAACAGGTATAGAAGAAAGATACAATTTGCCAAAGAATCTTAGAGATAAGCTATATATAGGTGCAGGCGCTGGTGGAGATTACACTCAATCTGTGCCAAAGATGTTTGCCAAGATGGGCAAGTCTATTGCTGGTCTAACAATAGCCGGTGCATTAATTTACAATTATGGCAATGAAGCTGTTAAGACATTAGCATCAGAAGATTCTCCATATGACAAAGGTATACTGCCTGGACTTGCAACATCATATGTAAATACAAGAGTGGCAATTGCATCTGCATGGTCGGACAGATTCCAAGACTATAAAGAAAAACAAGAGGAGCTGGCACCAGGCTCTACAAATCTCATGACACTTGCTGGGTTCCCCCTTGCGGGAGCATTGCTTGGAGCTAACATAGGATATTTTAGAAGAGTTGGTGAGGCTGCAGCCAATGGTGTTGCTGCAGCAGATATAGCTGCACATACAGAAACAGAAAGCAAGTTATTAAATAACATGCTTGATAAAGCGTCAGGTAAGGGGCCAACTCTAAATAGGGTTGGTAGATATGCAGCAATAGGAGCACTCATAGGTGCATTGCCAGCATTGCCATTTCTTCCAGGAGCCTTGATAGGACAGTCAAGCGAAGAGCTTAAAAAGACATATTCCGGAGAAGAGGATGTTGCTGTCAGATCAACAAGATTCTGGGGTTCTGGTGGTGCTGAGTGGGCTGGTGGAAAAATAAAATATTTTACCAAATCATGGTATGCACAACTAATGAATAACGCAGAAGATGTTGGGATGTATGGTGATCAAGAAACCAAAGATAAATTAAATCCAATACTTCATCCATTTGACTATTTGAGAAATCCATATCGACTAGAAGAACGCAATCAAGATCAATCTCCATATCCTGTTTGGGGCATGGAAGTGTCCTATGGGGGAGTATTTGGGAAATTATTTCAAGCAACAATAGGATCTATAATCAAGCCAGATGTTGTAAACAAAAGATTAAACGAATACATATCTAATGGAAGTTTAGATTCTTCGGATGGTGTTGAACTTAAGCAACAAGTTACAGATGATGAGGCTTCTCTTATACAAGAAGGCCTAATGCTTGCTCCTGAAGCTGCAAAGCTAAACACAACAGATGAATTAGCAAATACGGCATATTCCGCACTAACAGACTTTGCTGGTCTTAAGGGATGGGTAGCGTCTCTTGCTTCAGATGCAACACATACAGGACTTGGAGATCCAGGTTTACAGCTAGATAGATCAGGAGCAATGAATAATGCCGCCAGATCTATATTGGAATCAAATCTTGGTGGTATGGGTCCAGCTGGCGAATCGCTTAGACGTTTTATACCAACCAATGCTGGTTCTGTGCTCGATAGAGCAAACCCACTAAGAAACCAAATGCCGTCATGGTTGCCACATGATGTCGGTAATTACTACATAGATTTTTCAACAGGAGATCCGTATCAAAAAGTTGAAAAGGGATATTTTAGATTGCCAGGCGAAGGGTATGCGTCCCAACATGAAGAGTTAAAAGGAATAAACCCTGAAAACTATCCATTTATACAAAGGTTTAAAATACTTGCAGACGTTGCAATGGGCAGCGATGAATACTATCAGTACAAAGATATAATGGATGCAAGAGCTGCAAATGGACAATTGACAGAATATGAGAATTCTATTTATCAGGATACCTTAAGCAAAATATCTGAAAGATCTGTTCAGAAGAATTTTTATGAGGAATCTCCAAATGCAGAAGGTATTGGTGGGGCTGTTTCATCATATTGGAAAGGCATATCAAGTGCAGCAGAATTGCCAACTGAATCTTTAACATTCCTTAGACCTGGTGCAAAATTAATACATCAAAGAACAGCAATGGAAGATTATCTATCAACACAGGTTGAGGGTAATGACGTTGGTATGTGGACTAAACCATATGAGGATTTTATTAAGCCAGCATTAAATAAGACATTAATGACAAATGATATTCCAGAAGAAACTCAGGAAAGACGGTCAATAAACGAATATTTTGATAAGCTACAATACATAAAGTATAGGAATCTTTACAAAGCCTCACTGGAAAGTGGAGACACAGCCTCTGCATATGATTATAAAAAGAAATACCAAACAACACTAACTGGTGCGCTTGCTTCTGGACTAGATGAAAACATGGAGGTTACAAGAGCCTACATAGGATTACCGGATCAGGAAAAGGCATACTTTGCAGCATTCTCTGGAGCTACTTCTGAAGCAGATAGATCCAATATAATTGCAGCCGAATCAGTTCCTATAGCAGAACTATATAGTAAAATATGGAAAAGAAGAGACGCTATAACCAATAATCCAGACGATGCAGAAGGACAATCAAGAGCAATATCTGACATCGTTGCATCAGAAGAAAAGGATTTAATATCGTCAAATAAATTATTGTACGCCAAGTATATGTCGTCCAAAGAAAAAGACATGTCATCGTTTTCGGAATACGTAGCTGATGCACAAGCAACGCAATATATTCAGCAAACAACTGGAATGCCAGATGAAAATTTCGCTGGATGGGACCCAAGAATAGATATTAATGATATCAAGCTTAGGACTCTTAGTGTTGGCAAGGAAGATGTTAGATCATTCGGATTCTGGAAAGATGACGATGAAAGACTAAAAAGATTAACCGCAGTTCAAGATGAAGACCAAGTTACTACACAAATAGACGCAATTAAAGCTGGCATAAGAGAAGACAAATACAGGGCCGCTGCAATAAAAGCAGATCTATATAAACGTGGAATAAGCGTAGACGATATACAATTCCACAGAAGCAAAACAGATGATATTAATATAGCTATAGGTGCTTAATGTTACTAAGAACACTAACTGGAGCTGCAATAGGCGGCATATCTCAAGATCCATTTGACAATCCATTTTCTGCAATAGTTGGCGCTGGTATAGGTGCCACTGCAGGATTTTATTCATCTTATAATTCCTTTAAGACACCGTTATCTACAACTAGTAAAATTCAATATAACGCTAGTCTGACATCTGGGAATTCAATAGCGCAAGATCAATTATCAAGTGCGCGCAGAAGACTTCAAAAGCTCAGTGCAATACCACGAAGATTAGAAAGGATTGATAAGTATCTAAGTGGTAATATTTCAAAAGAAAGACGCAGAGCACTGAGAAGATCTCAGGTTGAATTAACACAAATACAGCATGCCTTTAGTGAGAATATTAGAAGTTTATCACAAGCCAGAAATATTGCCCTGAATACGTTTAATCCAGATAATCTACTTGGAATGCTTGATTCAAACGCAAGCTTAATTTCATTAGTTAATGATGCAGCACGTGCAGGCAAAAGTAGACTTGGAGTAGCGGACTTTGCCAATCAAGTTGTAAATAAGCAAACAATAAGGACGTCAATTCTAAACACAATGGACTCCACTAGTTCAACAAATGCTCTAGTTAAACATTTCAAAATGCTTGGGCACACAGATGAAAATGCATTAAGAAAAGCCAAGAATATATCACAAGCACTTAGTGGACTTGATTATTCGCTAAACGATTCAAGTTTAACTGTAAAAATAAATGGTCAGATAATTGATATACCGCTAACTGCACATAACAACGATTTTAGATTTTCTAAAATTGAAGATACCTTTTATGTTTCAAAATCATTCAATCCATTCGGTAGATTATTATCAGAAGGACAAATGTTTGACTATGGAGAATTGTCAGACATATACGGCAGAGATCCAAAGCAAGCAATCTTCTCAAGGCTAGATCCAGAGGAAATGCTAGGCTTCTATAGAATGAATAATTCGCAAGAGGATGCTCTTAGAATGACAAGCGCTTTTGCAAGAAAGCATATCGAATATATGCAGTCGGAAGCTCATCTTGGGAGCAAAACAATTGCTGAATTAACAAAAATAGATCTTAATGAAATCTCAGACTACGCAAAAAGAATGTCTGCTTTGTCTATAGGTGTCATGGAATCTCTTTCTTTTAATAAGAAAGATAAGACGTACACAATTAAAACATTGGATACATTGGGTAGTGTAGAAGGTGGAAATGTACATTCGTCAGAATACTCAAGATTCTTTTCAACAATGTCTAATCTCTTTGGTTATGATCCTTTTGAAGGACAATCAGTAAATACAATAGGCAGATATACAAACAAAACATTACTAGATAGCTTTGGTAATGCGTATGGGCTATTCCCTTCTGCAGATAGGGGTTATGATAGTCAAACGTCAAGAGCGTATGCAAAGAATGGTAAAGGTTTTTACAATTTAAATAGACTAGACGTAGATGAGGATATGGCTCAATGGATATCAAGAAATATAGGTGGAACACTTTCTATTGATGATGGCGCTGGAATTATTGCACAATCAACAATGACTGGACTACAAGAGTCCCAGTATCAAAATTTCGAAATACATAGAAGTCCAACAGGAAAGTTTGTTGCGCATGAAATGATACTAGCCGCACTTGAATCAGACGATAAAAACAGAATATTAAAAGGGTTTGCAATAAAACCAGATACCGTACTTGGTTTTGATGTCAGCGGAAATCCAATAAAAATTGGAAATGTATTTACAGATGGAGAAATACAAGACGCTTTTGTGTCAGGAGATAAATTACACCTAAGAATTAAATCTACATTTAGCGGCAAGGGTCAGTCATGGGTAAAGCTTTTTGGTACTTCGTCAAAAGCTGGATATTCGGTGGCCGAAGCCGGCACTATGAATAGAATACTTTCAATGTATGCATTTAACTACCTTAAAAACAATCCAGATGAACTTAAAAGAATTTCTACAATAACCCTGATGGGAAAGAACATTATTAGTGAAAATAGAATAATGCATGGCCTTCAGTTTATGGCAAATGGCAAATATTCTCCTGGTTCTGCCGAAAAGAATATGATTATTAGAGAATCGGTATTTAAAAATCTTGGTTTGGATAATATTGATTTGATATCTGGTGCATCAGAAACTGGAAATAAATTTACATCTAAAATAGTCTATGGTTCAGATAGTGCATTACAAGCAGTAAGACAGGACCTTCTTAAGCAAATAGCTTCATCTGGAATAACAGAAGAAACAAAATCAAATGCAATATTTGCGAAGTATATGAACATTTTAGAAGATTCTAATTCTAGCAGATTGGACATAGCCAAAGCTTCTGTATTTATGACTGCACAAACAGACTTTAAAGGAAATGCAGATGTACTAAATACACTATATGGCATAGCAAAACAAAATCAATCCGGAATTGATGAAGTCAATGAGCTGTATAAAAGTGGTGCAAAATTATTTTACGAAGACAGAAACAAGGCGTTCACACTTCTAGATTCTGCAATAAATAAAATAATAACAAACCCTGCTTCTTTGCTCATATCAAAAACAAGAGCACAGATAGATCTTGGCATAGGCTTACATGGTATAGGTAATGTTGGATCAATGTCATGGATTGAGAGAACGCAATTAAAGTCCTATGGGTTTAGTGAAGCACTTCTTGGCAAAATGTCATCGCTTAACCATGACGCATTGTATGAATTGGAGTTAATGAAATCATTGGCAGCAAATGGAGAACAGTTAACAGATATTGAAAAAGCCTCTAAGGGGCAAATGATACTTAAGTTATTTGAACAAGATCCAAGCGTTAGGGGTGGTCTATTTAATTCTATATATGGAAAATATGGAGACTATGTATCTCACGGTCTTACTTTGCCAGATGGATACAGCGGAAGAATAAGAAGTGTTCCAATATCATCAATTGCTACAAATAGAACAAATATATTTGAGCAGGAAGTTGGAGATATACTTTCTTCTGTAGATAAATCCAGAAGAGATATTATCGCAATGGATATTGAGTATGCATCTGCAGACCTAAAGAAGAGGGCTGCTCTTAAAACAAGATACATAGCACTACTTGATGACATGGAAAAGAAAATGACCATATTGACAAAAGGAGAGGGCAACATAATCAAGGAGGCATCAAAAAGAGCAATGCCTGGTAGTGGAATAATGAGAGCCAGATCAATATCTGGTCCATTTGCAGATTATATAAATGAGATAAATGCAAATGGATTTAAGCAATCCTCTGTTGTGATGTCACACGATACAGTTAGAGATTTGGCAAAAAGAGCAGGCGTTGATGTTGAATTCAGAAGCGTAAAAGATCAAAAATTCCAAAAAGCCTTTGTTAAGGGAACGGAAAATGAATTCAGATTAATGCTAAGCAGAGAGCCTGCACAAGGCGCATACTCAACAATATTTAGCGATGTTTATGCCGGTAGTGGATTAGACTTTTATGATGTCGGCGTTGCGAATACAGAACGCAATATATTTAAATCTGGTATGTTCCTGGACTATGACTACGACATGTTAAAAGCAGCATCTGTAAACTTTTCAAATAAGGAAGATATAGATTTCATATCACAACTAATGCATGCACAGGCATCAAATTTTGATGAAAATGAACAACTAATGAACTCTCTTTCAAGAAAGGGCAACAAGGCGACAAATGTTATGCATGGTTCATTTAACAACATAAATGAATTTATACAGCACCAAATGTACTCAGCCATGAAGTCTAAGCAAAGAAAAATATTGGCACCTCATGCTACAGACATAGCAATGAATATGACCAATGCATTGGATGCGCACCTAAGAGGCGCTGGGTTAGATGAAGCTCAACTAATGAGAAAGTCAATACTTGGAAGAACTCTTATTCACAATATGACAGAAGCATTGCTTAAGTCTGCTCATAGATCTTCGTCGGACCTTGCTAGGACTGGTGCTATATCTGAAATTGAACTAATGAAAACGGCATATGAGAAATTGGCCAAGGGAGATTCATCTTCATTTGAAGCAGATTTTAGAAGGGCTGCTACATCATTATTCTCTACTTCAATGGAAGGTAAAACAAAGGAACTATATGATGAGTCAATGTCGGATGTGATACGTGCAGCAAAAACACAGGCATACGAGATGGAGTTTAAGGGTGGTAGAATATCCGACTTTAGACAGGTCAAGTCATTGGACGGTCTTTTAAATGCCATAGGAAAATTTCAAGCGGCAAGTGAACTGCCAGTTGAATTGGGCACGGAAGATGTTATTGCAGAGGGATTGCATAAGACTAAATCACTATATCAAAATATACGTAAAAATATAATGGCAAATAAAAAACCATTAGGATATGGCGCATTAGGATTGGCTGCAACTGCATTATTTATAGGATCGGAAAAGCCAGAAATGACCAAAGAGACTTTACCTTATTCGACTAGTGATGGTATACTTCAGCCAATGCAATCTCAAAATGCACATGTGTTTAAGAAAAAACAATATGGTCAAACTGCCAATATTAAGGCAACTCATCATGAAAAGGGATCAACATCTTCAAGAATAAGAAGAGACACATTTGGTCAAAATCATGGCGGAAGAACAAATATAACAATAAGAGATAAACGAGAAAGTAGTTATTAAAATGCCTATACAACAAGAGCAATTTATACTTAACGATATAACACTCAGGGTTAATGCAACTGATATTCAAGTCTTTGATCAAAGATTTACGGATACCTATGCAACCATCAGAGAAAACACAACACTGTCAATGTCGTCTACGGCGGCATTGGCAACTTACGTTGTGACGTTTGCTTTTGATCTGGATAACAATGAAGATAAAGATAATCTAATAAAGGCAAGCGCAGAGCTTGCCAAGTATCCATTTGTGTTCATTAAGTCTCAAAGACTAGATCAATATATTCCAAGCGTATCTAAGACTTTTAACAGCTACAATATTTTTGCAGTTAAAGAATGGACTCTCAAAAATGACTCAAGAGCAAAGAACGTTGTGTTCCTCACGATAGATCTAATCTATTTTAATCATGTGCCATATGTAAAAGACTTCCAATTTATTACCTACGAGAATATTCGTAAGCCAACAAATTCAAGAGTTAGAACTCCAGAGGATAAAAAGAACATAGGATTAAAGCCTGTAGATAATCTTTATGAGTCAGATATATTCAAAGACTATTTCTATGCAGACTATATCAACAAGGCTAACAAAGTAGATCTTGTAATGAAGTCTATTCATGGTAAGCAAAATGGATCTGGCAGTGCAGATATTATATTCGGATCTCCAGAAATAGTTTCAGCCAATGGTGAAAATGCAGAAAGACCATACAAGTGTATATCAAGCAATATCGAATACTCCGGGTTTGAAGATCAGGATATTATCTTCTTGTCCTATGCCAACAATCATAGAACAGCAAAGGGAAATAAAGAAGATCAGCTAATGAACTACTGGCTATACTACAGAGATATGCCAATAACATTAGTTACTGACAATCAAGGCCAAAGAGTTTTTGATGTCCAGTCGATATCTATCACCAAGAAAAACAATATCATCGCAAACCAATTGCAGATGTACAGAGAGCCTTTTATTCAATATCTAGGCAACAACCCATCTGTAATGACAATTGATATTTCAATCAACAACTCTAATTTTGAATACGATGGATATCAAGATGACGATTTAAAGCCATATGAAGTGTTTGCTACTGAGCTTAGAAAAGGCGAATCGTTTAAGGTTGTTGGTGGCAACAAGATGCCATTCAAGTCACTTAGAGTTAGAAGTCTATTAAACGTACTTGCTGATGCAACATACTTCATTATTGATAATGAATCTTCACTTGAATCTTCAGAAGATCGAGGTCGTCAAGGCATTACTTTAAATCTAGTTGAATCTGATATCATCAGACTAATAGGAAGCAACAATCTAAACTTGTCTTCTCAAGCCTTAAAGCAAAGAGATATGTATCCGTCAATACTAGTTGCAGCAGAACTATTACAAAGCTATGCAGAAACTAATACAGGCAAGAAAAATCAGACTGGAGCTACAGGCGGTATTGTTCCCAAAGACAAGTTATCGAATTTAGTATCTGACAAATTAAGACCAGAGGTTAATGCTAATAAGGGAGTTAGGCCAGATGTTGAATCATATAACCTTGAAAACATGAATCTTATTAGAGATGTTAACTCTATTGTTTCATTGCAACTTGGTGAAAGAAATACAATCCTTACATCTGGATTGAATGGCAAAACAAACATTCATAGCATAGTTGCTTTCCTGCTTGTGCAAACAGATAAGTTTCTAAAGACAATTCCTGGAGCGCCAAGACAGACATACACAAACTATAATGATGCACTTCTCAAAGCAAGTAAGGCGCTTAAAGCAATTGCAAACGCGGCAATACAGGAAAACAAAAAGCTAGATACAAACACTCAAGAGTTTATTGAATTCTTTGGTGCCATAATGCTTTCCATTGAAACACTTCTGAAGAAGAACTACAAGGACGGCTTTATATATGTAGAAGGCGCCGATTCAGAGAACTCATTGGTATATACCAAGGTTCTTATGTCGGCATTTTCCAACCTAAGTATCAAGACTATGAAGCTAGGCTTTAATGAGATTAATGGCGAAGCACTAGCAGATCTGGAATTGTATAAATCATTATTGAGTGGATATAACCTAAGAAATAGTTCACAAGGCAACGATTACTTAGGTGAAACTGATATGAGAAAGTTCTCTCCGTTCTTTTTCCTTAATCAGGAAACTTACCTAGATAGCACAGGTCTTATGGCTATATCTACAGCAGTATCAACTATAGCTGGCCCAGAACTAGAAAAGTCTGACTACCTGTTTAATCAGGATGGTAAGACAATAACAGACTATGGTAAATATATTCCTTTATATGAAGAAGACGAACTTAAAGCCGAAAACAGCAAGGTTAAGCCACCAAAGCCAGCACCATATGATGGCGCTGTTCTTAAGAATAGACTTGAGCAAATTGCCAAGATGACCGATGTTGCATATGCACAATATCTAGAGTTTAAAAAGGTTCAACAAAATAACCCTAAATACAAAGATGCGTTGAGTAAGTTTGAAATAACAAAAGACTTACTATATGTGATGATTGCAATTGAATCAGGCGGCAATCCAAATGCCCACAGAGGTGGTTCAATCTATTATGGGCTGTTACAAATAAGCAGAGATAATTGGAATAACCATGCATCCTACTTACCATTCTCAAAATGGAATGATCCAGCTTACAACACAATGGCCTCATTACACTTCTGGTATAAGGATAATGTGCCCATACTTACTGGCAAAGAAGCTAAAGCCATAGACCTTAATCCAAACTCATTGTTTAACTTCTATATGATGCATCAGCAAGGTGCCACTGGATACCTAAACATAGTTAAGCTGTATAGAGATCAAGCTACAAGATCCAAAATTGTATCTGATCTTGGTCTTAGACATAAAATGAAAGAAAATTTCCCAGGACAAAATACTGCCAGAACAGCCTGGGACTATAGACCTGATACCTGGATGGAGGCATGGAAGAATGTCTTCTTTAAAAAGACCGGTATGGAGTCTCAGTTATTTGGATATACAGAACCAAACAAGGCAATGATGGTAAGCCCAGTTAAGGCGCTTGAGTTAACCAATGGTATAGGCGCACCAGCAAATGTAAAAAGACTTGCTAAAATATATCCAGCAGATGGAAGTTCAAAGGTAAATGTAGAAGACGGCGATACGTTCTCTTTTGATAAAGCAGATTCAACAATATCGTTTAAAAAGGGATCATTTATTATTGAGGGCGACTACAAAGGCGACAAACTGCGTCTAGAGGGAATAGATACAACAGAATCTAGGCACGAAGGCCACCCAATCTATGGCCAGAAATATGGTATAGATGCCACAAGAATTGCAGAAGATGTATTAAGTAAAATGAAGTATCCAATATACATTTTCTCAAATGGGACAGACGTATACGGTCGACCACTATCTATTGTTGTGGATAGCAATGGGGCAGACTTCTCTTACGAAATGCTTAAGAACGGAGTCAGTACACATAATCCAATGACCGACCCAGAGCTTAAACAAAGAAATGCTTTGTATAACAAAGTGTATGAAAGTACAAGATCATTATTAAAAGTAGATTCTCAGGACACACCAAGAGAAGGTAGATTCGTAACTGTTGGTGGGGCTGCTGCTGATACAAGGCTTGACATACAAGAACTTGAGCAACAAATTGCTGTAGCAACAGCAAACGGCCCAAGAGACATGACTGTTCTTGAAAGATCTACTGCGCTGCTTGCAGGCCATAAAGAAGAGTATGAATACAGACCAGCAGATGGACTTCTAACTAGAAAGCCCTTAACAGCAATCAAGCCATTACAGATTGATAGAGACAAAACAGCTATTGAATTTGATGAAGATATCAACACCCAATACAGATGTATGAGAACCGGGAATCATATTTCCACAGGCCTAGATTTATCTGTACCAGCAGTGAAGATATATGTTGTTGAAGGACTTAGAGATGACTGGTTTGCTAGATATCACATAGCTCCTCCAAGAGAGACAAACCTATATGAAGTCAAAGGTATTACAGACGTTCGTGTGCAAACGCCAACCGAAGATAATCCTGTCTCTGTTGCTGCCTTTACAATTCTAAACCCAGGCTCAATCTATACAGACTTGGCTGCAATTGCAAGAAGAGGCGGTGGAGCATTTAGCACATATGATCAAAACAACCTAGATGCTAACTACTTCGACAAGATTGGTAAGTTAAGACTAACAGCAGGTACACGCATTCATATTAGAATGGGCTACTCAAACAATCCAAATGAACTTGAAACAGTATTTAATGGAGAGATAGTAGAAGTAGAAGGAGAAGATGTTCTAAACATTATTGCAGAAGGATATGGAAGAGAGCTTATAGCACTAGATCAGTCCGTAGAAGATGTTACAACAATCACTGCAAAATCTGTATCAACCAACTTAGCTATTCATCACCTACTTCAAGCTGATGAAATATATCATTTGGGCCTTAAGGCACATGTTAAAAACTCAGCCAATCCAGTTGGTAGAAACATACTAGATGGAACAACGATCGACACAGTAGACTCTGCAAGCCTTCCGCACGTATGGAAGTCTATATATGCTTGGATGACCAAGGATGATCCTAACGGCTTATGGTTTGGAGATTGGTGGGCTTTATCAAGTGAGCTGTTCACCAATGTTTATAGTCCTATAATACAAGCTATTGATCCAGCAATGAGTGGTGATATAAGGTTCCTTCAAGCTTTCAGTACAAAATATGCAACCACACTGGCATTCCCAATATATAAGATGACAACATGGGAAGGATTAAGAGAAGTTCAGTATAGACATCCAGGCACATACATGAATGTGATGAACTATAAGGAGCGTGGTTCGTTCTTCTTTGGTATCAAAGAACAGATGTACATAGCTACTGATCCGCCCCTATCTATGTTCACTGGAGCAACAGAATCATTTGAAACCTACAATGCCCAAGTTAATTCCATTAAGCATAAGATTATTAAACCAGCAACAGACATGCATCTTATTACTAGCGAAAGAGATATTATTTTTAACCAGTTAAAATTAAACGGAGGATTTAAAACCAAAGTAGATGTTAGATATTTTGATAGAACACCATCAGTTGACGGCATGGAAACCGGTAGTGGGTTTCATTATTACTCTATGCAGCTTGACGACAATCTTAGACCAAATGCTATAAGATCAACCACACTTGATGCCAAGGCATGTGACCATATGTTTATGGCATGGAGATATGGAACTTCTGAGCTACAAAGACAAGCAGAAAGAATGTATGATGGTCAAATAGCAATAGTTGGCAACCCATATATGAAGGCTGGCGATTATGCATATCTAAGCGATTCATTTAGAGGTCTTAATGGTGTAATTAAAATTAGAGAATGTTCTCACATTATCAATGATAAAGATGGATATATAACTGTTATTACGCCCGGTCTATTTGTCGAATCTAGAATTTACAAATACTCTAACCTATATGCAAAGCTTGCTCTTGCTTGGACAATGGCAGCGAATAGAATTAAAGCAGATGCTTCAAGCGGTTTCTATGATACTAGAAAGATTAAATACACTACATCTTTCTTTGAAATACTAACCAACAAAGAGCTTGCAGAAAAACTATTCTCTGTACCACTTGACGAAGGCAGCAGAGGTGCAGCAATCGGTTATGCAGCACTTAATGCAGCCCCCGGAGTTATTGGTGCTGGTGCACTGTATATGGCATTCCCATGGATTACTAGACAAGTATTAGCGGTATCGGCAACACTGGCATCGTCCACTACAGCAGCAACGGTTGTAGGGACAGTTAGAGCACTGGGTGTGGTTGGTGGTGGATTAGCAAGAGGTACACTTGCAGCAGGAATACAGGGGGGTGGTTTGCTTGGAACGATATCAAGAGTTGCACTTGCAACAATGGATGGAGTCACAGCAGGCGTAGCTAGTGGTGTTAGAATTGCAGCAATGGTTGCATCAAGCACGGCACTGGTAACAGCAGGTGTATTTGTAGTAGGCGCAGGTATATTGGCACTTTACCTATACCAAACAATAGAAGAGTTAAAGCAAACAAGACAACCCCTTGTGCTATACCCACTACTTAATAATGGTGTGCCATACCAAGCAGGACTATTTGGTTATGAAATCAATACCTTTGGCGAATCATTTGGAACTGAATTTAATAAGACAATGAAAGCCATAAGCACAATAATGGGTGCCGCAAGAGCTAAATACTTTACTGCAACAGATTCAACATCCGATGTGGCAAAGGTATCTCAAGTTCTCAACTATCTTGGAACAAACAATAAGGTGGTTTCAAGCGGCGCATTTTATGGAGGAAATTAATGATAGACTCTAGAAAAAGATCTTTCTCGGAGATTGGGACAATTGAGTCCCTTTCTCCGCAGGGAGAAAAGCTATATGCAACAATAAGAAGAAAAGGCGATTTGGTAAAAGATATAGAGGGCAATGACGTAAGGATCAACACTTACCTATTTGGCAATCTATACAATATACCAGAAGCCAACCTAACATTATCAGAAGTATTGATACCTATTGATATAGACTTATCAATAGCAAAGACAAATACTGATTCCCTAATATCAAGAACAGTAACGGTATATATGGAAGAAGGTGTGCCAGTTTATGCAAAGCTACTAGATGACAAAAATGCAAGAACTATAAGTCCAGAAGATTTAAGAAAGGCCCGCAAGTTCTCTGCTAATCCAACAACCATTGATAAAAATGGAATAGATTTTTTACAAAAATCGGGTTATGTTATATCTGAAATAGAAGCAACAATTGCAGAATCTATTGGAGCAAACAGTATTGACGGAAAGACTGTTAAGTATGGCGACCAATCAACATACGATGCTATATCCAAATCTGAACAAGCTTTGAGATACGATATGTCCGCCTCCCTTCCCATAGCTACCAATATACCTGCATCACAATTAAAAAATAAAACATGCCATCTTCAAATAAAAGCATTTAGCGCAAAATGAAAATCAAGAACTCAATAGATTCATCTGTTTTCGTAGAGGCTGACACGAATGCGTCGAGGCTCGCTGCTGGAGCAGTATCAATAACCGCAGACAAGGATGGTGGTGCTTTTATTAATGGGGCCTTATCAATAACATCTGGTATCCCCAATATAAGAATTGGACCAATACATAAATTTAACCCACTAACAGTTGCATGCATACCATCAACATTAGTTACACCAATATCAACATTCATATTTGATATACCAGCAAAACATGCCATTGCTACTGCTGCTCTTGGCGCATTATTGATTTCAACATTATGATACCGACACACGATTTAGTATTTGATGATTTTGGAGATATCAAAATAACCAATGGTGATATTGCTACAACAAACAATAGGGCGGAAATCTTAAGACAGAATTGCGTAGATAGAATTCGTTCATCTTTTGATGACTATAAATTATATAGATCATACGGTGCAAACTTATCAGCAAATCTTGGAAAGCCCATAACAGAATCTCTTGAATTGTTCATACAGGAATCGGTCGTAAGATCGCTTGTATTCGATAATTTCTTAAAAAGAGACGAAGTTAAATGCGTAGTAGTCAATATTAGTCCACATCAATTGTTTATAAAAACTGAAATATCAACAAGTGTTTTGGGATATTCATTTACAACAATAACAATCAACTCAATATTTAATACAATAAACGGAGTAATCAATGTCAATTGATAGTATTAACAAAAATATTCTTTCACTAAGAATTATAGAAAACATAAACTCAAATCTTGGCATTGATAATAATTCCCTATCTTCAAAGACCAGGTTGCTATCTGATTCGCTAGCAGAGGAAATAGATTCTATAGCATCTCTAACAACAGAAGCCATATCAAGAGTGAGCACATCAACAGCAAATGGTGTGTACTTGGATATGAATGGTGCAGAGTTTGGAGTGTACAGAAACTATTCCCCTTACCTTATAGTCGACAAAGATAACGCCGCATATATCAAGCCAATCAATTCTACAGATGGCTTTGATGACATTATGGTTGGTAAGCAGATCATAAATGCAGGCGAATTTGTAGAAGTAGATGGATCATACATAGTTACTTTCTTAAAGCCAGTTATTGTAGAGTCAAAGTTTATCGACGTAGAAGTATCAATAAGAATTGAACCTATTGATACAGCGTCTGCTATTCGCATAAGTGCCAATACCAATTTTGAAATGAATGGAAACAACAATCCATATCTAGAGTATGTTGTACTAAGTGTGGTTGCAGACATCAACACTCCTTTCCAGGCAATTGGCGATGAAGATTTCAGAATAGCAATTCAAAAGAAAAAAGCACTTGAGAATGTATCATCAGAAGAGGCCATATCAACAGCTATCTCTCTTATTAAGGGTATCAATGGATACACAGTATCAAGCACAGAGAAGGGTGTCGGCAATATCGTTATACGTATTGTTACAAGCGATATGATCTTCTTGGGTAGTGAGAACAGATTTGCAAACATATCAGCCTTCATCAAGGGCAGTTTAAATAATGTTGTTCCAGCGGGAATAAATATAGACGTAGAGATTCCAGAGCAATACAATCTAAAGATTAGATTCAACAAAAACAATTCTGCAGTTCCTGCCGCAATCATAAGCGAAGCAATAACAGAGTTTGTAAAACTGAACTATCAATACGCAGATACACAGATATTTGACGTAGAGGCAATGACAAAGAGTCTGGCTTCTCAGTACAAATCTCTAAAGGATGTTGTTATAACAGAAGTGTCAGTGTTTGATAACTTGATCAATGAAACCATAGTTGATTATACCAACTCTATAGAACTAGATAGATTGTCATATATAACAATATCGTCAGATGACGTAAATTACCAATCGCCTTATGTATATTGAGGAAGTTTAATATGAGTACAGCATCTTTGCAGGTCAATATAACATCTGCTGCTCCACATAACATTGGTGCAAATATAAGTTTGGAAGCAATTATTCAGCCCGCCGTAAGTGGGCTGATGTATATATGGCTAGACAATAATGGAACATTGCTGGGAATGGGCATTGATCAAACAACATTAACCACAGAGATTACATATGGTCCATTTAATAGGGTTGTGATAGTAAATGTAATACAAGGAGCACAATCACACTCAGCGTCGATACAATATACAGCCCAATACGCACCAGAAGCCGTTACACCAACAACACCATACAACCAGGTACTTAGACCACAAAGCAACCTAGAGCTATATAGATGGCTCTCATACATGCCCTCCTGGTCATTTGCAAAACACAGTCATCTTTCAAATTATGCAAAATTAACCGGGTATTCATATGGCTCACTAACCAGCATTGCATCAAAACCAATCATATTCAGCGCGACCAATTTAAATGGCGCAAAAGAAACAGTAGACTATCCGCCGTATCAATACATATACAACCTTGCAAAATTACCAAAGCAAATAAAAACAAATATGGGAGTATTTGAGAATCTTGGTCCAGACGAATATGCTTCTTTTGACTCATACCCAATAACAAACTGTTTCTTGCAAGAAGGCTCAATAGTAGATTTTACATATGAATATGTAACAGACACAGATTTTGAAAGATTCGCAATACCAAAAGAATCATATTTATACCTTACATTGACTGACAATATTGAATCAGAAGTGATTATAGTTGGGCTAGATGGAAATGGCAAATTGGTAAAAGACAAGAAAACATTAATGCCACGGATTAGCCACAAAACAACAAATAAATATAAGATAGTAATAGGGGTATATAGCAAAGTTTCATTTGACATATCTACATTATCAAAAAGCGATTCTTATAGAAGTGACTACATAGATTTTAAGCGTATAACAGATAGAAGCGGCAATTATTTTGAGCCATTCTTTACTGTGGACTACACAGATCCAAGTGTAATATCCGCAAAGAAACTAGACAATTCAGATGTCTATAAGTTCAGAACAGATAGGGAGATAGATAAGTTTGTGGTAACAGAAAATCTAGACCTTATCTTTGTGTCAGCAGAAAAACTATACGCAGCCAAATTGTATTTTGATATATCACAAAATATTGGACTGACATCAACATTTAACAATAATGCTATATGCTCAACCCAGTACGACGATGTTATGGATGGAGAAAATATTATATTCATAGTTGATGTATCAAAAATAGCAGAGCTTTCTAGTCACTTTAAAATCAAACTAGAGAACAATGGAAATGTATTTTGGTATGACGGTAATGGCAATGCAGCTACAGATAAGTTTACAATCTCTGTAACTGGATCAAGAGCTAAAATTCAAATAGCTAAACAAAAGCTAAATAATAAGCCATACATCTTGTCAGTTTTCATAGAAAATGTTAAAGAGGTATTTCAATGTGGCGTAATTGATAATATAATTACCTCATACAAAATAGCAGACGACGTATACGATCTATCAATCTATGGCGGAAATATCTACTGCCATTCTCTTACAACAGCCTCACAAAGAGCTGTGCAAAATAATGACTATGAATACCATTCAAAGTTAGTTGATGAAAGCGAACAAATCATCAACACCTCAACATCAACATCCAAGGTGTTTAAACTTAAGCCTGTGCGTAGCTGCTACACAACAAATGACAAAGGAATAGTGCTTTGGCAGAAAGTAGATATAGAAAAAGTAGATATAAAAGAGATTATAGATGAGTAATTTTGAGATATTGGAAATATATCAAAAAGCACCAAATAAAAATAAGCTAACAATAAAAGACATCAACGGGACCTTTGATAAGGCCCCGGTTGTTTTTATTGAGTCAAATGCCAAACTTGAAATAAACGGCATACATCTAAAGATAGGAAATACCGAAATAGATTTAACAAATTTAAAAATATTTCAATTAATACAGATACTTAACGATAATGGAATATTAGCCAAATTATCAAATCCAAATTACTTCATGTACCCCTCTTGTCTTTTGGCAGATTTTAATTCGGAAATTATAAGAACCGAAAGGGTAACGGTAAGTCCAAAAGATATTTTAGAATATGGCATTTCATATCCAGAAGCCATATATAATATTAATGAATCAATTTCATTTGAAATAATAGATGTCTATGATGATACATCTAGTTACGATTGGAACATAAAAAATTTTAAATTGTACGCACCAACTAATGACACAACAAAAGTAATGTACATAGAAAATTATTCAAAGTACTTCCTAAATGTCCTATCAAGCAAAGCAGTTAATTTTAGCAATCTGTCTTCTACAGAATCCATAATAAGTTTATACACAATATCAAAGGCATCAAATAATGATATCTAAGACATACAATGTTTCCGTAAAACTCACAAAGAAATTACCTGACGGAAAAAATAAATACTACGATCTTGATACTCCGGAAGTCAGTGCGGAACCTATTGATAGCACTGATAATCCAGTATGGAATCTATGCCTTAGTGATGGCAAGTTATCGCAAACAGCAGTCATTGAAGATGGCAGAAAGATAACCCTAGAGTCAAATGGCCCAATAGATATTATGGATTCGTATGTAGATATTGACGGCACAGAATTTTATGCCTTGACATATCTAAACACAGATGCAGCAACAGCATATGTATATGAGAGACAAGACTCTTCATTTGTATACAAGGAATATAGTGTTACCAATGACAAGATTTCATACGTAGACGAGCAGTTGATCTCTATTGCAAATATTAACGGATGCAAAACTCAGCTATGTACTCATTCTACAATTAATACATATCTACAGAGTTTGACATCGGATATGGATATTTACGAAATTGAAACACCGTTCTATTTTAACGATACACAATTTGTTGTTACAACACAGTTCTTTCCTGTGCATATAGCCTACAAGGCATTTGGATTTGATTCTCAAACACAAACATACATTGATCTTGCGCCATATGAATATAAGATAATTAGACAGACAGGAGAGGTTATATTCGATAAAGCAAATATAACATCAGTGAAAATATTCTACTTCGTAACTCCTGGCATATCCTATAACTCTAACAACCTATTCATATCCAATACAGCAAATCAGTTTGTAAATATTGCATCTAATCCAAATAAGTCATACATGGAATATGACATAAGCAGCACTTCACTGGATCTTTCCACTCAAGCATCTCAAGATATAACATTAGTATGTAAGGTTCCACATGACATTTTGGAATCAAATAAGAATGTTATTATTAATGGGGTTAGAGCAAAATACAGCTATGTTGCGGGAAGATATACAATATCACCATCGTACAATATCTTTGATAATGTAAATTCAGTAACATCTAATCTTGAATTACCAGATGTTGTAGACGATATTAATGTGGCCATATTTGGACTATTCAATACGCCAAATGGCAAAGTATTAAATGTGATGGCAACAGGTGTTAATGCAGTAGATGCGGGCTATCTAGATATGGTAACAAGTGCTGGTGTAGATACATATCAAACCATTCTACACACAACCAATGCTGCACATCCAGCTGAGTTAAATGGACAAATATCATATGCGTTCATTCATAACTTTGATACTAACGGATATCAATTTAAATTGCCTGCGTGGGCAAATTTGAATACAATAGCAGTAACCGAAATAGATGGATTGGTAACAACTCCGTTTACAAACTTTACTGTTGAAGAGCCAGACGTATTAGTATTTAATCGCAGCAGCATAGATCTAAATAAATCCTATAAGATTCAATTCGATAGCTTTGTCAGTCCAATAATTTCTTATGTGGATACTTATACAAAAAGAGCACACATAAACACTGCTGGTGATATTTTTGAACACTACACAACACTAGAGTCGTTATACATTCTATCGAAAAATAAAATACAAATATCTTTTGTGGATTCATCGGAAATTTATACAGAAAGATATTTTGACAATTCAATAGATATAACACTATCAATTACACAAGACTTTATAAAAGCAAGCCTTCCTTATTATAAGGCTCTTATACTCGGGATTTAATATCAATGAGTCAATTACGAACAGACATAAACTTACCATCAATCAATTCAATTGATGGCTTCGTTACAGACGGAAGCATGACAACTGTTATGTATTCGGTAGAAAATGAACTCGATTCCATTGGTAATGCAGTAGGAAATATATACGGCACCGGTGACTTTCAATACGATGAAAGAAAACTCATCAATAGCCTTGCATCTTCTGTTGGTTCAGAGCTAGAAGATCCTGCTTTGCCATATGGGGTTGATCTAAACAATGTTGTTGAAACGCATACATTGTCAGGCGCGAAAGAAACAGCTCTTGGGCTAATAATTGATACAGAAAGCTCAGTAACAATAGAAGGGTTTGACAATCTAAATATTTCTTCTGGGATGTATACGGTATCTACAGATCCATACAACATGTCAGACACGGAATGCTTTATTGATGGAAGGCTTATATTTTTCAAAAAGCCGCCGTACTCTTTCACAATACAATACACTGGAACATATCCTACTAGTCCATTTTTAAATAAGGACGGATATCTTCCAAACGTAATACCAAATCCAAAATCTGAGGGCTTCGTAAAGCCAAACTTATCACTAAGTTCTGGTAGAGTTGCGGTTGATATAGTTACAGCAAATGCTGTCAAAACAACAAACACATATCAAGATCAATATGATATAAGTTTTGCAGACTACATATTGCCATTTGTTGATGGCAGTGGCGTAACACCATGCCCAAAAGCTTATATATCAGCATATAAACTAAACACCATAAGTGGTAAATATGACAAACTACAAGTTGATAATATATATATAATTAGCAACACAAGATTTGAATTAGACACAGATGCAGAAATAGACCTTGATAATGACACAATCATTATTTCTATAGCAAACATGTCGATAAAAGAATGGCTGATAGTAGCATTAAGAGAACTTCAGAACCACAAGCATGACGGAAGCGATATGTCTTCTCCGCTAAATCACTCAGATTTGGCAGGTCTTGTGCCTCGTTCTTTAAATGAAAATATCAATTATGCAAAGTCACAAATACCAAACAATGATCACCCTCAATACCTGAACAGAGAAGGGTACAGTGAAGATGATAATGGGACATATAGAAATGCAATGCTTGG
>JAYRNA010000052.1:0-1179 GCA_041912375.1 Saccharimonadales bacterium (SeqCode) | reverse complement strand
TAAATACTTCTACCAGTTATGAAAGTATCATACTGGGATCTTGCAGGATCATCTTCTTTGCGCTTCTTCATAAGAAGATCTGCAATTTTAAACTTGTATTTTTCAGCTATTTCGGAAGCTTCTACAAGTCTTTCATCAAACACAGGTTCGATAGTTATATGTGATTCAAAATAAATCATTAATTTCTTTACCATATAAATTTTATATACTGGGGTGACTAGTCGGCCTCGAACCGACATCCACGGGAATCACAATCCCGGACTTTACCAATTAAGCTATAGCCAACACATAAATAATTGGAGCGAAGAGATGGATTCGAACCACCGAATCTAAAGATTGCTCAGCAACGAATATTGCCTTTGCTTTAGCCATTAGACCACTCTGGTATCTCCGCTCATTGGTCCCCGGAGCCGGACTCGAACCGGCACGGCCTATGGCCGACGAATTTTCGTACCACTATAGCTTTCGCTACCCTCTAACACGGTTTGTGGTCTGGACTTTGTCTTCGCCATATCAAATTAATGATTTAGGCGCATCGTGTAAAGTCTCTACACTCGAATTGTATTAAACAATCCTAGCACGGCGTTCTCATCAGCATTACCTGGAAGAATTCTCCGTTTTAGCGATGTCCACTTAATAGGTTTCCCCATTAAGGCTCTTGTTGTGATTTAATCGTTGTATAGGATGGTATAATTTTATCTACGGGTATTTTATGTCCGGTTAATTGAACAAGTTTGCCGTATTTGCCAGCACAAATCCTACTACAAAATGGCCCGGTCTTACCCTTTAGCCTGTCCTGTATTGCATTGTGAAGTCTATTACCATCTAATAAAAACTCATTGTTGCATGTTAGACACTTAAAAGTTTTTGCAATTCGTCTTTTTGCATCCATATACGAATGCTCATTCCTAAGCAATACTCTTAAGTTAGAGAGTTTATTATTTAAATAATCACAATCAATATGATCTACTGTTTCATCTGCATCAAGATATCTCTTTAGATGAATTTCCATAAGATACTTAGGATAAGAAACTGTTCTTTTTATTCCGTCTGGGAATTTGACAATAATTCTTAATCTTTTATCTTGCCCAGAGTATGGGCCATATATTTTGCAATTTTCATAAACCATTATATTAAATCCAAAAGTCCGTTGTGTTTACCTGTTTCACCATCCGGGGT
>JAYRNA010000051.1:0-1718 GCA_041912375.1 Saccharimonadales bacterium (SeqCode) | reverse complement strand
TGAGAAACAACGGCATACCATTTAATGTAGTTGACGGCGAAACGGTGGAAGAAAAACCCATCGCGGCAAAAGAACTTCTTCCAATGCTTGAAAAAACAAATGCTTACGGGCTTGACAAAGTTAAACAACTTGTAAATTTTATTGTATAAAAAATGAATACATTCTTTGAAAAAACATTTGCAGATGCTAAGAGCCAATGGCTTGAAAGCATTACCAACGTATTTGATGTTAATAATGAGCTATTCACTGGAATTGAAAAAAAGCATAAGTTTTACCGAATGCCTTACTTTTCAGGCAGAAGGTATTTTACCATGAATGGCGAAGATCCGCACTTAATGACCGGATTAACGGCATTGAGTAAGAAAATTGTCAATTCAAGGGATGAAGATAAGTTTTTGGAGAAATGGAAAATAGGCATGGTTCAGGATGGCAATGATCCCGATGAATTTGCTTATATCGCATCTGAATTTGGAACCTTGGTTCATATAGTGGCAGCTAACATATTCTCTGCCAGAAGCAAAGGAGAGCCATTCTATACACAAGGAATGGAAAAGGAGTTGATGAATTATATGACAACAATAGGCATAAGTGCTTATTATTTCAAAGAGTGGCACAGAAATCTATGCGCCGCTATCAGGAGTCTTAATAACTTTTACACCGAGTCAGAAATGAAAGTATTAGGTGTCGAGTATTGCGTTGCTGATTTTGAGAATAACATTTGTACGCCTTTGGACATTATTTGCGAGATCAATTCAACAGAATATGTCGAAGTTCCGATGAAGACCAAAGAAGGCACTAAAAAGGAAAAGAGACAGACACGGGATGTCTGGAACTTAAACATTAAAGCACGAAGCAATACAGACCGAAGATCTAACGACAAGTATCAGATTTGTGCTGAACAGTATATCGCAAATAAGTACTTCGAAGATTTTGACATAAGCACACGGATTGCTAAAACAGGGGTACTATCACCATCGTGGAATTGGAAGGTGAAAGAAAACGCTGGATGTAAGTTGCATGACTTTACCGATGCCTTTCCGCAAGACTACTGGAACAGATATTTAAAGCAGTTCAGGGAAGAGCCTGGTGGATTTAATACCGATTTGTTCCGCCCAAATTTAGATCAGTTTATTGGGGACAGCAATGTATTTTCAATTAACGAGAAGGGAGACGTATACGACCCACCACAGGCAACAATCAGGGAGTATATTTTATCACGATTTAAAGTTAAATAGTATGAACAAACAACAGAAAGAGTTTTTTGAAACTCACAACATAGACCATACCACTGACAATGGAAGGATAATAATCAATGGATCGCTTTACCTTTATAGCCTGACCACCCTGCCCGAAAAAGCATTGCAGGGAACGACAATCAATGGATCGCTTGACCTTAGCAGCCTGACCACCCTGCCCGAAAAAGCATTGCAGGGAACGACAATCAATGGATGGCTTGACCTTAGAAGCCTGACCACCTTGCACGAAAAAGCATTGCAGGGAACGACAATCAATGGATGGCTTGACCTTAGAAGCCTGACCACCTTGCCCGAAAAAGCATTGCAGGGAACGACAATCAATGGATCGCTTGACCTTAGAAGCCTGACCACCCTGCCCGAAAAAGCATTGCAGGTAACGACAATCAATGGATCGATTGACCTTAGCAGCCTGACCACCCTGCCCGAAAAAGCATTGCAGGGAACGACAATCAATGGATCGCT
>JAYRNA010000050.1:0-4165 GCA_041912375.1 Saccharimonadales bacterium (SeqCode) | reverse complement strand
TGATACGCCACTAGCTGCTTACTTGCATCTACGTGGCATTATTTTATTAACGACTAGGCCAGACCCTAACGACCGCAAGCGCCAGATCTACGTGTTCGTAGACGAGGAACAGATACCAACGCTTGAGGCTGAGTTCCATGATGATGAGGGGCAATTCAAGAGCTATTTTTGGTCATTAAAAGCTGTACAAAGAATGTTATTTAAGCAAGATAAATGAGGTAAATGGATATGGCAACAGTTAGTTTACAGATGATAGTTAAGGATGAGGTGGGTGCGGTAACAAACCTATTACGCGATGCCCGGCACTACTTTGATGCAATAAACATCACAGTATCGGATAAAAAGGCCGCCGGCAAGATAGCTGAAAAATGCAAGGCCACAAAGAATGTACGGATTGAACACCGGCCATGGAACAACAACTTTGGCGATGCCCGAAACGACAACCTGAAATTGTGCGACACTGACTTTTTCTTTTGGCTTGATGCTGATGACGAGTTCGACTTTTCGACCATTCCTGACCTAGTAAAACTAGCCGAGGATGGCAATTACGACGCCATCTATCTACCTTACAACTATGCACGTGACGAGCTAGGCAACACTACAACCATTCACGACCGAGAACGACTAATACGTACCGGCAAGGGCTTTACTTGGCGCGGTGCTGTCCATGAGTCACTACTATGTGATGGTGAGTTCCGAGGTAAGAAGCTGACCGAACCTGAGGTTATACACCACGCCGGGAATATCAAAGGATCAATGGTGCGCAATCACAACATCCTGGTCAAAGCTGTACTAGGTAGCGACAACCCTGACCCACGTAACATCTACTACTTAGGCATCAGCTACTTTGGGATTGGTGAGTATCAAAAAGCGATTGATATGTTATACAAGTACACCGAAGTTGGTGGCTGGAACGAGGAAATATACCGAGCATTCCTTAAGATCGCCGAGTGCTACTACATGATGGATAAATACGTCGAGGCTATCCAAACGGCTCTTAAGGCTGCTGGCATTCTACCGAGCTACCCGGACGCCTACTTTACGCTGGCACGGTTCGAGTACGGTAAAGACAACTGGAATGAGTGTTTAGAATGGCTACAAGTAGCATTCTCTAAGCCTGAGCCGGAAACCATGAGTGTACGCAATCCTGAAATGTACGAATACGCCAAGCTATACAGCGCTGTCTGTCACTTCGAGCTACGACACTACCGACAAGCCTATAAGCATCTGCAAGCTGCACCTGATTATCTATCCAAGGAACTAATGGCTGACTTCAAAAAGGCTGCGAACCTTGAAACGTTTATCAAGCTATTACCTAACCTGACTGAGTTCATTCCAGAGGATAAGCTATGGCCGGTACTACCTGAGTCACTTAAGTACGACAACCGCTTGCGCGAAATGCGTTACCGACAGGTCGAGCCTAAAGTCTGGCCTAAGAAGTCCATCGTTTACTTTTGTGGCAAGGGCTACGAACCTTGGGGTGCTAACACGCTAGACAAGGGCATGGGTGGATCTGAGGAGTCAGTGGTCTACCTTTCACGTGAAATGGCTAAGCTAGGCTATGAGGTTACAGTGTACAACGAATGCGACGAACCATATATCGACCCTGTTGAATACGTTGACGGCAAAGCCAAAACAGAAAATGGCCGGGTGGTTCAGGGCAAGGCCGTTCGCTATGAACCTTGGCGCAAGTTCGACCCACGTGATACATTCGATACGCTAATAGTCTGGCGTTCACCTGACGTAGCTAAAGAGCTAATCCGACAAAACGTCAAAGCTAACAAACTTTTAGTAGATGTACACGACGTACTATCCGAGGATTACGTGACTGACTTACCTAACGTCACCTACATGGTTAAGTCACAATTCCACCGTCACCTATACGACTACCTACCTGACGATAAGTTCCGGATTATTGGCAATGGTATAAAGACCGACCAGTTCAACCCCGGCAAAAAGACACCGCATAGCGTGATGTACACCAGCGCCTACTACCGTGGTTTGGAAACATTGCTCAAGTTGTGGCCTAGGGTACGCGAGCAAGTACCTGACGCCACGCTTGATGTAGCTTACGGCTGGCAATCTTGGCTTGAGCTAGAGGGCGAGAACGACTTTTATCACCGTGTCAGCAAGTTACTAGAGGATCTTAAGGATCAGGGCGTCACGCACCACGACCGGCTGTCACACGTAGACCTGGCTAAGCTGATGGATAAAACCCAAGTATGGGCTTATCCGACCGAGTTTACTGAGATACACTGTATAACCGCGCTCAAAGCACAGCAAGCTAGGTGCTATCCAGTTACGACCAACGTGGCAGCCTTACAGGAAACCGTACAGTCCGGCGTTAAGCTAGATACTCGCGTCATCTATAGTGACGAGTACCAGCAAAAGAAGTTCGTCGATGCTGTAGTTGACGCGCTCAAAGAGAATAAGACCGGCGAACCGCTACCGGATGCTGACTGGTCAACAGTTGCAAAACAGTGGGATAATGTAATCAAGGGGGATAAATGAAAACTATCAAGGCCGACGCAACTATCGTTATAACTGGGATATTCCGTAAGCGCTACTGGCAAATTATGCCCGGCGTAGCTGTCTACGAACTACCTGTTACTACTTATAAAAAGCAGTTAGAGGAACAAAAGCATGCCAACGTTGAAAAGACCAACTGAGAATGAGTTCGAGCTAGAGAATTACACCGAGTTCTATTCGCATCATCACTTTGAGCCAATACCAACCAAGTACTGCACGACCGTACACCGCTACATTCCAAGGTTCGCCTGGGTAGTTGATGTTGCCAAGGAACTAAAACCTAAAAGCGTACTGGATCTGGGCTGCTTAGACGGGTCGCTGATACTATCTATGCTGAACAACCTACCAAAAGGCACAAAAGGTGTAGGCGTTGACTTAACACAAGACGGTATTGACCTAGCCTTGGAACGCTCAGTCCTAACCAACACACCGGCCGAGTTCCACCAACAAGACATTGAGTCATTTATGGAAAAGTGTAACGACAAGTTCGACCTAGTTACATGTTGCGAGGTACTAGAACATGTCAAAGACCCTGACCGCGTAATCAAGCTAATAGACAAAGTACTTGCACCCGGCGGTACTGTACTAATCAGCACGCCGGACTTCGAAGCACCGACCTATGGCAAGGACGACGAAAAGAATAAGTGCCACATACGCCTATACACGCTGGCTGACGAGGACTACGAAGCTACTAACAAGTACGGTAACGTACGCAAGGCCACCAGCCTATCAAAAGCGCTCAAAGGGTATACAATAGTTGATATGGCGACTTATAGTGAACTTATTAACTGTAGGTACACCCGGTGAAAGCCTGTGTACATTGCGGTCAACCTAATGGTCACTTGAACGGTGAAATGCCATGCCCGTTCAGGATCAAGAAATGGCGATGGGTAAAGATGTGAGCGACGACCTAAACTCTGACATACAAGTAACCGAAGTTAAGGATATGTCTACTGTTGCACCTAAGGACGCGGTATCAGTCAAGGTAGATGTACCGTATCCGGCACTCAAAGACTATTTTAACGTCGAGGATGTTACCGATGCGCAACGCGCTAAGTTCGAGGTTATATGGAAACACTTTAGCGACGAGGCTGACAGTGTTGGTGACTTGATGTACAAACTACGACAACTAGAGAACCGGCTAGGATCACCAGCTATTGGCGAATCACGACTGACACGGCTACATAGTTACGTCAAAATAAGTGCGCAAATTAAGGATAGCGAAAAGCAACGTGACAGCCTATTGCGCAAATAGGGGGAACCATGATTGTAAAAGTTGAATGGACAGAGCATAATAGGAAATACAGCATAGGAATTATGCAATTCCTTAAGATGCTTGGATATGAAGTAGATGAGGCAACCGTAAAACAGGCAGTCTATAAATATCTAAGTACAACCGATGGCAAATAATCATACCGGTAACATACAACCAAGCATTGACCTTGAGGAACATAGGTCAAAGAACGTTCATGCGAAAGCGGTAGTGTTACATGGCTATATACCTGGAACTGACCAGTATGCGCCGATAACAGCTATCGATAACGGCGATGGTACTTATTCCGCATCATCAACTGGCGGTAGTGATGTAACGAGTGCTAATCCGGTTATTGCCACCTCACCTTATCTGGCGTTAAGA
>JAYRNA010000049.1:0-1138 GCA_041912375.1 Saccharimonadales bacterium (SeqCode) | reverse complement strand
TTACTAATAATCTTCCGGCGTCGTAAATATTTTTGAAAGCGGATTCTATCGTAGGCAATATGTCCACTATCTTGTCTGTGAATTTACCAAGACCATCAACGATTGTCTTACCTACCGACTCCTTCACATCATCAAAAGAGTTTTTTAGCCTATCCAGTGAGCCAGCAAATGTTTTTCCTGCGGCTTTTGCCGATCCTCCAAACTCTATCTGAAGTTCTTGCAGTATTAATTTTTGCGCCTCTGCTGACCGCCCCGTTTTAACTAAGTTTTCAATTACATCCTTTTGGGCATCATTAAAGTTGACACCAACCCTTCTTAATGCCGTTATACCAAGAACAGGGTCTTGCAGAGCTTTACCTAATTGAATTGCCGAGCTTTTTACATCTTGACCAAGTGCTGTACTCATATCAAGCATAACTTCAGTAGCTTCAGGGAATATATCCTTACCTATTTTTGTAAATGTCAGCAAGAGATTTTCGCCAGACTGGATTGTTTCATCGCTATATCTCGTTGTTTTCTGTAGACTGCTCGCCAAGTTGGATATCTGCTCGGCACTCATACCGGCTACTTGGCCGGTACTTTTTAAGACAGCATTGGTTTGTTCAATTACATCTTGGCTCTCAGAAAAAGATTTAACGGCACTTACACCGAAAGCAACGGCCGCAGCCCCCGCAGCAGCGGTGGCAACAGCAGCAACCTTTAACGTATTTGCAATACTTCTGCCAATACCCTGTGCATGGTCAGAAAAGCCCCTTAGTACACTACTTGCCTTATCCTCGGCTGTTATTACTGCTTTAACGTTTGCTTGAGCCATGCTTTATCTCTAATTCTTCTTTCTTCTGAATTTGAGCATAGATATATAAATTGGTAAACAACTGGTCGATTGGCTCATCTTCCATTTCAGATGCAGTTAACCCGAATAATTGTCTGTACTGGTATCTTATTAGTTCTCTGGGGGCTTGTTGGTTGTTGTAGATTGCGTCATCAATTGCCCCTCGGATTTTGGGTCAACTATTCTTCCCGTCAAAGTCTCAAAGCACTTGATTGTTGTCTCACCATCGAGAAGCTTAATGTCATTTTGGGTAATTGCTATAAGGCTACCGCTCTCATCCAATCCTTTACCCTCAATGAAATACTT
>JAYRNA010000048.1:0-6963 GCA_041912375.1 Saccharimonadales bacterium (SeqCode) | reverse complement strand
TCCAGCGGTGTGAGGTGCAGCTCATCTGCCTTGGCACCACGCTTGTCACTGGTGGGCTCGCTGCGCTGTTTGGCACAGCGGTACACCAGTTTGCTTCCCTCTTTGCGTAGGCGCTCCATGGAAAACGGTGGACGCGCGCAATAGCGCAGCAGCCGCTCCAGCGCAGCGCGGTCGTGGGCTTCGATGCAGACACCGGCGTCCACCGAGAAGCCGCTGTGTTTGTAGCCCAGCATGTCTTTGGCGTCACAGTTCTCCAGCAGGCCCCGAGCAACGAAGGCGCGCAGGATGCGTTTTTGCAGTGTGGTCTGCACTGGGGCCACGGTAGCCGCATCGATGCCGGTGGCCGCGTGAAAGATGACACCCGGCGATGAGATTCGAGGGGTCGCATCAGCATCGCCCTCGCCCTCCACTTCCTCAAACACCCCGTCCACCACACAAACGTGGAAGTGGACGTGTTCATTGAGGCTGGAGCCGAATCGGTGAATGAAGGCGATGGCACCGATGTGCAGGCCTGCCTTGTCCATATGGGCCGCACCGGGGCTGTGGGTCTGCAGAGTTTGTGCGATCACCCGCAGAAAGATGCGCAGCACCATGCTCAGCACCGCTCCGTCGCGTTGCATGAAGTACCGCAACCTCTTGGGCACGGAGAGCACCCACTGGCGCACCGGCAGGCGGGGGAATACGTGATCGTTCAGGTGCGCTGCTGTCTCCACCATGCGCCGGGTGGTGCACGAGGGGCAGACTCCCCGGCCTTTGCAGGAGAAGGCTACAAAGTAGTCGTGCCCACAGTCGCCGCAGCGAGCGCGGGCAAAGCCATGGGCAAAGATGCCGCACTCAAGATACTTGGCAAACGCTTTGCGCACGAAGGGCTTGGGGGTGTGGTGGTCGCCCTGGCCGTCGAACTGACCCGCGCTGGCCAACTCTAGCCAGGTCTCGTAGTGCTCGGCTACCGTTTGGTAGAGCAGCGTGCGTTCGGGGTGGCGTGGGTTGTAGAGCTTGGGCTTGGAAGTGGCTGACATGAATACTGTACAACTGCAAGGGGTATCTATTTAGCTCCAGCAGCCCCGTTGATACTGTGGCCGAACCCGACGAGTTGGCACACCACGAGAAGGTGCTGGCTGGCATCGACAAGGAAAGCAAGGGCCAGTGCCTATGGCTGCCCAAGCCCCCCCCCGAGGAAATGCCGTCGGCCTGAGCACCGTAACCCACCGGCGGCCCCAATCCCCTCGGCTGATGCCCCCGGCGACCGGGGGATTCATCGGCCCGGCCTTGGGGCCGAGGAGCCGCAGCCCCTGCGCAACACCTTGAATGCAGGGCCGAAATAGCCCTTGACGGCAACGCGGCCGATGGCATACTCGTTTTATTCAAAAATTAAAACGATCGTATGACCCATACCGCCCCCCAAGGGAACCCGGCCGAGGAGACAACGGCCGCCCTCCTCCCCCTGTTCAGTCAGGTTCATGCCGCCAGCCGGCGCGAACCTTTCCCCGATCTCGCCACCCGGCGCCGCCGCCTGGATGCCCTCGAAGCCCTCCTGCGGGACAACGAAGATGCCCTGGTAGCGGCCGTCGCCAAGGATTTCGGCCAGCGTCCCCGGCAGGAAACCCAGCTTCTGGAACTCTTCCCCAGTCTGGAGGGGCTGCGCCACACCCGGCGCCACCTCAAGGCCTGGATGCGCCCCCGGCGCCGGCCGGTGGGCCTGTGGTTCCAACCCGGGCGGGCCGAGGTACGGCCCCAGCCCCTGGGCTGCGTCGGCATCGTGGTGCCCTGGAACTACCCCATCTACCTGACCATCGGCCCCCTCACCGCCGCCTGCCGATTCACATTTCTTTTAACCATTTGTTTTGTGAGGATTTCTGCAGTTCGCTGTGAGTTCTATCTTTTGATGCGTTTAAAGGGGGGAGTGGTTGTGAGTCAAAATCATGCAGATTGCCAAGAGGACGCTTGGTTACTAATGGACAAAACGCCGCCAAAACTAAGTGATATTCGTAAAACGGCTAGGAGCTATCGATTAAGAAATCTGAGTTCGGAACGATTGGTGGAGTTTGTGGAGAGTATCCTTGTAAATGAATTGCCGAAGATCCCTACTGTGAGGGCCATATCGGAGTATTTATTCACAACTCCTAGGACACTTGGGTGTAGACTCTCTTTGGCGGGTACTACCTATCGTCAAATTGTAAACGACGTAAGGCTGCGGCAGGCTAAGAAAGGGCTGGCAAATTCGGCAATGAGTATTTCTCAAGTTTCTGTGGCTAATGGCTACAGAGATGCTTCAAATTTTAGTAAGGCTTTCAAGTTAAAAACAGGACAATCTCCAAGTCAGTACCGCGCTATTTTGAGAAGTGAATAATAGCTGTTCGATAGCCTTAGAATTGTTACTACTAAGACTGTTAAAGGCCTTGATCCGGGATTTCCCTTAAAAAGGCACATCAACTATAAGCTGATTTGCATGTATTTTGTCGTCAGCTAAGTAGAAAGTGATAGCGTCGAGAACGGATCCGGTGTGATTGTCGGTTCTGTAACTGGGGTGAATACTAGGAGAATAAGATGAATGCTCTTGTGAAATTAGCTGATAGAGAAATGGCGGTCGAGACTTCTATGGAAGTATCGAACCGTGTTGAGCGCCTGAAAAAAGCAGTGCAAGCCGAAACCAATGGTGCATGCATTGAGCGTCCTATGCTTTGGACCAAATACCATCGTAACAAGGCCAACAGCGATAAGACGACCAACGTGAAAATAGCCGAAGCTGTGCGCTATGTGCTCAATAACAAGACTGTGCGTATTTACGATGATGAGTTGATTGTTGGCAACTTCACCTCCAAACGCGTCGCTGGCTTCTGCTATCCAGAGTTGAGTGGCTTGGAACCCATGTCCCAAGTATTCAATATGCCTTCTCGAAAGGTAAATCCCCTCGAAATCAGTTTGAAAGACCGCTTTAAGCTATTTTCACAGATTCCCTTCTGGCTAAACAAAAATACATCGACTCTGGCGTTCGACGGCATGAAAGAAGGAATGCGTTTCGCCAAAGAACAGTCGGAAGCCTTACAGTACCAAATCTATGAAGCTGGTGGTATCTCTCATATCGCTCCTAACTACGAGAAAATAATCAACGTTGGTGCTCAAGGAATTATTGAAGAAGTAGAAGCACTTGAGAGCGAAACCGATGATTCTGAAAAATTGGATTTCTACAAGGCCGTCAAAATTTCTATGAAGGGTATGGCGGAATTCGGTGATCGCTACGCCGCTGAAGCCAGCAAAATGGCCTCTGTTGAAACCGATCCGGTAAGAAAGCAAGAGCTGTTGGAGATTGCTTCCATTTGTGCCCGTGTACCTCGCTTTGGTGCCACCAGCTTCTACGAAGCGGTTCAGTCCATGACGCTGGCACACATCTGTATCTTTATGGAAACCCTTGGTGAAACTACATGCCCAGGTCGTATCGATCAGTTCCTAAATCCGTTCTATGAGAAAGATGTGGCCGCTGGCAATATTTCTCGTGAGAGAGCTAAAGAAATCCTCGGCGCGTTCTGCGTCAAACTGTGTGAAACCATTCCAATGCACGGTGAAGTCGGTACCAGCACTCTGGGCGGTTTGACCAGTTGGGAAGTTGTGACTATCGGCGGTCAGGATAAAGACGGCAACGACGCCACCAACGAGCTGAGCTTTGTATTGCTGGAATTAGCCGATGAGCTGCGTATGCGTCAGCCTAACTTTCATGTGCGTATTCATAAAAATACCCCCAAAGCGTTCTACGACGAGGTGATTCGCATTAACTTCGGCCCTGGTTCTGCTCCTGCCATGTACAACGATGAGACCATTATCGAGTCCATGACCGATATCGGTTATTCTCTGGAAGACGCACGCAACTACGTGGCTATTGGCTGTGTAGAGCCTACCGCGCCAGGCAAAACTCTGGCTTCCACTGATGCCGCTATGTACAACATGCCGTTGGCGATTGAATTGCTCCTTAATGAAGGTCGTCAGTTTGGTTCTAAAAAGCAAATTGGTGCTAAAACCCCTCCAGTGTCCGAAATGAAAACCATGGACGATGTGGTTGCGGCTTACGATACCCAAGTGAAGCATCAGCTGGGTAAACTGCGCAGAGACCTGGAAGCGGTAGAAAAATTCCATGCCAAGCATCATCCCACCCCGCTCAGCAGTGCGCTGCTGGAGGGATGTGTGGAAACAGGTGTTTGCTCTACCAAAGGTGGCGCTGTCTATAATTTCTCTGGTATTCAGGGCTGTGGTATGGCGGCCACTGCGGATTCATTGCGCTGCATTGAAAAAGCAGTATTTGAAGATGGTTGGATTTCCCTGGAAGGGCTGGTCGATCAGCTGAAAGACAATATCAGCGATGAGAAGGTGTTCACTAAACTAAATGCCATTGATAAATTCGGTAACGATATTCCGGAAGCCGATAAGTGGATGATCTGGGTTGGTGAGCACTACGCTGATAACATTAAGGCACTGGGTAAAAATACCCGTGGCGGCAACCACAATGCCGGTGTTTATTCCAATACGTCACACACGCACTTCGGTGGTCTTGTGAACGCGCTGCCTAACGGTCGTCGTGCCGGTGAAACTTTTGCGTCTGGCTTTGCTCCTGAAAATGGCGCAGACAAGCGTGGTACCACCGCACTATTGAATTCCATGAACAAGATTAACTACAAGAACTTTGCCAACGGCATCAACTTCAATATCAAGTTAGACGCTTCCAGCTATGAGTGTGATGACGGCAAGAGTGCCTTGGGCAGCTTGTACAAGGTGTTCTTCAAGCGTGGAGGTATGCAGGTTCAGGCCAATATGCTGGATCCTAAGATTCTGATTGAAGCTCGTGATAACCCTGAGCTGCATCCGAACTTGTTGATCCGCGTATCCGGTTATTCCGCGTACTTTAATGACCTGTCTCCGAAGATGCAGGATGAAGTCATCTCCAGGAGCTCAAATGCGGCCTGATGCGAGCCTCATTAACTCGATTAATGTAACGGAGCCCCGCAAGGCTTCGTTATATTTCGATGTTAAGCGCAATACGCTCGATGACGGGCCGGGTATTCGCAGCGTAGTCTTTTTTAAAGGCTGCCCACTGTCGTGTACCTGGTGCCAGAATCCGGAAAGTATCAATACCGGTTACGAGCTGTCATTCAATGCTGAAAAGTGCATCGAATGCGGTGACTGTGTGAGTGCTTGTCCGGAACAGGCAATTGATCTGACGGTACCGGGACATATCTTGCGTGACAAGTGCACCCAATGCTTTAAATGTGTCGATGTGTGCCCGTCCGGTGCGCTGGAGCAGATAGGTCGCCCCACTAATGATCTTGAAGCGCTGGCTGAAGAAGTGCTTGAAGATGCTGATTTCTTTGAGATGTCCGGTGGTGGCCTCACGGTTTCCGGTGGTGAAGCCCTGATGCAAATGGACAGTGTCGGCGAATTATTTCAGTTGGTGAAAAGGAAGAGAGATATTCATACCCTGATTCAAACCGCAGGGTTGTTCAACTTTAGCCGTTTTGAAAGTCTGGTATTGCCTCACACTAATACCATTTATTTCGATCTCAAGCTCATCAACAGTGATGATCATTTGACCTATTGCGGTGTTAAAAACGAACCCATCATTGAGAACTTTAAAAAGGTTCAGGCATTGGCCTTGACCACTGATCTTGAAGTATTGCCTCGAGTGCCGTTGATTCCTGGAGTTACCGATACCGACGAAAATCTCAGCGGCATTGCCGACCTGATGAAAGAAAACGGCGTCAAAAAAATGCAGATTCTTCCATATAATCCCATTTGGTTGGATAAATTACCTCGTTTCGGTGGCACCAAACGTCTCGATATTGGTGAGCAAACCGCCAAGTTTATGAGCGATGCGGAACTGGATCGTTGTACGGAAGTATTTGAGTCTCGTGGTATCTCGGTGCATTGTCACCGATAACCGCAAACAGGTTTCACTGCAGCCGCTATTTGTGCTGTCTCTATTTAAACTGCTCATAAGCCCGGCATAACTCCTTGCCGGGTTTAGTTTTTTAATTGATTGTAATTTAGGTGATGTTGTGAAAAGAACCATGCTTCTGGCAGCCTATGATGCTGTGGAATCGTTAGCGTCTTTGTCTTCTCGTGTTGAAAGTCGTTTTCGCAGTGATAAAAAGAGAACGTTGAAATCTGCCCCGGTTGTGGGGCACAACGGTTTTCGTTATCGAGTACATTCAGATTGGGGTATTCCTGATGAACCGTCGCGTTACCCGGTGAAAGACTGCCATGAAATGGTGGTAGATTCTTTGGGAAGAATTGTACTTTTGACTAACCATCAAAAGAATAACATTCACGGATAGGCGTTTTAACCGCATGAGGCCAAGTATCGCACCGCGGAAGCGCCATCAAGCCGGCTGAGACACTCGATTTTCCCGCCCAGGTGTCAGGTTCACCACCAGGGTTTGGCGTTCAGGAGAGTGATTTGCGGCGCTCGGCGTGTACCGGGCGCAGAGCCAGTTCGCGGCAAGTCAAAATCGCCGCTTTGTTCATTCACCAACTGATGCGCTGATCGACCTCAAAGTCCGGTGCCGGTTGCGCCGCTAGGTCCCAGTCTGCTGGCTCGGTTTGCGCCCCGTCATCCATCTGCGCATCACTACAGTCATCCCACAGCGGTGGCCCGCGCGCCGGGGAGATGCGGGGTGGCTCTGAATCTGCCCCGATGTGGTCCAGGATGTGCCGGATGTCAGCGCTGTGCGTAATGAACGCGATGATGCGCATATGCCCGCCACACAGCGGACACAAGAGGGGGAACACCTCGTAGATGCGGGCGATCAGCACCGCCCACAGGTAGTGCGCTGCACGCTTGGGCAGCACCGGCTCGCTCTGGGATGGCAGCGCGCTGCTCATCGGTACCACACCAGGCGCGCACTCCCCCGTGCTGATCGACGCGCCCAGCACGGGAGCGGCTTGCGCCGGTGTCGCCAGCGCCGTCACCGCAGCCCT
>JAYRNA010000047.1:0-1283 GCA_041912375.1 Saccharimonadales bacterium (SeqCode) | reverse complement strand
GTGCTTATCCACCTGCTTCTTATGGACAAGTTTGGCAGGCTTGAGTATCTCTATCCAGACGCTATCATCGACTGTTTTTAGCACCTTAAAGTCCTCTGTGCTTTCCAGCACATGATGGTGGCCGGATTCACTATGGCCAACGATGTAGCTTTTATGTAACTCTTTTTTGCCTCGCGGCAGTTTGTTTACTTTTAGTAAAAATATTTCTCCGTGTCGTATGTTACTCATATTATGTACTCCTTTTACTTGTTAATCCTAGTGCGGGAGCCTTCCTAAACACTTCCGATTCTTACACGAATAGCCTTTGGCCATTCGTTCACAGTGGAAAGCGTTATCCCATTCTTTCCACCACTTTTTTATGGCTCGGCTAATCTTTTTCATCACCAAACCTCCCTGGGTACACCCGTTGTAGTTTTAGATAGTTGGTAATGGCCTGGTTGCGGTCTAACAGCGCGTCTATTAAGGCAATGTTATCCTGATGCTCCGCTAACAATTCCTGCGGTTCTGGCAGTGGTTGAATGTCTCGTCCATCAATAGACGGCACTGGTTCGTGTTCAAAGTTCACTTCCAACCTCCCACAATTACGTTTATGACTGTCGTGGCAAGCGGATGGCCGACAGCGGCCAACAGCAGCAGCACGATCCCGATAACCGTGATGCTGTACAGCAGCCACAGGACGGCCTCACCATGCGCCATTCTTTGCCAAACTCCACCCCAGTGTTTCATTACACCCTCCTTAATTTCCGTCCCGAAAGTCCCGATAGGCACACAGGTGCAGGTGGTAGTGGTCGGTCACACTGCGCCGTTTGGTCGTGTTGTCCATAATCAGGTCATAGTTCGGTTCCACGAAGTACGTTATTATTTCCTTTAATTCTTGTAGTTCTGCCGGGCTTAGCTCATTGCGATGAGATATTCGGCTGTAGGGCAATAGCATGTGGTGGGTGGTAAAGGCTGCATCGTAAGGGTAGCGATTGTCGATTAAAAACCAATGGGTAAACCGCTGTAGTATCGGTTCCTTGTGCAGCGGGATAGTCCGGCCAGCTTTCTTATCTGCCTGGTACTTGGCCTCACTTTGAATAGTACGAAGCGTAAAGGGCATCATAATGTTTTGCTGGGTACCTGTCATTACTTTTTACCCTTTTTCTTGGGTTCCATATCCTCGTAGCGGTTGACCACTTTATCACTTAGCTGGTCAAAGTCTCGTCCAGCAGTTTTCATAGCTGCCTGGCGTTGACGCTCTCGATATTTCCGGCGATACTCGCGGTGGTACTCGTTATACTTTT
>JAYRNA010000046.1:0-2730 GCA_041912375.1 Saccharimonadales bacterium (SeqCode) | reverse complement strand
TATGCAATCCGTGAGCGCCGCCTTTACCGCCGAAGAAAAAGACTCTGTGCGAAAGATAACTCAGGGCTTGTTAGTAAGCTGGAAAAAAGAGACTAATCTATCTCAGCGTACCTTTACTATTGGTGTATCTACCATCGGCGGCCCAGATATTATTGGCATTACTCCAGGGGCTATCGGTGGGCCTGGAATATATAACTATTTCAACGAATCAGATTATGTAACAGCATTGGCTTGGGAGCGTGGCTTTAGTATGCCCGTAGGAGGTATTAATAAAGCGTTAGCAGAAGCAAATTTAGACAATACCTCGCATCGCTTCATGCCGCGTTATATGGGTGGTAACTCTGAGTTATATACTTCAATCCTTCCACGCCGTCCGATAATCGTTAACGCGGGCTTTCACTATGCTGGTATCAACAATGTAATACCTCAGTTTACCGGCGTGCTGAACAAACAGCCAAGAGTAGATAAGATGGAAGGCGATGTACAGCTTGAGGCTGCCGACTTTATAGATTTTCTACAGAACCGTAAACTAGACCAGGAAGAAATGTTTACTGGGTTGCGCACAGATGAAGTCATGGAAACATTACTTGGTACTTTGGGGCTGGCAACTTCGCAGTACGAATTGGACACGGGCATAAACATCATCCCCTTTGGCTATTTTGAAAAGGGTACAAACTTTGGCAATATATTCCACCAATTAGCCGAAGCGGAGAACGGACAGTTTTATCAAGACGAAGAAGGCAGATTTATTTTTACGAACCGTCAGCACTGGGACACTGCACCATATAATGCAGTACAGCGGGTAATCCAAACAAGCCAGGTCATAAATGCTGAGGCACCAAGCGCCGACAACATCGTAAATGTAGTTGAAATAAATGCCAATATATTAAACAAACAACCGGAACAAATAATATTCCGTCTTAATACTTTTGATGCCATAACAGTGCCTGGCAACGCAACTATTGAAGCTTTTCTAGATTTTGAAGACCCAATACTGTCTATGACTACGCCATCAGGCAGTAACGCCGGATCATATTTTAGAGCTAATACTATGTCCGATAAGTCCGGCACTGATGCTACAGGGTATATAAGCATAGACAAGGTGATACGGTTTGCTAAAGCCGTGAAGGTAATATTTCGCAATACAAACCCAACTGATCTTTATGTAACCGATCTGGTTATAACAGGTCGGCCAGCAAAGAAAGAACGAGAGTTGTACTTACGAGAGACGGATGAATCTTCGGTGACTGCTTACGAGGAACAAGTATATCGGATTGACAACCCCTTCATACAGCAGGAATCATGGGCGCAATCATTGGCTCGTATGATCTTAAATGACTTCTCTGACCCAGAAAATATGCAAGTAATTACCATACGTGCTATTCCATCATTGCAGTTAGGCGACACGGTGAGCTGGCAGGGCAGATATTGGAAAATAATGCACATTCGCAGCACACTTAATTCAAGCAGTGGTTTTATACAAGAGCTAACGCTGGTGCAGCGAACCCTTGACATATACTTTAGGATTGGCATTAGTACAATCGGAAGCACGGACAGAATAGCGCCATGAGTGATCGTAATTCATTTAGCGCTACTACAGATGGGCAGCTTGGCAATGTAAGGCTGTACTTGACTGGCACACGAGCTGTAACTAAAGCGGCAGGAGAGAGTTCTGCGGAAGAAGATATAGACCTACCACCAGGCAGGGTTTTTGTTTTTGATGTGTACATAGAGGTGGACAATGATGGCAAGACCAATACAACTCCGTGGTATACGATCAATTCAAGCGGTTATTTGCTAAGCATATGGCTGCCGCAGATTAGTGATAATATGCTCACCCTTAGTCACACTGCAATGCATTCTGATGATATAGCCAGAGAGATAACCACAATTTTTAAGTATGTTATTTACGAAATAGAACTAGCGACATGAGAAGTAGTTTTGTTAACGCTAATATGTTTGACCAGAGGCAAGCATTAGTAGCTGTAAGAACCGTAAGCTTTGGATTTACCTCAAGCGCAAATTTGACGTTCGATCATAATTTTAACTATACACCCAAGGCACAGGTATTTATGTATGAGCCGTCCAATGGCTTTGTTGGACAGTATAGATTCCTTGGTTGGAGCGGCTCATCAGTTGATACATTGCTACCCAGCTACCAATTGAGTTTTTATGCTACACCAACTCGATTAGTACTTACGGTAAGAACATACCGCGGCGATCTTATAGCGTTTAATAGCGTTAAATTACTGCTGATTATCTACAAAGAAGCATGCAGTTCTTGACCGCTTATATCATTCGGGTATATGTACTGGCATGAAAGCAGATAACTATACGGTAACTTGCAAAGTATGCAAACAATCTGGGCGGTTGGGCATTATGTCAGGCAATACGGTCTTATATAAAGACCATGTGCCGATTATCAGCTCAAGATTGCGGGCTGATGCACAGTGGGGTTTTGAATGTCAGTGTGGGAACAATTCTTTAATTGCCGAGGAGGAGGTGAAAGACCTTGACATGCTAGTGCAGAATCCAAGTGCGGAAGTAAAAGCCAGGACTATCCAGGATATAAAAGACCGATTGACTGCCGAACCAAGAAACCTTTTTAACATGGAGAAAATATAATGACATACGCAGCGTGGTCAGTCATATTCGGTGAGCAACCATCAGCAGCAAAATGGAATGTATTGGGGAGTAATGATGCTAGTTTTAATGATGGCACAGGTATAG
>JAYRNA010000045.1:0-3107 GCA_041912375.1 Saccharimonadales bacterium (SeqCode) | reverse complement strand
TATGCAATCCGTGAGCGCCGCCTTTACCGCCGAAGAAAAAGACTCTGTGCGAAAGATAACTCAGGGCTTGTTAGTAAGCTGGAAAAAAGAGACTAATCTATCTCAGCGTACCTTTACTATTGGTGTATCTACCATCGGCGGGCCAGACATTATTGGCATTACTCCAGGGGCTATCGGTGGGCCTGGAATATATAACTATTTCAACGAATCAGATTATGTAACAGCATTGGCTTGGGAGCGTGGCTTTAGTATGCCCGTAGGAGGATTGAATAAAGCACTGGCTGAGGCTGATCTGGACAATACCTCACACCGTTTCACTCCACGCTATATGGGGGGTAGTTCCGAGCTCTACACTTCAATCTTGCCCCGCCGTCCGGCGATAATTAACGCAGGGTTTCACTATAGCGGTATTGATAATGCTATCCCCCAGTTCGCCGGAATACTTACTAAACAACCAAGAGTAGACAAACGGGAAGGGAGCCTAAAGCTTCAGGCCGCAGACTATATAGACTTCTTCCAGAACCGTAAGCTTGACCAAGAGGAGATGTTTACCAGCCTTCGGACTGATGAAGTGATGGAGATGCTGCTTGGTTCAATGGGTCTATCTACCGCCCAGTACGAGCTCGATACCGGCATAAACATCATTCCCTTTGGCTTCTTTGAGAAGGGTACAAACTTTGGCAATATATTCCATCAACTAGCTGAGGCAGAGGACGGCCAATTTTACCAAGACGAAGAAGGTAAATTTATCTTTGTAAACCGGCAACACTGGGATACTTCACCATACAATGCAGTCCAGAAAGTGATACTAACTGGCCAGGTAATTAACGCTGAAGCACCGAATGACGACAATATAATCAATGTCGTTGAGATAAACGCAAACATCCTTAATAAACAGCCAGAACAAATTATATTCCGGCTGAACTCCTTTGACTCCATAGAGGTACCAGGCAATAGCACTAAAGAGGCGTTCTTGGATTTCCAAGACCCTGTACTGTCTATGACTACGCCATCAGGCGGTGATTCAGAATCATATTATCGGGCGAACAGTGCGGCAGATAAGTCTGGCAGTGATGTCACCAGTTCCGTGATTATAGACAGGATAGATAGGTTTGCGAAGGCGGTAAAAATAACTTTTCAGAATAACAGTTCATCGAGTGCATATATTACTGATCTTATCATCACTGGTCGACCAGCCAAGAAAGAGCGGGAGTTGTACTTCCGTGAGGTTGATGGGTCATCGGTAACAGCCTATGAGGAGCGGCCATATCGTATAGACAACCCCTTTATACAACAAGAGTCCTGGGCACAGTCACTATCCAGAATGATACTCAATGACTTCTCAGACCCAGAGAATATGCAAGTTATCACGATACGGGCGATACCGTCGTTACAAATGGGGGACACTGTGAGCTGGCAGGGTCGGTATTGGAAGATAATGCATATCCGTACTTCATTAAACCCCAGTGATGGATTCACGCAGGAAATTACACTTGTACAGCGAACTATCACTACCTACTTCAGGATAGGAATAAGCACCATTGGCGGTACGGATAGGATTGCACCATGAGTGACCGTAGTTCATTCAGTGCCACTGCACCAGACCAACTAGGTAATGTACGCCTATTTCTGACTGGCAATAAGACAGTAGTCAAGAGTGCAGGCGACACTAGTGTAGAGTATCAAGTAGATTTGCCGCCCAACAGGATATTCGTATTTGATGTGGATATAGAGCTAGAAAGTGACGGTACAAATAACACGACTCCTTGGTATACCTTCAATAGCAGTGGCTACCTACTGAGTGAATGGGGAGCGCAGATACTAGATAATCAATTGGGTCTGTATCATTTCGCGTCGCACTCAGACGATATAGCACGAGAAATGACAACTACCTTCAGGTATGTCATCTACGAGGTAGATCTTGCGACATGAGAAACAGCTTTGTAGCTCCTACAATGTTCGACCAGAAGCAAGCACTTATAGCAGTGCGTACTGTTACTTTTGCGCCAGCCTCCAGTGCAAACCTCATCTTCGATCATAACTTCAAGTATGTACCCAAGACTGACGTATTTTTCTATAATCCTGCGATTGGCTCTATATCTAACTTCAGGCAAGTGGGGTTTGCTGGCGGTTCTACTGATACGTTACTTGCAGATTACCAATTAAGCTATTTTGCTACCACTACACAAGTAATACTTACTCTGAGAACATACCAAGGAACAACCGTAGGTTTCGGGGGGACTACCTTGTTATTAGTTATCTATAAATAAGGGTGCATTTAATAGACCTTCTAAGTATTTAAAGGTTATCTCGAACTAAGTACCATGCTATAATTAGAAGCGACTAATCCGCCAGCCCGCTACACAAATAGCGGGCTTTTTCTTAACTGGTGGAACGCCGGAGACTCGAACTCCTACCTAGATTTCAACTGATGGTATAAAGGTACGTCCATCACATTTTGGACATGCATTGGAACCAGGGTGCATTTGATATTCAAATGCACACTTTATACATGGTTTTATATCCATGACTTTTGCCATATTCCTTTCTAGAACACAGGGTTGCGCTAACAACACGCTGCCGTTCGGTACTAGGTGGGCGTTGTTCTTAAGCTAGATTATACCGTCTTGAGCACAAAAAGCACAGATAGCATAGTTCTTGACCACTTATGTCATTCAGGTATATGTACTGGCATGAAAGCAGATAACTATACGGTAACTTGCAAAGTATGCAAGCAATCTGGGCGGTTAGGCATTATGCCAGGTAACTCAGTCTTATACAAAGACCATGTGCCAATTATCAGTTCAAGGCTACGTGCTGATGCACAGTGGGGTTTTGAATGCCAGTGTGGGAACAACTCTTTAATTGCCGAGGATGAGGTAAAAGACCTTGACATGTTAGTACAGAACACAAGTACAGAGGTAAAAAATAGAACCATTCAGGACATAAAAGACCGACTGGCTGCTGAACCAAGAAACCTTTTTAACATGGAGAAAATATAATGACATACGCAGCGTGGTCAGTCATATTCGGTGAGCAACCATCAGCAGCAAAATGGAATGTATTGGGGAGTAATGATGCTAGTTTTAATGATGGCACAGGTATAG
>JAYRNA010000044.1:0-1364 GCA_041912375.1 Saccharimonadales bacterium (SeqCode) | reverse complement strand
TCTTGACAAGACGCTTATGTTTATGGTAAGATGTGAGCGACATTAACGAAAGGAATCACCATGTCAAAATCAACTAAAAATACAAAAAAACCTAAAGATCACAAAGCTAAGATCGCCGGTCTATATAGCCTAGCTATTGCCTTGGCTGAACTAGCTACTGTGTACATTTTGGCCACTCAGGACAACGCTGTTCTGTTCCCTATAGCCATAGTGTTAGGCATTGACGCGTCACAACGGTTTGTCCAAGCTTTTGTTAAATAACTAACAAAACACGTGTTAAAATACTAAAGTCTAATTACGAAAGGACAACCTACCTGACCCCTGTTGACCGGTCAAACCCAATCTATGAATAAGACTATAACTACGATTATCGTGGCTACGCTCTTAGCGACAACACTAGCCGTGGTAAGACATATAGATAACCTCAACGATGGCATAAAACTAAAACAAATCGAACTAATAGATAACTCAGCTAAGCTAAAGATACTCGACCAAAAGTATCAGAAGTTGAACACTGAGTTAGACCAAACTGGCGCTGATAAAGCTAAAACTGAGCAACAGCTAAAAGAGCTTGAAAAACAACGTGATGATCTGCAACGTCAATTACAAGCTAAGATACAAGCTAAACAAAGGATAGCAATCACCGGAACAGCTTCGGCTGCAACTTGTGGTAGCGATCCATACATGGCGTATATCTACCAACATGAGTCCGGCTGTAACGTATCAGCGGTTAACTCAATAGGTTGCCGTGGGATAGGGCAACGGTGCGGTAATTTGCCATGTGGTGCTGACTTCGCTTGTCAGGACGCTTGGTTTAGAAACTACGCTATAGTGAGATACGGTAGCACTTACGCTGCCTACCAGTTCTGGTTATCCCATTCGTGGTGGTAAAATAGTATTGCCCTCAGTTGCCCACCCACTGAGGGCTTTATGTTAGACTGTAGGTTGAGGTTGAGTTAGGGTGTAAAAGAGCGCTGTGCGAGGGCGCTCTTTTACTTTGTAATAGGATTATCAAAAGTATGTTCGCCGACCATAACACCAATCTGTCTAGCCAAGTTCCAGCGGATGTCGTGACAGCGTTCCTCTTGTGACGGATCGTTAGCACCAACATAGACAAAATACTGCATAACGGCGTCCATCGCCCAGTACGGCGTGTGGTGTTCCCACTCATCCCGGCTATTTATATAAGCTTGAGCGCCTAACATTTCCCAAGGCATAGGTTTAGGCGGTGGTTCGACTACGGCGTGTAGGTATTTATGCACTTCGTCATTGAGGGGTATCACTAAGCCCCTGTGATTTCTAAAATTGCGTTCAGCACGCTTTTTGTAGTCGCGCTTTTCCCAAAATACATGATGATAACTTTC
>JAYRNA010000043.1:0-1025 GCA_041912375.1 Saccharimonadales bacterium (SeqCode) | reverse complement strand
TGAAAGACTTCCGTTCAAATCCTGGTGATGCAAACGATTCAACTGACTTTTACGCACTTTGGATTGATCGCACAACGATAAATGACCCGATAAAAGAGGTTTTGCAGGGGCTTGTAAGTGGCTCAAAAATCAAAGATATTAGCGGCGTAATCAACTTTAGCTTCAATCCATCCGAGACCATGCAACGTTATAACGCTTTGTGGCTCAATAACTTTGCACGCTGGCAAGGTGGCGAAGGAAACACCGAAGCTCAAGGGACGACAAATAATGTCGGACAGATTCAAGCGGTTAGCTATCCAGAATCAACAATATTCTACGAAAATACTTACAGCGAACCATACAACCCGATAACCATGAATCAGAATTGGGGCGCTGGTAGTTACCGTAGATACATGAAACTGAGGGTCAAAGGTTATATTCCAACGTCTGATTTTACTGAATTGCTGTCAAATCCATACAGAAGAATTCAGGTAAATGTTGGAAATGATGCTTATCTTGGTTGGATTGAATCATTAACATACGAGCCAAACTCGAACGAATGCGAATTAGAACTTATTTACTTTTAAAGGTTGATGGTCGGTTATGTGATTACACGGACAAAGCAAAATGATATTGACAGCTGGAAAGACAGCATTTTAAAACTCAGGTGGCGGAATTGGTAAACGCTAGGTAATCAGGTAGAGTTGATTCACGATTACTATATATCATGCATGAAGGGACTATTTAAGCTTTTAGTACTTTTGTTAGCACAGTAATGTATGGTTGAGGTGCGATACTCTTGTAAGTTCGAGTCTTACCCTGAGGTCAGGAGGTGCCAACCCGAAACTTGTAAAACAAAGTTGGTGACAGCTGGAAAGACAGGAACATTTAAATAATTTAGTAAAGTATGATGCCCGATTTACATCGGGTTTTTCTTTTTATATTTGCAACATGATTAAACGTACAGAATTCAGGGCTTTACGCTTCCTGCAAAACATAGAAAACTACCATTCAATCAGCTTTGTGAATGGATGGATAATTACGGA
>JAYRNA010000042.1:0-1042 GCA_041912375.1 Saccharimonadales bacterium (SeqCode) | reverse complement strand
TTGACACGTCCTTTTATTGGTAGTTGGCTACCGCCAATATCCAAGACTCTATTGGCTTCAACATCTAACTGACTCAGCCATTTATTCAGTTCAATGCGATAGCTAGACGGCATTAAGCACCTCACGATATTCATTGCACATCCGTTCGAGTGAGAAGTAGTCTCGGCCATGCTCGTAGTAACTATTCAATATTTCCGGCGCACCGCCAGTTGTGCGGTAGTATTCGTCACCCACTATCTCACAACCAGAACAAAGGGCTTCAATCAGAGAGTTGGAGCAAGCGTCATTGTAGTAGGTATAGAGGAACTTCCCCGCCAGGCGATATATTTTTGCCATGCCCTTCGCATCGAGTGCGCCCAAGAATTCGTGCTGTTCGCCATTGTAGAAGTCAAAATTACCGTTTCTAAGCTCATCTGAAAAGTTACCCACTATTAAGAGCTTTCTTTGGGTAGGGGAACCGTGTCGGCTAAACCAATAGCGGGCAACTTCCCAGTTCTTAGTCTCATCACGGTTAAAACGTGAGTATAAGATTATGTTTTCCTGACCTTGTGCGCTGTGAAACAGTTGTAGGTCTATGCCATTTAATATGACGGCTAGTCTGTTGTGGTCGATGTTCAGGTATTCATTCAGGTAATCTAGTCCCCAATAGCTTTGGAATACCACTAGATCAGCCCACTCCGCAAAGTCTTTCATGCGACTCATACCAGTATTGCGATTCCTTGAGTTCCGTACGGCATTATCCACCCGTAGGATTATCTTTTTACCATCTTGCCTCGCCTGGAGTACCTCGTCACGGCTAACCATAGTGCAACCACTAATAAAGTAATGGGTAGCCTCCGAATAATTACTGGTAATCTCATCGCCCATTCCTTTTTTAAAGTTTGCTATAAAAGACCACCCGCCCCCTCGATTCTGAGAAGAACTATTTGCTAAGTACAGCCGCATAGTATCTCCCATCATGATGTAGTTGTGCATGACTTCTCTTCGAGTGAATCTCTAGGTTGTTTAGTCTATTGTCAGTTTTTATTCCATTTATATGATG
>JAYRNA010000041.1:0-1050 GCA_041912375.1 Saccharimonadales bacterium (SeqCode) | reverse complement strand
ATTTTTGATGCCGCGCGATTTAAAGGCTTCACGATGTTTCTGACTACAGTAAGCTTTATCGGCATGAATCCGGGTACCTAGTACGATCCCGGCTTTATCGAGCAGCGTCAGCAGCAGCTTGCTGTCATGGCAATTAGCGGCCGTTGTTTCAACAGCCATCACCAAACCATTGTGATCAACCAGCGTGTGCTGTTTATAACCAAAAACCGATTGGCCGCCTTTTTTAACCCAACGCGCCTCAATATCGACACCAGGTTGAGTGACCGCGATGACCCGCATGGATGTTTGTGCGTCTGTTTCGTCATCACGCTCTTCGCGATCACTAACTACCTCATAGGCCGGCCGGGTCTTTGGCTTACGGGGACTAGGCGTGATGCTGGCGTCAACGTGACATCCAGTGGCTACAGTAACATTGAGCAGTTGAATTTGGTGATTGATTTGCCCCAATAAGCCATCCCACGCTGCGGCTATCGTCAAACGGGTTCTGAAACGCGACAGCACAGAATGATCCGGTACTTCATCTTCAAGTGACAATCCCAGAAATCGCATCACGTGCAAATTAGAATTAGCCATTTCTTCAACCGCTTCATCACTTAAACCACCATTCCAGATTCCCACTAACAGCATTTTGAAAAGCAGCAACCCAGGATAGGCAGGACGTCCTGTTATGTCCGATAGCGGTGCATAATGAACTGAGATCGCCTTTTCTATCGAGTCCCAGTCTATCAATTCATCGATCTGCTTCAAGAAATTCCCTTTTCGGGTTCGGCGGGTTACATCATATTCAGAAAAACTCATTGGATTAGTTCAACGCCATGATTCAAAAATAAATTATATCATCTCGCGTAACTAAATCTGCTCTTGACCGTGCAAAGGTCTCTCTTTGATTAAATGAGATTGGCTGTATGAGGATCAATTATGGGCTGGACAGAAATTATTTCTGAATTAACATTGACGATGTTCATCATTGTTTTATAACCGGTGATCCTAGAAATGATGCAGGACAGTCCGAAGGCAACATTTTCCGGTTGGATGAGTATTGTCATTCCT
>JAYRNA010000040.1:0-28432 GCA_041912375.1 Saccharimonadales bacterium (SeqCode) | reverse complement strand
GTAAAGAATGGTATTAAATTTGGTGAAGATCACTACATATATATGACCACTACTACAGGTTCTTATGCAGAAAATATACTAGTTGTAGAAGCAAATACAGCAGCTATATTTGTTAAACCTGGAATTGATATTACGGCAGGAAATCCAATATATACAGATATACATGCTGCAAATATTATTGCCCATGGAAGTATAAGTGGTGAAGTAGATTCTACTAAAATTGTCTCTGCTGAGATTTTGGCAACATCACAGCTTAATACAAGTGTAGGATGTCAAACAACATTTAATGGACCAACTACATTCAATAGCACTATTGACTTTAATGACAACGTAACAATGAGTGTGCTGTCTGTAACAAGTATTGGTACTATAAATCAAGTGAATAGCTCCAATGCAAGTATAGATAATCTAGTTGCCAATATTTCTACCAATCTAAAAGGACAGATAGTATTTTCTGAGCACATATCAAATCCAAGTTCATTTACATCAAATGTTGAATCTAGATTTAATAAAAAAGTTGACTTTGTAGATCAGGTTACATTTACAAACACTGTACAGCTTACATCTTCACTAGAAGTGCAAGGCATAACATCCTTAGCTTCTGCTGATATCACTGGCACCCTTACATCAGTAAATGCAAATATAACCAATGCAACAATAACAAATGCAACTATTGGCACTCTCAATATAGATACAATAGTCGCTCATAATATCAACACAGATAATTTAGATACTGATACTAATGGCATTACAGTAACTGGCAGAATTAGACAAACAGGAACAGACAACGATAACGTATTTGATGCAACAATTAAAACTGGCGGAGACATTAAGATAACATCTACAGGCAAAGAGCTTGATATGAATAATGGTGTTATTAAAAATGTTGCAATGGCAGATACGCCCGCATCAACAGATGGTGTAAACGTAGAATACTTAACCAATCAAATCAACACGACATTATTCCAAAATTTCCTAAGTATTGCATACCCCATAGGATCTTTCTATGCCAATGCATACAATCCAAACAATCCTGGAACTAATGCAGGTCCATTTGGGTTATTGGCTTTCGGAACTTGGGATAAAATTGAATGTAAGATGCTTGTTGGAGATGGGACGTGGACAGATGGCGAAGGTAACACAGTAACCTTGGCAGCAAACTCAACCGGCGGTGTATTTAAACATGAATTGTCAACACCAGAAATGCCAAGTCACCACCACGAAACATCTTATATAGATCACGCATTTAAGGATGGTGCAGCCCTAACAGGACAGGGTCTATTTACAGATTACGGTACTGGTTCCTACAATGTAACTACATCAGACGTAGGAGGTGGATCATCCCCTGGTATTGGCCAAGCCCATGAAAATATGCCACCATACTTAGTAGCCTATATGTGGAGACGTACAGCATAATGATAACAAAACAATATACAGTGAAGCTCGGAAACGAGCTTCATATATCTCGATTAACAACAAGCAATTCTCCCAAAAATTCAATACTTCTAAAAACAAATAACCAATCTAAAAGACTACAGCTTGTAGAGAATAAAGATTCAATACATGCATTTGCTAAGCAAGTGGGGCCAAGAAGTATATCAGGTAATGTTTCGGAAATATTGGCAACGGATATTGTTGTTGGTGGTGTCCCATATTTTTATAAATGGCTAAAATTTTCATTGCCAGGATACACTATTAAATATTCAGAACCAACATACGAGCCTTCCGGAATATGGATATACTCTACGTCTCCAAAAATGACAGCCGTTGCAATAGATAGTAACAACATAGAGCAATTCTCGACAGAGATTGAGATGGTTCCCGTATTTATTGATAGTAGATACTTAAACCTAAAAGATTTTATTACAATGGACGGCAGGTATTACACACCAAAAAGAAAAGGTGACGTAATACTTTCATCTTTCTCCAAAGATATATTGGCTTTCAAAACAAGAGATAAAGCATTTGATGCAGAAGTTAAAGACTCAAATGATATCACCACAATGTATATTGATGAGTTTGTTCACGAAGTACCGATAAAAATTGATGGAAGAAATGGAATAGTTAAGTATGAATACTTTCCATATCAGCATACGTTAATAAGATCCTTCAAGGAAAAGGTAACAGTGCCTCCAGATGGTAATATAAAACTAAGCAACAAGAATCTTGATTTATCAAATATATTCATTAAGAAAATAAATAATACTTCTACAAACATAACAGTCAAGGGGATAACATCTCCTATGTCTGGAGTAGTATGTGTATCAACGTACATGCAATCTGGAATTTTAAATGACGGCGATTTATTGGAGATAGAATACAACTATTTATTTATAGACAAACCATTTGTGGTTATTGATTGCCGCAAATTAAATGGGGACTCAGCAGTACATACTTATATTGGAGCAACATCAATAGGCACAAGGAATGTATCTACCAAGTATGAAAAATCATTTGGATGCATCGTATCTCAAAAAGATTTTTTAACCGGCCATGTATTTAACAAGACAATCATAGATATATCACAGACAGGCGCAATATATTCATACGATTATAAAACACAGAATCAGCTATCATTTATAGATGGCGTGGTCATAGAGTCATTCTACACTAGCAACATTGATAAAGTTGACGGATATCTAAACCAAAAAAGATTTAAATCTTGTGGAGTTTTTGGTATAGTTGATTCAGAGCCAACATATGTTGAATGCGGCGTATTTGCGGACAGAAAAGATGATTTCTATGACTTTGAAAAATACAAAGTATATAGTGCTGGCATTACAATTCTAGGAACGGAAGACTCTGCTATTCCAGCGGGAATTGGAAAGGTAAAAAATAAATTTACACATCCAATAACATTCAATGTTGATCACCAATCGCTATCAAATATCTTTATAAAGATCAATGTACAATCAGAAGAAACAGCAAATATAACGCTCGCAGATCCAGACATTATGCAGTTCTGTTTAGGTGCGGATGAAATTGGAAAAGACTTCTCGTATGACAAAAATAAAATAACAGCATGTTATGTCATTGATGAAAACGATGTTAACGTTGCCGCGAATCTGTTCTTTGATAGTAATACAAAGGAGCTGTACGCAAAAATACAAAGAGTACCTGGTGCAGAACTAAGACTAAAATATGCAGGAATGCATTCTAATTATGGAATTGTTGTATGAAATCTTTTGTTGAAAATAGCGAAAATCTGATCATAAGGAATTTCTCTAGGGCAAATGCATTGACGGACTATTCGCCAGTTGAAAAAATAATTGCAATAATAAACCAGAATAAATCCGTGGGTGATGAATGCGAGGCTATTCTTAATAGTCTTGCAGTACATCTGGACGATATAGAATCAACATTATCTATGATATTTAACGGTATAGAATCAAAGATAGAGAACATGGAATCTTATTGCGACGCAATAGTTTCTAATGCCAATCAAGTGCCAACAAATAGTACGGGATGGATATACTCATACAGCGACAATATCAAGCTTAACAATATGAGCTATATAAAAGGGAAAGGATACATACTTGGAGCAGACTAATGGCGATTAAAAAATATTCACGCAATATACAGAACACATATCACAATATATCATCACTATATACTGATCTTACAAATTTATTTATTGATAGAGTAAGCGGAATAAACGAAAACGGTGAAGAGGAATTAATAGAGCATGTTGGCAAGGAAATACATGGCTCTATTTCAATACTGTACAGTAAATCATATAGGGTCATTAACATTTATTATGATGACGATCTTGGCGCAATAACAGATGAGATATTAAATAGCAATCTACTTATTAAGTCATCGTTTTCAAAATACAAAAGAAGTGGTGCAATAGAACTGGGACGTATTGATTTAAAATCCAACACCAAAATTAAACCAGTTATAATTGTAGAAAATATTGGGGATGCGCACATATCGGCAGTATTCAATATAACTCTTCATGATGAAAATGGATCACCAATTGACGGCTATAACATATATGCGCCAATATCATCAGATAGTGTCCTATATACAAAAGAACTAGGAAACAGATATATAAGCAGGTATGGTTACGTAGATGATCAAAAAATAACAGATGAAAGCTTACTTGTAGAAAGAGATGATGTGTTTATTTTTGCAATACCAATTAATGATAGTAAGGTCGTTAAATATTCAAATGGTATAGTAAGCATAGAAGACACAACTGCATCAGCGGTATCATTTTCTGGTACAATAAAAATTGTAAATACTGATTTTACAAAACTAAATCACACGCCATTAATAAAAAATATAAGCCTTGTAATGTATTCATGAATATAGAATTTAAAAAGATAAGAACAAAAAAAGATCTTGTGAATTACACAAAGGCTATTGGATCAATGGTCAATGATGGCGTATCTAAAATAAACGCACTCAACGACTCCATGGTGTCAATAGTCGACAAAGGCATAACCTATGGTCAATCTCTTACAGAGGGCTTAAAGGTCATGGCCAATCAGGTTCAAGATATAATGATCTTGGACGGATATATGGCTTCTAGAGTCAGCCCATTTGAATCTCTAAGCTTCAAGTCCACAAATGTGATATTGGACAAAGAATCTTTAACGATACGATTAGAAAATGAGAAAATAAAGAAAGCATCTATAAAAGATATAGTGTTTAAAATAAATGGAAGAGAGGAAGTATTTGACAAGCCATCATTTTTGGCAGAAACAAAGACTGCTAAAATGCAATCTAGGGATAGCATATTAAACCTCACAACCGAAATTACATTATCAGAGGAAATGACAATATCTGAATTAAGATTTGACATAGAGGACAATGGAACAAAGTATCCAAAAATAAAATCTATATCAATTCTTTCTACCGATGGATCTATATCACAGCCTATAATTTATAATTCAAATTCAAAATCATATGCAGTGAATTCTAATACTGAAACAATAAGATTTGCCCCAACCGTTGGCAGCAAGATTATTATTGAAATTGTAAAGGATGATTCATACCTAAGTGGAACAAATAACGTGTACGAAATACTACTTAATAGTATATCAATATATGAATCTAGTTCTCATAGTGATGGAGAGATTATATTTGGGCCAATTAAATCAGACGATCAGATATTGAAAGCTGGCGTGTTTTTTGTTTCGCCAAATGAAGTAAATGCATACATATCAACGAATGGAGAAGATTGGAATCAAGTTTCAAATATAAATTCCATTGCCTCAATATCTCCAGTTGTTAATTTTAACAACATAGACCAGGAATCAATACAAGTTGATGAAGTGGTTAAGACCATCTACGTTAAATTGTCATTAAAGGCATTAAATGTGGTGCCAGATAATTATTCTGATAAATATATAATCCGCACAATAACATCTGACGATGGGTATGCGGAATTGTCGTATGATGAAGGTCAAAAGATTTCTGGAGTTTATGAAGCAATAGGAAAAACATATGGAAGGATAGCCATCTCCACAATAAATCCAGCTAAATATAAAAAGCCATTCGGAATAATCGGGACAGAAAAACTATCACTTATTGATAATGAAGAAACATATATCTTTCAAGACGTAAAGTTAAAGATATATACAGATGCAGATAAGTTGTCAATGCTTCCAAATAGCGGCAGTACAACAAATCTATATGCTGGAAATTCAATAAGCATATATACACAATCAATACCAAGACTAGAATCTGTTGCCAAAAATACAAATCTGAATTGTTGCCTAAAGCTAAAAGTTCCATCTGGTGTTTACTATCTGTCACATGGCACAGATGAGTGGATCATGGATCTATCAAGTGGTCACACAAGATCAATAGACTGCTTTAATTTACTGGCCGTAGAGGGAGCTTCGGTGGTCGTCAAAGACCAATGGGGTGCGACCATAGGTAATGTATCAGCACAACTTGTTAATGGAAGATATGTAGTATCGTTATACGATGTATTTTTTGAACCAATCAATAATGCAAGTTTTAATAAATTCTATCCATATGGGGATGTAGATAATACGTACTCTATTAGTTGTGGCAAAATCGTCGCAAGAAAACAGGATATACAAATTGTCGATGCATACATTCAGTATGAAACACCAATCAAAAAGAAGATATTAAAAAACAGTGTTAAAAAAGACATAATACTAGATAGACCTTTTGTGGCAAAAGAATCACAAAATCTAAACAAGTATATTTTTAAACATGCTGCAAAATTAAATCATTGCAAAATCCTCAAAGGATCGGTAAAGGTAGATACCTCAAATGCAGCAATACAGGCAATGAATAATGAGGTTGAATATATAGATGGAGTTTCAGAATTTACAAGATATGCAACATCAAAATATGTTGTGCCACAAACACCTTTGAACATTATTACACTGAATGGGCTAAAGAAGGATGGTGAAATATTCTTCTCGGGAGAGACAGATCTATTTATCAATAGGGTCTTTTCACAAGAAGAACTGCTATTCCGCGGAGATTATCTAGTAGAGAATGATTCCATAAGACTTCCCTCTGGAATAGAAACGTCAAGATTTATATCAACCGAAATAGTATATGAATCTAGGCTGTCAAATAATCCAAATGGTCTTTATTCCATAGATTATGAAAATGGGATTATATATACACAAAACAAGATATATGAAAATGTTGTAGTTTCGTATATGCATTCAACTCTATATGCGACATATATAGCAGTAGAAAATGTTCCATCTGAACAGTACACAGACACAGGAAGTAGTGTAATAATATACGGTAGTGCAGAATCTTATTTCCTGGAAACAGTACCAGCAGAATCAAAGATACAAGCAATTTTGACATCTCCAATAATTAAAGATATAGAAATAAGGTATACAACATAATGTCATATATACAGACAGAATCAAAACGCTTGGCTGTTCTAACTGGACAGCCACTGCATAGTGTTTCGCTAGCAGCAATAGAAGCTGATATAAAATCTACTAACACGGTATCGTTGACACAATTGTCAGAGAATACAGATGTTGAAATATACAAATTATGTATCAATACGCTTAGGGCCATAGGTGACATACCAGAATATACCGATAGGGCAAATTCCATACTTGCTAGTATTGAAAATAAATTTGAGATATTGAACAAGAGAATAAGAACATCTCTATACGAAAAGATTAAATCTGCAAAACTTTTAAATGACTATACAATATCAAAGGTTCTAGATGCATTTGATATAGAGCTTGTTAAGCAAAGTTTTACATCAGACGCAACAGCTGAAATAGTTTCTGGTAAAATATTGGGGATATCAGCGAAAGGGAATGGAAATATCTCATTGATAGATGTATCCGCTGTAAAAAGCATAAAAGTTGAAGCAAATAATGGTTCAGAAAGTATAGCTGGTACAATTCTAAAAAAGGTTGGAAACGGTTGGGCAATAGCATCAATAGTAGATGTACTAAATACAGGCGGGACATATAATATAAAATGTGAAGTATTAGAAGACGGCCCAAATGAATTGACAGTAAATATAGACCTAGGTATTCCAACATATGTGGAATCAATATGCCCTATATTCACAAGCCCAGAAATAATAAAAGTTTATACTTCATTGGACGGTTCAAACTACAATCTTGTTTCAGGTAAATGCGCAACTAAAAATAAAACGTTCCTGCTAGAAGATAAAAATATAAGATACATTAAGCTCATTATATTCAAACCAACCTCTTCGCATAAAAATGGATCAAAATATATATACGAATCTGCACTGGAACAAATAAAAATATCAGCAGAATACGAAAAAGAAGAAGTATCATTTGAAACCAAAACAATAGGTATAAACAAAAACCTTTCCAAGATATCAATTACAACAAATGACAACTATGACAAAGATGGTGTCTCAATAGAGTATCAAATAAAAATAAACGATAAGGATTATCAAGTCATACGCCCATCAAATAAAAGCAAGAATAAGAAAATAGGCAGCATATTAGAAACACAGCTAAATGTAGAGAATCAGATTATCGAAATAAAAGATTCCAACAAGACAAGCACTGGGTTCGAATATGATCTTGAGATTCCACAAGCTTTTATGATTTCAAACAATGTAGTTGTAATGGGAGGAAGGGATGAGTGGGACTACCTAGAAGACAGATATAGATCGTTTATATTCAACTACAAAGATATTGAAATTAATGTTGGAACGAAAACAATATTGGTAGATGGAGAACCACAAACAGGTGTTGTGCAAATAAAGAAAGGAATTAGACAAATAGATGTGTATGCAGAAGATTTTATTAAAATGTTTAATAAAAAACTCATACAATCATATGTAATTGACGGTGCCACTATAAGAATAACACTTAGAGATGGGACAATAGAGACAATAACAGACACTAGCTATCCGTATAATCTTAAATTGCTAATAGAGGAAAATAGCGATTTCGTTTTTAGACAAATTCTAAAAGAAGGTACTGATTATAAACTTAATAGAATAAATGCAAATCTAAAAATAGAGTGCGTAAAAAAGGAGGAGGGTATATATTGCATATTCAATAATTTATATACTCTAGTATCATCTATTAGGATTAAAGGGATATTAAAATCGCTAGACAATAAAACAATACCAGAAATAAATAAGATTACAGTGAGAGCAGAGTGATGATAGTAGCTAAAAGAGTCATCAACAACACACCTGATGGATCAACAACATTGTTTCAGTTGCCACAAGTGTACGTATCGGGAAGCGTAATTGTGTTTGAAAAGATGACAAACACAGAAGTGAAATGTTTAACAGTTAGTGAACTGGGAGGAGAATATATAGAAACCAGTGAAACGCCACAAGACGGATCACAATTAATAATTCTATATGACTATAATGACGAATCCATTGCAATAACATCAACAACAATTGATGGCTTTAAGCCATGGGATTCTAAAAGATTAGTAGAACTAACAGAGCAAATGATAATTCTGAGTGAAGCAGTAGATAAAATATCAAAAGCACTCACCCAGAGAGTATCAAAAGAAGAGATCCAAACAATTATTGGACCTCTGTATGACGAGATAAAGTCATTAAAATTAAGCTTTGGTGGATCTTAATTTAGACAAAAGATAATAATACAATTCATTATCAAATGTTAGGTTATCAGATATTGCAGGAAGTTGCTCAACGTCAATATCATAATCTATGTCTAAGAACTTAGAAGCGCCTGATAGACTATATCGGGCGTCTTCTTTATGAACAGATCTGCAATAATCTATATACGTCATTATGGCTATTCGGCCAAATGCCATCTGAAAGAAGGTTGAATATCCAGCTTTAGACTTTCTATAAGAGGTTTTAAGCTGCTTTAAGAACTTAACCACTATAAAGGGCAAGACCTCACTCCAGTCGCACTTAAGACGCTCCTGGCTCTTCCAGTCGGTAAAGTATCCAGCCTTAAAAAGAAATTTCCTAAACACAGGATCATATACACCAGAACAAGTTCTTAGGAGCAAGGAATCAAAATCAGAATATCTAGACATAATATATCTAGCAACTTCATTATCATCTATACCATTTTCCATAAGCTCAACCCAATCAGACTCAACAATGAGAGGTGAATACCTATCAAGTGAAGGATTAAGATATCTAAGCCTAGCAGACCTACGCATAGGATAGGGTAAAAAAACTATACCATTCTTGGTTCTAGTAAATGGAGTAGAAAGAAATGGAGCAAATCTTGGATCTATCGGAGGATCATATTTTGGTATAGGTAATTTATATTTCCTGCAAAATTGAATAACAGAAGAACGCTCAAGCTTATACTCAGCAAGCTTATTCTTATTAACTAAAATTTCTTCTTCAGTTGGATTAAAATCATCAGACATAAACGTCTATCTTATAACAAGGAATATCTGGATCGTATCTAAGAGCATATTTGATGCCACAGCTAAAAGAGGAACCTTTTATAACTGGAATGTCATGCTTTGAATTGTATTCAACCTTCAGATCCCATTCCAGTCTATCGCCACAAACATAGCAGCACGACATCAAAGCTTCTTCTATTGTTTCATATTGCAAATCAGGATCTACATCAGACCATCTATATTCACTCATGCAATTCTATGTCCATTCAAAGAAATAGGACGCATAAACCCCCACGCCCTATCAATTTCAAACTCTACTTCAACTTCCGACGCAGCATGATTTAAACTAAGTTCTTGCTCGCTGTTTAAGAAACACGAAGAACATTCAGTTAGCTTATTTAAATCAACATCAGAGGCAAGTTTGTATTTTAGTTTTACAACTACAACATCAGTCCCTTCACTCATTAGAGTTGACCCTTGGTATGAAAATGAAGTAAAAACAGTATGCATGTAGCTGCATGTGCAAAGTGACTAAGATTGGTTTCGGGATCAAATTTTTCACCCATAGCCCAAGAGAACAGATGCCTTAAAGCAGCATCAAAATATCTCATTGGTGGAGTAACTTGTTGCCAATTATTTTCACCATATTTTTTTGCGCCGAATTCCAAAACTTTAACAACTTCCATAACTGCATCTATTGGTAGAAGGCTAGGTCTAGGCTTTCCAGAATCATATTTAATACCAATAGATGGAGCATCAAAATCCTGAGGATAAATACCTGGATCAAATATACCTGGTCTATAAACGGGCTGAGAAGGCTTAAATACCTCAATAGTCTTTTGAGGCATACTAACAAATAAAGCATTCAACTTATTCTTTAGCCATTCTCTATGCTCATTATCACCATGTGCTATTGCATCATATACCACATTGGACATTTTCATTTGTTCAGAAATCAAACCATCTTGGCTTGGTAGTGTATGGGAATCAGTATCCATAAATTCGAAAGATGTATCTTCCATATTAATAATCCAAAATCATATCTTCTTCTAAGTCATTGACAACAACATTAAGGGCATAGTTATTTCCATCGCCTTCTTGTTGAGCGTTTTGAAACTTATCAAGATCAATCCAATTATCCATATATTTCAATGGACTTTGTATTCGAGGAATTCTATAAGTATTTGGCATAAAAGACTCAACCAAAATAGAAGCATTGTAATCTATCCACGAATCAAGAAGTTCAACATTAAGGCCAACAATCGACCTTCCATTACTAAATAGATGGCGAGCAAAATTCTTTTCACACGCAATAACAGATTCAATAAGAGTGACGATTTGATCATAACATTGCGACATAGCAATCTTGCCACGTTCAGTTTGCAACTCTATTTGCAAAACAATTCTATCAAGCTCAGCATGACATCCAAGCTCATCTTGCATTATTTTCTGAACAAGCTTTCCGATGCCCTGAAAATAGCCATGCTCAACTATTGCAAATGTTGCAGCAAAAGAAGCCATAAACTGTATTCTTTCAAGAACATATAAGGCCACCATGGCAACAAAGACAATATTATATAAATTCTGATCATTTTCTATGAGACCAAGTTTATACTTAGAGCCAGCTATTTCAAGATTGTTAAATACAGCACCAACAGAATCTAATCTAGTTAAGACCTGTTTGTTGTGCATAACACGCTCAAAAACTTCCTGTGGATTAGCAACACACTGCCTGACTATTTCGGAGTAAGTCAAGGCATGCAAATTTTCAATTTCGCTTTGTTTAACCAAGGCCGTCCAAAGTTCAGAATTTGTAACAAATGGTGCAAACAAAGGAGCTATAGCTCTTGTTGCTACGCTATCTGCTTCCCATTGAAATGCTATATTTTCAAGCATTATATCATATGTGCTTTTAGGACAAGAAAGCAAATCCATTCTAGACTGTTCTAGATTTACTTCATTCTCAACCCAGTCTATAGATTTTTGAAGTTTATAAATAGCAAAAATATCAGGATGTCTAAGATTAATACTATCGTAGAGAGCAGGCTCCTGGCCAAGGAATAAAGATCCATGACCAGTTTGCCACTCTGTATTGTTTACATTAAATACAGGCATTGTTCACCTTATAACGTGCATGCACCGCCAGCACATCCTTTTTCGGGAATATCAGACACGACAGCACCAGCAGCACTATTAAAATAATATCTTGTTTTTACACCAAACTTGTGTCTTCTAAGGAATCCATTAAGAAGTTGCATAGCACTTAATTTTCTAACAGATCCGTCAGATGCATATTTCTTATAGTAGTCAGCAGAAATACCTTGGCCAGTAAATTTTTGAAATATGGCATACATATCAGTGACATGATCATCTTCAACATCCCAGGCAAGCTGATACTGATATTTAAGATCATCCCATCCAGGGGCAATAAATACTTTCTTCAGATTAGCATCGGTTTTTATTACTACGCCTTGTCTAATTGGATATAAACTATTTGTTGTATTTGAAGCAGCAGAACTAGATTCACACGATTATGTTCAACAAGGGTCGTTAATCCTTGCCAGCGCCATTACACGCATCTTTATATTTCTATAAAGTCCAGACTATATCTTCATCTCATTATCGAGATGCTTTGCATTTCCACTCACTTGAGTGTACTCCCCGAAGGGATAGTCGTTGAACAACTGTAGTATTTTTAATAAAGACAATAAAACATTATCCTTATATGAAATTCTGTAAATTTTATAACCATTTTGAAGTGCTAAATTATTTTTAAGTAAATCATTATTAATACACGGAACACCATTAAACAATCCAGTTTCGTGTTGTTTACCATCTATTTCAATTATTGCTTTATAATCAGTGAGTAAGAAATCATATAAGTATGTATCAATTTTAAATTGAGACTGAAAATTAACTTTCAAATCCTTTAAAATCATATTTATATAACATTCCTGTATAGAATTATAAGAAGAAAAGCAAAATTTACATTTACCTTCTCTATTATAAAGAACACCAAATTGTTCTTCATTTTCCATATTGCAGGAATCACATCTATACCTAACAACTGACTTATAGCCGTGATACGAATCGCTCAATAAAGTAAATGATCCATACCTAAAATTTTTCATTTTTACACTTACTTCATCCAAATTTAATTTAGTTGAAGTCTTTTGTTCACAAACAGAACATATTGGATAATATTTAGACTTATAAAAACTACCTATAAGTCTACTTTCAATACATCCACATTTAAACTTAATATCTAATCTTTGTTTAAGATTCTTAAAAGAATCTGGATTCACAAGAGACGCATTAACATTAGATAAGTATTCCTGAATATCAGCAGAAGAATGTATAATTCTTTTACCAGAACACTTTGAGCATATATCACATTGACCATTCAAAACTCTTTTAAGGGTTGCTATATAAGAATAGCCACAAGAATGAGTAAATGTGTATTTTGAATCTAATGTAAATTTGTCATTAACACCCACTGAACAAGTCAGAGTGTTATTAGATATTAAATTTAATCTATTTATTACTTGATTATAATCATTTTTTGCACCCATAAAATTCTCCTTAAGTTATTTTATGCATGCATAATACTACAATTGCTGCTGATTGTCCATTTTGTCTTTCAACAAATCTTATTTATTTTTAAACCTTCACATACATCGTCACCGATCGTGTTGTGGTTAAATAAGCTTTAGGAGTTTCCAGCAATTAACAAAGTTATCTTTTATTGTCACCAATAAAAGGCCCTAAAAATTAAGGCATATGAGCTTCAAGAACAGAATGTCTAATGCCACCATTTGCCTTAATGCGTAATCTTAAATCTTCCCAATTATAGACAAGCTTCTGACCGGTAATAGTGTCAACGTTTCTATTGTAGGTATCAATTGGCAACCATCCATCTGGATATTTGCTATCAGCCATACCTTCACATATGCCCTTTTCTTGAGCAATCTTCAAAGAAGCTTCATGTAGGCAATATGAATGCATTTCAGCCAATCTATGCATATAATCCTTGCCAACCTGGCTGTCATAATAGAATCCTCTATATGCCATATCATAAGCAAGATTAGTAATACCAACGCCAGCAGAGCGTCTATATTTTGCAGTAGTTTCAAGGCTTGGGAATGGATAATCCATAATCTCAATAGCATTATCAATAATTAACAATGCATAATAAGCGGCAAGCATATACTGTTCATGTGTCTTGACGCGACCAGCAACAATAGCCATAAGATTACAAAGTCCAATCTCACCATTTGGCTGACTACTGTAAAGATCCATCATGCTAGTAAATGGCTTTGTAGGAATACATATTTCTGCACACAAATTAGATGAATGAATGGGATCCTTGAACGGAGTGTGGGAATTTACATTATCAATTGCAAATTCATATAATCTACCGACCTCAAAAGCTTGAGTAAGATATTCAATTGCTATTTGTCTTGCAGATACAAACTTCTTAGGAACATCTGTTCTTTCTGCGTATTGATTATAAAGAGTTTCAAACAATTCATTATTATTAAGATAAGCTGCTTTCCATAAATCCGGAGCATGCATATAACTTATAAGCATCCAGTCTTCATTCCTTGCAACTTTTCTGCAGAATAGGAAATTATATTTAAGGCCATAGTCTATGTCTTTAATTTTCTTTTCTTCAATAGTAGTTGGATTGCGAAGCTTTAATAAATCTTCAAGTTCTGGATCAAGAACATCGTAATAAATCGTAGCAGCACCACCACGCCCAGCTTGTCTATTAGCATTAACATTCTTGTCGATTACGCGATAATAAGGAAGCTTTCCAAGGTGCTTAATAGTACCTTTACGCACAGGATCACCTTTGCTTCTAGTAAACATAGTTCCGCCAATACCAGCAGAAGCACATGTCATCATATACGCAATATGATCGCCAGCAGCAATTGATGGAATATTGTCATCAGAAACATAAACACAGCAAGATGCAAATCCCTTATGCATAGTTCCAAAATGAAGCATATACGGACTAGGAGCATTTAGATGTCCATCGCTTAATAGTTTATAAACATTAACAACATCTTCAATTCTACGATCTCTAGGTTGTATGTTCATTGACGCCATAGCAACACGCATGTATACGAATTGGGGAGATTCATAACATTTGCCGCTAACCTGATCTGTAACAGCATACTTTTCCCTTATTTGCTTAAGCTGGGAGTATATGTAAGAAAGATCTTTTTTGTGGTCAATAATATTTTGAAGATAATCTAATTCTTCATCTGAATAATTCATATTGGCCCAATAGCCAAGAATGCTCATTTTATAAAACATTTCTTTTAAGGTTGGTATATTTGTATGACTTCCAAATACAACCTTGTAAGTATCGCCAGCATATAATCTGCCAGCCATATATAGATGTGCTTCATCCTCTCTATCTTCACATGCCATAATCATAGCGGCTTGCAAATCAGAAGTGGAGCAACCATCGTGACATTTCTTAACAGCATCAAGAGCAATAGAAGCCCATTCAACACCATTTAATTTAGAAGCCCATTCGGCCCATTTGTTTAATTTATCAGGATTAAATGACTCTCTTTGGCCATTTCTTTTTGTAATATAATTGATCACTTAAAAGCTCGTAAATATATCTTATTAAAAATGTCACTCATAATCTCTGACCGCTAAGCCGACAGGAAAACGTGGGATTCCGTCATCACTCATGGCTTGAAATTTAACAGTCAGCATTTTGCCAATATACTTTGCTAAATGTATTAACTGTTGTTGTCTGTAAAAATTAGTACCAACGCATTTTACGTTAAAAGTCTTATCAGTATTAGGAACAAGACAAGTAAAGATACATTGACCAGCAGCAAGCCCGACACCTTCATGTCCGCCGACAATTTCAAACTCTTCAGTCATGAAGTCTTTGTATTTTTGCAAATCATTGCTGCGATGCTTTACAAGATAAGGACCATCACAGTTTCTTATCATTGTTCCTTCAAATCCTTCCTCAGTAACCTTTTGATGAAACAAAAACATTGCTTCTTCGTCGGTGACCATCATTGTTGGGGTCATCTGTATGTTGGTAGCAGGATTAAGAAACACTACACCCTTAACTCTCATATCAAGCTCTTCGAGTCTATCTTTATAATTTTTTGTATCTATCTTGTCATATACCCAATATTTAATTTTGGCAGAATTTACATGAACAGACTTCTCTCTTTTGACTGCTTCAACAATTTCTTGAAAAGTTAATTCAGTAGTGAATAGTTCACCATCAAGGATTTCACCATCCCTGAGAAAAGTATCACACTCGTCTAAAATGTGTTTAATTGTTTTAAATTCTTTGCCGCCACGACTAAAGGCTCTACATCCATCTTTTGTTTTAAACACAAGACATCTAATGCCATCTAATTTGGGCTGCACAAATGCGGGGTATTTTATATACTTGCTTCTATCTGAATACGAATGAGCAAGCATAGGAAGTACTATTTCTACTTCATCTGGATTTTTAACATCGTCAATATTGTCTACATAAAGCTCATCTTTCTTAGAGGTCACAAGAGATTGTGCCTCAAGGATTGCTTGACTTAAATGTGTTGTGGCGTTGGCCTTACCAAGATTTTTACCAGAGGCAATCTTGCGAGACGAACTGACTATCTTACCATCAACATATCCATGGTCAATAACAATTTCAGAAAAATTTTCATGCTCAAGAACTCTAACAGACCACTGTTTTATTTTGCCATTTTTAGATAAGGCGTAAAGGGTGGTATGATTATGCGTATTTGTCATTTTTCTTTTTATTCTTTAAATACATTTCTTTTCTATACTGCTTTGCTAAATCAAGCATTGTATCTTTTGGTTTATCAAAAATAGCATAAGTATAATCTGTTTCTTTTAGATTGCGATTTATAATATCTCTAAGTTCGATATGATCTTTGGGCAGATTAGAGTCATTAAATCTAATTATTACAACCCCATTAGCCTCTGCCCACTCGGTCTTAATTCTGTCTTTTTTTATGGAATCTATATATCCAGCATCATCTTTATGAAAATGTTGAACATATTGGAAATGTTGGAGGCCATCAAATTCAATTGCTATACCATAATCAACAAGAAAAATATCAAATCTTTGACCGGTATCTGGTATTACCAATTCCCAATCAACTTTGTTTGCAGGATAAAGTTTTAAGCATAGATCAAATAGATAATGCTGACCAACAGAACCCCTATTATCTGCGACTGCCAATTATTTCATCCTTAGAAATGGATACTTTTTTCTCTTGTTGGTATAAACCATTTGCAACAAAAAAATCATAATAAGCCTTAAATTCTTCATCAGTAACAACTTCCAAATTTGAAGACTCAAACATATTTGCAGCAAACTTATTAATTACACGCTCTATAAACATGGAGCTTTTAACTCTATCAACAATTAACAATATAAAAGAACCATCATCTATAATGATGCCACAGACTCTTTGATTGCCCATAGAATCAGCTATAGGCAAACCTTTATCTGGTGTAGTTAATAATTTCAATCTCATGCGTATGCCTTACCATAAAAATTATTTTTTACACAGGAATTCTTATGAGAACATTGTCCGCAATAAGCCAAATTAGCAAAATTGGGCAGAGCAATACTAGAAAACCTAGAAGCAACATTCCTTATATGGTCAGTAACGGTTATTCTAGACATTGTTAATTTTGCATTGGTCGTGAAAAGATTCCAGTCATATCCTATGTAATATATATTGTCGACTTTAATAGATGCTTCTGCGCAATAATCAAGAGCAGCTAATAGTTTTATATTATAACCAACATGAACATCACTCCCAGACTCTCTTCTAAGCATTAAGAAAAGATCTGTTGATTTTTTATCAACAAGCATTGCGTCTATATAAGTATGATAAGCATTCCTTGGTCTTATGCCCAATGTGGTGTAAAAGTCTAGGACTGTTGCAATGTGTTGGTATCTTCCAATGAGTGAAGAAACCATATTGTAAGCATCCACAATCCTAGAATACAACCTAACAGATATATCTTTATGTGTTTCATTTTCTTGATCAAACTTCTTAAAGAAAGTAGAAGTAGCAGTATTCTGCAATGTTTCAAGAGTTAATTTGGGATTATTTAAATATTCCTTCATAACACTATCTAGAATTACAGCCGCTGCATGATGCGGCTGCTGTATATTATCCAAGGACACGAAGTCATAGGATGGAAAGCTATTCATATGCTCATTAAAAGATGATTCATAAAATCCAATATATGGGCATACAGAATCCATAGGCAAATCAATAGCGAGTATCTTGTTCATATTCATCTTCCACATGCGCAGTTAGCCGATCAGCCAAAGCTTGTTGACGATCTAATTTATTTACATCAACAGCGTCACGCATAGCCTGTTCCGTCATCTCCATAAAGTAAGCTCTATCTGGCCAAGATTTTAACCAAAATGTGCCCTTAAATGAGGAAATTTTATTCTTTCCGAAGTAAACTTCGCATACGGGCATCTTGTACGTGCCATCAGCACTCCAATGATAGTGATCAGACTCATCTCTTCTTGCGTGTAGATCATTATGCATATGGATAATTGCATTGGCATCATATTCAAAACTATTAGCCTCAGCAATATCAGAATTGGTCGGCTTCATGCCAGCTGGCAATTTTCTGTACTCGATAGTTCCAATAATAGTTGCAGCATGCTTAACGGCAAGAGACTTAATTTCATGAGATAAGTATTTGTATTTTTGTCTACTTTCATCATATTGAGGAACCGATATTAGATGAATATTGTCGACAAAAAGAAATATATGTCTATCTGGATATTTATCGCCATATGTCTTTAAAAGACTAGATATGAATTCAATACTCTTACCATGCTCGCTGTCAAGAAGAACATACTTGTCCTTTTCGGCCATGGCCAATAACTTCTTATATGTAATATCTCGTTCACTCATCATTGCATCGTATTCGATAGAATCTTTATACAAATAAGGAGTTGCAAGCTTATTAATATTCATCAGATCAAATAATTCTCTAGCATCATAATAAGAACGCTTAGATATATCATAACAAATAACCCGAGGAAGTAATTCTTTAGCACTATCGTCAATAGTTAGATAAATACACATAGCATTTTCATTCAGCGTAGCCAGATTCCAAGACAAATCAGCAAGCAACGATGTTTTGCCACTATTGGCGGTAGCTCCCAAGAGAATTAGCTTTTGTCTTAAGTCTCCATTTAAAGCGACATTAATAGATCTATAATCATCGCCAAAATTAAACTGAGTATGAGCATCCTCAGACTCCTGGTAGGTCTTAATGCTTAACAAATCAGCAACTCTAGATTCGGTATCAAGAACAGCAGATTTAAACTGCTTATCAATATTATGAATCCTATCTATTGCGGTGGAAAGAACAGTTTCAATACCAGCAACTTCACCATTTGAGAGATGTTGAACAATTTCATCAAGAACGGCCTTTTTAGCTTTTGCTATCTTCATATCATCAGCATTAACTATTCTATGCACTTCATCTCTAATTGCTTTTTCTGATATGCCAGTATATTGAGACAATTCCTTGATCATGCCTTCACGTTTAATTGAAGATGGATCATTGGATATAATAGGAACCATGGCAAGACAAATAGATTCAGAATCTGCATTTTCGTCAAAATCAAACTGCTGCAAGCGCCATGCAAAAGGATCTATCTTTGGAAGCTTAAGAAATGCCTCTGGTCCATGAAGACGTATAAATTCATCTGGGTCTGACTTTATGCGTATCATATTGCCAGTTGCATCCTCAATCTCTTTGTCCGGAAGAAAAACAAATCTTATTTTAATATCATGAACTTTCCTAAGAGCATCATCCAGTATCTGCTTGGCTTTCATTTGACCAGCTTCATCATTGTCAAGACAAACAATAATATCGTATATGCCATTACGTCTAAACATATTGAGATGATTTTCATTAAGTCCAAGGCCACAGATAGCGACAGCATTCGTAATACCAGCATTATGAGCGGTTACAGCATCAGCATTTCCTTCAAAAACAATACTTGGTGCAGGTTTGGTTTTTGCGACATGGAACATATAAAGCATTTCATTCTTTTTGCCAATGCCACATTTAGGATTGACACGGCTATTAATAAACTTAGTACCATTTATCAATCTACCTGTGTCGTCCTTAATTCCATCAAATCTAAGATTGCGAGCAGAGAAGGAAACGGGTCTTCCATGCTCATCAAAAATAGTAAATATCAAAGTATTTGGATTAAAAATACGATCATGATCTAAATCGTTTTCCTCCATGAATTTAAAGCTATAGCCAATACCTTTAAGGTATTGCTTCATATGCTCTAAGTCATGGCAACAACCTATGCCAATTTCATTAGCAAATTCTTTGCTCCAATTTCTCTTTTGCAATTCAGCAATATGGCCATCATTAAAATCCTGATAAGTAATATAAGAGTGAATAGATTTATACATATTTACTATGTTCATCTCATATATTTCTTCTTCGGAAAGTCTGGCAAATTCAAGATCTACATTATATTTCTTGGCCAAATAAACAACAGTATCATCAACAAAGCCAGGACCAACTATTGGTCTGTGCTCAGTTACGTGACACACATTAAAAATGTCCATAACAACACCACAGCTATGACATTTCATCAAAGGAACATTGGTTTCTCTGACCCTAAACATAGACATAGAAGGACTTCTATCGTCATGATGGGGATTTAAACAGCAAATCTTTTTACCACTAGCTACATCAACACCATGCTTTTCTTCTATGTATTGAGGTAAAAACATTTTAATTTTAACTAATTGATCTTCAAGATTCTTAATCTTAATAAATGACATTTATATTTCCACTAGATTATAGGTGACCGTCTTTGTTCTTTTGAACTTTACAAAGATCGCTATAATTGCAATAAATGTTACTGCATTGATAGTCACCAATAGGCTTTTTATCTGGAGATTTACAATAATCTTCATACTTGGTTTTCGCTATAAGACCAAGCTTGTACTTCTCTTGAACTTGTTCATCTGTATAAGTATGTTGAAATTCAGGAGGAGGTAATTCATCTTTTTTGAGATATTCTATAAGACTTTCAAATCTATCTTTAATTCCACTATAGCTTATACGTCTATCTATGTAGACATATTCTGCACCAAAGAAATCTGTTGTACGAATTTTTGGGAAAAACTCGCCCTTCTCTTCGTATAAAGAGATGTGGAATTCTTTATTGTTTTCAGGGCCACTGCAAGATCTATCTATATAGTTGAGAACTACAAGATCAACTTGTTCGCCAAAAGTGCATAAGTATATGAATGATTGAATAAGATTCTGGTCTTTAGGTCTAGGCTTTTGATCCCTAGATCCGCAAATATCTTTCTTGGCAGAATAATTGCTTCCAGCATATGTTGTTGTTCGACATAAGGCGTTAACTTATGCCCGCTTAATATTTTTTATTTGTATTTCCAATAATAACCATAGCCTGTTTTTGATTTTCCAGTAAGGGCTTTTGTTATTCCATCTTGTCCTGTTCCAAGATATTCCGATGCTAATCTAATAGAGTCAAATTCTTTCTCATGGCCATTTTTATCAATCATTACGACTGGCTTTGCATTATGATGAGAGCCACCCTTGCTGGAATGAGATAATGAAATTTTATTCTTGGTATCAGCAGAATGCTTTTTGCCAGCCATAAAGCCATGTTTACGTCGTCTTTCTTCAGGTGACATAGAATTATATAATGCAGACATAGCTATACTCATATTTTTGACATGAGAGGCGGATAACTTGCGACCAGTAAAATTTATTTTTGATTTTTCTCCAATTTTTGCCTTGTGCTCTTCAGAGAAAACTCTTCCAATTAAAGCATTTCTAATTTTTAATTTAGAATTTTCTGTGTGCGTATGACCAGTAAATGCCGCTCCTGCGGCACCACCAGTGGCCATATTCACACACCTAGGATTTTTCAACCAGACATCATCAACAAGCAGCTCTTCAATCTCAAGACACTCCTCTAGTGTTCCATCAAATATAGATTCATAAACAACATTTGAAATGCCGAACTCTCTTATAAGCCTACCACATAACTGTCTAGACCTTGAATGCTGTTTAAGTCTTAAGTTAAAATTTTTAGTAATTCCAATATAAATTCTGGAATCGGGAAATACAATTTTATAAACACAATACATATTATCACCACATAATATGAATCTTATTAAGCAGCTGCATGTCGCCATGCAGACCAGACTATATCTTCACCCTGCTTGCAGGGGCTAACCTTTTCCATCCACTTGGATGTACTCCCACCATGGGATAGTCGTTGAACCTTCCTCCACAAGGAGGCTTGGCTGCTGATTGTCTTATTGGATAACTAGTAAAAGATACTAGTGTGGTAATTATACAGCCAATAAGAGTTTCCAGCAATTAAATTAGTTATTTTTACATACAATTACTCGTATGCCGACCTATGCATTTAAGTCTTGTTTTCTATGATCCACTTGCCAGTGTCTTGCTCAGCGTTATAGTTGGGACCTTTGATAAGTATATCTATTTCACCACTGACAAACAAGTCGTTATTAGCAAACTTAACACTATTGGCAAGCCATAGTCCCATCTGCTTCAGTTGTTCAATAAGATAGTCTTCCCATATATTGCCAGCAGCAAAAATCCACTGAGAGTAAAGACCAGAAGGATTAGATTCCTTGTAGCCTTTAAATCTAAAATATTGCTGACGCAAGCAGGAGCCAAGCACCTCATTATTGGTAACATTGTTTATGCATGAAGCAGAAGATGGATAAAAAGCTGGAAAGCGTTCTGTCTTGAGATGAGATCCGCTCATAAGATGAGCATTTAGGAGATCGTTTAAATACATTTTTTACTTTCTAATAATAATCTTTGTTGTGCATGTTGTAGTGCACTAGGTTGTACAATTTGTGAATCCACAATTACTGTTGCTAAAGCTTCAACCTTTAAAGCAGTAGCAGCCATAGTGGGCATCGTTGCCCTAAGTGTATCTTCTATGTTGGACACACGTTTTAACAATTCATCAACTTCATAGGCAAGCATTGTTATTGGCTTGCCAGTATGACGTTTAAAAACTGCATTTAATTCCTTTAATAGATCAGACATTACTTCGTATCTATTCTGGTGACATAAATGTCAGGGATTTTATTGATATCTCTAATGATCTCTATGTCATCGACGACCTTAATGGGAAATGATTTAACAAGAAAAACAAAGTTGTCTATATCCAAATATAAATCCAGCATAGATTTGCCATCAGGATCTTGATACTGCTCAATTTTGCCTTGTATTGTCTTGATCCTAGGAGTTGAAGGTATGCCAATCATATGAACACCAATACGCTTAAGCTTTTTAGCTAAGCCTATATTGGACCTTTGAATCTTTTGAGATAAGTCTATACAAGAGTTTGCAACAACACTAAAGCCTCTAGAGCCAGTTGATATGTCGCAATAACATAAAAGATAGTTACCTTCAGTGCATATATCCCCATACTCTTTCCAGGCCTCTGTAAACAAAGTAAGACTAAAGGCGGTTCCTTCGTGATCTTTGCAATCAACAAATCCCATAAGAGAACCGGTTTTTAATTGATGCTTTTTAACTTTAACTATTTCACAAAGCATATACTCTCTAACTTTTACGCCAGGAGGAGTTATCTCAAGCCTATTTTCCAGCTGCTTAACAGAATAAAATTCTTCATCTATAAGAGAAGCAATAATATCAAATGGATTTCCAGAAATATAAATACCCATAAGCTCTTTTTCTTTTTGAAGAATGTTGAATATAGAGTATTCCTGTATTTTAGAATCAAAATATTCATCTTCCTTTTTAAGGAATTCAGCAACACGGGCAGGATCAAGCTCTTTTATCTTGCCGTTGTCTGTCAAATCTAAAAGAAACTTCTCAAATGACTGCTCCATGCAGCTATGTGATATACCAAAAGAATCAAGGGACCCAGTATGTATAAGAGCTTCGATGGATTTCTTATTGATGCCCTTAACCACAGCAGCTTTTGCAAGAAAATCAGTGAAAGAAGTAAACGGTCTGGACTCAATTATTTTTTTAATAACAGCTGGACCAAGACCTTTGATCCCATTAAAACCAAACAAAATAGAACCATTATTGGCAATGGTAAAACCGTTGGTAGACAAATTAACGTCTGGTGGCAAAACACTCAGACCATTAAATCTAGCGTCGTCTATATATTTAGACTTTTGCTCTGGGTCGTCTTCTAATGATATACATGCAGCAAAAAATTCAGAAGGATAATGAGTTTTAAGATAGGCAGTAAAATAGGTTAGGTGCGCGTAGGAAATACTATGACTCAAATTAAACGAATAGCGGCTAAATTCCTCCATTTCGTCAAATAGTTTTTCTACTTTTGACTTTTCGTGTCCCTTTTCTACAGCGCCATTAACAAAATCATCTTTTAGCTTAAGCAATGCTTCTCTATCCTTTTTGGCCGTCGCTCGCCTAAGTTCATCACTCTTGGGACCACTAAATCCACACATATCCATCGACAATCTAGATAGTTGCTCTTGATAAACAAGAAAGTTATAGGTCTTGTCAAATATATAGTTGTATTCTGGAAATGGAAAATCAAAAGATTCTATGCCATTACATGCCTTTATGTAGTTTGGAACAAGCCCAGGAATATTTAAGGGGCCAGGCCTATAAATAGCTATAACATTGCTTATGTCATAAATATTCTTGGGATTGCACCTAGCCGCAAATTCAGTAATACCAGTCGCTTCTAGTTGGAATATACCCAAAGTATTTCTTGCCGGAAATATCTTATACGCCTGAACATCATCAAGTGGTATGTCTTGCATTCTCATGTCTATATTTTTTGTTTGTTTAATATAATCAAAAGTTTGCTGTACAACAGACAAAGTCTTAAGAGAAAGAACGTCAATTTTTAAGAATCCAACATCCTCAACAACGTGCGCGTCAAATTGTGTAACTGGCGCATCTTTAGAAGAAAACTGTGGAACATAATCAGAAACAGGTTCGTCTGACAAAATAACCCCAGCAGCATGAATACCCAAAGACTTTACACATCCTTCCATCTCACGTGCCATATCCACTATCTCTTTAATTTGTGGATCGGAATCGTATAGCTGTTTTAGCTCTGAACTTTCCTTGAGGGAATCGTCAACAGATTTATAGGATGCAGATTCTGGAATAAGTTTTGCCAATTGATTACTAGTGGCAAATGGTATTTCCATAATTCTACAAATGTCTTTAAATAGACCGCGACCTTGAGAAACAGAAAATGTGCCAATGTGAGAAAAACCATCTTGGTATTTTTCTCTAAGATACTTAAAGACCTCCTCTCTTCTGTTGTGTTGGACGTCGCTATCTATGTCCGGACTGGTGCCACCCTTGGTTTTTATTTTGCTAATTGGCTTTATATCAGTTAAGCCAAGCACATATGCAATAGAAGAAGAATTTTTATTATCTAATCCACTCACACCTTTATCAGCAAGATTAAAAAGATAATTATCCAAGTCATGTATTTCTAAATGATTAAGTTCAAATTCCAACAAATCAGCACATTCAATATATCTTTCAGTGTCAGTATAAAGATCAAGAAGCTTTCTAAGTTTTAAATCTTTTTTACATTGTGCACTCAAAAGCATAATCTCCAGTTAAATTTCTACATTCAAATTTGCCAAGAGCCGCAACATAATCATCGTGGTCATCATTAACATTCGATGTTATAAATATGACACAGGGGTGCATATTATACACTTTGGCATTAGGAAGCACTTGAAGAGCAGCCTGCACCATCACTGGATGCCATACATTTAAAAGTAAATTTTTACAAGCAACATCAGATAAAGATCTTAAAATATCATGCAAAAGCATGCATCTAATAGAAGTAATAACTGACATCTTGCATGCATGTGGATGCGTAAAAACATATCCTCCAATAGTGCCGCTGATAGCATTGAATTGGGGAGTGAAAAATGAAACATCCTTACCATTTCTGTTAATAATAAATAATTGATTATCAACATTTCTTTCATTAACAATGGAAAGAACAGTAGCATACGCACTAAATGAATCTGCTCTATTTATGGCTATTTGTTCAAATTTATTTTGTTCAGCTGAATTGTTATAGCATTCAACTAAAAAGGGACCATCGAATTTGGTGGCCAATCGTACAGAAACATCAGGTTGATTCATAGTTATATTCCGATAAAGGATAACCTTCAAATTCTATTAATGGTAGTTTTGCTCTAGAAGAACTCAAAAATCTAGAAAACAGCAAGTCATATTTGATTGGATCTATCCATGTAATACCAAGACAATAAGAAATCAAACATCCAGCAGCGCTATTATGAACGATTCCAGAGCTTGTAAGATAGTTGTGATTATTCTCAACTTCTATATCATATACAGTTTTAATTGCTTTAACTGTCGATACATTGGTTATCCTTGACAAATAGCCGTCATTTAATATTTTGGTTCTTGTTTTGGGAGTCAGGACAAATTGCGATTCCTGGTATACCACTGGAATACTCAGCCCATAATTGACAAGCTGGTTATTATAGCCTCTTGTGTCTGGTTTTCTCGCTAAAATAAGAATAGATGCAGGTATCTTAATGAGATTGAATAAGTATTTAACATCATAAGCAAGATCATGGGATGTGGTGGAATATTTGAATCTATTTGACTCTGCATGGCCATCGGCATCCAATAAGCCCTTGAGATAACTGGTTATATTAACTTTGCTAAAATTAGATTTAATAAAGTCAGGTATATGCTTGGTATTGCTTTTGTATTTATACTTGTTGAATATGCTTCTTATAAATTGAGCCATATGCGGCCACTTAATTTCAAGCTGCACAAGCTTTTTCGATTTATGTTTATATTCCGCAAAACAAATATTCTTATTATTTAAATATGTCTTTATTCTTTCTAGAGATGTAATGTTGGTTTCGCTGTTAAAGCACAACCCAAACATATGAGACTTACGTGACAACAACCATCCATCGCCAGTAAATACTCCAAGCATATAAGCCAATTCTGTATCGTATTGAATATATCTTTCGTAGGACCACAGGGTCCTAGAAATCTTAGTTAGTGGATTGGTGTATATATATTCACAAACATCGCCGTTGGTTTTATATCTATCGTCCACGGAATAGTCTGATAAATCAATAAGGATGTTACTTACGCAAGATGTATTTATCCATGGAGTGAAAATATAATCACCAATTGATAGTTCGGAAGCTCTAAACCAATTAAGATCTGTAATTGAAGTATATATGCCAGAACTATTAAGCTTAAATTTCTTTGAATATACCTTATGATCAGAAGTCATGGTTATTCCGTGAGAATCTCCACATTCAGTAGTAAATCTAAGCAAATCTTCATCAATTTCATATTTCTGAGTATTTAAAACAACCTGAGAGCTGCCATCATGAGTTATTACTTTATCCCCAGAGCGTATATCTCCTAGTCTTTTAATGCTGCCATTTACATAAACAGGGGTATCATACGTCAGACAACCGCGACCAGGACCAGTTAATATCCCGTTGTCAGAACAATACTTGATAATGTCTTGAACCACCACGAAGTAGTCACAATAGCCCATTCTATATATTGTCCAATACTCTTCTTCAAACCTATCAAAATAAACCTTCCTCTCTGCCTCATCCATGTTTTCACAGTATTTATTGAGGAAGGATAAACACTCATCCGTGATATATTTTTCAGGATTATCAACAATCTGTGGAAATATCTTAAGGCCTTTAGGCAATTTAACATTGCACATATCAGCAATGCGATTTGTATTCTCAAAAGCTTCAGCATCTTCAGGCTGGTTAAAATAAGAAGCCATTACATGATGAGGCTTTAAGTAATACTCACCAGGAGTATAAAACATAGAGCTTTCATCAGTATCCTTATTCTCATCAATCAACTCGCCGTCTTTTGCCTGCACTTTCTTTTTAAAAATTCCACCAGTATTAATGGTGACAAGCGCTCTGTGCAATTCAGATTCATGCTTATAGGTATAATGAGAATCACAAGTTATAACCAATGGAACATCAAGCTTTTTAGACATTAACCTAAAAAAATTATTTACTACATCCTGCTCTGGAATATTGGTCCATTGCATTTCCAAGTAATAATTTTTACCATAAATTGCCTTAAATCTCTTAATAGCATCTTCAGCATCTTCCTGTTTGCCTTCTAGAAGCATCTGTGCTACATATCCGCCAATACAAGCTTGTAGGCATATAATACCTTCCTTGTGTTGCTCAAGCTGATCCCAAGAAATACGAGGTTTGTAATAACGATATTTAGTCCAAGCATCTGTAGACAGCTTCATTAGATTCTTATAACCCTGTTGGGTATAAGCAATCAGCAGAAGATGATAGGATGGTTTAAACCCATCTATCTTTTCCTTACGCAATGGATCATTTGGAGTAAAATAAAGCTCATTGGCAAATATAGCTTTCATGTCATTTTTATTACAAACCTTTTCAAGTTCGTATGCGGCAGACATCAAACCATGATCACTAAAACAGACACCTTTCATGCCCATAGCCTTAGCTCTTAG
>JAYRNA010000039.1:0-5133 GCA_041912375.1 Saccharimonadales bacterium (SeqCode) | reverse complement strand
TATAACCCGGCTCAATGCCAAGCTGTAGTAAAGCTGCACGGGGTCTTTTCGTCCTGCTGCGGACAGACGGCATCTTTACCGTCAATGCACTTTCACCGAGCTCTTCGTCGAGACAGTACCCATATCATTACGCCATTCGTGCGGGTCAGAACTTACCTGACAAGGAATTTCGCTACCTTAGGACGGTTATAGTTACCGCCGCCGTTCACCGGGGCTTCAGTTCGAAGCGTAAACCTCTCCCCTTAACCTTCCGGCACCGGGCAGGCGTCAGCCCCTATACATCCACTTTCGTGTTAGCAGAGACCTGTGTTTTTGGTAAACAGTTGCATGGGTTCCTTAGTTGCAGCCCCGTCACACTGCCTATGAGACTAACCTTGCGGTTTTTCTATAGCTTCACGCCAAGAAAACTATTTCCGTAAAGTAATTGTTTTCTTGGGTTCGGCATATAATCTCACTAATCTTTCGATTATCATCGCGCCGGGCTTTGGCAAAGCCAAAGTCTCGGGCTGCTCTTTTCCCTTTCGGAACCTAAGAGCATCGCTTGAGTGTGCTTGGGACAGCTTTCTTTCTCGAATTCACTCGCTTATACAGATTCATGAAAGAAGTTATAAACTCTCATGAACTACTGTCGTTTCCGTAAAAGAAAACTGGCAAATCACGTTTGTCATAGACAAAGTGACGGGGCAGGCCTTATTCCGAAGTTACGGCCGCTTGTTTGCCGAGTTCCTTGACGAAGAATCACTCGTACACCTTGGTCTTCTCGACCTGAGCACCTGTGTCGGTTTGCGGTACGGATAGTGAGGTACACGCGTTTGATTGCTTTTCTAGTCAGCACTTTGACCGGAATCGAACCGTAAGGTTCTTTCATTCGCTCGTATTTCTCAAGCTTAGACGGGTATAACCATGAACCCACTCCGACGAATATGCCGCGCACATCAAACAATACAACACTAGTACGGGAATATTAACCCGTTGTCCATCGCCTACGCTACACGCCTCGGCTTAGGACCGACTAACCCTGGGACGATTACCGTGGCCCAGGAAACCTTGCTCTTTCGGTGGGCAGGATTCTCACCTGCCTTATGGTTACTCATTCCAGCATTCTCACTTGATATCACTCCACCGGACCTCACAGTCCGACTTCAACGCAGATATCAACGCTCCTCTACCACGCCCCAGTATCACATTTCATAATGCTTGATCTGAAGATTTTGACGCCAGCCCGTGCAGGGTGGCTATGAAAATGTAATACACTTCCAAAATCTTCAGGCATTCTGAAACCTGATACTGGGGCATCCATGTCTTCGGTGCTATGCTTGAGCCCCGTTACATTTTCCGCGCAAGATCTCTTGACGAGTGAGCTGTTACGCACTCTTTAAATGAATGGCTGCTTCTAAGCCAACATCCTCGTTGTTTAAGAAATCTCACCTCGTTTCCCACTTAGCATAGACTTAGGGACCTTAGACGATGGTCTGGGCTGTTTCCCTTTTGAGCGACGAGCTTAGCCCCGCCGTTCTAACTGCCGTAGTTCCACTGATAGTATTCGTAGTTTGTCAAGGGTGGGTAATCTTACGACCCCCAGTCCGAAACAGAGCTCTACCCCTATCAGCTACCGTACGACGCTAGCCCTAAAGCTATTTCGAGGAGAACCAGCTATCTCCGAGTTCGATTGGCATTTCACCTCTAACCACAGGTCATCCGGGCGTTTTGCAACTCGCTGCGGTTCGGCCCTCCACGCAGTTTTACCTGCGCTTCAGCCTGCCCATGGTTAGGTCACCCGGTTTCGGGTCTATTTAACGCGACTGGTCGCCCTATTCAGGCTCGCTTTCACTATGCCTCCGGCAAATGCCTTAAGCTTGCCACGCCAAATAACTCGCTGGATCGTTCTACAAAAAGCACGCAGTCACCCTACACAAGACAAACCTGCGGTTTTTCTTGTCGCTTCGCTGAGCTTTTCCCTCAGACGATAAATTTTTCCGAAGTAAATTCGAAAAAAATTTAGACAAAAATACAGATTTACCCTGTGTAGGGCTCCTACTCCTTGTACGCACACAATTTCAGGATCTATTTCACTCCCCTTCCGGGGTTCTTTTAACCTTTCCCTCACGGTACTTGTTCACTATCGATCGTAAGATATATTTAGCCTTGGAAGGTGGACCTTCCGGATTCAGTCAGGGTTTCACGTGTCCCGACCTACTCGACAAGCAGAATTGAGCCTAAAAAACCGTGCGGCTCTCCGTGAACAATTCTCCTAAGGCATTTCGCCTTTATAAATTATAAGGTTTGCAACACTTGGCATACCGGGCTATCACCGTCTCTGGCGTGGCTTTCCAACCACTTCTGCTCGCAATGCAAATTTCTGACCTTACGCGGACTGGTGGTAGCGTCTGCTCCCAATCCAGCTGTAATTAAACAAAACTACGGCTGGACTGGTAATTTATATGTCACAACCCCCGTTATACATTCGTCTACCAACTTATTCACACTCATCACAAACGGCAACCGATTTAACCGGTTGGTCGCTTATGAAGAGTGCGAAAGCATAAAAGGTTTGGGCTGTTCCGCGTTCGCTCGCCACTACTTACGGAATCATTGGTTATTTTCTCTTCCTCAGGGTACTAAGATGTTTCAGTTCCCCTGCTTACCGCTCTCCTATCCTATATATTCAGACAGGCGCCACTAGGCATGACCCCAGTGAGGTTTCCCTATTCGGACATCTCCGGATCAAAGCATAGTAGGCTGCTCCCCGGAGCTTTTCGCAGCTCCTCACGTCCTTCATCGGTATCTTACGTCAAGGCATTCTTTAGTGCGCGCTTGAGTAACTTTTTACGATTAATGAGACAAAACTTTGGTTTTTTCTCATCGCTTCGCTGCTCTTTTTCCTCTAGGGACAAAAATTGCCGGAATAAATCCGCCAATTTTAGAACATTGAATTAATGACAAAGCCTTGGTCTTGCTCATTACTTTTAGTGCAATTGACTAGTTATTGGTGCTCACCAGGGTTACAGATGTCAGATGTCGGAAGCCAAATACCAGACCGGAGTCTGTCTTCTGTTTATCCGTCCTCTGTCACAACGGTTCCTGGTAACCAATAGCCGTTTGTCTTTACTTGCAAAGGCTACATCGCTGTAACTTCTGCAAAATTGCTTATCTCAATCTCCCCCGCTGCCAAATTGTCGAGCGGGTTCGATCATTCTTAACTGCTAGATTGTTAAATTGCTAAACCCAAAGCTGGTTGTCTCTGATCGCGGCGCATGGATAGGCCGTCCCATCTTTAAAACCTAGGCTTGAGTTTACGATTGACTCGTCCTTTAGTGAGTGGCTTAAACCGTTGAACCGATTCAAGCAACTTGGCGAACGTCTACCTAAACTCAAGCAACCGTTACATCATAACAAAAATAACAGGGGCGGTCAAGCCTCCGCTGCTGTCAAACTTGCTACAACTTCTTACCTAAAAAGTGTCTACTTATTAAACAATTCTTAACTTTTTTAATAAAACGTCTGGTCACTTATGGTTTGGTCGCTTGGTTGATCGTTTACCGGCTCTACTAAACAGAGTCAAAGCCCTCTTTAAGTGTCACGAAAAAATCATAAACTTTGTGATCGACCAAGTCGCTCAGGCAAGTCCCTTATTCAACAACCCAGTAGTAGAACCAGTTGACTTCGCTGGCAGCCGGCGATGAGTTCAGCTTGACGGTAAAGCCCGTAGTAGTGGTGCTGGAAACGTATATCTGTCTGGCCGAGGCAGTGCCGGTGCCGCCATCGGTCGTCTCAGCGACTACGATGACCGACTTCGGTGCCGTACCATAGGCAGCGTTGAAGCTAATGACTGTGTCGCAAGTAGTCGGCGCCCCTGTACCGGCCGTTATTTGGAAGGAGCCGGCGGAGTCGGTCGAGTTGGTCTGGACTGCCGACGTCGGTGAAGTACCGCAGTTAGTCGGCGTACCGGCAGTCGGGGCCGTCGTTTGAGTTGACTTGACATGACCATAGAGGACGATATTGCCCACCTTATCGATCGAGAATTTCTCGGTGCCGTTGTTTTGGACACTGAGCAGTTTGGCGCCGGCGGTGCTGTAGGTAGCGGTCGTGTTGAAAGTAAAGCCCACGGCACTGGCGCCGTCGGCTATACCACTGATGATCTTGCCGGCCGAAGTATCGACCCCCAGTAGCGTTACTCCACCAGTATTCTGTACCTGGAAAGCGCTAGTCGAATCACTAGTGTTCTTAGCTAGGATAGAGCCGGTTGAGGAGACACTGAAGGTATCGACTGAGTTCTTTTGGACAGCAAACTTGCCAGTTGAGCCAGTAGCGACATTAACCAGGAAGTTAGCGTCAGTCGCTGTGTCCTGGAGGTTGTAGGTCATATTGGTGGCGTCATCACTGCTACAGCCGGCACTGCTACACAGTGAGCGCCAGGTAGTATTTTCGTAAGCTTTGACTTTGTTGGCTGTAGTGTCGTAGACCAGTGAGCCAGCTAGGAAGATATTGCCATTAGGTGTCAGGTTGGCGGTTGATGACCAGTCGAGCTGTAGTAGTGTGAGATCTGAATAAGAAACGTTGAATTTCTTACCAATAGATACGACTGGGCTACCATAGGTTGGGGCAGTGCCTACAGATAGCGTATTGAAGCCGCTGGCATTCAGTACCTGGAAGGCGGTACCACTGTTGTCAGTTGGTTTGATATAAACCGGACTCTGGATGACACCGTTTAGGTTAAAGGTGCCGGTTCTAAAGGGTGTTATGGTAGAACCGGTTTCTAGCTGGACAGCGTCAAGGTAGAGGGTTCTGGCGGTGGCGTCAGTTTGTTTGATGAAGATGTAGGGGGTGCCGGTGATGCCGGTTGGGGTGAAGGTGCAGGAGAATAGGCTCCAGTTGGTAGAAACTGGAGCCAGAAAGTTATTGTCGCACTTGAAGCTGGTCTCGTTGGAACCGTCATAGGAATAGCCATAGCGCAGTGTAGTCATGCTGCCGCTGGGCAGTTTGGCCCAGAAGCTTAGGGTGTATTGTTGGGAGTTGGTCAGGGTGATGTTTTGTTTGATGCCGTCGTCGGCTGCGGCGGTGGTGGCTACTTGGCCGGCATAGCTGCCGGTGTACTTGACACTACTGGTTTGGGAGATGGTTGAGGCACCACGG
>JAYRNA010000038.1:0-7081 GCA_041912375.1 Saccharimonadales bacterium (SeqCode) | reverse complement strand
TGAGAAACAACGGCATACCATTTAATGTAGTTGACGGCGAAACGGTGGAAGAAAAACCCATCGCGGCAAAAGAACTTCTTCCAATGCTTGAAAAAACAAATGCTTACGGGCTTGACAAAGTTAAACAACTTGTAAATTTTAACGCATAAACGAACAACAACATGGCAATAAATGCGTATGTTTCAGCAAAGATTTGATAAAAGATCTATTAGCTAAATCATAGTTGGTAGGCAGCAATGCTTTTACATCTATTGCAGCGCTATCCGGCGGCAATATTAAAAGAGGACAAGAATTTGCAGAAAAGACAGATGAGGTTCTAAAACAGATTCAAAAAATACTTGAAGATTTATATCACGAATAAAAATAGTATGAGCCAGTTTAGAGATCATTTATACTATGAAGATAAGCCAGAATCAAAAGAATATCAGATTATGAAATGTTTTGAGGTACTTGGGCTTATAGCGAGGGCGGAGGACAGAATAATATCAGGAATGAGACCAAGGTCATATATAGCAACCATATCAAGACTCAAGAAGTATTACGACTACTGTGTTTCCAATATTGAAAAATTTGGGTAAGATTAAGGCAGGTTCGATTCCTGCTCGGTTGTTTAGGGCTGGTGCGAAGGGAGTTCGGTTCGAGTCCGAATGATTTGGGTAGCTAAACACTACTAACTCAGGGAGCAAAAACACGGTAACCAGATGCCGTTAGTCAATTGTAGGAATACAGTTGATATCTGGTTTTTAACTGTAAATAAAAATTTGGGTAATATATGTAAATTTATGAGAAGTAAAGTAATAGAAAGAATAGCAACAAAAACATACAGAAAAGTTAATTACAGCGTAGATGCTTATGCAAAATTGCTTTTATCTAGTGTTGGGCAACGTTTTCATTATTATTTTGATTGGAAATCATTTAATATTGGATTCGGTTTTTGCAAAACGACAGGTATTAGTGGATGGAAGTATATGTTATCATTTGACTTGGGTTTCTTTTCTTGTTGGATTTATTTTGTTAGGTTATAAATGTTGCCTAACGGTTTGCAGATTGGCGGTCGTTTTAATGCCGCATAACGTCCAAAGTTTTTGCGAAGGGAATTTGCCATCCTTCGTTCAAACTCAAATAATAAATTGGCAAATTACTTTTGTAAAAACAATGTTAGCAAATCGTTGTTTTTGGCAGTCTTAAAATAAAATATTATGGCAAAAATTATTCAACTACATTACAGCGACTCTATGGATATGGTTAATGCTATCGAAGCCATAGCAAAAGTTGTAGCAGATTATGGAATAGAAATTAAAATTCTTGAGGGAGGAGATGGCTATGAAGAAATTGAAATTAGCAAAGTCGGTGAAATTGACATGGGCTGTTCCGCCAAAAACAATGTTTGCTAACATAGAATATGTATGCATCCCTTATAACTCACTAAAAATCAATAATATATATGAATATTTCTGCTCATATGGTGTTATTTGAACAGAAGTTTGTTATTGACAATGAATGAAACAAATATTTGAATAAATGGGGTATAAACCAAAATTGGAGCAATTTGGGAGTCCGGCAGAAAGCGGTGAATCCATTGACAGCATAAAGGAAATAGCTACCGAACAGCAAATTGAAGATAGAGAGCAGCGAGGTAAAGACAAATGGATTAGCGAAGCCCATAACTACCAATTCGACCCCGATAAAGAAGTCGATGATGAACTCTTTAATTTAAAAGTAAGGGTTAACGATAGAATATGGGATATTGCCGGACCTGGAGCTATTGGAGTTATTGCAGGACCACCCAAAGCCCGAAAGACGGCTATACTTTCTGCAATGGAGGCAGCCTCTATTACCAATAAAGAGGTATTGGGGTTTTCTTTTGATCTAAATGCATCTATCAAACCTTTAACCGGAATGAGAAGGGTTATGTCTGTAGATACGGAACAGAAAGAAAGCTCTTTTTATAAGGTTAAAAAGAATGTTGTCGGCGTTTCAGACAAGGTGCATATATACGATGCGTACTGGCTTAGATCACTATACCCAAAGGACAGGATTAAGTTTATTGATGCTAATTTTGGAGATCCTGACAAGGAAAAGCCTAAGCTACTTATTATTGATGTTATAACAGACGTCATGCGAGATATTAATGACTATATTGAATCTCAAAATACAGTAGAGTGGCTGATGAAATTTGCCGGAAAAGATACTACGGTGATAACAACTATACACCTATCTAAGCAGGGTATGGTGAATGGGCATATTGGATCGGCGTTGGCTAAAAAGCTGGACTTTCTTTTACAAATAAGACAGGATGATGAGGATTATAACCTAAGTACTTGCGAGTTTTTGCTAACCAGAGACTGTCCCAGACCTCCTAATTTCACTATCAGGCAGGATCCGCAAACGCACAGGATATACAGACCAGACTTGGAGAACTTGGTCGGTATAGAATCACATTCACTTGGCATTAACAAAAAGATAACACATAGTAATGTTGATCTAACTTTTGGGAGTAGTACTTTTGTGGATACTGAAGAAGAAATACCGTTTTAAAAATTAATAATTTACCAAACAAAATGAAAAGGATATTTTTTATCATAGGTTTTGTGTTAATTGCTTGGGTTACGGGGTTTTGTCAGTCAAGACCCCTAAATCCTTTTAAGCCTAAATGCAAGGACACGTCGCAAGTAACTGATATACAAAGAGTTGTCATCAGCGAGACAGACACTACCTTGTTATATCCGGTCGAAGGATTGCTTGTCTTCAAGCGCGAAGGTTGCAATAATAAATATTTAAGCAAAGTTTTTGTGCTTAAAAACGGTGATTATATCGAGATTAAACCAGTTTCTATTAAATATACCATAATTAATAATAAATGCCAAAGGTAAATATAGTAAGCTGTGAATTACTAAAGGACAACGGATCATATAAAACCTATGCCATTAAGGATACTGAAGGCAAAAGATACGGAAGTACAGAGTTTTTTGAAAACGGGGAGCAGGAAGTTGAGATTGTTATAAATGGGTCATTTACCAATCTGAAAAAGCCAAAAACGGGACAAGCTAAATTTGGGACTGCTAAAGACTGGACGTTCGAAAAGAAGAAAGCAGCGCTTGAAGCTGCCAGCACTCTTGGTAATGTGGATGCCGATGCGCTTTTGATTAATGCAAGGGCTATATATGAATGGATTAAATCAACTTCATAGGCAAAATAATAGCACCAAGCATCTGTTAGTGGCTGGTGCAGTTTAATAACAAAAAATATGAAATTAACAGAAGAACAATTTAATGAGCAGTATGGTGAAGCAAAAGTTGTTTTCGCTTATTACTACAAGTATTCATTTTCATTTGTAGGTGAATTTGAAGGTAAAAAGATAAATATTAGTGTAGGTGGCAACGCTGACGATATTTATAGGTTTGATGTAGAACCAAACAAAGAGTATTTTATAAAAGAGTTGGGTATTAACTATGCCACCGTAAAAGAAGGAGAAACAACTATTGCTGAATTTACAGGAGGATGGTAGCACTTGCAGGTAACGGAAAACTGCTTTATGCAGTACGGAAAATAGAATTACTAAACTTCAAAATACAAACAAATGAACAACAAAGAGCAACAGTTGAGAGAACCACAACAGCCCGTATTGCATAAAGCAAATGTTATACGCTGGCCTGACGCTGATAGGCTGAGGATGATTGACAAGTCAGAGTTTTACTCCGAGCCACGGGTCTATCAGTACGGCTATTATGATGGGTATCAAATACAGAATGAAAAGATAGATAGAGCGGTGAAGCTGATACAGGAAGCGAGGCAAAACTCTGACAGGTCGGATGCGATACTTCAAGATGCTATCATTCTGCTGCTCGGTCAGGCTTGCGTATAACGTGATGCAGCTATGCGCTCGTTTTAATGGCGCATAGGTGCTGTTAGCAGATGGCACGGTTTATTAACGATAAAATTTGATTATGAAACGAATACAAAGAAAGCGAACAAAAGGGTGGAAGATGCCCGAAAATACTGTTTATGTAGGCAGACCTACAAAGTGGGGAAACCCTTTAAAATTGGTAGGTGATACGATTTACATAAATGCAAGTTGGAGGCGAAAAACATTAGACCCGTGGGTTTACTTTAAGCAAGGAACTATTGAAGATGTAGTGAAGTATTATGACTTGCTTTTAAATGGCGAATGGTTAGGAGATAACGAAGATATGAGATACTGGAATATTGAACTGCATAAGCTACCAATTAACGAATTAAAGGGCAAAGATTTGGCTTGCTTTTGTTCGCTTTCTTGTGCTTGTCACGCAGATGTTCTTTTGAAACGTGTCAGTAGTGCTTTCTGCTAACGTTTTGCAAATAGGCGAAGCGTAGCGATAGCGGAGTTTTGCTTATTTGCTGTTACCAGTAGTTGCTAATTAATAATTTAAAAACAAAAATATATGTTACAATTTAGAATAATAGAAACATCTGCAAACTATCCTGATGTATTGCTTCACAGAGATAGAGATGAAGACGGCAAAGAAACCGTACAAATTAAAGCAATAGGTATAATTGATGGGCAAGAAGATATGTTTGCCGAAGAATCAATAACATTTAATAGCTATCATTCAGCTTGCAGATTTATTGAGGACTTCACTCAAAAGTCTGCCGAAGATTTTTGTAAAAGGGAAGGTATTAGTTACTGGTAGCAATTACTGGTAACGTTTTGCAGCTATATGTCTGTTGCCAAAAGTAAAAAACAATTCTTCGATTAAGCACAAATAATCAAAAGTACAAAACCAATTATAAATTAAGCCTAAAGTGGCAATAGCATATAACTGCTGTTATGCACAGTATGGCTTTTAAAACAAAATTTAATTATGAAAACATTAGAGCAGATTTTAAAAACAGAACCAATTTTTTTACACAATTGGACTTCAAAAATTGATATGATTTCAGATTTTGAAGAAGTTTATTTAACAGAAGCAGAGTATATATCAGAAAAAGCTCCTTATGCAAATGTTGAATATTGGGAAGAAAAAAAGAAAAGAATGACTATTGCTATTGATAAATTCAAAGACATAAATATTCTTTTTGCTTCATACGGACAAGATAATTATTCGGGAGATGCTTGGGTTTTATTTGAAAAAAATGGAAAACTTTATGAGGTTAATGGGTCACATTGTTCTTGTTATGGTTTAGAAGGGCAGTGGGATGCGGAAGAAGTTGTTTTACCTGAATTAGAAAATAGACTAACGAAAGGAACTTTCGGACAAGATGATTATTCAGGAAATGAATTTTCAAACGAGCTAAAAAAGTTCTTAGGAATCGAATCGTAATATTGTGCATAACGGTTTCGGGCTTGGCGCAGTTGAGCGTAAGCCTGTGCGTTGGGAAAATTGCGCCAAACCCGTGTTGTGCGTATGTGGCGGTTAATTTAGGATGAACTTTAATTGAAAACGAAAACAGAAACAAAGAGAAAAAAGCGATGGAAAATAAAGAAAAAACATACCCGATTTATAGATTTACTGCAAGATGGTCTGAAATTTCAAAAGATAAATCTTATGAAGAATATCCTAATTGGAAAAAAGGGCTGCCAAAAGATAGGATTTGGAATAGCACATCTTGGACTAAAATGTATAAAGAAGAACAGGATTTGAAAGAGTTAGAAGGCTGGATGATGCAATGGTGGGATGAATATTTAACAAAAAAAGACAATGAAGACAAAGCAATGAAACTGCTTTATTTGAAAGTAGAATATTTTGAACACGAAACTTGGCATTTAACTTGGTTTCAGCACGAAACTTTTGACGAAGGACAAACAGACGAAGAAGTGTTAAAGTCTTTTGAAAATTTTGTTAGACGAAAAGAGGCACTTAACCATAAAAGGCAATTGGAAGAAGGGAAAGACGAATATTGTTTAATGGGTGCAGAAGATAGATGGAGATGGCACGGAGCAGAACCAAATGGACAACCAAATGACCATTCTCCTGCACCTTGTAGATGTAAACATTGTAAAGAACAGGGAATGATTAGAATTGCTCATTAAAATGTGCGGTGGGCTTTTTTCTTTTTGTTTCCTACACGGAACTGTCTTTGGAAACGGTCAGCAAGCCATTACGCACAACGGCTGCGGCTATGTGCAGTGCCGACAAACTTGTACAAAACTTAATAAAAAGTAGAAACTTATGGATATAGAAAAACTTAAATTAGAAGCACAAAATAAGGCATTGCATATAGCCGATGTTAGTGGCAGTGCTTTGTTCAATGCTGATTGTATGGATATTTTACCTCTTATTCCCGATAAATCGGTTCAACTTATTTTGGCAGATTTACCCTATGGAACTACAAGTTGTGCGTGGGATTGTATTATTCCATTTGACAAACTTTGGAAGGAATACGGAAGGATAATAAAAGACAATGGAGCTATAATTTTAACGGCTTCACAGCCTTTTACAAGTGCTTTAGTAAATAGTAAAACTGAATGGTTTAAATATGCTTTGGTTTGGGAGAAAGAAAGACCAAGCAACCCTGCACACGCAAAGATTAGATTTATGAAATGGCACGAAGATATTTTGATTTTTGCACCTAATAAGGAGAAGTTTAATCCGCAAAAAGAAAAACGATTAGAGCAAAATAAAAGGAATAACAAACAAGGTGTATTACATAAATCTGATGCTTATGGAGAACAAACAATACCACAAGGCGATGGAATGGCTGATGAAAAATATTTAAGTAGCGTATTAAAGGTAAATGTTGAAAGAGGATTGCACCCAACACAAAAGCCGTTAAAATTATTTAAAACATTGATTAGTGCCTTTACTGACGAAAATGACTATGTGCTTGATAATACAATGGGAGTAGGAACAACTTGTTTGGGAGCAAAGGAGTTGAACCGTTATTTTATTGGAATTGAAAAAGAGGTAAAATATTATGAGTTGGCGGTTGGTAGAGTGTTCGGTTAGCATTGCCACTAACTGGTTGCGGCTTTGCGATGGCCGCTTTAGATAACTTTAATAACAGCGCATCAACTGTCCAGCGGTGGCGCAAAACCGCTGTTATCGGTTCGGTGCGGTAATTAAAACGAAAATGACAACAGATAGCAAGTGTGTTCATTCGC
>JAYRNA010000037.1:0-7262 GCA_041912375.1 Saccharimonadales bacterium (SeqCode) | reverse complement strand
GATTCGGTCAGTGTGATTTGAATAACAGGCGCTGGCTTCGGGAAACCGAGCATATAGTTTTTGCATGAATCTCTGGGCGAGTTCGTATTCCCTGCCGGCGCTATGCCCATCAGGATTGTGAGGGTAGCGGCTGAGAGCATGCTGATCCACTTCATCACCGATACTTACCACCTTTGTTGGACGAATGTATTCAGCACAGAAGTCTAGGAAGTCCAGAGCATCCTTGTGCTGAAACGGAGCCTGTAGGTCAGGAATCACGAGAATCCTGTCAGGATTAGTCTTAAAGCGCAATTTATTCTCCCTTCTCTGCGTATTTTAGTAGGTTATATGCAGCCAAACATTTCTCGTCTAGTTCAGTAACGTACCAATCTTCTGAGTTTACTAGAGTAGTGAACTCCTCTCTAGCCTCGTCTAGGGTATCTAGGAGGAAGCGTAGATCGGCCTCGGTCAGTTTAAGTAGCACCATATTCCCACTCCAGTAGAAGCTCAAGGTAGTGCCTAGCCTTCTCTAGGTCCTCCCTACCGTGCTTAGCCCCATGTCTACAAACGTACTTGATGATGTTCCCCTCAAGAAACCCCAGCTTATTCTTATGAATAAACTCTGCTGGCTGAATGGCGTAAGACTTATAGTGGTTTCCGCCTATTTGCAAGCTGCTTGCGGGCTTCTTCGATCCACCCTTTCGGGATTTCGCTGATGGCATATTTGAACCCCTGTTCTCTGGCCCAATCTGAGTATTTAGTGATCTTCTTTTTCGTTATGTAGTTATCGACACCAAAGACAAACCGCAGATCGAACTCAGGGTAGTGGGCTATAAAATCTTCCATAGCGGTCCTAATGCTGGGCTTTAGATATCCCTTAGTCTCTATGTAGATGTTCTTCCCAATCCTAAAGTCCGGTGTGTACCGAGCAATCTTGTAGGTCTCTTTACTACCACAGTCAGAACAATAAGTACTCCTAGTTCTCCTGTGATACTGGAAGGTGTCGGGTTCATATCTAACCTTAACTTTGGCTTCCTCAAGTTCTTTGAAAGCCCATTGCTCAAACTTGGAAGCAAACTTAGGTTTCATATACCTCCCCCGTACCTTCACATCTGGTACAAGTATCCCCCATCTTATTGGTCCCCAATCCACCGCAGGACGGGCAAACCTCAACATCTTCCTCACGCGGCTTCGGTGGTCTCCCCTCCCGAGGCTTTTTCGCTTGGGGGTGTCCAAATTTCTCCTTCATACCGCCTCACCCAACATAGCTGTGCTACCTCTATTGCTCGTCTTTCGTGATCGTCACCGAACTGATCTTTATAGGAATTGAGTACAACTTCCCAGCAATCTCGGCTTGAATTGCAATCTCGGAGCATTTTACGGGCTGTGATAGGTCCAACCCCGGAGAGGCCGGGAATGTTATCTGAGGTGTCTCCAGACAGAACTTGGCTGTAAAAATTGATTGTCCCTTCTTTCTTGTTGATTTTGTAGACATTTTCCTCAACCCAATTGTAGTGCTGTCCGGGGATCTGATCAAGGTCTTTATCATTAGACACCAGAACAGCGCCAGAGTGAAGCGTAGCTCCAATCCCAAGAGCGTCGTCAGCTTCCTGTCCTTCTGCATACTTAGCTCCGTACTTCTCTACAAGGTGCTTATGTAAGCCCTTATAATGCTTAGGCCTCGTTTGGGTATCTCTGTTACCCTTGTACTTCTGAGTAACGGCGATACGCTCACGAAAATTGCCCACAGGAGGAGAGAGCCAAATATCAAGGTCGCTAGTGCTAAATCTATCAGAAAGCTTAGCCAGAATATTGTCGACCAGAAAGATTGCATTTTCCAGAGGCTCCACTACCTTACGACTCCAAACCTTAGCGTCCTCGCGTAGCTCAGGGAAGTCTCGTTGATAGTCAAACTCGGCGTAAGAATCGGGGTCCCCCGGCTTTACGCCGGGGGTCTGGATCAGGTACTTAGTCTTTTCAGTGGCAAATCCACAACGAAAGACTAGGCCATCTCCGTCGATTAGCAGCTTAGTTGCTTCTGCCATTTGAGTCCATGCCATACTTCAGAAGCAGGGAGTCCATGATGTCGCTACCATCAGGACCGTCCTTAAGCCACCGCTTAAGCTGATCTGCAATGTGCTTGGCATTCCACAGGATTGGCTGTAGATGCTCAATAACCTTAGTCTCGTTATTGATGATGCCGTATGTCTCGAAATACATATCTGGCATCTTGACTACTTGAACCCTGTAGATGTCGTTATCGTACACTACTGCTCCGTACACTATTTCCTCCTCAGTCCCACTCATCGCCCTTATCACCATCTTCTGTTTCAGTCGTGTCTACCTCAGGTAGCTGTACTTCAGCAACCTTAGGGGCCTCGCCTAGCGTGGCTGTCTCGGCAAAGAACTGCTTCGTCAGATCCGCAATAAGGGCCATAACAGCATCGTACTTGCCAGACTCCTTAGCAGGGAGCTTGATGGCTCCGTTGCTTAGGATGACCTGAGCTGCTGCAATGGCCGAGTTACGGGCTGCCTGCCACTCGATAGTCCGCTGTCGCTTGTCGTCGTTAAAGCCCGACTTAGCCCAACCCTGTGGCTTAGCACCATCGCTAGGAGACAGAACCTCCCCCTCCTTACGAACAATGCTATTCATGTTAACAGCCATCTGACCCCGCTTATTCTCCTTAGCCTCGAATGTCACGAAATCCCCCTTCACGACATTAGGCTTAGTCGTACCGCAGACATAGAGAGCTTCGTCGTTCGCCAGCTTGAACGAATAAAGCATCTGACCCTGCCACGGACGCTCATTAACAAACGCTACCTTACCCTGCATTTAGTTCTTCTCCTTATACGTCACAGGTTGGAACCACGAAATATCTCGAAAGGGTGAGCCAACCATCTTCACCCCCCGGTGATTACGCATAAAGCGCGTTACCTCTGTCTCCAGCTCCGTTAGACTCGTTGCCCAAATTACTCTGTAGGTACTCTTGTATCTTGTGAACAGCTTCCACTTTCTCCTCTTTGCCTTCCCCCCAATAGCGGCCAACTTTGATGCCAACACCAAGGGGTACTTTAAGCTTTCTCCCATATAGTTTCTCCACCACCGTGTAAACGTCCTTTGTAAAGGACTCAATTAATTGTTGACGGTAATATTCTACCATATCCTCCTGTACTTCTGCAATAACTGAATCGTGAACAGTATTTACCAGCTCGATCCCGGATACCCCCCCGATCCTGTGCCATAGGCAGAGGACTGATATAGGGACAATATCTGCTGTTGCGAAGCTCTGGACTGGATAATTGAAGATTGAGGCTGTGTTGGTGATATATCCGGATGCGGTAAGCTTGCAGTCATCCCAATAGAATATGAGACCTGAGGCGATTCTGAGACATTTATCAGCAAGAACTGTGTAAGTCCATCCTTGTTGAGTACGATAAACACCAGAATACTCCCGTCGGAAAGCGTCATAGTAAGCCCGCTCCTTGCGGGTTCCCGAAGAGCCACCGTAAAGAGGTTTGAAGGTGTAAGCTTTAGCCGGAGTCCGCTCGAGTCCCATAACTTCGCTTGTGAGTGCGTGAACGTCCACCCCTTCACAAACTGCTTGTAAGCCTCGCTGGTCATTTCCGAGGTCGACTGCAACTCTAAATTCGAGCTGTGGTGCGTCTCCTTCGACCAAGACCCGCTCAGGGCTCCTAGAACGAAATAGGGGTTTGTAAGCTCGGGGAAAGTTGTGGAATTGAAATCCCCACTTTCTTCCAGTTGATGACAAACGATGGGTTTGGGTGACGGTTTGGTTGAACGTCGCGTAAACGTGTCCTTTATCTTCTTCAGAAAGGCAGCACTCATGCATCTTCTCCAGTATTTGAAGCTTTTTCTTTAGCGGGACGATAGCTTTGATAGCACGGAGGAACTCTCTTTGCTCGTCAGTTCGAGCCTCAAGCTTTCCAATAATGTCTTTGCCAACTGCATATTCTCCTTTAGGAGTCCTGATAGGCTCTCCTCGGTGGTCTGTAGGTGGTTCAAAGCCGAGCTTGTCATAGAGGTACTCTCTGAGCTGCTTTGCAGAATTCTGGTTAAGTCCACCAGTGAGTCCATCAAGCAGAAGTTTAGCGTCTCTAAATTCTCGCTGTACTTTGTCCAGCTCGTTTGAAACTCTGTCGGAGTCAAGTTGCATTCCCTCGAATTCAATGTCCGCTAGGACGGGAGTAAAGATGTTACGGCAGTAAGCTACAGGAAGCAGGCCCTTCTCATGCAGAGCTATTCTCTGCTTAAGGAATACAGCCTCCGTGTCAAGCACGTCATCTACACAATATTCTACAAGCTTAGATCGGGGGATGTCAATAGGATTGACTCCCCCCTTAATCAGGCTACTTACGAAGCTGAGCTTACCTCCGAGTCCGTACCTTCGGGCAGTTGCGTCGAGGCTGAGAGCCCACTTTCGGTTTCCGGCGAGGCAGTATTCTCCAATTTGGGTGCAATAAGGGACAATGCTTCGTAGTTCGAGACCGATTCGTCTAAGCCATTGCAGTTCAAACTTAGCATTATGTGCAACAACGAAATCAACTGCTTCAAGTAGTCTGAGGAGTCCGGACTGTTCATATTCAGATCCATGAAATATGAATACTCCATCTCCTCGTCCGATCCCCCGTCCTCCTCGAAAATGTCGTCCCACTTTAGCAACGGCAAGCACGATAGAATTTGAAGGATTTGTGGCGGAGCCTTTGTCGAGATTTGTAGTTTCAAAGTCAATGACGGCGTAATTATCACTTAGAAAGATCTCCGGATTAGGGTTAAGTACAAAGTCAGGCACCAACGACGGTGCCGATTGCTGGATTGATTGTGCAGACAAAATGGTCATGCCTTCCGCCTAGCTTGTTCTTCGGGAGCGAGATAGTACGGATACCATGCTGCTCCATAGTAGCATCAGCACCAATACCGATCATGAGGTCGACTTGGGCTTGTATCCCAGTTTTGCTAAAGTCAATGTCATCCCGTGCAAGGATAGCCTTTCCTTCAGCAGACTCTCCCGCTTGGGTAATAGATACGACAAGTAGAGAGTGTCGTTTAGCAAGGTTTCGAGCTTCCGTCGCAGCTTTTTCAAGTCCTTGTGTTCTTGATTCAGAGTTAACTTCAATATTCCGTAATTGATCGAGGATAACACATCGGGGCTTGTGTTCCTCAACCAGCTTTCTAATCTCGAAAAAGTTGCCGGGTGCAAGACTTGCGACAACCAGATTATCATATCCTCGTGCGAAGGCACGTCGCTCTGCTTCATCAGGATTCTCCATTACCTGCTGTTTGGTAAGCTTACTCAGTCGGCAGATAAATCTAAGTAGAATGTCTGAGGCAGGATCTTCGTTGCCAACGTAGAGAACACGTAGTCCCTGACGAAGGAATCCCGCGACGAGATTCTGAGCGAAGAGCGTTTTCCCGATCTCTGGTCGAGCATAGACAAGCAGATGGTGGCCGGGTCGTGCTCCACCGTCACATCTATCGTTAAGCTCTCTTGGATAGAGTCGGATTTGCTTGGTTGGGTCGAAGGATTTTTCGAGGAGCGAGCGGACTGATTTCTTGTGGAAAATTTCTTCATCTTCTTTTTCTTCTTCCGTATGTGATAGATCTTCGTATTTGGTCATTAGCTCCCGGATCTTATTATGATCTTCCCGGTTAACTAATGCTAGGGACAGCTCGTCTCCGACTCTTAGTTGTTTGAATTGTCGGATATCGTGCGAAAGGTTCGGGATCGAAACGCTGAGGTCAATATCTTTTAGGTAGTGTTTGATGGCCTCAACGTGCTTATCGTTTCTTAGACTATGTTCTATCCTCCCTTCAATTACCCCTAAATCAACGGCCTGTGCATCTTTGTCTAGGTTGTAGTATTCTTGCACCGCCTTGGCAATGAAAGACCCTTGTGGTGAATATTTATCTGGGTCTATCTTGCTGAAGATTTCTTCAAAGGCTTTCCTAGACTTGATTGCTGCTGCTAGGATTCTTTTTTCCATCTAGCTCCTTATAGTTATTGTTATACTGGCGCGTGTTGTCGCGGATGCGCGCCCCCCGCGTTCTTACTGGGTTTGGGATCTCCCAAGGGTTTGGAACAGGTACTGGCATCACCCCCTCTTAATCTGCAAATGGGGCTATGTCTGCCTCCAAGTCTGCGGATTTAGCCCCTAACCACCCCCCTCCTTGTGGGAAAATTTCTAGCTTCCCACTGCTTCTGTTGAAAAATATCTTTGCGTTGAAAGGCTGCTCATTCACCTTAGCCATCAGATCAGAGAAGCGTAGTTCATCACTTAAAGCAGGAAGGTCGTTAAGAATACAAGCTCGTTCTGACATATTAGCCGAACACTGCTTCGATATACAGCCGGATCAGAGGAGGAGTCATCCACACTGCTGCCCATATCCAAGCAGCAATGCGCCCTTTCCTACTTTCCCAAATATCCTCTATTGCTGCCGCGCCAAAAAGTCCGATAATAAAACAAACTGCGTTAGCAAAAAGCATTGATACTGACATGATTAATCCTCAGAGAAGTCGATCTTGTCTGCGAAGTAGGCATCTAGTATACGCCTCTCAGGGACGTACTTCAAGTCCTCCTCTAGCTTCCATACCTTTAGACTGACCAAGTGCCGAAAAGTTCCAGCATAGGCCACTGCCTTTGTCGTTGCATCCTTATCCAGAGCGATGATAGCTGTCTTATGCTTGTTCAGGATTTCCCTTATCATTCGCTGGCTTAGGTGCGTGCCAGAGATAGACAGGGCGTTCAGACCGGCCTGCGTAAGCTTTAGACAGGATATGTAATCCTCCACGATCACAACAGGATGCGACGAACTGTACTGCACACCCCAATGAATGAATGGATCTTCCACTGCCTCCTTATAAGTCAAGGTCTTAGGGTTAAGCGGATGCTTCCACTCCCTAAGGATAGCCCCTCTGTACAGGTACTTGGGTGGGGGACCGAACATTGGCAGAAACAGCCGGTTCTCCTCAGGAGCAAACTTGACCCCTGTAGACTTGATGAAGTCGGGGGTAAGCTCGAATTCATCATAAAACCAGTCAAGGACATCATCCGGAAGTTTCTCCAGAAGCCCCTTAAAGGCCCTAGGAGCCTTTTTAGGGGGTACCCTGCTCCGGCTGATGGCGTCCCACACGAAAACCTTACCAGAGTCCCCACAGGAGGCCCTATGGCATTTCCACAGGAGGTTGCCGTCCTCCGACATGGTTAGGGACAAAGATTTCTCCTTCTTCGATCCGCCCCCACAACGGGGGCAGATCTCACGAAGG
>JAYRNA010000036.1:0-15792 GCA_041912375.1 Saccharimonadales bacterium (SeqCode) | reverse complement strand
GCGAATGAACACACTTGCTATCTGTTGTCATTTTCGTTTTAATTACCGCACCGAACCGATAACAGCGGTTTTGCGCCACCGCTGGACAGTTGATGCGCTGTTATTAAAGTTATCTAAAGCGGCCATCGCAAAGCCGCAACCCGTTATAAGCAAGTTGCCCCTAATTGCCACCCTATTCGTGACACTATCTTCACCGACTAACACCATTTGTCTCCATTTGGATGCGGATTAGGTTGGGCAACCTGACTTATAACATGGGATAAAACGCAATACTTTGAACAGCGCCTCATCAAGTGAGTTAAATATGTCTATTGTACAATTCAACATATAAGCCTACTTTGCTGGTGTACTGCGTTTAGCCAAATACCGTTATTTTATAATCCTACGACAAATGTAGAAAGTATCTGTTTGTGTTATTAGCATGGTATCAGCGACTACAACCCTTTCTCTAATTGAATCCTGTTGGTAATTTGCCGGAACAACCTTGCTATATGCGAATGTCTGCGCAAACCAATATGGTTTTTTCTTATACTGACCAGAAGTTAAAACTCTCGGCACAATTCTCAAAGAAGATCCCCACATCAATGGAACATAAGTCGTATCAGGCGTTTTAAGAACAACTCTTGCAGTAAGCTCATCATTTGGAGATGATTCGTCTTTTCTGCACATAAAAAGAGTTCCAGCGAGTAGTAGTAAAATAGCTAATTTTTTCATGTATATCGTTTTGTTTATTAACATTGGCATTGGCAAGCCAAATCAGGATTTGCTGGTTTTGTTCTCTTGCTCGCAATAAGAGTATTGCACTTATTAGCATAGCCTCTTTGGCAGTCGTACATATACTTTCCAAAGTCAACAATAGCTATCTCTTTTGATACTACTTTATATTGTTCTTGGTTGCACTTACAGTCTTTAGTCTCTTTTAAATTAAAATCCCCGCAAACAGAAATTCGCGTAGGCTCTTCCAAAAACTCGTTATTTGTCTTAAAAATATTGATCTTCATTTCTTCAATAGCTTTATATGGCTCGGCAAAATAACACCATTGTTAATGCAAAAATATAATTCTCCGTTTAAACACTCTAATTTACTATTTATTTCCAAGTGTGTTCCACGTGGAACTATTTTTAGACTATCGTAATTCCAAATTGCCCAATTATTGCTGTACGCATGATCATAGAAAACAATAGTGCCATCCCTCTTTATTTCAACCTCGTCTCCCATTAAAGAGTCAACAGTTGACACAATATAGTAAGTACCTACTAATGCCTTGTAATAATGTTCAGGAACTCCGATTTCATTACTACATTCAATAATTCCTTCCTCTGTTTCAATATCACGATCCCAAGTATAAAAATTATAGCACGAAAAATAAAGTACGAATATACCAAGCATAGCAGCTATAACAATCGTATAGCTACTCCTATTCATATTCCTGTATTGGTAGCGTTTTCTGGATATTGTGCGTTTTCTTCAAGCTCTGCAAACATATCATAGTAATACTGCTCGCTTACAACAACATAGTCAGAAATATTGTCAATATCAATAGTTTCCAAGTATGATATAATACCCAAAACATTAGCTACATCATTAATCACCACAATTTTATTGGCTTTGTCGACAGTTATCGAAGTGGTATCATTTAAAGCCTCATTTAATGTTTTGTCCATGCTTTTCTATTTAAAAAAGATGGGCGGTTCGGTAGAGGATACCTTGCGCCCAGAGCGAGAATGATTCTTTAAGGTTTGCGTGGGATAGTGTTGCCACGAATTGCAAGAGTTGCTACCTTAGAATCTTTATTAGGTATTAATATTCCATTTGAAGACTCAAAGTTTCTTGCAAAATCACCAAAATATACATTTACTGTTTTTGCCACGTTTCCACTAAGATTCTCCGTTGATAACGTTCCGTATATCCTTGAGCCGTCCATGTTAACATCCGTGCATCCACAGGTTCCTTTAACTCCTTCGATAGTATCTTGTCCAGTATAAAAGAACTCAAACTTAATAGTATCGCCTTCTATAACCTCTCCAAAATTATACTCGTAAGTGTTAAATTCACTTATTCCAGTTATTTGAAACTGAACTGATTGTTTTAATTTATTAGTATTTGGCACTATCTTATGCCCATCTCTAACGTAAAAAGGTTCGTTAGGGTCGAAGTAAACAATAATAGCCCTTTGTATTGTGGCATCATTTACCGCCCTTACAACAGCTCTTATCCTAATCTCACCCCCTAAATCTTCAACCTGCCGAATTGTAATATCATTGTTTTCGCAATGTACACCGTCAAGTTTTTCGTCTCCTTTGTACGTTATTATAATCTCTTTCTTCCCATTTCTGGGTATCTTGACAACATGGATCAACTTATCAAATCCAATGCTAATCTCTCTTAGTCTTTCTTGAAATCCCTTACTCGCCATAACTTACTTCAAACTTTAATCCTGTTCTTTTCTTATATTCTTTCCACTGATCTATTGTCATAGCATCCCACTTTGCTTCTGAACACTCACTTTGTAAGTCCATCATCTTGTCCGGCATTTTGCATCCACAGTCAAGACAATGACCAGCATTTAAGCAAGGTCGACACATAATAGATCTATAAATAACTATCTCGCAAAATTCAATTGGAACCTGTTCGCTTTGATAAGTTCCTCTTAGGAATGCTCCCCATTTTAGCGGATATAGATACCACCACCAAATAGTTCCAAATAGTTTCCAGTTCTTTATTCCTTCCCAACTAACCATTTCTCCACTTTTTTAGGATCAAGTTTAGCCTTGATGAAATTAGAAGGAAATAAGAACGTAAAGAAATCATCAGCGTCAAGTTCGTCAGACTTCAGTTTGTCTCCTATAAATCCATACGTATTTCTGTATGTATAGAAAGAGTTTATAGTCTGTTGTGGTCTTGCTGCTTCGATTCCACCTGCTTTCTCGCCATTTGTTTCTATAAGATACTGCATGAAAGCAGGATTGTCTTGAATAGAAATCAAATTATCACTTACTGCTACAATATCTCCTGGTTTCAAAGTAGTCAACTCGCACCCCTCTCCAATTGCAATTACTTTTCCAAATGTAACAATCCGCCGCTTAGATTCATTAACCAATGCTCTTCCGTCTGTTCCAACCAATCCAGAAATCATATCTGGAGGCTCGTGACGAAATATCCTTGTTAAAACAGTGTTCCCAAAGAATGTATCGTAAATTTCATAATCCTTATTAAGAAAATCCGACTCTACAAATTTCCTAAACGAATCTAATAGCTTACTATCGTACTGACTCATGCCTTATAATTTTTTATAACTAATAAAATAGAACTCAACTCTTCGTTGATTTCATTAATCTTTCCTACGAAATCCTTACTCTCTCTTACAACCCCTGTCTCGTTACAGCATGGGTTGTTTGGATCAACACTTGATCCGCCTTTCTTGGAAGGGTCGTCAGGCTTTATTCTGCCATTGCATAATACCTGAAGCCATCCTATTAATAGGCTTGCTTTTTCTACATTTGAACTATCCATTTGTTTCTTCTTTTACTGCTGCTAAACTGTCTCTTACTTCTAATCCTTCTGATACCTTCTGCTCCCTCTCTAACTTCATTTCTTCTACTCTTGCGTCTAATTTCTCTTTTGTTAAAACAGAGTCGAAAGAGCCATCGACAAGTCTGAAAGGAACAATATTAGTCTGACCATTGTGTTTAAAATACATTTTACCTTTTAGAAAAGCTCTGTGCGCTTTTTGCCAAAAGTTTCTTGATTCTTGTGAGAATAAACTGTAATTATACGAACAAATCATTTGTCCGGTATAAATTCTTCTTTTTCCTGATTCTTCCTTGCTCATACTTTCTTGTGAACTACCCACCCACGGCAGAGCCGATGGGTTGGGCTTCCTGCTTCGCAGACGAATCTATTACTTCATCTCCACAGGCGTTACTTCCCGAAATTCCTTCGGTAGTTGTTATTTTATAGAACGCAAACCTTTTGACATTGATAGAGGCGTTCATATCCCTATCCAATGTATGTCCGTTTTCGCAAGTCCAAATTCTATCTGATAATTTTAGATTGTTATTTGTAACTCCACAAATATTACATTGCTTACTGCTTGGTTTAAACCGCCCTATTTCTAAGATGTTTTTACCTTGACACTCGGCTTTGTATTTCAACATCGTGAAGAACATTCCCCAACCTGCATCGCCAATAGATTTTGACATCCTGCGGTTTCGCATCATTCCTTTAACATTCAAATCTTCAATACAAATCGTATCGTATTTAGAAAGTAATTCATGGCTGATTTTGTGCCACATATCCTTTCTTTGGTTTGATGTTTTTTCGTGTTGTTTTGCAACTTTTCTGTTCCATTTTTGACGATTAGCAGAACCTTTTACTTTTCTACTTCTCCATCGGTTCATCCTATTTAGCCTTTTTTCTGCTTTGCGATACCATTTTGGATTTTCATACTTAGTACCGTCTGAACAAATTACAAGGTCTTTAATTCCAACATCTATACCCACTGCTTTACTTTCGTCAATGGTCTTTTTTGTTGGTATTATTTCGCTTGTTTCAACTAAAAAGGAAATATATAACTTTCCTGTTGCTGTTTTGGAAACTGTTGCTTGTCTAATTTTTCCTTCAAACTTTCTGTGCAATACGGCTTTAATACTTTTGAATTTAGGTATTGAAACTGTATTGTTTTCAAAGTTTACTTTTGCATTTTGCGGAATACTAAAACTACCGCCACAAACCTTCTTTTTGAATACAGGGTATTTACCTCGCTTCTTGAAGAAGTTTTTGAAAGAAGTTTCAAGATTGATTAAGCTAACTTGTAAACTTTGAGAATTAGACTTTTTAAGCCACTCGTTAGTTTGCTTTAGTTGAGGTATTTTAGCTTGAATATCATACCTGCTTAACCCTTTCTTATATTCTGCATAATACTTATTAGATAAGTCTAAAGCATAATTATACAACCATCGAACATTGCCAATGTGTTGGTTTAGTTCAATTTCTTGTGCCATTGTGGGCATTAATCTGTATTTGTACGCTTTAAACATTGATACAAATATAATACATTTTATCTAATTTGACAAATTTAGATAAAATATTTCAAAGAACTTTTGTCGCTTATATCCCACCCACTAAAGATGAGTGGGATTTACGCTCCATTTTTTAAAATGAGGAGCCTTACGGGGCTCCATAGAATGACTTGATTACTATTTATGGTAGTCGTTTATGGAACATAGCCTTACGGGGTTACGTCCCAACGGATACCTCCCTAATCCGATTATATTTATTCACGTTTGTTTCCACTTTTCTCTAAGCTTCTTTCCTAAAAGTTTGCCTAAAGACTTCCTATTTCTTCCCTTTTTATTGGTAGTTACACCCTTTCCCCTCTTTAATTCCTCAAAATGGGCTCTTTTAAAAATCGGGTAAAACCTTTTTATAACTTCACAAGTCTTTTCGTAGCTATAAGTTCCTTTGCGATACATCTTGATTGCAAAGTTTATCTTCAGCTTGCATTTTACAGAACTAATGAAGAAATTACCAAAGTTTGGTATTTTGAAAGTAGGAACTGTGTCAGAGCTCATGGCGTCCAAAGCAAACATATGAAAATGCTCAACCATTTCACTAACATCTTCTGCTACAATCCTATTCTCTCCCGAAATCTTATTAATAATTCCTTTAATTGTTGGGCAATTGCGTTCAAATAGCCCCCCTCTTGATCTTATTTCTTCCCTGCTGTGTCTCCCCATGATCAGGCAGATAATACGAAATCCGGTGATTCCATATCCTGCGAAACATATATTGAAAGTCCCTTATATGAGTTAATGCCGTTGAGATAAAAACTCTCTTCTTCGTCTATTTCGTCACCAGTAATATCGTCCAAGTACTTTTCTGTGTTCTTCACCGCCAAATCATGCAAAAGCTCCTGATAGCCAGCTATTGACATCAAAAGATACTTAGCAGGAATCATTTTCTCTCTGATAAACGCATTTTCAGCCGTCAAGATCCTTTCTTCTATTTGTTCTACTGGTTCTGTAAATCCACCCATAGATTAGTTTTTTACCACCTGAGCACTAAGGCTTACGGTGAATTTATCAAGTTCCTGCTTAAACAGTGGAGGTATATCATACCCAAACTGCGTCTGCTGGAGCCATTTTTTTCTTTTAATAGTATCCCTTATGTTGTATATTGATCTTTCATTGTCCGCAAATCCATACTCTTTTATCATGTAATGAGTAAATTTACGCCCACTAAGACCAATATTTTTGTGGTAAGCCAGTACACATCCTATAAAGAACTCCTTCTCCCGCCTCGTAAGGTGGTATTCATCCTTTATAAAAAAGCCACTGTAAACCTCTATTGCGAGATTTATTAGTAATCGTATGTCGCTGACTATCCGCGTTTTATGCGCGGCTTGCTCCAAAATCATCGTATCTGTTTTCTAACTGTTTGCTCAACTTATGTAAATGTTATGCAAATATATGAAATGTTTTTAAAAATTTTATGTAATTTTAAAAATGTCATGAAAATCTGGTAACTTTGTATTTAATTTGAGTAGTGAAAAATAATTTTAAAAAATTTTCAAAAAAGTGAACTAAATATCAGAAATAAGTGTTATATTTGCGCGATGAAGTATGTATTAAATGATTAAATATCTGTAAATCAACATTTTACGTCAGAAAATAGACATATAGAGCCGAGAGGATTATACGCAATTCCTCTTAAATTTCTGTTTGACCATAAGTCAAAACAGGATATTCATGCACTGTACCTGTACATGAAAATGCGTCTGTATTCCATAGATTCGGCAGGTTATGTCGAAAAAAATACTTTTAACGCTAAATTCACACATCGAGAAAAATACGTCGGATTGCCTTCTCTTCGCAAAAGAGGGTGGGTGACGGAAAATAATAAACTTGTAGCCGTCCATAAAATTCTGGAAAAAGAATACGGAAAGGACGAGTCTAACTACATTTATACAAAAATTCACAAAAATTCATTAACTTCAGTAAAAACTTTAAAAGATACTATATTTTCCCTCGTTGAGAGATACATCATGAAGGGCAAATATATTTCTGAGTCTAAGGGGATGAGAACTTATGATCCCCGCTCAAATGGCTTCGTGAGGGAACGAATCACAAAGAGAATGGGAACTCCATACGAGACGCTTTCTGTCATACAGAGACAGTACTTCTCAGATGATCCAGACTTGTACAAAAATTTTTGTCGTAAACACGAAAAACGGGTTTACAATATTTTTTGTAAAAAGTTAAAGCATCTCCCTAAGTACGAAATTGATTCTCTGTTTCCAGATTATCTCCAAGAGATGTTCTTATCGTTCAAATCACGTCAGCCAAATTGCGTTAAAAAGACAAAGAAGTATTATATGTCCAGGATAAGTCATTCGATGTTAGCTCAATGGGGGTATAAAGATTGGGAGATTTCCAGAAGAAGATCTGCCAAGATAAACGCATACTCTCCGAGAGAGACAATTGTCGTTGATCCCTACATGGAAGAGAATCCAGACGGATCCAATGCCTATTTTTTTTCTAAGCACCATAAGAAATTCCTGAAGTTCATGCCCACGAAGGTCATGTGCGAGTCGGGTGGTATTTTCTACTACTCACCGTATTCGGGAAAATCTCTTTTAAACAAAAAAAATAGAGCAAAAACTCAAAAGATGGACCCAATTCGTAAAATCGAAATTAGATACCTGTCCTATGATGGAAGAAGCCTATTTGACGTTTCGAGTTCAAAGCCATACTACAAGCATTCATACGGAACAATCTTCCACGACCACAAGGATCATATAATCATCGACAATGTTTTCAACAGGAGGCTTAGCCGCGACCGGAAAACAGAACCTAACCTATGTCTGTTTTGGGACAATCGCCGTATAGACTCTACTCATACAGAGAAAGAGTATAACGAGTATGGCTATAGTCCCTATTCTCTATATAATACTAAGAATAATAGAGAATATTCCAAAGTTGGCTACTTTACCGCACAACCCGACCAGCAACCCTAATTCTCTTTTTTAATATAGCGCAAAAGTGTAAGTAACGATATAACGATAAAAAACGAATATGGCAAGAAAAGTTTTTGTGTTCGATGATGAACTCAAGGCAAGCACTGTTTCAGAGCTTATCTACTCAATTGACGATAGTGGCATAATGTCCACTGAAGAACCAACCATTCTGATTTATTTTTCTACGAATGGGGGAACTGTTTCTTCGGCATATATGTTATCAAACTATCTCCTACGGCAAGTTAGCGATGGAGCTAAAATAGAAATTATCATTACGGACGCAATTCACTCTTCGGGACTTTTCTTCATGATGGACCTAAACGACGGATCCAAGAAATGTAAAGGTTGTGTTAATGTTTCATTTTTTCAGTATTCTGAGGCAATACTTCACGAAGTTGCATTAACTTTGCACTCAAGAAACGATAACAAGCACATGGATACTTACTTAACCGAAATTGCTGACCGACGGACTAAGGTTCTTTCAAAGTTTAAGAGCTTTCTGACAAGAGATGAAATATCTTCGTTCAAGCAAGGTGGCGATGTTGTTTTGAAGACTGATAGATTGAGTAAAATATTTAATGCCAAAATCATTGATATTCTATGAACCAAGCGAAAAGAATAAAGCCGGAAAGAAAAGATAAGTTTGCCGATAGAGTTCAGCAACTATACGAAAGGCTTGTCAACAAGATGCTCGAGACTCACAAGGTTAATTTCAATTTTGTAAAAAACCATACGACCGAAACTGGAGAGCCGTGGTATCAATACTACACCATGACAAAAGAGCAATCTACTGTCTACAAAGAATGGGCGATCAACGAGATCAGGCACTCATTAAGACTTACCAAGTCACACGCCAACCACGAGTTTAATAACTTTTGGGGTAATTATGGACTAAAAGTTGTCGAGCCAAAAGAATTACAAATTAACTATTACCCAGAAGGAGAAGAATAAAATGAGCCAAAAACTTGTACCGAATAAAAACCACAAGAAGTTCACTAAAGAACTTTGCGGGTTAATAAATGCCTATTCCGGCGTTGAAAATATTAGAAACGAGGAAGAAGTCAGATTAATCTTAAAAGAAAGATTACCACTGATATTTAATAACTTCGACAAGAATCATGTAATGTTTGAGCCAACAGCTTCGATATTAACAGATGCACTACAAAGCTTAGGGACAGTCATGAAATTTATAAAAGAAGAAGCATAAATGCCAAACATTAAACAATACGCAATTTATTTATTACTTGTCATTGCATCGGCAGCTGGAGGAGCAGCAGTATCTCATCTGTACTCAAATAAGATAATAAATTCGCTGCAAGAGGAGATAGACAACGACAAGAAGAAATCTATACAAGCGATTAAGGACCATCAAGCGGAGATAGATACTTTGGAAAACTATTCCAAAAAGCTGCTGGCTTACAATGAGAACCTTAACAAACAGATATTTGGAGAGAAGACAAAGCGCAGATCGTTTAAAATTGATACAAGCGCAATAGTTTCTATCTCTAAAGATCAAGATACGATATTAAATTACCTAAGAAATAAACTTAAGTAAAAAATAATTTATTATATGAACTACATAGTAGCAGGACTCTTACTAATTATATGGATAATATTTACATTAGCTCTTACAATGACAATTATAGGTTTTTTTGTAGTGGTTGACGAAGATAGTTCATGGAGCAGCATACCCAAAAAATTATTAGAAGTATTCACAAATAATAAACAATTAAATTTTTATCAACATTTATACCAACACTAGTTCCAATTGCATTTTACATTGCAGTAACGTATTCTGCCGTAAACTTTGGAAACGCATTTATTTTGCTATTCTTACTGTTAGCTCCGAGACTTGATTCAAAGCTTGTAGTCATGACTGGAGATTATGGAAGCAAGGCTATTAGATCGTCGGTTGACGCCAACGAAAAAGAAAGTATAGAAACATACAGTTCAAATTAATAATGGAGATAATTTCAGGACTTAGCGTAGTTGGCTCTTCGGACTATATCAATACAGATGATTTTGTCATCTATGTTGCCAAGAATCCGTTTTGGGCTGACTGCCAAACAAATGAAGTCATATCAAAGGTCAAAGGTAAAAATGCCATTGCCGTAAACATGGTAGACGCCGATGATCAAAAATATTTTCAGGTGAAGATATTTAAGTTTTTGATACGGACTATTTACGACAAAATGAGAGCAGGAAAGTCTGTAACGCTTGTTTGCAACAAGGGCGTATCTCGCAGTGCCAGCGTAGCTCTTTTATTTATGGCTATACTCGGAGAGATCAGCAACGAATCTTACAAGAAGGCAAAGGCAGAATTTTTGTCTTACTACCCTGATTATAGCCCTGGACTTGGAATATCGGCATTTCTTGAAAAAACGTGGAAACTATATTTTAATAGATAATGAGTAATAAAAACTTCAGCTTTGTAGCTATCATGAAAAATGAATCGAACGTGTTGCCACGGCTTTTCGATTCAATTCAGTGGCTTTTAAATTTAGGTGTCGACTTTAGCATATTAGACACTGGCTCAACAGACAATTCAGTTGAATATGCAAGAAGCAGAGGTGCTAACGTGATTGAAGTAGGCGAAAAGTTTATTTCATATATAGATGAAGAAACTGCTGATAAGATAAATAAGAAATTTGCAAGAGACGGAAAAACAATAGTATCCGTCAATCAGAGAATATTCGATTTTGCCGCTGCTCGTAATGAGATAGTAAAATACGCTAAGAATGATTTTGTCTTTACACTTGATTGTGATGAAGCATATAGCCAGTTTAATTTAGATGTAATTGTTGATCTAATTAATCAAGGATATACTCAATTCGAGTATGAGTTTATTTACGCTTTCGACCCGTATGGAAATCCCGCTGTTCAGTTTGTGCAGTCTAAAGCCTATGACAGACGAGTAAAAGAATGGAAAGGAATTGTCCACGAAGTTCTAATGGATAAAGAAGGGATGTCGCCTAAGATAAAATACCTTCCACAAGAAATAATTAAACTTGGACATTGGCAAGAGCAAGGCAAGGAACATAGATCAAACTATCTTCCAGGACTTGCGGTTGACTGCTATAATAATCCTGATAACGATAGAAATTCTCATTACTTTGCCCGTGAAATGATGTGGGCTGGTATGCCGTTGTCTGCAATAACAGAATTTAAGCGCCATATTGCTATGAATAAGTGGCACGCTGAAAAAGCACAGTCCATGATATTCATTGGTGATTGTTATGGAACTTTGGGAGATTTTGAATTACAAAGAAAGTATTATTTAGAGGCTTTTCAGACCGATGCAAGTCGAAGGGAGTCTTTAATTAAACTTGCCTATGCACATAGGCACAGACATCAGTGGCAGGAAGTTGCTGTATATGCGGCAGGAGCATTAGAAATAGCTTTTAATTCTTACTATGCGAATGATATGGCGATGTATCAGCATATTCCACATGAACTGCTATATCAAGCTAATTATTCTCTTGGAAGACTTGAACAAGGAAAAAAGCATTTGCTTGAGTGTTTAAAATATCAGCCACTGAACGGATTGTATCTTCACGACACAAGGTTGTTTTTCGAGTATCCCTCATCAATGATTGACGGCTGGATGAGTTTTGAGGAAGAAACTTTTTTATATAACTTAGGAAAATTATATAATGGCGGAACTATTGTTGAAATAGGATCGTTTAAAGGAAGGAGCACGAAGGCTTTCTTGACCGGAAATAAGGACGGAACGGTTTATGCCATTGATACTTGGGAAGGAAGTTTGGATCCTAATGATTTGACTGGGCAGATTTATAAAGAGCAAAATGTGTTTTCCGAATTTACGGAGAATATGAAAGGAATGGCTAATTTGAAGATCATTAAGTCTGACGGAGTTTTGGCTTCTAAGTCTTTTGCTGACGGCAGTTTGGATGTGGTGTTTATAGATGCGGAACATACCGAAGATGCGGTTTACAGGGATGTGATGGCTTTTTTGCCAAAAGTTAAGAGGGGTGGTGTTATAGCTGGGCATGATTATGCCAAATCGACGTGGATGACCGTGGTGGAAGGAGTAAACAAGGCGATCGGCGAGCCAGATGACATTAGAGATACAATTTGGGTTAAATATTTATAACGTTTTGCGTATATGAGAAGTGGCACTTGTAGAATGTTGAGATTTAGCACAAATGTTTCTGTGCGATTTCTTATATACGCTGTTATGCTCTCGTTGCGGTTTATTAACGAGAAACTTAAATAGAAGCACAGAAGTAGTATTTATTTTTTTGTGCGGTGGGAAAAATTAATTTGAAAAATTAAAAAAGATTATGAGTAAGAATATAGAATTAGATAAGTTTTATACACCAAAGGAAACAGCAAAACAATGTATTGATTTGTTTTTTGAAACCTTTATTGATGCAACGGAAATAATTGAACCAAGTGCAGGAAACGGTAGTTTCAGTTTACAGATACCAAATTGTATCTCTTATGATTTAGAACCTGAACACGAAACTATAATTAGACAAGACTTCTTAAAATTAGAACTACCTTATAAAAAAGGTAGAGCATTTATAGGAAACCCACCATTTGGGAATAGAAATAACCTTGCAAGAAGTTTTTACAAACACGCTTGTAAAATGGGTGATTATATCGGATTTATACTACCAATAAGTCAATTTGAAAATAGCGATAGTTTGTATCATTTTGGTTTGATTAAAAGTATTGATTTGGGTGTATTAGAATATAGTAATATAAAAGTACATTGTTGCTTTAATTTATACCAAAGGAGTGAAAATGGCAAACTAAATAGCAAACCTAAATTAAATAGTGAATTATTTACATTATTGAGAACTGGTGATTTTAATTTTGAACAAACAAAAGCTGACTTTATGTTTTGCAAAAGAGGAAGCGTTGGTAAGGAAATAATTGAAGATGGTAAAAGATATGGTGATGAATATAAGGTTGTAGTTACTAATAAAAATGATTTAGATTACATTAGAAATACAATATTAAATTTTGATTGGAAAGGATATAAGAAGCATCAAAGTTCTCCAAATATTAGTAAAAATGACGTTTACAGGCTTTTTAAAAGCGAGAGGAGAAAAAAAATAAATACGGTATGTTAGCACCAAACTTCAATCGGAGAACGAATGTAGCAATGGAGTATAACGGAAAAGTATTGGCGCAGTCGCCAGCCAATACAAGATTAAAAGTTTTTTAACCCATTGGCTCGTCGGCGATTGCGACCAATACAATGTTACACAAGGTTATCTTTCATATGGGCAATACAGGAATTAAAATATTAAACATAGGCGGTGATCCTATTATTATGTTGGACTGTTCAAGATTTGCTGTATCTGATCGTTGGTCAGAAATTTTGAAACGTCCTTGCTTGCAAGAATTTTCGAGCTTTTCAGAGATTCGCTTGAGAGAACTCGAATCTGCAAGTTCCGATCTTTACCATAAGTTTCAGCAATGTCTTTTGACATAGTGCCGTTTTGGTATAACTGCGCAATAGACTGTATATCTTGATCTTCAGGAATAATCCAAATGTTTGTGATTCTTAATTCATCATCAAATGGTTGTCCGATAAGACTATTACAGTGATCTCTAAGTTTGATGGCTTGTTCTTTGTTAAATAATTGCATAATTTATGTTTAGTATTTTAAATAATCTTGTGTAACGGAAAAGTATTGGCGCAGTCGCCAGCCAATACAAAGTAAATAAATTTTTAACCCATTGGCTCGTCGGCGATTGCGACCAATACAATGTTATCACTAATTATATGTTTGAAAAAGGAGAATTAAAGATTTTCATGGGTGAGGACGATTCAAAAGCCTCTAACGATTTATTTGAAAAGATAATCCCATTGATCAAAGGAATGACACTTAGACAAGTCAGAATGGCATTCAGAAAAACAATGGAGGCAATTGAGTGTAATAAGACTATTTCCTAATTTTGCTCAAAAGATTTTGTAAGTTTTATGTTGGCTACATATAAATCATTAGATAACTTAATCATATCGCTGCCAGATTTAAGATACACTTTATCCTTATCTATAGCAGCTATAAGATCTGTATTTAATAACAGTGTTATAGTAGGATTTTTTGAATCATAAAATCCCTGCATATTGCAAGAATTTGCGCTTATTTCAATAAATTTCATATAATTTTTGTGTAAATTTAGTAAATATTAGCTAATTAGTGATAACGAAAAAGTATTGGCGCAGTCGCCAGCCAGTACAAAGTAAATAAATTTTTAACCCATTGGCTCGTCGGCGATTGCGGCCAATACAATGTTATGTCCAGTTATTATGATTAAAAAGATAATCACAATGCAATCAGACAAAGTTCTAAGAGTAGATTTGTATTTTTTTGGAATACTAATTTACTTCTCTGCTGTTGATGTAAAGTAGCTACGCATGAATCAAAGATGTTATTTGAATTGTTTCTCGTTTAAATTCTGTTCCAACAAACCAGATACATTCAACCTTAGTTTTTTCATACTCACCAGTTAATGAATTCCAAGGGAACTTGTCAATTGTCATAACTTCACCTCCTGATTTTAATTTTACCTTGTCGCCGACTTTAAATTCAATGTTTGATTCCATAATTTTGATTTAAGTTTTTTATTGATTGGACATAACGGAAAAGTATTGGCGCAGTCGCCAGCCAGTACAAAGTAAATAAATTTTTAACCCATTGGTTCGTCGGCGATTGCGACCAATACAATGTTATCATCAGTTAACACATAGCGGATATTGGAAACTATAAAAATACCTTATTCTTTATTAGGAATAAATAATATTTTGGGGTTTACACCTTTAAATATGGATTTTACTAAAAGTTTTGAAATTACAAACTCAATAGAATTAATTACCGAATGCGGAATTTCAATTCCATGTAAATCAGATGATTATATAAGTTTTGATGATAATAGAATAATACATGATAAAGCTTTATGGGATACTGGCGCTACCCATACATGGGTTTCTAAATCTTTAATAAAAAGACTGAATTTACAACCTTTAGGCAGCACTGAAGCTGAATCATTGGAAGGCGTGGGAAAATATAATTATTACAGAGTTAATCTATATTTACCCAATGATGTCTACCTATTTAACCAAAGGGTTATTGAATTTAAAGATGACATTGGATCAAAATATAAAATAATTATAGGAATGAATATTATTTCACTTGGAAACTTTTCCATAAACAGAACTGATAGCGGAATTAACATGAGGTTCGATATATCACACTTGTAAATTTAATAACTGTAAAAATCAATCATATTGATTCAAGTTTGTTATCGTTCTTGGTATTTTTGTATAATTTGGCTCGTTATTCAGATATGCACCTAAATCAATAATTTGTTCTATTTCTATAAATTTTGGTCTACTGTAATTATTGCCAACTGGCTCTATATGCTTTATAATACAATAAATTGTTTCAATCAGATTAGATGGGCTATTTTGCTGCCTATGTCTTCTTTTTAAAACCATGAAAGAACCGATTTGCACTTTTGAAAAATCCATGATATGAGTTTTAGTTACAAATATAAACAGTATGAGCCTAAATCATTCGGAACTCCAGATACTAATTTTGAAGACGAAAGCATAGGTGATTATTTACTTAGAACAAAGTTTAACATGAAAGACTTAAATTGCGAGACATTAAATGATTTAGAGGAGTTTGAAAAAGTTTTTACTCCAAAAGCAGGGTTGCACACATTTGAATTTACAGACGGAAAACTGATTGAATTTGAGATACACACTGTGGATATTTAATTGATGATAACG
>JAYRNA010000035.1:0-1117 GCA_041912375.1 Saccharimonadales bacterium (SeqCode) | reverse complement strand
TTACGATTATGTTGTAGTAGGCTCAACTGTTCAGAATATGCTTGATGCTGGATTTGAACAAGTTGGTAAAGATTTCCCGGTTTTTCTTCATCCTGAGACTAAGGATGAATATGCACTTGCAAGAACTGAAAAATCTTGCGGCATAAGACATACTGATTTTGTGGTTAATTTTGACCCAGAAGTAACCCTTGAACAGGATCTTTATCGTCGTGATTTGACGATGAATGCCATAGCGTATGATTCTGCTAAAGGCGTTTACATAGATCCGTATGGCGGTGCAGAAGACATAAAGAATGGCGTTATACGTCATGTGTCTGAATATTTTGCTGACGATCCTTTGCGTATGCTGAGAGCTGCTCGCTTTGCTGCTCAATATGGATTCAAAATACATTCTGACACAATGTCTCTTATGCACGCAATGGTTGCAAAAGGTCTTCATTTTGGATTGACTACGGAGCGCGTATGGCAAGAAACTGTTAAGGCGATGTCAACAAACAAGCCTTCTGTTTATTTTAATGTGTTGAAGCAATTGGGAATATTGGAAACATATTTCCCATATGTTGCAAAGCTTTCAGGTGTTCCGCAGCCAGAACAACATCATCCAGAGATAGATACTTATGTACATACCATGATGGTTGTAGATCAAGCTGCTAAATCTGGTGACACCTTGGTTGTGTACGCAGCATTGGTTCATGATCTGGGTAAAGGAGTTACTCCTGTTGAAGAATGGCCTCATCATCGCGGACATGAAGAAGCAGGTGTGATACTTGTGGAAGCAATGTCCAATGCACTTCGTGTACCGGCCCTTTACAAGAAAGTTGGTGTTTTATCCTCCAGATACCATCTGGATATACATCGTGCAATGGATCTGAATCACAAGACGTTGGTGGACAAACTTGAAGCTTTGGGTGCTTATCGCGATCCACATTTGCTTCAAGTAGTACTCATGGCAGGCGAAGCTGATTCTAAAGGTAGATTAGGATATGAAGATAGGGAATATCCACAAAGACAATACATGAGCGAAGCAGCACAAAAATTGAAGGAATTGAAATTTGCCGATTTGGCAGAAGCTTATCAAGGACAAAGATTGTTGGACGCTATACGCACTAGGAAAGTT
>JAYRNA010000034.1:0-5053 GCA_041912375.1 Saccharimonadales bacterium (SeqCode) | reverse complement strand
TCTCCAGGCACAGCATCACGTAGTGAGCCATAGGTACGTAGTAGCTTGACTTGATGGGCGACGAAGCTGCCATAGACATTGAGCTGTTGGTTGCATGTGCTGAACAGATCGGTTGTTGGATCACAGGTGTAGATAATGCCACCGCTAGTACGGTCTTTTGGTTGGGCCACGTATAGGCCATCTAGTCTAGTGACACCGTTCTTAATGATGATGTTGCCGGTGGCGTGCAGGCTGAATGATGGCAGTGTATTAAAGGCTGGGTCGGGAGCCCAGCTACCGCCTCCGTAAGTAATATTGCCGTCGATTGTGACATCACCGTTAACAAAGATTGAGACGTGTTGTGATGGATCGAGTGTTCCGGCATTAATCGTTGCTGGGCCCTTAACTTTGTAACTGCCCCTCATACCGTTTAATGTGATGTTGGAACCTGTAGCTTTATATGTAGTGGTTGGCTCGATGTTGGGCAGGCAGTTGCCGATGCCGCCAAGCATACCACCTAGCTCAGGACTATCTGCGTGGTTGGTAATGCTCACTCCACTATTGGCAAAGGTCAGCTTGGTTGGTGAGTTAGTAGCAACAGTTTGGGCACTGGCGAATCCCACGATCTTGACTAGGGCCAGAGCACTGAGTTGGCTTCCGGCGCCACGGTCACTACCACTAAAGTTGTCATTCCAGCCGGCCAGGGTTCCTCCATTGCAAGTCCCTGAGCCATCAGCAGCCTTTAGGTCACCCTTGGCTGAGACGCCACTACCATAGACCTTGAAGTAGGGTTCATTGGTGACTATGTTACACGATGAGGCGGTTGGGGATGCACCGATGCCGGTGCCACGAACTACGCCACCGGGCCCAATCCAGCCATCGGTATAGGCGGCGGCTATGTCAGCACAGTACCGATCACCAGCTTGAACTGGCTTGTTAACGCTCCTGGATGTTGGACCTAGTGTGTTCGTCGTGCCAGGCCCATACACGCCACCACCATTTTGTTGGAAGATTACCCCACCACACGGGTTTATTGGACGCATGTAAGCACAACTAGATGTAGGTATCGGAACCGGAACAGAGACACCTGACACAGTAATAGATGTGTTGTAAGTGAAGTTATCTGGGTTTTCCAAGGTTGGTGTAAGCAATCCGGTGGCTTTCACAGTAGCACTAAAGTGTTGGTAGACATTGACGTTGTAACTACAGTCAGTCCAGAATCCAAAATTAAACAAATTGCTATAGGCCGGGTGGGCCCACAGGGTGTAGGCTCCTACGCCAGCTGGTGCCGTAAGGTTAAAGGTTAATGTTTTAGACTGACCTAGGCCCAGTGGTCCGATTTGTTGAGAAAAGTTATCGAATGGCGGTGAACTAGACCCATTCCATGGCCCTGAGTTCAGAGACAGGAAAGAATAGTATGAGTTTCCCGGTAATCCTTTCGGGTCATTGCCAATATTTGTTACTGTGGCATGTACCGTAAAGGACTGTCCAGCCTTGACTTGACCCGGTGCACCATCAATGTTTCCATCCACACTGTTGATAGAACAGATAGCTTTGTAGCAGTCGATCGCCGTCACTGTACGGGTAGAATAGCTCCAGGTGTTTGATCCTCTATCGTAATGCCAGTTCTCTATAAATAGTAGCCTGTCCACACCTTTTGGTGGTGGATATTGCATTATGAAGTAATAGCCCGGAGGGCCAAAATAGGTGCTAACTCTGTCATTGTATTGACCACTTGCATTTTCAGTATGAATATTTTGAGATTGATAGTCATAGCCACCTACTCCAGCAAAACTATTATGATCTGGAGGAGGAGCAGGTTGAGCAAAATTACGGCTGTGAAATAGGGTGAATCTATAGACCGAACTACTTTGTAGGTTATTATCAAACTTCCAACATAGCTGATTGCCGCTCCGGAATGTCACACAGGCTGGAGTTGAACCCTGTTCGGGCGTGTTGGGCCCTGTGGCGTTGGTATAAAACACCGCCTGGCAATATCTATCACCATCTTGGGCATTGGCTGGGAAAGTATAGCCATATACATCATTGGCCGGAGCGCCACACTGAGCGGCATGCGGGCTTTGCGGGCCCGGACACCCCTGACCCAAGGCGTTGACAGTATTGTTGGTTTGGAACTTAACTCGATTGTTATTTAAACTAACTAACGGGCTGGGGTTTTGGCCGGCCGGTATGTAGTTTTCTCTTATCGACCAGTCATATTTGGCTGTGCTTGGACCGTTATTTTGGACATGGTGCGTAAACGTCACGCTTCGATTTGTTGGAGTTGCTGTGCCAGTATTGACCGTACTTCTGGAGCTCAAATTCCAACCTACGCATTCTGCAGGTGGAGTTTGATATCCGCTAAAAGGGAGTCGTATCTTGATTCCATTGTCATAACCAATGGCTTTGACAGTTAATGTATACTCCACTCCTCTTTTCATTGTGTCTAGGGAAGCAACTCCACCATAAATATTTACACGCTTTAGGGGAACGCCAGGCCCACTTAGATAAACCTCAGGCCAGCCCGGTTGTAAACTTGTGTTAGCCCAATCTAGAGACCTAACATCTATTGAAACATTCTTTGTTTCATCATAACTGCAGTCCGGAGTAAACTTAAATGAGTAATCGGTTCCTCTTGTGGGATTGCCCGGTAAGCTGTCGGCGACTGCAAACCCTGGGCTATCCTCGTCGCCAAATACCTCACCGGCAGGAAATTGCAACTTAAACAATTTATTGCCGAGATTTGAGTTTGGATAGCCAGCCTTATAAACAACGACCAGAGCGGTCCAGACCTGACTAGAGTATCTATAAGATTGATTCTTGGTAAAGCTGCTGGACGGCACAGTAACAACCATGTCATTACCTCTACAGTATCTGCCGCCCATGCCGTTGGAAGCCCAACCTGTTTGACTTCCAATACTTCCGTTAGACGTTGTTTGGGCAATTTGAACAATGATACCTCTATCTCCTTTATCGGGGTGATCAGGTTTTACAAATGGTAGTTGGGGGTCAATATCTTTACATCCGTCGTACAATGTCACAGTAGTAGTGTTGGGTGTTACTGTACCCGGCAAAAACAATTTATACTGTGTCTTGGTAGCGTGTAGACCGGTATTGCAGGCAGTCGGCGTTTGATAAGGCGGATTCCCATTCGGACCCGGCGGATATAAGCTGGGGTAGCGACAGTTGTAGCTGCCTGAGGGGTTTGCCCAACCGCTTGGCGCTGGACCCCAGTCTCCACTTTCGGCAGATATGAGCCAGTGATTAGCATCACCATCGTTGAGGAAAAACATACTTGCAGAAACATGGGCTGTGGAAATATATACGCCGCCAATAAGCATGACGAATGCAATGAACACTAGCTGCAGTAGCTTACTTTTGGGTATAAACCTATTGAGAGCTATCGTCATTTGCCTTGGCCTTATTAGAAAACTCAGTCTTTGCAGCATAAAGATCGTTAATGCGTTTCGTCATTCTTTCTGTGTTCTGTGAGTCATTTTGACCGATATAAACTTGTTTCAAGGCTGATGCTGCTGTGATGGCCTTGTCAAAGTCTAGTTGATCGGCATAACATATTTGCTGCCTTTCTAGTAATTCTTCCTTTTGTTTAACATTAGTCACTGAGCTTGTGTCTACACCTCCAATGTCTTTTATAACTTGGCCGCAAGTAGTATTTGGCTTGCTAACTGCTGTGAGCTTACTGTTCACGCTAGCGTTGTTTGATCCTTTGTGAAAAATAGTTGCTACGGCAGCGCCGATACCAACCACACATATAACCCCTAGAACTAGCCACAAAATACTTCGGTAATTGCCCCTCTTTTGCTGGACCGTTTTTGAGACTGTGATATTTTTTTGTTCGGCCATTGAAGAAAACTCTAGTTAAAGACTATTGTGATTATGCTTTAGCTTTAAACCAAATTATACACCATCAGTTGGTATAATTATAATTAAGCTTTAAGGCTAAATAGAAGATTGTCTTTGGCTAAGCGAACTATAACAATGATGGTCTCTATTTTTGATATATTATCTTTGATGTTATATAGTAAAGATTATTATAAGGAGCGGGAGTTTTTATGGATCATGTTTCTCCAGAGACAAACATTCAAACAGCAAGACAGTCTCATGAACTAAGTTCAGCTCTTAGGCGTAATGTTGTTGGCTCAATGATTGGGTTAACTATCCTGGCTGGTTACGGTGAAGTTACTAAGGCCCAGGCTGATGGTCCTACTCAGGCTAGAAGCAATCCTGTTGAGCGGGTTGCCAGACCATTAGCTAGCCAAAACCTATTGGATGACACTGCTATGATTAGTAGCTCAGCTCGCAATAAAAATATCTTCGCCAAAGATTGTTTGAAAGAGTCGACCTCGCCTGGGCAAACGTCAATCATGGCCAAGACGGGCGGTCATATCCGGCACGCCAGACATATCTCATTCTTGGCAACTGGCCACGATATATTCACTGACAAAAGCATATATGATGGCCTAAGCTGCGATCAGTTTGGCTCACGGACTATTAAGGCTTGGGAGGTTATGGAAAACAGTCATGGCAAGAAAGTTCAGAACAGCAATACTGCGACGCTGGCACGGAATAACAATCATGAATTTCAAAAGTGGTTTACCTTGAAGTTGAAGCATCCCTATACCTGCAAAAGAGACACAGGTAAAGGCTACTGGCAGCGTAACCGCTATTGGGGTTTTAGGGTTAAAACTACTGCTACTTACAATCATGTTACTAAAAGTAGAACCGACTCCATCCCAGGATATGCTTATCCGGGCTATGACAACCTCTGTTAGGTGTTAGGAAAATTATTGAGCCACACTAGTTAGACTGACTTTTAGCCGTTTAGAGCTAGCCTAGGTCATAATTAAGGGGTCAAGTTTTACAGTTTTGTGTACCTCTGCGCTGGTATTTCAGGTTTCGAGCAACTGCCTAACTATCACAGCACCGGTGGCAAACTGGTAATGGCGTCATAGGTTGGGGCACCGTTGTTGGTGGGTTTGATCTCAAACGGGGTGAGGTATAAGTCAGGTGTAAAGTGGAAGACTTCAGCGGCACAGATGGAGTTTGTCGTACC
>JAYRNA010000033.1:0-1062 GCA_041912375.1 Saccharimonadales bacterium (SeqCode) | reverse complement strand
TATTGCAGCAGCTCCGAGGTTGTTCGTTATGGTACGCAGAGCGGGCGCTCTAGGTTCCGTTGCAAGGATTGCGGGCGCATATTCAAGACCGACTATGTTTACCGGGCCTACGAGCCTGGGGTCAAGGAGCAGGTTGCGGACATGGCCATGAACGGTAGTGGCATCCGGGATACTGCGCGAGTACTGGGCATCGGCAAAAACACCGTGATTTCCACGCTAAAAAAAAGTCCGCCGAGGTCGTGCCGGTGAATCCTTATGTCGGGTCGCAGGAGATCGCGGCGGAAATCAGGCATCTGTTTGGTTCTCCGATGGATGTCCAGGCGGACGTGCAGCGGAGCCACGTCGACAGCAAAAAGAATCAGCGCTGGCTTTGGTATGCCATTGATGCGGTGGCAGGGTGCATTCTGTCGTCCGTTTTCGGACGGCGGCAAGATGTGGCCTGTGAACAGCCAATGGACAATCTCAAGGCGTTCAATATTCGAACCTATTACACCGACGGCTGGGCGAGTTACCCAAAATACATCCCGGCTGACAAGCATGTCGTCGGGAAAAAACATACCCAGAAAATTGAAAATAAAAACCTAACTCTACGAACCCGAATAAAGCGATTGACGCGCAAAACCATCTGTTTTTCGAAGTCGGAAACGCCGCACGACACTGTGATTGGGTTGTTTATAAATAGATACTGCTTTCAAACCTGTTAAATCAATTAAACCCACCACCCGAGGTTGGCCAGGATGCCGGTGATTGTGCCTTTATAGCAAAACCCATACTGGTTGCCCAGAAGGCCCGTAAAATACAAACCGGTGGTTTGGGGGTTGTTTGAAAATGGAAACTTGTCCTTAAAATTAAGGATCTGACAGGATGAGTCGGGCCCGATGGTGACCTGGGCGGTCAGGTTGTAACATTTTTGTCCATCGGCTAATGCGGTGCCCACGCATAAGACGAAGATGCCGGCTACGGCGATTTGCTTAAATTTCATCGTGGAAACTCCTTATTTGGCTTTATACCTAGGTTAATAAACTCATGACAGCCAGTTTGGCTATCTGAGGACTTATAGGC
>JAYRNA010000032.1:0-65609 GCA_041912375.1 Saccharimonadales bacterium (SeqCode) | reverse complement strand
TCTCCAGGCACAGCATCACGTAGTGAGCCATAGGTACGTAGTAGCTTGACTTGATGGGCGACGAAGCTGCCATAGACATTGAGCTGTTGGTTGCATGTGCTGAACAGATCGGTTGTTGGATCACAGGTGTAGATAATGCCATCATTACTGCCGCTTCTGCTTGGTTGGGCTACGTATAGACCATCCAGCTGAGTGACATTGCTATTAATGGTGATGTTGCCGGTGGCGTGCAGGCTGAATGATGGCAGTGTATTAAAGGCTGGGTCGGGAGCCCAGCTACCGCCTCCGTAAGTAATATCACCGTCAATTTTGACGTCACCATCAACAAAGATTGAGACGTGTTGTGATGGATCGAGTGTTCCGGCATTAATCGTTGCTGGGCCCTTAACTTTGTAACTGCCCCTCATACCGTTTAATGTGATGTTAGAACCTGTAGCTTTATACGTAGTGGTTGGCTCGATATTGGGCAGACAGTTGCCGGTGGCACCAAAGTTACCCCCTAGCTTAGGACTATCTAGGTGTCTGGTGATCACTCCAGTATTAGCAAAGGTCAGAGCGGTTGGTGGTCTATTGGCCATAGTTTGGGCACTGGCGAAGCCGGTAATTTGTTGTAGAGCCAAGGCACCAAATTGACTGCCGGCTCCACGGTCATTATCTATATTACTGTTGTCATTCCAGCCGGCCAGGACCCCGCCCCGGCAAGTCCCTGTGACCTTAGGAGGCAGTAAGTCACCATTGGCTGAGACACTACCGCCATAGACCTTGAAGTAAGGTTTATTGGTGACAGAACTACACTTTTTATCGTCTACAGCTCCATTCGTCCCCACAATTGACCCATAAGGCCCAAGCCAGCCTGATGTAAACTTCATCCATATGTAAGAACAGTAGTTATCGCCGGCTTGGACTGGTGGTGGCGTGATGCGTGTATCAAAGCTAGTCAGCATAGGGTTATTACCGACATTCAACGGGGCCGGACTTAGTGCTCTCTGACGGATAGTGCCGCCGCCACACGCGGTTTTATAAACACAGCTATATGTCGGAATGGCAACCGGGGGGCTTCCGTTATCCAAACTAATCCAGGTGGAATTTCTGAAAGCACTTGGGTTTTCCTGAGTTGGTTGGAGTGATCCAGAGGCATGAGGCGAGGAGTTAAAGTGCTGATAGACATTGATACCACCAGGGAAAGCACAATCAGTGCCGGGACCAAAGTTAAACAAATCACTATTCCGAGCCGTGCCGCTATAGGACGGATGGGCCCACAGAGTGTAGGAACCAAGAGTAGCAGGCGCCATAATCGTAACTGGTTTCACTATTGACGCATAGCGCGGCATTGCTCCTAACTTTATCGGGTCAAAGGGTAGTTGATTGACTCCGTTTATACTTCCTGAATTTAGCATCAAATACCAATACGCCATTCTATCTGGCAACCCTAACGCAGCAAGACCTACATTTGTAACCCTAATGTTGGCCGTGAACGTTCGTCCAGCCTGAACCGCGCCTGACGGACCATTTGGCACGTTACCCACGACACTTTCTATAGAACAGGCTGCTTTATAGCAATCATTTAACGGAAATTGGTTTAGGGTATATTGCCAGTTACCACCGCCCACATCCTGCCAATGTTCCTCGACTACCACTCTATCCATACCTGTTGGTGGAGGAAAATTCAGCCTATAAGCTAGCGATGGCGGACCAGCAAAGTTGCTATACGCATCATTCCCCCACAGACTTGAATCATTCTTGTAATCATAGATCTGGTGTCCGTTGTACTGGGCGGATATATTGAACGTCGCCCAACGAGCATCAGTATTAGGCGGTATTGGCATAGGCGCTGATGGAGACCGAGATGTCACTCGTAGGTTCCTTGTACCGAAAACATGGAACCTATAGATCGAGTTAGGTATTAAAGTCTCTGCGAAAGATTCGCATGTCATCTGATTGCTGGGCTTTGGGCAATTATATGTAGGTGTTTTGAATCCAGTGAACGGAAGTCGAAGTCTAAATCCGTTATCATTACCGATTCTCAGAAACGTTAATTTATACCCGACACCTGGTGTCAATGGTCCTAAATCTACGTAGACATTACCTTTATCAGAGTATATATTCCTTGTTATTTTTGCCCCAGTGCTAATATTCTCTAAGCTTACTTGAGGTATCGCGCTTTGCACAACTGCGTTTAAATAGTCTAGAGAACCAGGACTTATTGTCAGGGGTCCTCCATCGTAGCGACAATCAGGCGTAAACTTAAAAGTGTAGTTCGATTCCGGGGTCGACATATTGTCGGCAACCGCAAATCCCGGATAATCATCATCGCCATATACCTCCCCGGCGGAAAAAATAACTTTAAATAATTTATTTCCAGGGTTGACGTTACCATTGCGGTCGGAATATTTTTTAACAATTAATAAGGCGGTGCGGTATTTATCTGTATACCTATTGGCCTGATTATTTGTAAAAGCACTAGCAGGAACAGGGACGATCATGTCATCACCAGCGCAATTTCGACCACCGTTTCCGTTAGAAGTTAAAGTTCCTACTGGCGATCCAACACCCCCGCCAGTTGTGGTCTGAGCTATTTGAGCAGTAATGCCCCTGTCGCCTTTATCTGGCTGGCCGAATTGATCTGTCCGATTGGATTTTACAAATAGGGTATCGGACTTAACGTTTTCGCATGCGTGCTCTAATCTAACAGTTGTTGAGTACGGTGCTACCCCAGCTGTCCAGAACAACTTATACCTCGTTTCGGTAGCATGTAAGCCGGTCGCGCAGGGACTAGGTGATTGAAATGATTTTGGATATATTTTAGGGTAGAGACAGTTGTAGCTACCTGAGGGGTTTGCCCAGGGGCTTCCTGTCGGGCCCCAATCGCCACTTTCAGCAGAAATTGCGTAATGTTCGGGAAGATCATCAGGAAAAGTCGTACTCGCAGAAACTCTACTTGTAGAAATATATATACTGCCTATAAGCATGACGAACGCTACTGCCGCCAGCTGTAGCAATTTATTTTTTCGTTTAAGACTACTGAGAGTCATTGTTATTCACCTTGGCCTGGTTCGAAAACTCAGTTTTTGCAGCTTGGAGATCGCTAATACGGTTGGTCATCCTCACAGCATTTTGTGAATCATTTTGGCTACTATAGACCTGTTTTAGGGTCTCAGCCGCAGCTATAGCTTTGTCAAACATTAACTGATCGGCAAAACATGCCTGTTGGCTTTCAAGTATCTCGACCTTTTGTTTAACGCTAGTTACTGTGTTTGTGTCTACATCTCCAATGTCTTTTATAACTTGGCCGCAGGTGGTATTTGGTTTTCTGACAGAAGAGAGTTTCCGATCTACTTTTGCCTCATTGGATTCGAAATGATAAATAGTCAGTGCGCCAGCTCCAATCGCAACTCCAAAGAAACAAATAACGCCCGCGGCTAGCCAAAAGGCCCTGCGGTAATTGCTCCGCGGCTGCTTAGTTGTCCTACGAGTAATATCTTGTTTCTTTTCGGCCATTTGCATCAATGTTTATTATTTTTCAAAGTGTTTATGCTTTTGTCTAGCACAAATTATACACAACCGTCGCAAAAAATACACCTGAATAAAGTTCAAGACCCGCTGGAATTGGCTAAGTAGTTTTCGATACTTTGATATTTTCTCATTGACATTATATAGTAAAGATTATTATAAGGAGCGGGAGTTTTTATGGATCATGTTTCTCCAGAGACAAGCATTCAAACAGCAAAACAGTCTCATGAACTAAGTTCAGCTCTTAGGCGTAATGTTGTTGGCTCAATGATTGGGTTAACTATCCTGGCTGGTTACGGTGAAGTTACTAAGGCCCAGGCTGATGGTCCTACTCAGGCTAGAAGCAATCCGATTGAGCAGGTCGCCAGACCATTAGCTAGCCAAAACCTATTGGATGACACTGCTAGAATTAGTGATGCTATTCTTAACAAAAGTGCAATTGCCAAGCTTTGCTTGGAGGAAGCTACCGGACCTGGGAGAACGTCAATATTAGCCAAGCAGAGGGGCCACATTCGTCATGCCAGACATATATCGTTTTTAGCAATCGGGCAAGACATATTCTCAGATCCAAACATATATGGAAAGGGTTGCGATCAGTTTGGCTCACGGACTATTAAGGCCTGGGAAGTTATGGAAGATAGTCATGGTAAGAAGGTTCAGAACAGCAATACTGTGACGCTAGCTAGAAATAACAATCATGAATTTCAGAAGTGGTTTACCTTGAAGTTGAAGCATCCCTACACCTGCAAAAAGGATGTTGGCAAAAGATATAGCCAGCGCAACCGCTATTGGGGTTTCAGGGTTAAAACTACTGCTACCTATAATCATGTTACCAAAAGTAATACTGACACCATCCCTGGTGATTCTTACATTGGCTACGGGTATTGTTAGGTCGGTTGTTTAGTCACGCGAGAACGATTTTGGCTTATATGTAATTGTTTAGGGTTAGGTTAAACCATGACTGAGGGGTCAAACTTTTCGCTAGCCCCTGATCGTCTTTGCTTGATAACAAAAGTCGCTATCAGCGATGCACCAATACCAAAAGTTGAGGCCACCAGGTAGCCATCGTGGAAGCCGTGGACAGTGGCGGCAGCGGCAATCTCATGAACCGGCACACCGTACTGCTGGACATTGGCGATATAGTTGGCCGTGCTCGAGGTGGCAATGCCTGTTAGCACCGCCAGACCGATAGAACCACCGACTTGCTGGGAGGTGTTGAGGATACCTGAAGCCAGTCCGGCTTCGTCGTGGGGTACACCAGAGGTGGCCGCGATGGTGACGCTGACAAAAGTACCGCCCATGCCCAGGCCAAGTAGAATCAAACCGGGAGCGACATTGCCCCAAAAGGTTCCATCTACGGGCACTTTGGACAGCCAAAACAGTCCGGCAGAGACAAACAACGGCGCAACCATCAGAATCGGCTTGTAGCCAATTCTTTTGATAAGTCTTGGCACATTGGTGGCCGCGATAGCGATGACAATCGGCACAATCAAGAAACTAACTCCAGTACGGATCGGCGTATAGCCTAAGATTTCTTGCAGGTACAAAGTAGTGAAGAAAAATATCGAAAACATGCCGGCCGCCATCAGGATTTGCAGAGCATTGGCGCCCGATAAATTGCGAATTTTAAAGATGTGCAACGGCATCAGTGGGTGTTTGGCGCGGCTCTCATTGATTACAAAGCCGACTAGAGCCGCTATGGCAATACCAAAATGCAGCAATGAGCTGCCCGAGGACCAGCCCTCTGTTGGTGCCTTAACCAAGGCGTAGACCAACATCATCAGACCGCCGGTTGCCAGGACAGCCCCTGGTAAGTCCAGATTATTATGTTCAGACGTAGATTCATGCCTATCAAGAATGCGAATTGCCGTAAACACTACCAAGATACCGATGGGCACATTGACGAAAAAGTTCCAGCGCCAATTGAGATATTGTGTCAGTATCCCGCCAAGCAACACACCGACCGCTGCCCCACCTGAAGCGACTGCACCCCAGACCGATAGTGCTACATTGCGTTCATGCCCCTCACGATACGTCACCAAAACAATCGACAATGCTGCTGGTGACATGAAGGCCGCAGCCAAGCCTTGAATTGCCCGAAATATAATCAACTGTGTGCCTGACTGGGACAAGCCGTCAGCCAGTGACGCCAGCGTGAAAGCCGTTACCCCCATCAAAAACGTTCGCCGCCGGCCAAACAGGTCGGCACTACGCCCACCCAGCAGTAAAAACCCGCCGAACGTCAGGGTGTATGCAGTAATCACCCACTGGAGCTGAGTGGCTGTCATATGAAAAGCGTGTTGGATTGATGGCAGCGCCACATTGACGATTGACACGTCTAGCACGACCATAAATTGAGCTAGAGCCAGTAGTATCAAGATCAACCAGTGGCTGGTTTGTTTACTGGACAAGACAGGTTCTTCGGTCACACAACTCCTTCGCTGTTTCTCTGTCCACCTTTATTTTTCCTTTATAAAGTATAGTATAGCTACTTTTGTTGGTTTTTGGCAAATCTTGGCCTTAAAGTCGTATTAGCAATACTATCAGCATTATATTTATTGACCCGAAATATATTTTCAGGTTTCTTTATTTGCCAGTAAAATTTTGTTGAGAGTTTTTAGGTTTCGGTTGGTATTATAATCTTTGTACTTAGCTTTGGTCAGGTATTTAGAAAACATGCTTTTTAGCGTCATGCCTTTTTGCACTTGCCAATACACTACCCCGTCACCGGCAGCTGTTTGTTCAATCCGTCGGTCCGTTTCGGAATTATTGGACAGATCGGTCTCTAGACCATTTTCCATGAATATCACATAGTGTTGCTTAGTATCGTTATGGCTATCAAATGGGTAGTTTGAGACGATATTTTTTAGCTCCGAAACTTCCAAAACTTGAACTCTCGCTGGATAATTAAACTTTTTTGACAGGGTCGTTTCTAGCTTTGATTTCAGATCACTATCTTCCGCATCAAACAAGACATTGCCGGATTGCAAAATAGTTACGACATTACTTAGTTCAGCCGCTTCGAGACAGGCCACCAAATCAGCCATCTTGATAATTCGGCCGCCGACATTTATGCCGCGCAGCAGGGCTATATATTTCATGCTAGGAATATTGTATCACCTCTGTTAATATTGACATAATATGGGTCTTTCGATAGGCATTATCGGTTTGCCGAATGTTGGCAAGTCAACATTGTTCAACGTTCTGACTGGCAGCAACATCCTGGCAGCCAATTATCCTTTTGCAACGATCGAACCCAACACTGGTATGGTTCCGGTCCCTGACGAACGACTGTCCAAGCTGGCCGATGTCTACGGCACAAAAAAGATCATCCCGGCTACTGTCTCATTTGTCGATATCGCCGGCTTGGTAGCCGGGGCCAGTCAAGGCGAAGGCCTGGGTAATAAGTTCTTGGCGCATATCCGAACTACTGACGCGATCGTCCAGGTCGTCCGAACTTTTGATGACCCAAACGTCAGCCATGTCGATGACAAGCACAACCCCCAAAAAGACATTGACGTAGTCAATACCGAGTTAATCCTGGCTGATTTACAAACACTAACTAGCCGCTTACCGAAACTCGAAAAAGAAGCCCGCGCCAACCCCAAGCTCAAACCAATCCTAGAAAGCTACCAGCAAGTGAATAAATTTTTGAATGACGGTGATCCCATCTGGAATCATCCCGAAATCGACCGCGGACAGATCGCTGATTTGCAACTACTAACCACTAAGCCTGTCATATATTTGTTCAATGTCGACGAAGCCGGAATGACTGATAAAGCCAAACAAAAAAGTTTGCGAGATTTAGTCTCACCAGCTCAAGCATTATTTGTCTGCGCCAAACTCGAAGCCGAACTTAAGGATCTCAATGCGGTTGAAGCCAAGGAGCTGCTTGATAGCTACGGCCAGCCCGAGTCGGGGCTACTGCAACTTATCGACTCAGCATATGATGTTCTTGGTCTGCAAAGTTATTTGACTGCTGGCGAGAAGGAAGTTAGGGCTTGGACGATCACTAAACACTCTACTGCCCCGCAAGCAGCCGGTGTGATTCACGGCGACTTCGAGCGTGGTTTTATTGCTGCCGAAGTGGTCACCTACGATGACCTAATCGGGTGCGGTTCGCTGGCGTCAGCCAAAGCCGCCGGCAAAGTTCGCACCGAAGGCAAAACTTACGTTATGCAGCCAAATGATGTCGTCGAGTTTCGCTTCAATGTATCAGGATAGGCCACCGGCCGGTGCTTGATGACTGTTGTTGGCGCTAACAACTGGTGCCTGGCTATGAGAGTGAAACGATGGTCGGCCAAAACGTCTGTTGCGCAGGGCCAAGGGCAGTTTAGAGTATGCGATCCTCAAAGGGTCAAGCGGACTAGAAAAAACGCCAGCTGGTTGCGGTGGCGTGGTAGTCGGAGCTTGATCGGGCACTCGCACGCCAAATACTTCTTTCATGCCTGCAGCATAAAGATCAGAGACTATTTGAGCACGGCTTCTTGGTTGGCCGGTTTGTTCCGGCAGCGAAGCTGACGTCATTGGCGCCGGAACTGGCGTCGCTGACGGAACAGCAGTCTGTGCTTGCGGCCTAGCATTGGCGTCATTTATGCCGTTGTGCTCCAATAAGCTCTGGGCGTACAGGTAATCAGCTAGTTCTGGGCTCGGTTTAATCATTTCAAATTGCGGAGTTGTCTTGGCATTGGCGTTTTCGGCCTGCTCTTTCAATTGACGCTGTAACTTAACCTGTTGTTTTTGTTGGGCGATCAAGTACTTTCTAAGCTGACGGTTAAGCTGTTCGAGATGAGTATTTTGACCCTCTTGGTGTTCTTTTTGCTTGAACTTCACTTCGGCCATACAGTGCTGGACGTGAGTGATTAGTTTTCGCAGGCGAGATTTATTCAAACTAGTAAATCGCAGATCCTTCAATCCTGTCGAGATATTGATCCGGGCGCCTAGCAGACGATGACTATAATCTATCTCACTGATCATGTCGAACCTTATATCCTCAACCGTCAAATAATTCATCGGTTTTTTGTCGATCAACAATACGCGAACATTTGTCGAGACCAACAGCGCAAAACCACCCTCATAATAACCGTTTACAACTTCATACAATTCTTCGTCGGGCATCAGTATATTTGGCAATTCACGACACTCAGTCCGGCCCCACGAACGGTGGTTAAAGCCCAGCCTTTGAAGCTGATCTTCGACGACTTTGGCACTTACCATTATGACCTCCCAAGTATGAACTATATTTTTTATGTTTGTATCCGTATGATACCTTTTTATGGCTGATTGATAGGTAAAAATACTCACCGTGAACGTGAGATTTTCATCACAAAACAGCTTATGGAAAACGGTTCATAGCTTTGACTTTTATAAAATATCTATCATAATCTATATATGTTGGCAACGCTCAAGCAAACAGCCGAACTGGTGGAACTTTTCAAGTTGCGCGGCCACAAACGCTCATTCCAAAAAGGTGATTTTATCATCCGTCCAGGTGACAGCCCAACCGGAGTTTTCTATATCTATCAGGGTCTGGTCAAAGCTTACGACATAACAAAATACAACGAGGAAAACCTACTCATCATTCGTAAAGAAGGTGAAATATTTCCACTTATCTGGGGTCTCATTGGTCAAGAAAGACAGGTTATTTATCAAACGCTCGTGCCGTCAACGACCTGGCAGATCAGCCGCGATGTTTTTTTGGAATTTATCGAGTCTAAACCGGGCGCACTGGCTCCGTTGCTCGATATGACCCTCGAAATGTATCGTTTGCACAGTGAGCGAATTTTGAACTTGGAATACCGTACCGTCCGGGAACGAATAATTTCTTTTCTGCTGACCATGAGTCATCGCTTTGGACGGCAGACTACCGAAGGTTTACTTATCGATGTACCCCTGCGACACCAAGACATTGCCAGTTCAGTCAATGCCACTCGTGAGACGACCAGTCGTGAGTTGTCGGCACTCGAGAAAAAAGGCCTGCTAACAAACCGTCAAGCACTTATTCTGCTTAACGACATCGATGGCCTGCACAAACACTTGAGCTAAGTTTTTTAGCCTTTCTTTTGGCTATTGCCAGTTCTCGACAATATCTTTGACAGTTTTCATGATGATTTCATGGTCTGGCACGTCTTGCTTGTCGTAATAGTGATTGGTGCTGATGTAGTCCTCAATGACACTCAGGCAGTACAGATCGTCGGCCAGTATGTGCATTCGGTCTACGGCCTGGATGCTGGCAAACGGAGTAACCATGACCAAACTTTCTATGTCAATCGGTTTGAGAAATTCCACTGCTAGATCTATCGAAAATCCTGTCTTGAGACCATCCGAGACAAGGATAATGTGGTGGCCCTTCAACAACTTACGGTCAATAGTGCCATGGACGCCAAGCAAAGTATTCAAATCGTGCATTCGAGTCAGTTTCTCTTGTTCAACCAGACCATAGTACTCTCCAACAAGCTCATCGATCTCAGGCTGCGAATAAACGTGGTTATAAGACACTGTGCCGGAAGCAGTGATACCGGCGACAGCAACCGGCTCCTGCGGCAGGCGAATTTCAGCACTAAGCAGCAGTGTCAGTACGGCATGTAGCCGCTGGGCAATCTGTACCCCGACCATTACTCCTCCGTCACTCAGAGCCACGACCGCGCAAGGTTTTCCCTGGTATTTGGTCTCTATTTGCTCAGCAAGCATTCGACCAGCTTGAAGCCGGGATGAGAAATACATAACTTGAGTGTAGCATCTGGCTCATGCTTTTTTTAAAAGATAGAAGCGTTCCAGGTTGCCTTTGGTTCCGGTGATTGACGAATCAACCTTTGCCACGATGATAAAATCAGTCTGAACCCAAGTTTCAAAATTTTTTAGAATCTGGCGTCGAACTTTATCGTTCTTTATCACGCCTTTATGTTTTAGCGAGCTTTGAGCGGCCTCGAACTGCGGTTTTACCATCACCAGAATTAAAGTAGCCTTGTCGACTAGTGGCCAAATGGCAGGTAGTATTTCTCTCAAAGAGATAAACGACACGTCGATCAGGACCAGGTCGATTCTTGTGGAGGTCTTGAACTGACGAATATCCGTTTTTTCGTGTAGTTCAATTCGCACATCACCTCGAAGCGTGGGGTGAAGCTGGTTAGAGCCCACTTCCACGGCAATAACTTTGGCTGCTCCGTGGCGCAGTGAATAGTCAGTGAAGCCTCCGGTGCTACTACCTACGTCAAGCACTGTTTTATCCTCAAATTCTATCTCTAGCGTTTCGACAGCTGAGCTCAATTTGAGCGCCGCCCGACTGACATACTGCTTTCTCGCACCAGCTTGGGTGCTTAGCTGAGCTGTTTCATCGACCAGATAACCCGGTTTTGTGACCTCCAAACCATTGACTTGGACATAGCCAAGACGGATGTAACTCTCGGCTTGGGACCGTGATCTGGCCAAACCCAGCTCTGTAAGTCTTTGATCAAGTCGTCGTTTAGTCATTATCAAACCTTATCAAGGCGACAACTTCTTTATAATTTCCGCGTTGCTCAACTATGGCCAATGAAGAACAGTGAATCTGTCTATCATCAGTCAGCTTTTCACCATTTTGAAAGGTAATATGCGGCCGGAATGGATGTCTGGTCTTGGTAGTTTCATCGACCAGCCAGGCGCGTTTTTGGTGTAAGTACCTCCGTACTTTTGCTTCTATCTGAGCAAAAGCCTCTGGTTCAACCAGATGGGCCGGACGATTGTGGTGTGGTCCAAATAGAGCTCGTCCGGTAAGACCAGCGTCGAACGACTTGATATCATACAGAGCTTTTCTTAAACCGATTGACAATTGCTTAGGGTCGGCCGGAAGACGAAACCAGGGCACAATAGTGATATGTAGTGGCCACCGCGAAAAACGATCACCGGCCGCTGAGTTATCGGTAAACATTGCGATCAGGCGGTCGCCGGGCAACACGCTTAGTCCTTAACGCGTTCTCGGTAACCGGCGGTTGCTGTGTCAACTGAGATTATATCGCCCTGTTTTACGAAAGCCGGCACTTTGATCGTAATGCCCGTTTCCAGGGTGGCGTCTTTGGTAATTGCAGAGCTTGTATCGCCTTTGACTGCGCTTTCGGTATAGGTGACTTTGAGAGGTACGTTTTTGGGTAGGACGACATTGATTGGCCTACCATCAAACAGTTGTATTTGAACCCGATCGGCTTCTTTGAGGTAACCGGCGCCATCGCCAATTAGGTCTGCCGAAATCTCAAATTGCTCAAAACTATCTTCATTCATAAAAAAGAAACTGGCGCCATCGCTGTAGAGAAACTGCACGGTTTGATTGGCGATATCGGCGGGCTCAAGCTGTTCGTTGCCTTTGAAGGTTTTTTCGAGCACTTTGCCGTCGCGCAAACTTTTAATCCGGACATTGACGATAGAGCCGCCCCGGCCGATAACTTTCTGGCCGTAACTGATTACACGAAACGGTTCACCTTGCCATTGAAACAAAGTACCTTTCTTGAGTTCGGTTATACTTAATCCCATTTCGTCCTCTAATTGTTAGCAACGAAAGGCAATAAAGCAATGTGCCGCGCTCGTTTGATAGCAGTGCTGAGACGACGTTGCTGGCTCTCTGTTAAACCGGTCTTCTTGCGCGACTCAATCTGTCCGTAGACATTTACATAACGCTGCAAGGTCTTGAAATCTTTGTAGTCAAAAAATGCGACATCCGTTCGATTCTTAAATATTTTTGCCATATCATATCTCCTATAAATTAATTGTAACGTATTAGCTGGCTTGACCTTAAGGAATTGTCCGGGTTAGGCAGACTGACAATTGCCAGGACAGTTATGGTTGGTTCGCTCTAACCAAAGGTCAAAAAACGAAAACGAACCCCCTAAGCACCTACCTTTCTAGAATATTTATCTAAAATGGAATGTCGTCAAGATTTATCGGCTCGTCGCCAATATCCTCGATCACAACATCGTCTTTCTTAGCTTTTTTGGTCGGTTTGGGTTTGCTGTCAGAGTTGCCACTGTCTTCGGATTTTGGTGATGCGTCAGAATTGTTGTCGTTGGACTCACTATCGCTGCCGCCGCGGCTGTCTAGGAAAGTAACATCATTGGCCAGAACTTCGACTTTGCTACGCTTATTGCCGTCTTGTTCCCAGGAGCGTGACTGCAGTCGACCCTGCACCAGACATCGTCGACCTTTGAATAGGTATTGCGCTACTCGTTCTGCTAGCGGTCCCCAACAGACAATATCGATATAGTCAGTGACCTCTTGCCATTCACCGCTTTGGTCCTTATAGCTGCGATTGAGTGCCAAACTAAAGCTTGTAACGTTCTGGCCGGTCGGTGTTTGTCGCAGTTCGGGATCACGCGTCAAATTTCCCATTAGAGTTACTTGATTGAGACTTCGTGCCATATTTTCCTCCTTATAAGACCTATGTCTTGTTGAATATTCTTACCGTACGTCTTGATCTATATTTTCGTCAAGTTTTCGGCCCAGTTACCTTAACTTTTTGGTGATCACACCTGAACAAACCTGAAATATTAAGTCTCTTCTTGGTCAGCTTTGTCGCCAATCGTCTCTCCGCGCTCGGCCGCTTTCTTGATCTTCTCGGCTTTGAGGGCATCGGCCTTGGCAATCGCCTTGAGATCAGGGCGAGTAATCAAAAAGCGAATTACTTCACTGGTAATGTTGAGCGTACTCTCAAGCTTGCTGATAGCGGAGCCAGGCATCTCTACGCTGTAAAAAACATAGACTGCGTGCTCATTGCCGGCGATCTTGTAGGCTAGCTTGCGTTTACCCCAGTTGTCGGCAGCAATGGTTGTACCGCCGTTGTCGCTGACGATCTTCTTGACTCGATCTTCGGCCTTAGTCAAGTCGACCTCGAGATCAGGATGATACAATACGGCGATTTCGTATTGATTCAAGTTCTCTCCTTCCTTTGGTTATCGCCGAAGTGGCGGGCAGCCCATACGCACTGAAAGAGGCTAGAGGCTGAAGTTGATGATGCCCTAGCATTGTAGCTGAACCACCTCTGTTAGTCAAGCCAAGAGCATGTCAATAAGCTTGGGCGACATCAAATTTGTTCGAACTGGCTGCTAGCGACGATAATCAGTCGCGGTCGATGTTGTGGTTACCCATAGCAGCATCACTGCCGGATGTGCCATCATCCAAGCTGCCAAAAACTTCCTCAAGAGAATGCACTAAGACTTCTCGGGGGCGTGAGCCATCGGCTTGGCCAACGATTCCCTGGTCTTCCATCACTTCAATTAAACGAGCGGCGCGCCCGTAACCAATGCGCAGACGGCGTTGCAAGAGAGAAGTGCTGGCCTTGCGGTTTTCAATCACTACCCTAACAGCATCACGCCACATATCATCATCAGCACCCTGACTGCCATAATCTGCTACTATACCGCCCTTGCCATTGAGCTGAACAGGCTGGCTAACTACCTCGTCATCGTATTGTGGCGGCCGTTGCATACGAATAAAGTCATTGACTTTGACTGTCTCTGCGTCACCAATCAAGGCACCCTGGATACGCCTCGGTTTCGGCATGTCGGCAGTCAAAAGCAGCATGTCGCCCTGCCCTAATAATTTCTCAGCACCTATTTGATCAATAATGGTTCGAGAATCTACCTGCGACGCCGTGGTAAATGCTATTCTGGCAGGCACGTTGGCTTTGATCAGGCCGGTAATAACATCGACACTTGGCCGCTGAGTCGCTAGAACTAGGTGGATCCCTACGGCTCTAGCTTTTTGGGCGATTCGCACAATCAAAGCTTCAACATCTCGCGCCGCCATCATCATAAGATCGGCTAGCTCATCGATAACTATTATGATATATGGCATGCCGGCTTCTTTTTTGAGATTGTTGTATTCACCGATGTTACGTTTACTGACTTCGGCTAGTGCCCTGTAGCGCCGCTCCATCTCGGCTACCGCCCATTTCAGAGCACTGATACATTTCTCCGGCTCATTGATAACCGGTGTTAGTAGGTGGGGGATGTCGTCATACGGTTTGAGCTCAACTTGCTTGGGATCAACCAAAATAAGTTTCAAATCAGCCGGCGAATTGCGGTATAACAAACTGGTCAATATTGTGTTTATCATAACTGATTTACCGGAACCAGTTTGTCCGGCGACCAGCAAGTGAGGCATTTTGTCGAGGTCGCGAACAACCGGTGTCCCGGCAATGTCTTTACCAACAACAATCCCCAACGGACTTTGCATCTCCTGCCACTCGCGTGATGTGAAAATCGAACTGATCCTGACCGTAGCCGCCTTAACGTTTGGCACCTCAATGCCGACGGCTCGCTTGCCCGGAATTGGCGCCTCCATGCGTATGCTATGAGCGGCCAGGTCAAGTGCCAGATTATTTTCTAGGGCCGTAATTTTGGTCAATTTCACACCGGTGGGTGGTTTAAGTGTGTACTGGGTGACTCGCGGGCCGATATTGGCTCCCTCCACATCAACTTCAATATTGAAATCCGCAAATGTATCGTGAATCACTTGTGCATTACCGTTGACATCACCAGCGTCGGCCTTATCTTGCTTCTGGTTAAGCAAAGTTACGCTCGGAAATTGCCAGTCTGGATCACTGGTGGTCGTCAGTGCTTCGTGGTTTTCGCTGGAACTTAGTTTTTGAGCAGTGTTTTTGAGACTACTCAAGCGTGGTGGCACTGCTTCACCACCTTCACGGTGGTGAATAACTGGGACGCCTTCGTTGAGTTGAAAACTGGAATTCTCTCCGGCCTTGGCCTTCAAAGCCGCCAGATCACCTGGTTCATCTTCATTTCTTTTGAACAAATCAGTAATCTTCAAAATCACTTTTGGCGAAATTCCAAAAGCAAAACAGATTGCCAACAGTGTAAAGACAAAGAATATAAGTGACGCCGGTATCCGATCTATCAGTACCAGAACTGCGTTTCCGATAGTCTGACCGACCTGACCGCCATGACCGCCAGACCAGGCTCCAGCACTGTTTTCACTGGCGAATGCACTGTAGAACCAACTGCTGGCAAATATTAGCACCGATAGCATGCCGAGTAACTTGTTAAGCGGGATACGGTGGTTTTCGGAGGTAAACTTATAGACTCCCCAGTAGGCCATAGCAACCGGAGTTATATAGGCCGCCCAGCCAAGTGCCCAATAGGCTCCTTCAAATAGTTTAACTGGTAATGGGCCGCCGATGCCAAAGCCGCCAAGCAGCAGAAAAAACGCCAAAACCATCAGCAAAACAGCTCCGCTCAACGACCAAAAAGCTGACTGTTCGCTAGCGGCAGGCTCGGCAACTGACTTCTTTTTGGTAACTTTTTTCTTTTTTGCCATAGACGTTTATTATATCATTTCGTCATCATAATCGACGGTGACGACAATTAAGTCAATTATAGCATTTTTTACAACTTATATCAACCTGCTGCTGCTTGCAGTCAGCCCTGGCCTAGCCTACACTGCAGACATGGATCTGCATAATCCGTTCCTTCGTGACAGAGAAAAGCCAAGCGTCTGCTCTCCAGCCGTCGTCGATGCCGCTAGTCGATGTATCGCCGAGGCTCTCGATGGTTTCACCGATAATCATGGCCCAATCATCGCACCAGTACCCTCGAAACTCAAGGATAATGCCCAGGCAATTGCTAGGATCACCTTAACAGTTCTCGAGGAGTATGGTTTGCCTGATGTTGTCTGTGAGCCAGATCCGATCCAGCTTACCAGAGACCGTCGACAGGACGGAATTGGGTTGGTATTTCGTCGAATCGACGGTAGTAGGTTGAGTGGGGCCGCTTAATCGATTCGGGCGTCCTGGGTCAGTAATCGGGCTCTCATTTCTTGAAAACGTTTCTGCTGCTCAGCAGCAATCTCCTCGGGTGTTTTTTCGTTTCGTGACAACTGTCCGCCGTCCTTATTTCCAGAAGTAGGTGATTTACCAGCTCCGCTAACAATGTTAATCACCGGAATTACGATCGGGCTGCGCTGGGTATGCTCAAACAAATAGTGGGTTATGTGATCTTTGAGTTCGGCCTTGAATCTATCGAGCTCAACCCTTTTGAATCGCTGGCCAACTGCTCGTTTCAATTCAACCCGTAAGCCATTCATGATTTCCTCATTATCGCGCATGTAGATAAAGCCACGACTGATGATATCCGGACTAGTCAGTAAGCTGCCGCTCTTTTTGTCGACCGTCAGGACAACTGCGACTAGGCCTTCTTCGCTTAGTAAGACACGGTCCTTGACGACGACATTGCTAACGATAGCGCCTGTCTGATCAACCAAAATCGTACCAAACGGCACCTCACCGGCCAGTTCCATCTTGGATTGGGTAAAAGCTATCACCTGTCCGTTATCGACGTTCAGTGTATTGGCCCGTGGAATTCCCTGTTCAACCGCCAGGTCAACGTGATATTTTTTGGCAGTGAAATCACCGTAGATTGGCACAAAGAATTTTGGTTGCAGCATCAAAATCATGTCAGCATACTCGTCACGCGAAGCGTGTCCCGAGACGTGAAGCGGTCCGACACCGTCTACCTCCCTGGTCTCATGTCGAAAAACATGAACACCCTTTTTATATAGATCGTCAACCATTACGCGAATGTTAGCATCATTGCCCGAGTACGGTATCGGCGTACTTGAAAGGATCACCGTGTCTTGCTCTTTGAGTTTGACGTGCCGATGTTCGCCATTACTCATACGCTGCAGCGCCGAGCTCGGCTCACCTTGTGAACCGGTACAAACTACCACAACATCAGTGTCTTTCATGGTCGCGGCTGAGGCAATCGGCACAAATGTCCCCTTTGGGATCCGGACGAATCCGTGGCGAACGGCCATTTCGAGGGTGCTGACCATGCTTCGACCGTCCATAGCAACCTTTTTGCCGCTATGAATTGCTGCATTGATGATCATCTGGACACGGTTCATATTGGTCGAAAACAAACCGACGAAAATTCGCCCTGGAGCATTATTCATGATGTCTTTGAAGCTTTGCTCGATAGTTGATTCACTGGGAGTGCGGCCAAGTCTTTCAGTTGTAGTGCTCTCGCTGAGTAGCACCAAAACCCCCTCCTTGCCAAGTTCAGTTAATCTTTCAACGTCGGTTCGTTCATGATCCAAAGGATTGGGATCAAGCCGAAAGTCTCCGGTGTTAATGATGCGACCGACAGGCGTATCAAGCACAATAACCGTGCTGCCGGGTATAGAATGAGTTACTCGGACCAATTCGACAAAAAATTCGCCGATTTTTAATCTCTCGTGAGTGTTTTCGTTCATTGTGACCGTCTTGAGTTCAAACCCGTCAGGCATCGGCAGCCCGAAATTCTCAAATATTTCCTCAACCCGACCAATAGTGAAGCGTGAGCCATAGATTGGTGCTGGAAATTTCGGGACGATATGCGGCAGACCACCGATATGATCTAAATGCCCGTGAGTGATAACATAGGCCCTAAGTTTAGGCTTGATCTGTTCAAGATAGGTAGTATCAGCGATGCCGTAATTTATGCCCGGCAAGTCAACTCCCAAGTCATTGCCACAGTCCAAAATAACAGCATCGTTGAGATATTCGACGAGAATCATATTTTTAGAACCACCGCCGTCCATACCGCCAAGTCCGATGACTTTTAATCTTGGGTTATCGTCTATGACATTGGCTCTAGCTGGTCTGGCCTCGCTGTCTGCAGCCACGTATTGGTTAGCTATGCGCTGGGCGTCGGCTTGGCTACGGCGTTGTGCCCTAACTGCCTGGCCACGCGATGTAGTCAAGTTACTGGCGATCGGTTTCGGAGTATTCGATTTTTGATTTGAACTGCTACGTCGGCTGTTGCCGCTAGGGTCTTTTTTGAACCGTGCGTTGTTTCCAGACGAACGATTCGGCTTTTTATTATTTGGTTGCATATTATTCCTTTCTTATTCTAGAAATAAGTCATCTCTATGTTTCAAAGTTACTGGTTAATTTTCTTCAAAATAACCGGTATTAAGGCAAAGTCATCGATAAGTGTTTGGCGCATTGCACCGTTATACAGCGCTGCTGCAGGATGAAAAAGCGGTAAATATACCCGTCCCTTGAAACGCTTGGGTTGACCATGAACCTGACCGATCACTAAAGACGGTAGGAAGCAATTTAGGCTGTGTCGACCAAGAGTAACCGTTAATTTGGGCTTAATTACTTCAAGTTGGGACTCCAAATACGGCATAAAAGCAGACTTCTCTACTGGCAAGGGGTCACGGTTGTTTGGAGGACGATATTTGACAATATTGGTAATGTAAATATCGTTACGAGTTAGACCAATCATGGCCAACATTTCGTCAAGAAATTTCCCCGCTGCCCCGACAAACGGTTTACCCTGAAGGTCTTCGTTCTTGCCTGGAGCTTCACCTATAAACACCGTTTCGGCTTCCGGGTTGCCAGCGCCAAAGACAAGCTGCGTAGCAGTTGCAGCCAGTTCTGGACACACCTTGTTATCGATGATATCTCGTTCGATTTTTTGCAGTTCAGCTTTTTTTGTTGGCATAAAACCATGCTCCTATAAACCGGACACTATTTTGTAAAAACCCAATGAAAAAGATTAACGCTAGTGCGTACCAGGCCAAATTACCCCGATCTATCGCCAAACTGGCGAAACCATAAGCTATTGCCAGCTCCGCCATAGCAAAGCACAGTCTGCCGAGCTTGGTATGGTGCCAGTTGTCTAAACTTCTTAGGTATTTCATCGCCTAATTTACTTCTTCTCTGCTAATTCTCGCTTCGCGGCTTTCATACTTAGCTGTAAACGGCCTCGGTCATCGATGGCGACGAGTTTGACTGTTACTTTATCGCCTTCTTTAGCAATGTCACTCGGTTTGTTAATTCTCTCCTCGGACATTTCTGAAACATGTACTAGTCCGTCTTTGCCAGGCATGATCTGAACAAAGACACCAAAATCCATGACACTGACGATCGGCTTGTCGGTATAGATTTTGCCGACTTCCGGCTCGGCGACAATGTCTTGGATCCACTGTTTAGCAGCAGCGATACTCTTACCGTCCGGACTAGCTATCATGATCGTGCCATCTTCTTTTATGTCTATGTCAGTTCCGGTTTCGCCGGTAATTTTCTGTATCGTCTCACCGCCTTTGCCGATAATTTCACGAATCTTATCTGGATTAATCTGAACTGATTCTATACGTGGCGCATAGGCACTTAGCTCCTTGCGTGGCTCAGCGATAACACTTTTCATATGTTCCAAAATTTGTTCACGGCCAGCCTTAGCCTGGTCGAGCGCCAAGCGTAGCACAGCCACAGGAAGACCATGAACTTTCATGTCCATCTGCAGGGCGGTAATTCCTTTTAGTGTACCGGCTACCTTGAAATCCATGTCGCCAGCAAAGTCCTCGGCATCAGCAATGTCGCTTAAGATAATCGGTTTATCGTCAGCCATGATCAGTCCCATTGCAATACCGCTGACGGCTGCTTTGAGCGGTACTCCGGCATCAAGTAGTGCTAGACAACTACTGCAAGTGGCCGCCATTGAGGTCGAGCCGTTTTGGCTCATTATCTCTGTGACCGAACGAATGGCATAGGGGAAGTCAGCTTCGCTGGGCAGCACCGCACTAAGAGCTCTTTCGGCCAGGTAGCCATGCCCAATTTCACGGCGACCCGGACTACCGAGGCGTCGCACTTCTCCCACCGTATAGCCAGGCGCATTATAGTGGTGCATGTAGCGCCGTTCGCCCTCTTTTTCCATCGTATCAACCACTTGAGCATAACTAGCGGGGGCTAGGGTGACCACATTTAATGCCTGGGTCAAACCTCGCGTAAAAATGCTCGATCCATGGGCCCTAGGCAACAAACCAACTTCACTGATCAATGGACGAATTTCTGTAAATTTACGCCCGTCGGGACGTACGCCTGCCTCCAAAATACCCTTGCGGACATCTTTGTGGACTGCCGAGGTAAAGGAATCATCATAGTCCTGCTGATGCTGATGATAATCTTCTTCGCCAATTTGCTTTGCAAAATGTTGATGCATCTCTTCACGTAGTGTATGAACCAAGACATTTCGTTCAGGATATGGTTTGCGTAGATCTTCGCCAAACTTGCCTTCAACAAACTCATCAACCGCTTTTTGGATTGACTCATCGGGTAGATCCAGCAAGAATTCTTGCTTGGTGACGCCCACTTTTTGAAGAAGCTCTTTTTGAATAGCAATCGCTGGCTGAAATGATGAATGAGCAAATTCAAGTGCATCGGCCACCTGAGCTTCACTGACTTCATTGGCGCCAGCCTCAACCATCATGATACCCTTTTCTGTCCCAGCCACAACTAAATCCAGAGCGCCTTGTTGCAGCTGCTCAGGAGTTAAAAAGGCAGCTAGCTTACCGCTCTCATCCAGCCCGATACGTAGTCCGGCTATTGGCCCTTCAAATGGTGCTCCGGTCAAAGAAAATGCCGTGCTCATGGCAATCATAGCAATCATGTCGGGACGGAAATTTGGATCCATACTGAGCACCGTAGCCACACCTTGCACTTCATGACGATAGCCTTTCGGCCATAATGGTCGAATCGGCCGATCGATCAAGCGGCCAATCAAAATAGCATCATCACTCGGACGACCCTCGCGTTTGATAAAGCGACTGCCGCTGATTTTTCCGGCGGCATACATTTTCTCTTCATAGTCGATGCTGAGCGGAAAGTAGTCAAAGCCCTCGAGCTGTTTGGGGCTAACCATGGCAGTGCCAAGTACGACTGTATCTCCGTAACGCACGATGACTGACGCTGAGGTGCGAAAACCGACGCGACCAACCTCTAACGTCAAAGGACGACCACACAATTCTGTCGTCACTGAAATTATTTCTTTTCCTAGTGGATTGATGTTTTTTCCCATATCGGGGTCCTTTCATCGAGTGACTGCTCACCAGAGTTCAAATATATAGCACCTCCCTTGTGCTGACACGTGATGCGATATATCTGCGGCTCTGCCGAGCAAAACTCATAAAATTCATTTAATGTGCACAAGCTCGAACTCTCGATCTTCCGAGAACTCCAGTTTAAACACTAAAGTAAACTCACTAAAATCCCGCTTTCAATATGCCAATCCACTGTATCACGCAAGTGATTGAATTGGGTAATGTGGCTGTCAAAGCGACTGTGTTGTTGCAAGTTAGGTACATATTATTGACAATTTTTAGCGGCGAATGCCAAGCTTCTTGATCAGATCGAGATAAGCTTGGCTGTCGTGTTTGGCAATATAGCGCAGCAGACGGCGACGCTTGCCGACCATTTGTAGCAGGCCACGGCGAGCCATAAAATCATGTTTGTTAAGCTGAAGGTGCTCTGTAAGCTCTTTGATGCGTTCAGTCAAAACAGCCACTTGGACGCTCGAGCCACCAGTATCGTTCTTGTGAGTCTGGGCGCTTTTGATCGCCGCTGCCCTTTTCTCAGTTGTTATCATGTACAAATATTTTAACAGAGGCAGAGTATTAAATCAAGACTTAAATAAAAATATTTATTCAGGCTATGGGTTTTTAATTATCGCTCGTGTTTTAGGATTTTTTAGGGCTAGGCTGCCTGTTGTACTTCAGATTCGTCCGTTAACTGTCGTACCAAACTGCTAGCATAGCCAAGTGTTCTGGGACCGACATCGCCAAACCATCTAAATCTTCCTGATGTTATCAGATAGTCAAGGGCGTCTAGATTAACCAGGTCCTTTTCAGGCGTCTCGCCAATCCGAAACAATTCTGCTCGGTGCAATATTGAAACCCGCGTGCCCTCAAGAACAGTTTTCACAAGTATCTCACCGTCGCTATGAGTCGTTTTGACACCACCGTTATATTCAACTTTGACTGTCTGGTTGTACAGCAGGTTCCATACTCTCGATGAAAACTGTTCAATACGTGTTTCGTCGTCATAACCATGTTGCGGTAAATAATCTAAGGCGTGTTCATCGAAATCTGCTCGCGAGGCGTAGCCGGCGTTAGGACTTCCGGCAAACCATACTTCTGGTGCTTCATCATAAAATCCCCTCACTCGTACTATTGTACACGTAACATTAGCTATTTGTCAGGCTCAAATATTTTATCAACCATATCGGTTCTTACTTGGCTTGTCTGCTTATCACTCAAGTGAAAGTTGCCAGCTCTAATCCGACGCAATTCGGTAGTGTAAGCACCGGTTTGCAGTGACTTTCCGATGTCTTCGACGAGCGATCGAATATAGGTGCCGGATGACACTTCGGCAACTAGTTTCGCTTCGGGATAGTGATAATCAACTAGCTTTAAACTGTTAATCGTCACTTTGCGAGGCTCGAGTTTAACTTCTTGGCCGGACCTGGCCAACTTATAGGCGCGTTGGCCATCGATTTTTATGGCCGAAAAGACCGGGGGTCGTTGTTCGATCTGACCCTTAAACGTCTCTAATGTCTTTTGGAGATCGTCTAATGTCGGAACAGTATCAGATGTGCTCGTAATTTCTCCTTCTGGGTCTCCGGTAGTGCTAATCTCGCCTAATCTCATAGTCACTTCGTAAGTTTTATTCACTTTGGCGAGCTTGGCAGCTTTTTTGGTATAGTTTTTACCGATCAGCAGAACCAATAGTCCACTAGCAAACGGGTCAAGCGTACCTGTATGGCCAACTTTGACCTTCGGCGTTCGGCCCGTATTTTGTGCGCGTGCGCTATCCAAATTATTTCCTATCGTCTCATTTGGTACGTCACCAGTAGGTTGTCTTTCGGCCAGAGCGGCATGTTGCACCTGTTTTCGGACGTAATTTACCACGTCGAAACTAGTCCAACCGACAGGTTTGTCAACCAATAAAACACCTTGCATATATTACTGCTTAGCTTACCACTGCCCACAAATTTAGTTTAAGAAATACGCAAATTCATTATTAAACCACTTCAATTTCAATGCGATGATCGCTATTGATTACTGATTGGGTTGGTTGTTTGGCGGCGATCCAAACTGAAATGGTATCGGTGGTGGAACTGGTGGGGGTGCATTTGGGTCGGATGAACTGACACTGTTATTGGCCGATGGCTCGATTGGAGACTGTGAACCCGGCGAAGTCAGCGGTGACATTGTGGAGCTTGATGTACTGCTGTTCCCGGTCGTGCTATCTGGATTTAGGTCAGGTTGATCCTGATGAAGTGGTCCGCCGAGTGGTTGGGCACTAAGCGCTTCGATTGGCTGCGGCCTAACGTTGCCGTCACTGTCGACAAGTGCTCGATTGACTTCGCTACGAGCAGTATCAAGGTTCTGAGTTACATCTTTATTGGATTGAATATGAGGACTGTTAACCGAGACTTCAAGATCTGCCAAGGTGTGGGGCTGAAGATTGCTGGCGGCAACTGAGGCCTCTAGGTCTGCCAGAGTCTGGTCTTTGGAATCATTCGGAGTGGCAGTAGTTATATTTTGAGGTTGAATATTACCGGTGCCGCGATTTATATCAACCGCTGGCTCACCGGCGACAGGGTTCGGCACCAGAGGAGCCGTGGGTGGCGCAGGTGGTGTCGGTGGCAACGAAAGTTGATCTTTAGGAGGCGGAATCGGCACCGGTATTTCACTCGGCACCGGGGCCTGGCCGTTTGGTCCTCGATCGATCAAGGACCCAGCCTCACTTTGCGGCATGCTAAAGGGGTCGGTGACAGGATCTAAACTTTCGGCCTGGGTGTTAGCTGTCAACATACCGCCCAAGGTCGGCGGTTCCGTCATCAAACGAGGTCCGGCTGATAAACCAGCCTTAGCCTGGTCAGGTGTTTGCATGGAATCAGTCATGGGATTAGAGAGGTTATCTGGCGCTGCCGACCCATCAGATAACCCCGGTGGAAGCTCAATGTCTGAAGGTGCGCCTTCATCTGGAGCTGACGTATCATCTGGTGCGTCATTGCTTGGATTATCGTGCGGTATATCGAGAGTACCGTCGTCACCAGTACCGTCGTCATTTGGTTTTAACCCAGAACTTTCACCGGAGGTGTTCCCTGTCTCGTCGATGGTCTCAGATAATTTGGACGCCACCAGTTGTTGATTGGCCCCAGCCGACATCAGCGCGGCACTGGCGCTCATGGTCTCAGAAGTAGTTTTGTCGTTACTGAAGCGATCTGTCTCAGCTACTATTCCGGTCAAAAGTGCGGTTGCAATCTGATTGTCCAATAGATCTTTGCCGAGGGCTTCAGCCAGCTCTGTCACCAATTCGCTGAGGCTGCTAGCCTGCGGTTGGTGCCAATTTATTGTACCCAGACCGCTGTCGGCCTGGGTCGTGATACTGGTTACTGTAGCATCATGAAGTATCCGACCATGGGCCGTAATGGCTTCATCGAGATCCTCTTGTTGCTGAACTCCTAGCGCGACAACCACATCAACATTGAAATCGCCTTGACTGAATTCTAGATCGTCCTGGCTAATCGAGGTTCGATAGGGTGTGATAAAGATTCTGACGACATTATCTTCGACTTTATAGCGCAGTTTGTCGGCTTTACTTTTGTCTAGAGCAATGATGAAGTCACGCAGTGAATCAGTTGTTTTTTCGATCGTTGCTTCTGGCTGCAAGAACTCAATGGTTGACGGTACTTTACCGCTAAATACAGCTGCTGTGTGCTTATTGAGCCGGTTTAATAACAGTGTTAGCCCAAGACAAGCAGCCAATTGGTCGACAGACGGATCTCGACTCACCGTTACGAGAATATTCGTAGCGCTATGGAGCTTTTCGGCAAGCTGTTTCTTGGCTGTGTCCATGTCGATTTTTGGTTTTTTGAATTTTTCGATTTAACTACGGTCCAGACTAACATAAATGCTTACTCATGTCTAGACGAAATTGCCGACAATCGCTATTAAGGTTAGCTCTACATAGGTTTAATAATTCATGGACAGGCAGCATGGCCTATAATTTAGAACTTTGTGCCTGCTTTACAAAACGTCTCTACCCCTGTATAGTACAGCTTCGATCATTCAGTAATATAATTCAGGAATATTTATGCCGATTATCAAGTCAGCAAAAAAGCGTGTCCGCGTCGCCCGTAAAGCCGCCACTCGTAATAGCAAGACCAAACGTAATCTCAAGGCTTCATTGAAGCTGTTTGCCAAAACACCGTCAAGCAGCACCCATAACCAAGCCCAGAGCCAACTTGATAAGGCGGCAAAGCACGGAGTTATTCACAAAAATAAAGCTGCTCGCCTCAAGAAACGTGCCGCTGCTAAGGCCAAAGCATCAGGCATCAAACCTTCCCAGTCAAAAGTTAAGAAATCAACCGCTAAAAAACCAGCTTCCAAAAAGACCGCGGCCAAGAAACCCACTACCAAAAAGAAGTAACATTTTTGAATGGCGAAGGTGGTCAGAGCCCTTAAACTGACTTTGTCAAACCCTTTATCAAGCTTGTTTGGTCGCAACCAAGCTATTTCACGAGGCGGACGAAGGTGGTGCTGATGAGTCTTGACCAGATTTCAGCGGGGCTTCTTTAAGTCTCAGAGCAACCAGAAAGGCGACCGCCGAAAACGGCAAGATAAACAGGAAAACATCGTGAAATGAGCGCGCAAAGGCGTCAAGAACTTGTTGGACAACCGATGGAGGAAGGTTTTTCAAACTGGCAGCACTATGTTGAAGCCCATTAGAAAGCTTGGCGCCCTGACCTGGAAAGTCCGCTAACAGATAGTGTGCCAATCGGTTGCCTAGGATCGAGCCGAATATAGCTGCCCCCAGACTAGCACCGATACTGCGAAAGAAAGTCACAGATGAAGTCGCTGCTCCCATATGCTTATGATTAACTGAATTTTGCACTGCTAGCACCAACACCGGCATCACCATGCCCAGCCCGGCGCCGAGTATAATCATCCAAACACCCAACCAAAATCGGCTTGTATCAACAGAGATATGACTAAATAACCAGTAACTAAGAGTTATGACAGCCGTTCCGATGATCGGAAACGGGCGGTAGTGCCCCCATTTGGAGATCAAGCGGCCAGATGTAATTGAGGCGAGCATGATTCCGACGACCAGAGGCAATAGCATCAATCCGGATTTAGTGGCAGAATCACCCCTGATGATTTGTTGATATTCGGGCAGAAAGATCAAGGCACCAAACATAGTCAGCCCGAGCAAGAACGACAATACGATTGTTACTCTGAAAATACTGTCTTTGAAAAGTACTAGCGGCAAAATAGGCTCGTCGGCAAACTTTTCGCGCCAGACAAACAAAACCGCGCTGACGGTCGAAACCACAAACAAACCGATGATTTGCCACGAACCCCAAGGAAAATCGATTCCTCCCCAAACAGTAGCCAGTAATAGCGACAGAACAGATACTGCCATCAAACCAGCACCAGCATAATCAATTTTGTGAGGTGATTTTTTTATTGGCAAATGAAGCCGAGATCCGATAACAGACAACGCAACAAACCCAATCGGAATATTAATATAAAACACCCAGCGCCAGCTGAGATGATCGGTTAGCAACCCCCCTAAGAGCGGTCCTATGACGCTGGCAACAGCGAAAACCGCTCCGAAGTATCCCTGATATCGGCCTCTTTCGCGCGGTGGCACAATATCACCAATTATGGTGAAAACCAAGGTCATAAGACCACCTGCCCCAATGCCTTGCAAACCGCGAAAAAAGATTAATTGATTCATGTTCTGGGCTGCACCGCAAAGTGCCGACCCCATCAAAAAAATAATTATTGAAGTCTGGAAAACCCGTTTGCGACCGTACATATCACTGACTTTGCCGAACAAAGGGACCGAAACAGCACTTGTCAACAGGTACGAAGTCGCTACCCAAGAGTACTTGCCGAGTCCGTGGAGATCACTGGCTATCCGCGGCAAAGCTGTCGAGACAATTGTCTGGTCCAGCGCCGCCAAAAACATAGCTAGCATCAGGGCCGAGATAATTACCATAATCTCGGCGTGAGTACGTACTTTGGTGTCAGTGTTTATCTGCTCGGCCATTTTGGTTACCGTATTTGGTTATCTGATAGTTTTGATAACAATTCAGCTAGTTTAGACTTGTCTTGTTGGTTCCAACCAGCGACAAGTTTTCGGATATGGTCGCGGCGCACTTTTTGCAACTTTTCTATTTGTTTGCGACCTTTGTCGGTTAACTGTAAATTATTAACCCGTCCGTCTGTGGCATCAGGTTTTTTGGTAATGTATCCGCTATATTCCAGTTGTTGGGCAGCCCGAGTGACTGACGGAGCTTCGATACCTAAGTTCGATGCGATGCGACTCATCGGACAGATTTGTGTTTTACTCATGGCCAGCACCTTGAGTACGGCAGCGCCAGAGCGATCAAGCTTTATGCCTGATTCTCGTTTGAGCTGCTCCCAACCTTTATGCTGAAAAAAAGAACGATGCAGTGCTATCAAGCCTGCTTCAATTTCATTTAATATTTTATCGTCAGCCATCAACAGATAGTTTACATCATTACTTAGCGTAAGTAAATACTTTCTTTGATCACTAAAATTTTTCGATGTCAATATAAATAGAGGAAGTCTCTAAACTGCTAGTTTCAATATGTAGTGTTCAAGAGCCTCGTCAACATCTATATTGGTACTTTTCGATGCCACATCGATATCCAATAAGTCTTTAATCAGCCTGCGAAGCGACTGGGTTGAAAGTTTTCGGGACAATGCTTGGCTTTTTTGAACCACAAAAGGTTTTAGGTTAGCCTCTCGAGCTATTTCCTGCGACGATAAACCCCCCGAAGTCAATATTATGGCCAGAACATTTAGCTGCCAAGAGAGCATAGCAATAATCTGACTGGGATCAACTTTCAGTGCCCGTTGCTCCTGATACAACGTCAAGGCTCGCTTGGAGTCACCATTGAAGGCGGCTTCCAATAGTTGAAAGATGGTACTTCTTGGCGAAGGTTCGGTAAGTAACTCTATGGACTGACGTGAAATATTTGAGTCATACAATAGGAGTTTTTCGAGTTCACTATCCAGAAGTAGCTGATTGATGCCAAGTCGTTCAGCAAAATACCTTGCATCAGACAAACTTATAGTCCCGTTTTTGGCCTTGGTTCTAGCAACCACCCAACTGACAATTTTATCAAAATCATATTCTAAAAATTCATGAAAATCCGTCTCATTTTTTAAATATTTATAATATGACAATCGTTTATCCAGCTTTGGTTCAACCAAAACTACATCTGATAACTCTGAAATATCACTCAATATTTGTTCAACCTGTTCTGTAAATTGCTTATTTGTACTCGGTGCCCTCAAGACAACCATTTTCCGCTCGGCGAGAAATGGCAAGCTAGAAAGTACCTGACTGATTTGCGCAATATCTGTCTCCTGGCAATCAATTCTCTCAATTGCTAAATCACCGTACTTACTTACAAATCCTTCTGTCAACTTGCCAAGTTCGTTCTGAAGCTCAAAACTATTTTCGCCGCTAAGCGTTATTATCATATAATGTTTATCCTTTATAAATTGACCAGTACCAAAAACATTAGAGCACTTTAGTTACGTCATTAAGTATATAACGACACCTGGATTGGTTTTCATTAGACAGTGCTCATGAAAGCTCCAGCTGCTGACAATTAGGACAGATGTGTGTTCCACGATTGGCCACACGGATCTTTACGATAGTCGTACCACAACGAGGACAAGTTTGGCCTTCGCGCCGAAATACCCTGGCAAAGCTCAAATAACTACCCTTTTTACCTTCGGCATTTAGATAATTTTTATCAGTAGACCCGCCTTTTTTGATAGCCAATCTAAGAACGAATAATAGTTCCTTATAAAGTGCCTGAAATTGTTTTGCTGACAAGTTCTTAACCAATGTCTGGGGATGTATTTTGGCGCCCCAGAGCAACTCATCAGCATAAATATTACCAATTCCAGCCACAATAGTCTGGTCCAAAAGCACAGCCTTGATATTTGAGTTTTTACGCCTAAGACAACGAGTTTGAAAAATTCGCCATGAAAAATCGGTAGTTAACGGCTCAGGGCCAAGCTTTTTGAAAAAATCGAGATTTGTAACTTCGTCGGTTGGTATCAATCTCATCCAGCCAAATTTGCGCTGATCATTGAAAAACAAGTTACTGCCATCACTAAAACGGATGGTCACACGAGTGGATTTATCAGGAAGATTACCTATCAACGATTCATTCGGATGACCCGCCCCAAATCGCTTGTCATTACCTTGGCGCTTATCGGCATGTCCTTTCGACACAAACACCAGTTGCCCAGTCATTTTGAGGTGTGTCACTAACGAGTAATTGCTGGAAAGTTGTATTAACAAGATCTTTGCGCGTCGTGCTACAGACATAACTTTCGCGCCAATCACAAATTGCTCGATGTCATTTTCTGCACCAGAGAAAGATTTAGGCCAATTGGACTCAATTGACGTTATTTTCAGTCCTGGTAATAGTCGATCCAGGCCCCTTCTAACCGTTTCGACTTCTGGCAGCTCCGGCATATAGGGCATTATATCAATGCTCCTTTGCTCGCTGGCGGTTAATTCGTGTGATGAGCAACTAGTATACTAAACCTTATGGATCGACTAAGTAGACTTTTGAGTGACAAAAATTTTGATCAGCCCTCAGAAATCACCAGAATCAAAAAGTACGTTTTGGATGAGCTCAAAGCCAACGTTAGTGTCCAGGTCAGAGAACGAGATATCGTAATAATTGTATCGAGTGCTGCCTTGGCAAATACCCTGCGCCTCAGATCACCCGAGATAAAACAGCGCTGCAAGCTTACAAAAAGGCTCACCTTTCGGATAGGTTAAGTGGATTGGGCTATGACTTCTCTGCTACGGTCCTGAAAATCTCTTAATAATTTCACCTGAAAATCGCAAATCCTCTGGCCAGTCTTATTTACTGTCCTCCCGGACATCAAACAATATTGAACTGGAACCTTAATCAGAAAGCAGTTGTTCGAGCTCTCGTTTCATCTGGTCAAAGTTGAGATACATAACTGCCCTCATGCCAACATTTTCGGCAGCCCGACAATTACGCATAACATCATCGACAAAGACACAGTTTTTCTCTGCAACCCGCAGTTTTGAGGCGGCCAACCGAAATATTCGTTCATCTGGTTTGGTCATACCAACCTCGTGTGAAACGACGATAGCATCAAACAAGTCCTTCTCTGTTTCTGATAGAAAGCTGTCCTTGATCCAGTTGCTGCCAATGTTACTTAGCAAACCAATTCGGTAGTTAAGTTTTAGCTGGCTGATGTAGCTAAGCAGCGGGCTGTTTTTTTGTATTGTGTGGTTAGGGCGACCATCCACCCCCATGGGTTGCCTGCCGGTCAGGGTCTCAATTTCACTAATGAATTGCTGTTGGGTGATACGACCAGACCCATAAGCATGATTCAGTTTACGAGCTGGTTGCGTTAATTCATCCGGCAAATTCACAACAAATTCCTGCCATAAATCTGTCGTCAATACCCCGAAACAGTCAAAAATAACAGCTTTGATCATAATACTTTAATTATATACGGGGCTTTAATAACTGGGGCTAGCTGACGCGGTTGTTGCTATCAGCAAAACCCGACCGTTATAGAGACAGGTCTTGGGTAAGAGTGGAGTAATTTGGTACCTGAGCTTGAAACAAAGTTAGCGTCAATGAGGTATTACCTCGGTAGGTCTTAGGGTTACCGCAACTAGTTGACCAGTAGCGTTGTAAGTCCTGGTCGTCTTGTCTAAATTCAAAGACATATCGGTTGCCAAGCGGGCAATAACCACTTTCGTTGGCAAGCGCCTTGGATTTATCGCCTCTGGTAAAGCCAGCAACATTTAGAGCGTGCAAAAAAGCCGAATAAGCACTCTGGTTGTTGATAAATGACTGGCTACTGACCACTTGCCCCTCATAGCCAGTGATACTATCGAAAGTTACTGCGTCCCTGCCAACGGTTATCCGTACTTGCTGGTGCAACTGGTTGGCGTTAATCGGCCCCTGAATAGTTAGAACAGCCTGGGCATCAGAATCAGCATAGCTAGGTAGTGTTTTGCTGACCACTGCCGGCTTTTTGCTACCACCACCGCCAAACAGCAAAACGATCAACACAATGATCAAGCCTAGTGTAATAAGAAAGCCGATGAAATAACGCATAACTCTATCCCCATCATCTAGTGGATATACATATGATAACACTATTATGAATATTTTGCAATACTTTTAGCTTGACTTGCTAGTGGTTATAATAATTCTCAAATGAAATTCAAATACGAAACCGCTGTCATCACCATGGTCCAGTTTATCGTTCTGAGTCTGCTCGGCATCGCTAATGCCCTGAATTCGATTGTTAGTACTTGCCATAGTACTCATGGTGACTGCGTCAGTAATCTGATAGTATCCTTGATATTTTTTATTCTGACAGTGGTGTGGTTCGGTTTTGTCTGGATACTCGGTTATAACGCTCAAGAGCGACGCAGCCATCGACTCGCCTGGTTGTTAATTGCGGCCGAGATCTTTATCGCTATGATCGCGTTGTTTAACGCTAAGCATCATACTGACATGCTTGGTCTAGGGACGAGTGTAGTCGACTTGTTTTTGGCAATTTGGGTGATAAGTCTGGCCTTTCGTTTGGTTCGAGCCGGCGGTGGCCGGGTCGTCACCAAGCAACGCCCCCGACAACGCCGAAGACATAATCCTTAGGGGGCTAGCCATAAAAGCACTTGAATGCACCTACTAGCTAGCTTGTAGCACTATAAGTCAGTTTATTATCGTTTAAAACTTGGCCTCAACGGTTTATGACACGTTGTTTCAGATCATTTTATATCGTTTTGATCATAGCTCACCCCAGTTATTGCCTATGCTGACATCGACATCTAGCCGTACGGGGAGCTTATAGACAGCTTCCATGGTGTTTTTGATAATCTCAGCGATGTGATCAGAAGCATCATCTGGACACTCGACTAAGATCGAATCGTGTATTTGCAAAAGCATAGAACAGTCATTGTGCTGCTCCTGAAGCAGTTGATCAACCTGTACCATCGCCAACTTCATCAGGTCAGCCTCCGTTCCCTGAATCGGCATATTGATGGCCGCTCTTTCAGCAGCCTGACGAACAACAAAATTGCTTGAATGAATATCGGGCGTCGGGCGTCGGCGGCCAAGCAGTGTTTCAACATAACCATCCTGGCGAGCTCTCTCCTTTAGACTGTCAATATAGTCAAATAATGGTTGACGGACGGACTTATAACGATCGATGAATGATACTGCTTGATCACGGTTCATGCCAGTAGCAATAGAAAGCCCATGCGGACTCATGCCGTAAAGAATACCAAAGTTGATGACTTTGGCAGCCCGACGCATTTGTTTGGTAACGTCTTCGACTTGGCGTTCATAGACCAAAGCGGCTGTTTCAGCATGGATATCTGCTCCTCGATTGAACATTTCAATTAATTCACTGTCTCCGGCCAGTACCGCTGCCAAGCGCAATTCAAACTGGGAATAGTCAGCGCTGATTAATTTTTTGCCCTCAGTGGCTACAAAAGCAGTCCGAATATGCCGTCCTAAATCTGTACGGGTTGGAATGTTTTGGAGGTTGGGATCGGTGCTACTAAGTCTACCGGTTTGAGCAATGGTTAGGTTGAAGGTTGTGTGAACACGCGAATTTTCATCGACCATAGTTGGCAATGTATCGACATAGGTATTTTTGAGCTTTGCGACCTCACGAAATTGGGTAATCAAATCGATAATTGGGTGGGCATGACGCAATTTATCGAGCTCACTGGCAGCTGTGCTAAAACCGGTTTTGCCTTTTTTGATGCCTTGTGTCGGTAAGCTCAGTTTATCAAACAAAATATCTGCTAGCTGGCTCGGTGATGCTATATTAAATTCTGTGTCAGCATAGCCGTAGATTTGCTGCTCATAATCCGAGATAAGGTCAGTGATCTGATCTGCAAATCTAGCCAGATAAGCTGTGTCTAGCTTAAACCCAATTTGTTCCATGCGAGCCAAAACAGGAATTACCGGCCATTCGACATCCTGAGCTAGCTTGGCCATATTGGGTAGCCCTCGAAGTGAATCAGACTGCTGACGATATAGAGCCTTGATGATAGCAACGATCTCGGGGACAGCTCCAAACAGCATGGTTGGGTCAAGATTTTCGAAACCATTGCCTTGGTACCCAAGGTCAGACTCAGCAAGCTCAGTCAACGATTGCTCCCGCCGCAACGAATTAAGCAGAAAGGCCCCGATCAGCACATCATGCTCAACTCGTGGCAAAGGCACGCTAAGCTCGAGCAATATCTTCAGACTCGCTTTGACATCATAGCCAATAAGCTTAGTCTTATGAGTTATAACGCTTTTTAGGTGTTTACTAATCGACTCTCTTGGAAGTTTATGTAAATCATAGCTAATGACACTCTGGCCATCACTGCTAAGTGTTAGTTGAAACGGTTGTTTTCCATGTTTTCCGGCAGCAAGACTAGACACATACAGCAGATCAGTTGGCTCATTGGGCAAACTGTCTAATTCCGCCAACGATTGAATGAAAATATGATGTCCGGGCTTCAGTTTGACTGCACTTTCTACCCCGTTATGATTATTAACAGCCCGTTGCATTACCTCAGGTAGGCGTCGAGCAAGTGTTCTAAACTCCAGGTTTTGCAACAATGAGATAACTTTCTCCGGCTGCATCTTTCGACCATCGACCGCTTTTAGATCGAGCTTAATCGGTGCATCTGTCCAGATTTGGGCCAGATCTTTACTAAGATAGGCTAAGTCTTTACCGGTCACAAGTTTTTTGCGCAAGGAGTCTTTGATCAAAGCCAGATTGTCATAAATGCCGTCAAGCGTCTCATACTGCTTTAAGAGTTCCAGTGCACCTTTTTCGCCAATCCCGGGGACGCCTGGGATATTATCCGAGGAGTCACCTTTCAAGGCCTTAAAATCAAGAAATTGATCCACGCGAATACCGTATTTAGCCTCAAAAGACTTTGGTGAATAGAGCTCAATATTAGATAGACCCGATTTAAGTACATAGACATGCACATTACTATCAATCAGCTGCAACATATCGAGATCGGAAGTTACTAGCAAAGTTTCTATGGATTTTTTTTGGGCCTGGACGGCCAGCGCTCCCATAATGTCATCCGCCTCATAATCATCAAGTTCGTACAGCGGCCAACCAAACGCTTCAAGCAAATTTTTTAACAACGGTACTTGCTCGTAGAAATCAGGTGGTGCCGGTTTGCGCCCGGCTTTGTATTCTGGATACAGCTTAAGTCGCTTGCGAATATTGGTTTTAGGCTTGTCCCAAGCGACTGCTACGTAGTCGGGTTTTAATCTTTGAATAATCTCCAAAGCCATGGTTGCGAAGCCAAAAACGCCACCAGTTGGCCGGCCGTCCTTGGTGCTCAGATTGGGCATTGCATAGTAGCCACGATAGAAGACACTTTTGCCATCGATAATCACAAATCTCTGCTTGGTTGAGCTCACCTCTGTCGCCATTATCCTCAGTATAAACCACTAAGCTAAGTTTTTAATAAGAGTAAATAGGCACTTCATCGGTATAATGCTTATGTATATGAGTCATGAAAAAAGTGTCCAAAACTTCTATAAACTATCTGCTTCTGAGGTGCTGGCTAAGTTTGAAAGCACATCGTCAGGCTTATCGCAGTCCGAAGCACAGTCCCGGGTCGCGAGCTATGGACCCAATTCGCTACAGCTCCACAAACATGAACACCCGCTGCTTACTTTAGCTCGTCAGTTCAAAAATTTGTTGGTCATCATGCTCTTACTCAGTGCCAGCTTTGCTCTATATCTGCATGACGCCAAAACCGCCACGATTCTGATATTGATTGCTCTTATGAACGCCGGAGTCGGATATTTTCAGGAACATAAAGCCGAGACACTTCTAAGTAGCCTTGAACGTCTCCTCGTTCCGCAAGCCAAGGTCTACCGATCGGGACGGTTGGAACAAATTGATTCTACTCAGTTAGTCCCCGGAGATATCGTCTATTTGCAGGAGGGTGACAGCGTTTCGGCAGATCTGAGAATTCTCGAAGAAGCTGAGTTGGCGACAAATGATTTCGCCCTAACTGGTGAAAGCAACCCTAGTCGAAAGTTCGCTCACGCCATATCTGGTGATCTTCCGCTCGCAAACCGTCACAACCTGGTCTTTATGGGCACGACTGTGGCAACTGGCAGCGGTACTGGGATTGTCATCGGAACTGGTATGAACAGCGAGCTCGGCCGGATAGCTGGCCTAAGCCAAAAAACCAAAACCAGTAATTCACCGCTACAAAACGAGATGAACCACTTGGCAACACGCCTAGCTCAGGGAACTGTGGTGCTGACAGTACTACTGGTTATTATCGCTCTGAAATCAGACCTTGGTCTACACGCGGCAATACTATTCGGTATCGGTATCGGCGCTGCCATGATACCCAATGGTCTCGTAGCTGAGGTGAATATAACTCTAGCTCTAGCAGCTGGTCGGCTTGCCAAAGCCGGTGCACTAGTCAAAAAGCTGTCTGCCGTTGAGACACTGGGAGCAACCAACCTTATTTTGACAGACAAAACCGGAACACTTACCAAAAATGAAATGACGGTGACGGAGTTGTTGATCGGCCGATCCCATTACAAAGTTACCGGCACCGGTTACGAAGCCAATGGCAAGATAGTTAATCAGACGGGTAGTGCACTGTCGCCCAAAAAACATGACGACATAGAATTATTCTTCATAACGGCTGCTCTAGCTAGTAACGCCCGTGTTTCACCACCTGATGAAGAGCACGCTAATTGGTACGTTGTTGGAGATCCTACTGAAGGTGCTTTGATAACAATGGCTAGAAAGTACGGCCTTGAACCATTGCAACTCGAGACCATGCAGCCGGAAGAAAAAGAATTCCAGTTCGACTCGGCTCGTAAACTCATGAGTTCAGTCCGTCATCGTGATAAACAAACAGTCGTCTACCTAAAAGGAGCTCCAGAAAGTATTCTGCAGCGCAGTATAGACATATGGGACCATGGGCATGTCCGGAAACTGACTCCAGCTGACAAAAAATTCTTTATAAGCTTCAATGAACACCAGGCTTCTTCGGCAAAGCGCAACTTGGCTCTGGCCTACCGTGTTCTACCAAACAAACAACCTCACAAACTCAATATGGAAAATGTAGAGCGTGATTTAACATTTTTAGGAATGCTAAGCATGTCTGATCCGCTCCGTGATAGCGTTCCGGCAGCTATGAAAGCCGCCGAAAAAGCTCACGTACGCGTATCAATTATTACCGGCGACTACCCGACAACGGCAGAAGCAATCGCCCATCAAGCAGGCCTAGCAGATCAAGTAACAGTCGTGTTGGGTGAGGAATTACAAAATCTTAGTGATGCCGCTATCGCTAAACTAGTAAGACACGGCGGTGTAGTCTTTTCTCGTGTTGCCCCGGAAGACAAAATGCGGATTGTCGAGATTGCCAAACACCATAGGCGGGTGGTAGCTGTCACTGGCGACGGTATCAATGATGCCCCGGCTCTCAAACGTGCAGATATAGGCGTAGCTATGGGCCGTACCGGCACTGATGTAGCCAAAGACGCAGCCGAAATTGTGTTACTTGACGACAGTTTTGACACCTTGGTTAAGGCAGTAGAAACTGGACGACTGACCTACCAAAATATCAAAAAAGCTGCTCGATGTGCCCTGACGGACAACGCCGGTGAATTATTTACTGTTCTAATCGGGCTGAGCGCTCTAGCCCTGTTTCATATCGCTCCAGCGATCACTGCGATTCAGATTTTGGCAATCGATGTTGTCGCTCAAATACTCCCAATCACAGCACTCGGTTGGGATCAAGCCCAACATAACTTAATGCGCGAGAAGCCTCGTAACCTGGCCGACCATATCATCAACCCTGTGGCAGTCGGAGGCTTTCTGGGCTTCGGTCTGTTGGCTGCAGTGCTAGCTTACGGCAATTATTTATTCTTTTTTGCCCGTCACCATCTAAGCGCGGCCTATCTCGATTCAACGCTTCCGCTTTACCATCAAGCAACAACGCTAACCTACGTCACTCTGGTGCTTTGTCTGTATATATATTTAATTTTTGAGCGCTCAGACCGACACGAAAAATTTTTCACTAACTATCTATGGAGCAACAAAAAGTTAATCGGGGCCTTTCTGCTATCGTTTCTACTAATTGGAAATATGGTCTACAACCCTTGGTTTCAGCCATATTTCAGCACCAGTTCTCTCTCGCCATTTGACTGGCTAAGCGCTCTGGTCTGCGCTGGCTTGTACATGATCCTTAGGTTACTCCATAGACACACACGGAAACACAGCCGTAAGGCAGTACTAAAACTACACAACGAGGTTCATGCTACTTGAAAAATCTCTAGGATTTTTCAATAAGCCCATGAGTTCTTGTACACTAAACGTAATGCAGGACAAAAAAGTTATCGTCTTCACCGGCATGCCGGGGACTGGCAAAAGCGTCTGTGCTGATTATCTCAAACGCCGAGGTTTTCCTTTCGTATACTTCGGCGGAATTACAATTGACGAAGTTAAACGGCGCGGTATGCAGGTCAATGAAGCTAGCGAGAAATTCGTCCGGGAAGATATTCGCGCCAAAGAAGGCAAAGGCGCCTATGCCGTTCGGATTATCAAACAAATCGAAGAGTTATTCGAACAATCAAACAACTACGTTGTGGTCGATGGGCTTTACAGCTGGACCGAGTACAAAATATTCAAACAGAGTTTTGGTGACAATGCGGTTATCATTGCTATCGTCTCGCCGAAAGCCGCTCGTCATGAACGGTTGGCCAAACGCACAGAACGGCCGTTGACGAGTGAAGAGGCAACGGCTAGAGATTATGCTGAGATTGAAAACCTCGAGAAAGGCGGACCGATCGCCAATGCCGACTACTTTTTGGCTAATGAAGCGACTGTTGAAGTACTTGAGACTGATCTCAGTGAACTCTTGGACCAGCTAAAAATTTCTTTGTAAGTTTACTTTATGTAGTCGTGGAGTTTTTTGGCGTCGCGGTGTTTTCGAAGCTTGGCCAGTGCTTTGGCTTCGATTTGGCGAATTCGTTCCCGAGTCACCGAAAATTCTTGACCAACTTCCTCCAAAGTATGACTCTTGCCATCCTCAAGCCCAAAGCGCAATTTAAGAATCTTTTGTTCTCGCTCGGTCAGAGCCGCTAACATATCTTTGACCTGCTCACGCAATAGTTGCCCTGTAGCGGACTCTTCAGGACTAACCGTATCTTCATCTTCAATAAAGTCTGCGAGCACAGAATCTTCTTCGTCATCACGTATCGATGCATCTAAGCTCGAGATATCCTGCTTAATCTTCATAATATGCTCGACCTTATCAACATCAATCTCCATGGCTTTGGCAATCTCATCATTGGTTGGTTCACGGTTTAGCTCTTGTGTCAGTCTTCGCTGGGTGCGTAGTAGTTTGTTGATCGTTTCGACCATGTGTACCGGGATACGGATTGTTCGGGCTTGGTCGGCAATAGCTCGAGTGATCGCTTGTCTAATCCACCAAGTTGCATATGTGCTAAATTTAAAGCCCTTGTCAGGATCAAATTTCTCAACTGCTCGCAAAAGACCTGTGTTACCTTCTTGGATCAAATCAAGCAGGTCAAGTCCTCGGCCAACATAACGTTTGGCGATACTGACAACCAGCCGCATATTGGCCTCTGCCATTTTGTCCTTGGCGTCTTTGTCTCCGGCTACGACTCGTTGGGCCAGAGCCAGTTCTTCCTCAGCATTAAGAAGCGGAATTTTCCCGATCTCCCGCAAGTACAGCCTGACAGAATCATCTGCAACATCATCGTCAAGATAGACGGCCGCAGTCGTTGTGGCCACCGCCTCTTCCTCGGACTCTTCCTCGGCCCACTCATCGGTAAACTTTTCGACATCTGGCCCGGCGGCCGTAATCTCTAGGTTAAGGTCTGCGAGGTCAGTGTACAAAGCATCGAGGGCTTCGGCGTTTTCAACTGTTTCTGGAATAACTGCAAAAATATCACGCTGATCGATATGTCCGTCCTTTTTGGCACGTTCCAAAAGCTGCTGCTTTTTCTCTTCAATCGTTAATTGTACTTCTGATTCTTTAGTTTTTTTGACTTTAGCCACGCTGGGCTCCTTTCACTTTCCCTAACAATTCATCCCATTTTTTAGCTTGGCTTAGTAGTTTTCTGGTTTTCGCTTGATCAGCGCTCTCCATTGCTTCCGCCAATTTAAGTTTTTGAGTTTTTACATATTGTTCTATCAATCGTGCCTGCAGTCGAGCTGCTTCATAATGAAGTTCGTTGAGCTCGAGGCCTTGATAGAGTTCCTCATAGAGTAATGCTTCTATTTTAACATAATCTGTTAGTTTTGGCAGATTAATCGGCTGTTTGGTATTGAAGTCAAGATGACTTTTTAAGAATTCAAGCAACTCAATCCCACTATCGGTAAAGAGCATTTCTTTTGACACGAGGTCAAGAAATTCACGAAGCGTTTGCCGCATTAACATAAGGCTCAAGAAATTATCTTGGGTTTTTTGATTTTCTAGCAGTTGTTGATCAACTTGCGCTGGCGCAATTTTGACTCTGCGCTTTCGGGTAGGTTGCGGTTCAGCAGTTTTCTGATATTTTTGCGTAAGTGCGGCTTTATCTATATCAATTTTCTTGGCGATACTGTTCAAATAGTGGTCTTTCTCAACCGGATCGGTCAAAGACCTGACAACCGGTAGTAATATATCGCTATAGTGGCGTTTGCCAACAGCCGAGTTTAGATCTAGTTCGTCTTGGTAGCGTTTCATCAACCAATCCAACGCATACATAGGCTTTTCTATAGCTTGTTGTAGTCTATCGGGGTCTTGCCGCACAAGATCATCAGGGTCTTTTCCGTCTGGCAACGTGATAACACTAAGCGAAACTTTGACTTTCGAGGCAATCGGGATAGCACGCTCGGTGGCCACAATACCTGCTTTATCGGCATCGAAACATAGTCGAATGTCACCGGTGAATCGGCCCAGCTCTTTAAGTTGTGGTTCCGTCAAAGCTGTTCCGGCTGTCGCTACTACGTTTCGAAGACCGGATTGGTGACAAGCAATTACATCGAGATTACCCTCCACTAGGACAGCCGTCTGACTCTTCCTGATGGCTTCTTTGGCTCGGTGTAAGCCATAGATGTGCCGGCTCTTATCATACAGCGAAGTCTGGGGAGTGTTTATATATTTTGGGGCATTCGGATCATCATCGAGTTTTCGGGCAGTAAAACCGATAACCTGTCCTCCTGAATCGTGCAACGGTAGTATTATGCGACCACGAAACATATCCTGGATATTGCCCCGATACCCGCGGGCGCTGAGACCGGCTTGAGATATATCTGCGTCTGTGAAGCCTTTGGTTTTGGCAAAATCTCGCAGAGCTGAACCAGTATTTGGGGCGTAGCCGATTTGCCACTCCAGCGCCGTCCGCTTCGAAAAACCCCTAGTTTGTAGCACGTACTCCAGCGCAGCTTTATGATTGCTAAACTGTACTTGATAAAATTTTGCACTTAGTTCGAGTAATTCATGCAGTCGTTTCTTGTCCGGTCCGCCCCGGCGAGTGCTGGCGCGGTAAAGCTCGATATCAATCCCTGCTTTGCGCGCCAGTAATTCAAGAGCGCTTTTGAAATCAAGCCCTTCAACTTCCATGACAAAACTGAACATATTTCCACCCTTGCCCGATGAAAAATCATGCCAAATCTGTTTTTCGGGGCTGACCATAAAACTCGGCGTTTTTTCGTTGGTAAATGGACTTAGCCCCCGCCAATTGCGTCCTGCCCGCTTCAAAGGCACATATTCCGAGACAACGTCTTCAATACTCAATCGAGCTTTTACGTCCTCAACAGCATCCATAGCTTCTAGGTTACAGGGTTTATTTAGCGTGGTACAGCGTTTACGTCCAGTTGGGCACATCATATTTCTTGTGCTTAAATAGAGCTCATGGATCCCAAGCACTTTGAGCAACCAACCCCACAAGTCATGACCGATCAATCCAACAACTATGAATTTATCTTGGATCCGCCGGCAAAACCTCGCTGGACATTTAGTCCCTCTGACCTTGGCCCTCTGAAGTTAATAATCGCTGCCGTTATTGTTTTGTTATTATTAATTATTATAATTTCTGTCGGCAAAAGTCTTTTGGCAGGAAAATCTAACGTTCCAGCACTGATAAATGTCGCACAGGACCAGCAAGAAATTATTCATCTGGCAACTACAGCAGCCCAACAGCAGGCTGGACTATCGGTTGCCAATCAAAATCTTGCTATAACATCACAGTTGAGCATAACCAGTGCTCAGAATGATATGTTGACATATTTAGTCAAGCTCGGTAAAAAGGTGAAGCCCAAGACCCTCCAGCTTAAAGTTGACCCAATACTCGACAGCCAACTTACAGCAGCAGTCAACAGCAATACCTACGATACGGCATTCCATCAAGCAATGCAGACCAAATTAACCGGCTATCAACTTGCCCTGAAGCAAGCTTACACCCAAACAAAGGGCCCAAATGGGCGGGCGCTGCTCAGCCGCCAATACAACGACGCCAATCTGCTGTTAGTTATGCTGAAACAACCCTAATCAAGTGCAATTATTTGAGGTGCTGAAGACCTGAAACTAGTTGATAGCTGTGTCTGATGAGATCTTGAACTTCGGGCCACTTAAGTTGGCCCGTTAGTATTAAAGTATTCCAATGTTTTTTGTTGAGATGATACCCAGGCATGACTTCATCATATTTATCGCGAAGTACAGCACTAAGCGTTGGGTCACACTTCAGACTGATACTCAGCGGCGTACTGGCTTCTTTAATGAGAGCAAACATCTTATTGCCAACCTTGTAGACCGCTACTGACTCGCCAAATGGATACTCAAGTCGAGCGTTGGGCATTTCTAGAATATAGTTTTCGACTTGTCGATGTGTCATTTATTTCAAATCAAACCCTCGATCAACCAGTCTTGGAACAATAAACAAAGCAATACTTTCCCTAGATTCATCAATGTTTTTCATTAAGCCAACTTAGATAGTGCTGCAGCTCGGCAATACTGGCTTGTATATCATCAAATGCCCGGTGGACTTCCTTTTTCTCAAATTGTATCCCAAATTTTCCCTGCATTAACACCTTCCAGGCACTGACATCCAGCATCCGATAGTGAAGCTTAAGATCAAGTTTTGGCCACCAATGTCGTATAAAATTTCGATCGTTATAGATGCTGTTGCCGGCAAGAATCGCCGATTCTGATCCAAACTGTGTCTCAACCAAGCTACAAAGCTCTTGCTCAATGACCTGGCTTGGTTTCCCGCTATCGACTTTTGCGATAAACTCATCTCGGTTGTCTGGAAAAGCCTGCCACCAACTATTTTTTTGGATACGTTCAATTACGTGTTCTTTTGACTGCTGAACGATCGCTTCATAGCTCACCAGTGTTTTAAAATTAAAGTCTGTAATCTCTGCTGCAACTTCAATAATTAAATCATTGTCGGGGTCTAAACCAGTCATTTCAAGATCCAACCACAATAATTTACTGGGCACTGTGTGCTTATCAATCATTAGACCATTAAGTATAGTCGGTTCTAATGGTAAACCAAAACAAGCCTAAGGATTGATCATCACTATTTAATGTGACTGCCAACCGAACAGTTCTGGCAGTATTTTTAAGGGTATCCTGCTATTTGGTTTGGTAGCTTTATTAACCTATATCAAATTTTGGGTTTTCTCTTCTTATGATATACTTTTTATAGCAAAACAAAGCTTCAACATTATCATATTATAGGACTTTAGAAGTATGAAGGCTGTGTCTGTCAAACAACCAATCGAGCATAGATCCGGTTGTATAGCCGGCGCCATGCAAATCATTGGTAACAAGTGGACGGCACTGATACTGCGAGATTTGTTCAGCGGTCCTAAGCGTTTCTGCGAACTCGAACGGTCAGTAGGCAAAATCAATCCTCGTACTCTTAGCCAAAGACTTGATGACCTAGAAAAATACGAAATTATTACCAGACAAAGTTTTGCTGAAGTACCACCCAGATGCGAATACACCTTGACCAAAAAAGGCGAAGATCTGCTGCCGATTCTCAAGCAAATGGCGGCTTGGGGAACCAAGTATCGCCAAACTGTCTAAAAATCCTCTTGGTGCTACTGCCGACAAACACGTAACTTACAGAGGTGCTGATCGGCTGTTGAAACGAATCTGACGTTTATTACTTCTCTTTGAAGTCGAGCGCAGTTGAATTGATACAAAACCTCATTCCGGTTGGTTGATCAGGGGCATCATTGAAAACATGGCCCAAATGACTATCGCAAACAGCACACATAACTTCCACTTGATGCATTCCCGAGCTTGTATCTTCTTGCAACTTAATCGCTTTGGTATTTGCCACGTCATAAAAGCTTGGCCAACCGCTTCCGCTTTCAAACTTGGTATCACTAGCAAAAACTTCGTTACCACACGCAGCACATTTATAGCTACCGTTTTTATGATTGTGTAGCAGCGATCCGCTAAATGGAACCTCGGTTCCTTTCTCTCGCATAATCCGATATTGTTCAGGTGTCAGCTTATTTTTCCATTTATCGTCACCCATAAATTCTATTATATGCTGCTTTGCTGACTGTACTTAGCGCGGGCTACTTGTCTGTTTTCGATTTATCTAATTTATCGAGCTTAAAAAACTTCACAATTATATAGATCATGGCCAGCACAAAAAAGAAGTTAAGTAAAATGTACAAGAAAGCTCCCCAGCCAAAATCGGCAGACCGATCATGAAAATGCCAAGTAAACGTCCTTTGGTTTAGTGCCTCGCCGAAAAGTAGCTTAAAAAGTGGGTCGATAAAACTCGAAACTAGTTGCTTGACCAGTACTTGCGCTTGAGTACCGATGACGAAACCGATTGCTAAGCCGACGACAGCATAATGTTTTAGAAAATCGATAAAACCTTCGACTGGGTTCATTTCTTGGGCCATAACAACAGCCACGTTAGGTCGAGGTTTGCGCTTACTTTTCGGCTGCTCAAACCGAATAGTAGTTCCCGTCGTTAGTGATTGAACCTGTTTGCTAGCGTGCTTTGAAGGTTTTTTTGCCATGATTGCTCCTTTTTTGATTACATCTTATCAGGTGATGGGATTCCAAGCACTTCAAGGCCGGATTTCAAAGTGTCTGCATAGTGACCGACTATTGCCAACCTCTGGTATTGCCGTTTATCACCGATAACGCGGCAGTTTTCATAGAAACGATTAAATGCTTGAGCTAGTTCGTACAAATAATTAGTTACATGATGCGGCATCAAATCGACCACTGACTTATCGATTATTTCAGGATATTCTGTGATTTTACTTATCAAAGACCTTTCAGTTTCAACTAGGCCATCGACGGTCAGTTGATGATTGGTGACTTTGCCATCAGCCTTACTTAGTATTGAACGGGCCCGGGCATGGGCATATTGCAAATAGGGACCGCTATTGCCCTCCAGACTAACTGATTCTTCAGGATCATAAATAATATCACCGCCCATTCTACTGCTTAGAAACGAATATTTGACTGCCCCGAGAACTATTTGCTCACCATTTTTACTTGAAAGTTTTTTGCCTGCTTTACCAGCCGCATCCAAAACGTCGACCGCCCGCAGAAAGTTACCCTTACGACTGCTCATTTTCGTGCCACCACTAAGTTTGACGATTCCATGGGTCAGATGGCGAGTCCGCCTAGACAGCTCGGGCATAAATTGTTCAACACTTTTCAAAACAACTTTCATATACTCGGTTATGTCATTGCCGGTGATGATAACTGACAAATCAAAGTTGTAGTCCTGCCATTTTTTCATAATTAGACCGACATCTTTTGCCTCGTAAGTGGGAAGACCGGCAGAGTTTATAAAAACTCTGGTATGTAAGCCATACTTCTCGCCGTCAAAAACAATTGCACCATCACTTCGGGTATAGACATCACCTATGTGTTGCTTGACAGTTTCTAGGCCCAGGCTAGCAGTCTGACTTTCTGGATAGTACTTTTCGAAATTGCTGCCAATACGGGCATAAAATTGATCAAAATACTGGTAACTCCACTGACGGCAGACCCAATATATCTTGGCAAGCGTCGAACTATGATCATTGTCACTAATTATCTGATAAATTTGTTTATTAAGCTCGATGATTTCGGCCTTGGCCTGTTGGTCGTCGTCATATGCTTCCGTTCCGACCACATAAGCCCGCGCCATCCACTCTGATCGTTGGTCGACAGCTATCTGCTCAAGCTTTTCAAGGTTCTTGCCGCCAACTTCTTTGATAATTCCCCACATGCTTTTGGCAACGTGCAGGCCGACATCACCTCCAAAGTTCACTCGGTGGACCGAGGCGCCCGCAATTTCCAATAGATTAGCAATTGCTTCGCCGACGACGCTAGTGTAGAGATGCCCGGCATGCAAAACTTTGAAAGGATTTGGGTCGGAATACTCAACAACAACCGTCTTACCCCCTAGTAGTTTCGTCGGAGTAACGTTCAGGCCGTCGATGACTAGTCTGTTATTAAGTTTTAGGTTGATAAAACCAGGTCCTGCTATCGAGATATCATCAATTTGATCGCTTAGAGAACTGTTAAGCTTGGTTTGCAGCTCACCAGCTACCTCACGCGGCGGCTTGGATAGCGACTTGGCAATTTGAAGAGCAACATTTGTCGAATAATCGCCGAATTTCTCATCCGGACGAGTTAAATCAATGCTGACTTCAAGCTTAAATAATTCGAAGACTGTCTTGGCAATTGCCGCTTCAAGCCCATGTTTCATGCCATAAGTATAACAGAGGTTACTTCAGTTCAATTTGCTGCAACAAGCGAGCTCCACGCCATAGTAACCAATACATTGTTGTCAAAAGAATCGAGAATGAAATAACTGTCAAAAACATCTGAGAATATGCTGCCGGATGCAGTAAGCGATCTGACAGGTCAAACAGCAAGCCTCCTGGATTTGTCAAAACGTCCCAGCTATTCCAGCGTAAATCACGACCGACATATATCGCGGCACTGCAAATAAATAACGTCGAAAAGACCCAGATCGCCGAACTCTGCGCCGAGAGACGTTTTCGTAATTGAAGATGGACAAGGTACAAACTACTAAAACCTAGCGTCACGCCGGTGTAGATGAACGACGTAAACATCAAAACGTCATACAATATATCAACTCGCTGCAACTCCTGAATATGTATGAAATCGCTGATCATGTAAAAACTATTTGGCAAAAACATCAGCCAAAGCAGGCTAAAACCAATGCCTTCCCAGCTCGACCAGCGTTTGGCTCTTAGAACTTTACTGAGGTGAAGCGCAAATATAAGCGGCAGCCAAGCCAGAAACAAATTCCAGATCAGATAACTATAGGCCGAGCTGTGGTTGCGCCACGCGCCATAGACAAAGAACCCAACGCTTACGCCGGTTGCGACGCACAAGGCGGCAAAATATTCTCTGCGGGCCCCCCGCCTAAACTGCATAACCCCATAATTATAGCAATCAGTGTCTCACGGGCTTTCATGAGGTCTATTAATCAGCTGAGAAATTGGTGTCGTTGAGTGACTTTTTTAGTTTCTCGACCAGGTCAACTGGTGTTGGATTAAGTCCATTGAGTAAAGCTACGTACAAGCTCGTGTAATCACAGAAGTTAGAGGTCCACAGTAGCTGTTCAAGCAATGTATCGCCGCTAGGCTCGATAACTTCTGGTGTCGGCCGCAGGCCTGAGAGTAATCTTTCACTAATCTCAAAACGCTTTTGAATTCGAGGGTACTCTAGTTTGGACCGTATCTCAACTACGGCATAGGGTTTTTGCGTCGGGTGACTCGACCAACCAATAAATTCATTGTGGTTGAATTCCGGATATTGATTGACCCAAGCAACATTTTTAGCATTTTCATTCAAACAAATTTTAAACTTATTAGCCGCCGGAAAAAGTTTCGGTCCGCTGTATACAACCACTGACTTTCCAATCAGTTCTAAGGCAAGTTGTTTGGCAGGATTTCTGACGGTTGGGACATCCGCCTGCCAAGATGACATCTGACTTTTCAGCCAGTTGGCAGCCTCATGCAATTCATTGCGCGACGACGGAGGTATGATACCGAGCGGTTGTAGTATTTGTACTAGAGCCGACAGAAAATAGAATGATGACATACGAGGCTGGATACCAGTCGGGATTGCAAACAGGGGGTACTTTTTTGTTAAGGCTAGCTCTGTCAGTTTACCGCCGGCACTCATGACCACTATTTGAGCGCCGCGTTGTTCCCCGTCAGACAGTGCAGCCAGTGTCTCCTCTGTATTGCCCGAATAGCTCGATACAATTAAAAGCGTGTTTTGTCCGACGTGTTCAGGCAAAACGTAATCTCGGACGATTTCGAAAGGTGCCTTAGTACCGGGCCAAGAGCGCAAATAGACTGCAGGCAATGATGAACCGCCCATACCAGCCAAAACTACGTTTTGGATACCCTCAAGTAAAGGTAATTGCTGTTGATAGTCATATTGAAGCTGCAGCCATTGTTTTTCGGCTACTCCGAGCGAATCTTCGGCGTCCCTTTGATGAATTAGTCGCAGATCATCAAGCATTTCACCTCCAAAATTATTGTGCTTTTACAGCGCAATTGTATATAGTATAGCGTAAGCATAACAACTAGATTTGGGGGACATATGTTTGGGCACCAGGACGATACGAAACCAGTTAACGATAGTGTGGTTCCTGACAAAACAATAGACAATGTTATAAATCAAACGACGGCACCAACTGTCAATAACGGACAATCTCCAGACTGGCAACATCCAGGTGCACCGATTAATGCCGAAGAGAGTACGACCGAACTCGAAACTACATCGGAAACTACGCTTGAAACCAAACCAAAAGTCATAACCCCGCCCTCGAGTTCTATTACTCCGACTCAACGGCCTATGCCAAGCCCCTTGCCAAGCGCCGGTGATCTGGCAGACATCAAACAACATGCGCTTAGTCAGCTAACGCCACTTGTCGGTCATCTTGACCAGTCTCCAGAGGATAAATTTCGTACCACTATGATGATGATCCAGGCCAGTGATGACCAGAGTTTAGTCCAAACGGCCTATGAAGCCGCTCAAAAAATCGAAGACGATAAGGCTCGTGCCCAGGCACTGCTTGATGTTGTGAATGAAATAAATTATTTCACCCAGCACTCAGCCGAAGACAGCCAACCATCTCAGAAATAGCTTAGATACTCTACTGATTTCAATATCTATTCCCCGCTGCTAAAGACATCTGTCAGCCAATGGCTTGGCTAGCGTCTATAAATGCCCCCCGGTGAATCAGTGTCGCTTATTTAACTAGCAAAGCGTTCACTCGGACGCTGTCTCTCTGTCTCTCTGTCCGTCGAACACTGACTCCGTTCCCTTAAATCTCATTCTAACCGTGCAAAGCGCCAAGTCAAGAAACTACATCATGCCACCCATACCGCCCATACCAGGAGGTACTTCAGCTTTTTCTTCTTTTGGTACATCAACCACCAGCGCACCCATGGTCATCGCCGTACCGGCAATCGAAGTTGCGTTTTGCAAGGCCTCTTTAGTAACTCGCGTCGGATCAATTATCCCGACTGATTTCAGATCAACTAGTTTCGAAGGCTTGTTGACGTCAACTCCGTATCCGTGTTTAGAGGTTCTGACTTGCGGCAGCCACTCATCAGCGTTGATGCCGGCGTTACTTAGCAGAATCCGGAATGGCTGCTCTAAAGCGTTTTGAAGTAACTGTGCGCCGGCTGCCACCGAGTCACTACCAGTAATCTTTACTTCTTTAGAAAGGTCTATCAAGGTTACGCCGCCACCAGGCACTATACCTTCGTCTAGGGCTGCTTTGACCGCATTGACAGCATCGTCAACACGAAATTTTTTCTCCTCAATCTCAGTTTCGGTAGCACCGCCTACCTTGATAACTGCGACCTTGCCTGATAGTGCTGCTCGGCGCTTCTCGAGATTCTCTTTGTCATATTCACTAGTCGCTTGCTCTATTTGAGCATTAATCTGTTTCACACGAGCGTTAACTTCGATAGCAGCACCGCCGCCTTCGATAATGGTGGTTTCATCTTTGTTGACGATTACTCGCCGAGCCGAACCAACTACATCGGTATCAACATTTTCAAATGTCATACCCCGATCTTCAGTAATTACAGTTGCGCCTGTCAGTATGGCAATGTCATTCAAGACATCTTTGCGACGATCGCCAAACGCCGGAGCTTTGATAGCTACGGTGTTAAACACGCCCTTGAGTCGGTTGAGAATCAAAGTGCCGAGCGCTTCACCCTCAACATCCTCTGCTATCAAAACTAAATCTTTCTTTCCTGACTGGGCTAACTTTTCGAGAAGTGGCAAAAACTCTTGAATAGAAGTGATTTTTTTGTCAGTCACAACTATCGCTGCCTTATCGCAAACAGCCTCCATGCGAGCTGTGTCGGTGACCATGTATGGACTGACAAAGCCGCGATCAAAGGTAAAACCTTCGACAACATCTGATTCCATCATCAGGCCCTGGCCTTCTTCGACTGTCACCACGCCGTCTTTGCCAACCTTTTCGATAACATCAGCTATCAATTTGCCAATCTCTGAATCTCCGGCCGAGATAGTCGCTACTTCGGCCACCCGTGATTTTTTATCTTGAATATTCTCAGAAAGTGTTGATAGCTTGACGATTACATCATGAGCTGCCGCCTCCAGACCCTTGCGCAACAGCATCGGATTGTGTCCGGCAGCAATCAATTTATTGGCTTCATTCAAGATATGATAGGTCAGCACAGTGACAGTTGTCGTTCCATCTCCAGCCACATCGTTCATCTTGCTGGCAGCTTGTTTGATCAGCTCGGCACCAACCTTGTGCCCCAGTGTCTCATCATCAACATCAGCCAGCTCGACACCTTTGGCGACAGTTACCCCATCATGAGTTACAGTCGGATTACCATAAGTTTTGCTGATTACGACATTGCGGCCCTTTGGTCCCATGGTTGTTTTTACGGCATTATACAAAATCTCGGCACCGCCTAGCACCCGCTTTCGGGCATCGTCATCATAAAATACTTTCTTGCTCATCTCTTTACTCCTTCGTCGTTACAATTATCAATCGGTTTGTGGCAGGTGATTGTTGTTGATAGACCATGGGCACACGGCAATTCATCGCTAACCAATACTTTAATCACTTTACTGTGGCCAATATATCTTCCTGTTTAACTAAAATGTATTCGCCATCATCAACCTTTACCTCAGTAGTGCTATAACTCTTATAAACAATCCGATCGCCCTTTTTCACCTGGTTAGCTTTCGGACCAACTGCAACAACCTTGGCTGTTTTGGGCTTTTCCTGAGCATTATCCGGTAAATACAGGCCGCTGGCCGTTTTGGCAGCCGCTTCTTCGGCTTGTGCGACGACATAGTCGCCCAATGGTTGCAAGGGTGTACTCATTAACTACCTCCATTTTTTTGAATATCTCGCAGTTGTTTTCTCGCAAATAAACACCTGCTTCTAGCACTCATCATACTAGAGTGCCAAAATACCTGTCAAGGGTTCAAGGGTTTTGGTCAGCGTTCAAGCGATAGATCTGTCTGCATTCTGGCCCGAAGTGTATCTGTGACCGATCGGCAATTAATATTCTTTGAGAGTTCAGGAGACAAATTTGCTTCGATATTTTTCAGATATTCATCGAGAAAATGCTTGGCAAAGACATCATATATTTGATGCGAGCTGGCTGAATCACTAAGAAATATGTTCCCTTCCCGGCCGCCGATTGGTATCGGTGAATTGAGCCGACTCCAAACACCGAACAAATCACGGTATGCCAAGCTGCTGTGGACATCATGACTGGAGTTATAACGCTCAACGTGCGTGGCATCATCATGCATGATTTCACAGCCTCTCTCAAGATCAATAACCACATATCTACCCTCATCATTCCGAGCAAAGTTTTTTACCTGAGCATCGCCATGAAAAATCCCTTTGGCATGAAGACTTGCCAGACTACGTGCTACAAAACTTAAATTATCTTTAAGTGCATCAAAGCCCGGCTCGCCCGGCAAAACCGCCCAGTTTGCATTGTCCAAGGATCGAATGTCCGGCCGAAGCAAGGTAATCAGATAGGCGTCATTATCATCCCTAACGATTGCTATCGGGGCCAGCGTATCAAAACCCCGCGCGTGGCTATCGAGAAGTGACTGACATTCGATGCCAGCACTCTCAATCTCATCATCATAATATTTCACGGCAACCATGATGGATTCCTCTTGGCCATGAGTAGTTGTATAGCCAACCTCCGCAAACGACACTATATGGCGCGAGTCGGCCGTCTCTAGTTCAAGCGACGTCTTAGGCGAGATTTTGTTTATTTCTTCGATCGTTGCTTCATGTAGTGTATTTATCCGGATATCTCGGTTTTCGGCCTCTAGGACGTTCGTCAAATATATACCGTCACCACCGGACATTATTGTTTCATGCGTGCCAACGATCGCTAGCTCAGCGTCTAGGAGCTGTTGCAGGCGTTCAACTGGATTTCGCTGTTGGTGCTGCGCCAGGCTTTCCATGTCACGCTATGCCTTCCTTGAAATCGTTGAGCAGTTCGTATGTATTGTGTGCTGGCGCCTCAGGCTGTAGCTGGTCATGGACACTCTCTATTAATTGATTCGTATTTTCGATACTTGCTTCGATGAATCTTAGTGGCGGCACGAGCACAATTTCATCACTGGCCTTGAGGTAAAGCACATGCTGTAAGTCAACATCTGTAGCTTCAGGGATTTTGTCAACTCGGTCCCTAATCTGCGCGATGGTTCGTCCAAATTTCCCAAAAATTCTATCTCGGCTAGCCTCCTCTGTTTCCGAGCTAAAAACAACTTGTTGTAGAGTACGTGCATCCCTGGGGATTTCCAGCCAAGTATATTGTGAGTTTGTCGGGATATCTTTAGATACTTGCAGTGTTTTTTGACCAGACTGTTTCAGAATATTCTTATACTCAAACAGATTATTATCGCGACGAGTCAACAGATAGCGCCTACCGCCTTTGACAATATCTAATTGTCCTTCTCTGGCAACATTAAATTCTGGGTGTACCGTAACCTGCCCTCTGGTTTGGCTCACCGCTAGGCTACCGATCTTTTCGGAAGTTAGAAAACCACTTAAGCCTGAGCGTTCCGGTCCAGTTCGTCGCATGTTTGTCGCTGATTATAATTTATTAGTTGCTTGCTCTTTAGTATTAAGTTTTATTTTATCCTGATCTTCTCTGCCTACTGATGCTTATATCAATAACTTTATGGTCAAATTTTAGCATAAATATGTATATTTGGCAAGCCCCTTGACCGTCTGGTCAGCCTATATTTTATAAGCTGTATAATTTTTAGGTATGAATCGTTTAGTGCTTATGTCAGGAGCCGATTATTTCAGCGACTCCGATGCTATAAATGCCCTGATGGACTCGTCAATACCGGTTGATGTCCAAAAAGCGATGACCGAACACAGTCAGATAAAGTCAGCTCTGGAGTCAGCCGGTGTCACAGTCATTCAGGTGCCGGCGCCACCAGATTGCCAGGACGGCGTCTATACGGCTAATTGGGCTTTGGTGCGCGGAAACAAGGCTCTGATGGCACGCTTACCCAACACCAGACAGCCAGAAGAGAGCTATGCCCAAAAAGCTATTCAAAAACTAAGTATCGAGACCATAGCCCTGCCCAAAAGTGTTAAACGTTTCAGTGGCCAAGGGGACGCTTTGCCGTGCGGCGATGTGGTTTTCACACAAACACCATTTCGCACAACAATAGACGCCCATCCATATCTCAAAAGTGTCCTCGGTTTCAAAGAGGTTATTGCCCTTAGGACAAAGCCTGCTCGCTGGTTGAATGTCGGTCCCGCCAAGAAAAATAAACTTACCGGCTGGCCGGACAGCCCAACTTACGACATCGATCTGGCAATCGCCATCATAAGGCCACCCTCGTCTGATAAAAAAGGTCTAATCGCCTACTGTCCAGCCGTGTTTCGCCGAGCCAGTCGTCGTTTGTTAGCCCAATACAGTGCCGTTGACAAGATAACTGTCTCGCGCCGAGAAGCCTTGGGCGTGTTTGCGCTAAATCTGGTCTCGACCGGCGAAACTGTGATCATGAACTCTGGAGCCCCGGCGTTTCAAGCCGCCCTGGAAGCCCATGGACTCAAGACTATCGCTCTTGATCTACCGGAACTCCGCAAAGGAGGCGGCTCGATTCGCTGCTCTACCCTAACTCTTGACAATTAAGGCCTAGTAAGTCCTGACATAGGCCCGCTAAGAAGGCCAGCTATCTATTATTTCTAAAGTTTAGATGTTAGATTTTGGCATGCCTTACGAGCAGTCCCAATCTCGTCCCAGTCATTTTCACCATTGGCTCGTTCAATTGTCTTTTCATGGCCTTTACCCAACAGCAAAACAGTATCACCTGCTCTAGCCCTGCCGATTGCAAACTCTATGGCCTGGGTCCGATCATGTACCAAAAACAGATCCTTATCACGCAGCTTCCCTTGCTTTTCAGCGCCCTCGGCTATCTGATTCATAATTTGCTGGCCAGCAACATCTCGGTCGTCCTCCTCGGTGATAATCACCTCGTCACCGTAACGACCGGCTAGTGCTCCCTGGAGTGCTCGTTTTGACTCATCTCGACGACCGGCTGAGCCAAACATTATTATTAATTTACCCTTAACGACTGGCCGTAAATCTTTAAACAACTTCTCAAAACTGTCCGGGGTATGAGCGAAATCTACTATCAGATCAAAATTCTGCCCCTGGTCAATCCGCGTCATTCGACCTTCAACACCTTCCAGGGCGGCAATACCTTTTTCTATCTGAGCTTTAGTGAGTCCTAGTTCTATCCCGACACAAACGGCAGCTAGCGAGTTATAAACATTAAATCGTCCCGGCAAATGGCAATCTATCTTGAGTACTCCCTCGGTAGTCTTAACCTGATATCGAACACCTCTTGGGGATAATTTCAAGTTCGAAGCAAGTATTTCGCCTTTTTCGATACCGTAACTAATGTGATGAGCGACCGCCTTGGCAAACAAATCAGCACTGGGATCCTCAGCATTAATTATGCCCATTCGAAGACCACGACGATTTCGGTTCGTCAGGCGAAATAGTTTTAGTTTTGCAGCCAGGTAACGTCCAAATGTACGATGATAATCCAAGTGCTCGTGGGTAATGTTGGTCATCACGGCCACCGAATACGGCACTCCCCAGACCCGATTCTGGGCTAAAGCATGACTGGTGGTCTCTAGCACCAGCCATTCAACCCCCTTTGATTTCATCCAGTTCAATCGTTGCATGAGCTCGGGTACGCTGACATTTGTCATATGATGCACTTGAGGCCGAATATCGTTCTCCACACCATATCCGACAGTTGTCATTAGACCAACCTTATAGCCAGCTTGGTATAGCATACGATGAATTAAAAAAGCGGTTGAGGTTTTGCCGTTTGTTCCAGTCACCCCGATTACATTAATGCCTCGGCCGGGAAAACCATTGATTAAGTTATAGAAGATCGCCTCCCCCAGATGACCAAATGGTTCGATAAAATGAAATAAACCGCGCGGGATCAATTTTTTTACTGAACTTCGAAAACTCATACCTAAGGATAAAGTATACTGTAACCACCCCAGTTATCCCAGCACTGAACCCCCGCGCCCTCAGTTGGAAAGGAGTATTATCAATCAATAGTTATGAAGGTTCTTGGTATTGAGACGAGCTGTGATGAAACTGCCGCCGCAGTAGTCGAGGATGGCCATCGACTGCTCAGTAGCGTGGTTGCCTCCAGTATGGATTTGCATGTTCCTTTTGGTGGAGTAGTACCTGAAATCGCCGCTCGCAGTCACATCGAATTGATCGTTCCGGTCATTTTGCAGGCCTTAAAAGAGTCCAAGACTACTTGGAATGATATTGATGCCATAGCTGTCACCTACGGTGCTGGTTTGGGCGGCAGCTTGCTCGTCGGTGTCATGACGGCTAGAACCTTGGCTATTATTTATGATAAGCCTCTGTATAGCATAAATCATGTTGAGGCCCACATTTATGCCAATTTCTTAACAGATTTGGGTCCTGGTTTCAGTAGCTCCGAAACGAAGCCAAAGCCTAAGCTAAGTCAGCATCACCCTACGCAGCAAAAGCATATTTCAAAACTTCCTCCTAATATGGTAGCCGGAGCTTCGAAACGCACTCCAAACGACGTGTCTCAGTACACGATGCCCTCAAAACAGCCCGATTTTCCGATGTTAGCAATTATCGTATCTGGCGGACACAGTCAGCTAGCCTTGTTCGAGTCTCATTTCAAATACAGATTGCTAGGACAAACTCATGATGACGCTATCGGTGAGGCTTTCGATAAAGTTGCAAAAATGCTTGGCCTGCCCTACCCTGGTGGACCATCCATCTCGAAAGCTGCCAAACAGGGAGACCCCAATAGTCTCAAATTACCTAAAGCCAAAATGAATAAATATGACTTTAGTTTCTCTGGGCTCAAAACAGCCGTGTTACGCCTCGCTCAGTCCGAGATAGGTGAAACACACACCTTCCCCTCTATGGACCTGTCTCAGCGCCTCTCAGTAGTCCAGAAAGCCAATATCGCTGCAAGCTTCCAACGGACAGCTGTCGAAACCATTGTTGATAAGGTACTCCTGGCGATAGATGAGTATCGTCCGGCCAGCGTAGTTATAGCTGGCGGAGTTGCTGCCAATCAAGAACTACGACATCAATTAACAGCGACTCTGCCCCTGCCAATCGAATTCCCGGATCTTAAACTATGTACCGACAACGGCGCAATGATAGCTACCTTAGGCTGTTTCAAAAAACTGTACAACCAACCTGTCGCCGACCCTTACCGCCTAAACATCGCGCCCAGCCTGTCAATGTAGTTCTCCTTTTGTTCATCATTTCACGTGAAATACAATATCTCGCGGCCCTAGACAATGCGTTTCGCCTGTTTTTACCAGCGAAACCAGAGTTTGAAAATCACCAATCTTGAACCTAGCTTCATTGGAAATGACAGAGGTGGTATGATGTCTAAGATGAAGTTGCCGAAGGTCTACGACGCCAGTCAATACGAGAGCGATATTTATGCCCTATGGGAAAAGAGCGGCGTGTTTACCGCCGATCCCAACAGCCCTAAAGAACATTATTCTATCAGCATGCCACCGCCCAACGAAACCGGCACTTTGCACATCGGTCATGCTCTGTTTATCACCCTGCAAGACATCTTGGCCAGACATGCTCGACAACAGGGCAAAGATGTCCTATGGCTGCCTGGTACCGATCATGCGGCGCTGCCGGTCAACGCTCTGATCGAAAAACAGTTGACCCAAGAGGGAACTGACAAACATAAAATCGGTCGGGATGCCTTCATGAAACGCACTCGGGCCTTTGTCGGCAACAGCCGGGAAACAATAAATTCACAGGTCAGAGCCATGGGAGCCAGTGTCGACTGGACACGGTCTCGCTACACTCTTGACGAGGCACTTAATCGCTGCGTAAATGAAACTTTTGTAAAAATGTATAATGACGGCCTTATTTATAGGGGTCATAGAATTGTAAATTGGGATCCAAAACTTGAAACCAATGTCTCAGATGACGAAGTCACTTATAAGGAAGAGCAGGGTAAGTTTTACACCTTTCAGTATGGTCCGTTTCAGATCAGCACCGCACGCCCTGAAACCAAGTTCGGTGACAAGTACGTCGTGATGCACCCTGACGATAAACGCTATCAGCAGTATAAACATGGCGATACCTTTGAAACAGAATGGATTAACGGCCCGATCACAGCCACAATTATCAAAGATGAAGCCGCCGATCCAGAATTCGGCACCGGTGTTATGACCATCACACCCTGGCACAGTCAGCTTGATTTCGAAATCGCTGAACGTCATGGACTGGACAAACAGCAAATTATCGATTTTCACGGGAAACTTTTGCCAGTTGGCGGCGAGTTTGAGGGGCTGCCTATCTATGAAGCACGGCCAAAAATTGTTAAAAAGTTGTCAGATAAAGGTCTTCTGGTAAACATTGATGAAAACTATCGCCACAATATAGCCCTGAATGAGCGGGGCAAGGGAGTTATTGAGCCCCAAATTCGGCTGCAGTGGTTTGTCGATGTCAATAAATCAGTCGTCGACTGGCACGGTAAGAAACTTAGTCTAAAACAAACTATGCAGCGTGTCGTTAAAGAAGGTGACATCAACCTGATTCCACCTCGTTTTGAGAAAATATATTTTCACTGGATTGATAATCTACGTGACTGGTGTATCAGTCGGCAGATTTGGTGGGGGCACAGAATCCCGGTTTGGTATCGTCAAGCAACAGACGGCAGGGAAGAGCAATATGTCGGGGTTTTGCCGCCCTCTGACCAGAGCGAGGGCTGGCATGAATGGGAGCAAGATCCAGACACACTCGATACCTGGTTTAGTTCAGCTTTATGGACCTGGAGCACCTTGATTGACCCCGAGCTGGCCAGCGATTACTCCAAATCATTCGACGAGTTGCTCAAACACAGTCCGGATTATCAGGCATACCATCCCACAACTGTTTTGGAGACTGGTTGGGACATACTCTTTTTCTGGGTGGCCCGCATGATTTTGGCAACAACGTATATGACCGGACAAGTGCCATTCAAAGACGTCTACCTGCATGGGCTGGTCCGAACTGAGCATGGAAAAAAAATGAGCAAGAGCAGTCCTGACACCATCATCGACCCGTTAGAAATGATTCCAGAGTACGGCACAGATGCTCTGCGTTTCGCTTTGGTTCAGGGCATGTCGGCCGGTAATGATCAACGACTTGGCAGAAGTAAAATTCTAGCCAATCGCAACTTTGCCAACAAGCTCTGGAACATCGCCCGTTTTATTGAAGGCGTAATTGGAGATGAGATTGACAGGGAAGAGGCTACTCCCAACTCAATCGCTGATCACTGGATATTGAGCAAATTACAACACTCTCAAAAAAAGATCTCAAAAGACCTCGACCAATATCGCTTCAGTGATGCCTATGACACGCTTTATCACTTTATTTGGGATGACTTAGCAGACTGGTACATTGAAACGAGTAAAGTCGTCCCCAATAAGCCCCTGTTGGCTCATCTGTTAGAGAATGTCCTAGTCATTGCTCACCCGTTCGGCCCCTACGTCACCGAAACCATCTGGCAAACACTGACTTGGGAAGAGGACTCGATACTGGCAGCCCGCACAGTGGGCAAATCAAAACATTGCGACGGCAAACTTGCGACTGATTTTGGGCAAATTCAAGCTATCGTTACTGAGATTCGATTTATTTCAAAGGCCCTGCAAACGTCTGGCAACACTTTGTATCACGCTGGTGAAGCGTTTTTGAGGGATAATGCCGAAATTATCAAGCGCTTGGCTCGTCTCAATGGTGTAACAGAGGTAAGAGACGGCAATGGACTATACCTAACCAACACCAAACATAACTGTTGGCTAGATATTAATCCGTCCGTGGCTCACGATTACGCCAAAGAGATTGACGCTAAACTTACCAAACAACAGGGAATTATTAAGCAGCTTGAAGCGCGCTTGGCCAATAAAGCCTACTTAAAAGGTGCTCCTAATAAGGTCGTCGATCAAACCAAGCAACAGCTGGCTGAGGCCCGAGAGCTGACCGAGACGTTGTCCGCTGAAAAGCAGCGTTTTCTGGTCAACTAAATCACACTATTGCTCGGAGCTCTATGCGCCATCTTGTCTTCGTCGTTTGTCATTCCAAAAACTATCTTGGACATTTGAGAAATTCAATTTCAAGCCGGATTACAATACAGAGAAAAAGCTGGGGCAAGAGCTTAAGTGGTTGGCTGCAAGGCCTCACGAACGCGCTCCACCGCTTCCTCGGGCCGTGAATCGTCAAACCAAAGTACATGCCATCCCAGTTTTTCGGCAGCCATTAGGTTTACCCTAGAATCGTCGATTAGCAAGATCTGATCCGGTGGCACTGCCGCCCTTTGAGCAGCAATTTCATAGATCTTTGGTTCAGGTTTTATCGCGGCTACTTCTGACGAATCAACCACTGCATCATACGCAACATTCGGAAGTTGTTGATTGCGCCGCATGGTACTCAAAATCCCCGGCATTATATTTGTCATTAACCCGATCTGGTAATGTTGACTAGCCCATTCCAAAAGTGCTTGCATCGGAGTGATCGGTTCAACAGTTTCTAGATAGTAATCCTGCCATCTAACAGATTTGATTTTGAGTCTTGAGGCCAATTTATTGTTGAAATCATTGAGACTCATGACCCCTCGGCAAACGTCATCGTTATAGTGCCAAAAAGCTGATTCGACCAGATCTGATTGGACTCCACTGTCTCGAGCCAACTTAGCAAATGCTCGCTGATAGAAATGCACTAAGCAGCCATTGACATCAAAAAAAATGAAGCGTACCCCGCTTTTGGTTTGTTTTAGGTTTCTGTGGGGCAGGGCAGGAGAAACCGGCCCAATAAGCTCATCGAGACTGGCTCCTAGAGCAGTTGCGATAGATTGAACCGTAAATATCGAAGGCGACTTGATGGCACCTCGTTCAATTTTTGTCAAAGTCGAGAAGCTGAGATTGGCTTTCTGGCATAACTGTTGCTGAGTCAGCCCGCTCGCTTGGCGTGCTGCTTGTAATTTTTTGCCCAACCCCCTCTCGTCCATAGCCACATATTACCAATTCTTAAGGCAAAAACCAAGCAAACATTGACACTAAATGGCTAGTGCATGCCTAGCACTAATGTCAGCAAAGTATAAAAGAAGATACTGGCCAATATAAATGAAACTGCTACGGTGACCCAGACATTTTGCTGATTTTCGTAACCAAGCCTTCGACCCATGCGAGTATAGGTGAAACCCGCCACTCCTGCCCCGAAGAAAATTGAGTAGAGTATGATCATAGCTATAGTTTACCTCAGAACTCAAGCCGCTTGGCTAATGCGGCCAGAGATTCGTGGTCTGGCTCAGCGGTCATATCAGGTAGCTGGCGAAATTGAGACACGGTGGTGAAGGGAATCAAATGGACATGCGCGTGCGGCACATCCACGCCTACGATCTCAGAACCGATAAAGGGGCTGTGAAGTACCATTTTGAGCCTAAGGGCAACCTTTTGGACAGTAACCATTAACGACTGGTAGACATCCGGGGGCAAATCCCAAACAAATTCAACCTGAGACTTTGGAATGACTAAAGTGTGCCCAGGTTGAACAGGGTGTATATCTAAAAAGGCTAACGTCTTGTCGTCTTCAAATATTTTGTGAGACGGTAGCTCGCCCTTGATAATTTTCGTGAAAATGCTGTCGTTCATAACCCTAGCAGTTCATCGGATGGAGTCACATGCTCGGTTTGCCAGTAACCCAAACCCCTTATGTATCGTTGCCTTTTGGTTTAATGTCTTGGAAACTAACACCCTTAAGGCCACCTTTATACCTTCGGATTATACCACTGTGTCAGTTTTGATTTATGACAGGTTAAACCGTATCACCGCCTTGTGGGATGAAACAAATCTAAAAACAAAGCTTGTGAATTAATTATTTCTTAATTTAGCAATAATAATCGTCGCTTATGCTTTGGCAATTGTTGGCTTTGGGAAATAGTTGAAGATTATGCGCTTCAACAGATCTCTCCAACGTTTTAGCTGGCTGATATTGGCTCTAGGGTTGTTGAACATCGCCAGTCACGTGGTTTTAGCGGCTGACTCCGCGCCTAGCGGACCATTATGGAGTCGACCGACTGCCACAGCACTCAAACGAATTGCGCCTCAAGAAAGCGCCCAGAATGAGCCTAATTTTCTGAATAATCTTGATTGTAGCTTGATGACTTATCGTCAGGTCGGTTCTGGCACAATGCAGTCCGGTTGTTTCACGGCCACCGCGTTCGGTTGGCTTGATAGTGACAGCGAGACAGTGATTTTCAACGGCACCGATGAAGGGTTACCGTTATTGCCGTTTTCACCACACCAAGTTATCGCCCCCTGGCCGAACGCGTTAAACGTGATCGCCCTAGATGCCACCGTCTCGACCGGTTCTTACATAAGCTTGTACAAAAATCCCACGGCGATGCTGAAAGATCAGCGCGATTTACTAGGCATATTAACCGCCAAGCAGCTGCGCGGACCGCCCGAGATCCCGCTAGTTGACGATTCAGGGCAGCGGTTGGTGATAAACCCTCAAAGTTTGGCCTTTTCTGACGGTGGAGGATGGTTAGTGGCCGAGACTATGTCGGGATACTTTGTCAGGATAAATCTTGCTACGCTACAGCAAACTGTTTTTGCTCCGGCTTTTGGCAGCCAGGGAAGTCCTGCGCTGCTTAAGTCAAAGGTAACGATAAGCGACGATGGTCGTTTCGTGGCTATAGAAAATGATGTGGCCAGTTCGTTCAAGGTATATGATCTGGCAAGCTGTCCTTCAACTAAAGCATTAACTGCCGGCGATTGTCAGGCAAACGAATATTGGCCTTTCATCGCTCAGCAAGTTCCAGGAGCTCATTCTTTGCGTCATCTGCGATTTGTAAATAACGGCTTACTAAGCTTCTCGCTTACCGCCACCGATCCGTCCGCCAGTGGCCTTTACGAGTTAGCTCCCGCCACAAGCATTGATTCACTGATAGATTATTTAGGTCTTGGCGACTCCTACACCTCTGGGGAGGGAGCGTACGATTATCTGGCCGGTAGTGATACTTCTAGCAATATGTGCCACTTGTCCATTGCTTCATACCCGCTACTAATAACGCACGATTTATTTAATGCCAGCAGCGGTCATAACGTAGCCTGTTCCGGAGCAAAAATCCGCGATATTAGTGATGCTAGCCCTCAGTACCGGGGGCAGGTGAGTAATGCCCCTTCGACTCAACAGCTCAAGGCCGACCAACCTGAACTGTTGGCTTCGGTAATTACAAACTTTTTGCCAGGTTATGTTCCCCAACAAAGCTTTGCAAAAACTTATCAGCCTCGCAATATTACGATTTCAGTCGGCGGAGATGATATCGGTTTTGGTGAGCTTGTCGAAACATGTGTCATGCCACGATTAAGCTTGCATCTCAGTAGTAGCGACTGCTTCAACAGCTACGAAGCTCGTTTGGAATTCGTCCAACTTATCGACAAAACTATTCCCCGTTGGCGAGTTCTTTTCCGTCAGCTTCATGGGCTGACGCCCAAGGCTCAGCTGTATGTTGTTGATTACCCAAAGATCATAAGCGATACCGGAAGCTGTGGTCTTAACGTCCACCTCAGCAAAAACGAGGCTGAACTGGCTCTAGAGTTAACCGACTACCTAAACAGTGCCATGCAACAAGCAGCTGAAGAGGCCCAAGTATCGTTTGTCGATGTTAGCGACGCACTGATGGGTCATCGGCTGTGCGAAGCCAAAAGCGCCGCTATCGCGGTCAACGGATTGACTGCTGGAACTGATGCCGGACTCTTCGGCATTCAGGTACTAGGCAAAGAGAGCTATCACCCTAACGCACTGGGACAACGCTTGCTCGAATCGGCCATTTTGCAACAAACCAACCATTTTGCCTCGCCTCAGCCAACCCGGACACTCGATAATTCAATCCAGAAGTTGCTCGACGCCCCCAAATCAGGGCGAAAAATTTACGCCCGGTCCCCAAGTAAGACCATAACGACCAAGCTACAGAAGCGTGGCGCCCGGTCCAAGGTAACTATTAATGGCCTGGAACACGGCCTAGTGCCCGGTACTTCTTATGACGTACACCTAGACGGACCAGACGGACCGAGCCTGGGTAGCATCATAAGTGATTCAAATAGTGCCGACGTTAGCGGCGATGTTTCGCTGCCAGCCAGCTCCGTTGGCGGACATACTCTAGATGTTATCGGCAACAGTCAGGTCGACCAACCGGTAGATATCGTCGAACCAATATATATTGAAAACGATCTGATCGACGGTGATGGTGATGGCTTGCCCGATACTGTCGATAGCTGTATCTACGCCGTAAATAGCGGAATTGATGCTGATCATGATGGGACTGATGATGCCTGTGATGGCAATATCGATCTGAGTATCTCTGGTAACTCTTCAGCTGACGGTAATAGCTCTAATGGGCAAACTTCTGGATCTGGATCTGAGTTAAGGGTACCAACATCACCTACGGCTCCATCAGGCAGTCCTGCTACCTCGAACGCTCCAAACGCAGCAAGTCCTCAAGTCGCCTTGCCAGTGTCAACTCTTCAGGATGCTACACACCCTCAAACAACCCTGGCGCAAGCTACGAACGTAGTTACTGTCCCTAACTCTTTAATACATGTCGGTTATGGCACGTCACTAGCTACTATGATTAGACCGCCTCGTCCCATAGTAAAGACAGGTCACGTTCTCGGCGTGATATCGTCCCCTAATTTCAAACACAAGCCCAAGGCTAGATCAACCGGCCACGCCGATCTTAACAGCACTCGGCCTGGTTTAAGTGTGGTTCATTGGCAGTTTTGGACATTACTAATCGTTGGGTTGTGGTGGTTAATTCTCCTTGTGGTCTTACTGATCCGGCGCTTGTCATTCCCCCGGATGCTCGGTATCTCTCCCAATAGCAGACGGACGACATAGGCAAAAACGGTTACAAAAATCGTTCCTTTTGGACTACAATAATCACATGCACTGGGTTCGCAAGGGTTTTATATATCTGTTAGCGCTGTTATTACTTTTTTCATTAATATTTGGTGCGGTTGCCACCAGCATAAACAGCATAGCCACCAAGCCACATAAGATCTCAGTATTGCTCAATTCGTCCGGCGTTTATGACGCATTCGTGACCAGCGCAATCGAGCAAGCTCAAAAGTCTGACCTCAATAATGTGACTACAAGCTCTGTATCATTGAGCGATCCTGCGGTGACTCAGGCAGCCCGGGCGGCATTCTCTGATGAACAGATTCAACGCTACGTTGACACATTCCTTAGCAGCAACTATGACTGGCTGAATGGTAAATCAAGCACGCCTAACTTCAACATTGATCTGACTTCAGCCAAGCAAGCGTTCGCCAAGGAGGTAGGCGATCGGGTACAGAATCAATTGGCCAATCTACCAGTTTGCTCGACTTCTCAGCTGGCTCAGCTACAGAACCTTCAACAGGCAGATCCTCTGACTATCACTTGTCGTCCGGCAGGACTAAACCCTCAAACTGAAGCCGCTCGAATTTCCCAAGAAATATCAAATAATACAAGTTTTCTTAGCAACCAAGCAATTACCGCCGCCAACATCAATCCCAACAGGACCTCTCAGAGCAAACCCTATTATGTGAAACTATCGTTTGCACCTAAAACTTACCGCGTATGGACGCACTTGCCGTGGCTATGTCTAGTACTAGGCCTGGCCAGTGCTTCAGGGATTATTTTCCTGTCGCGACGACGGCGACAGGGCGTACGTAAGGTCGGTATCGTTCTTCTGATCGCTGGATTAGTCCTGGTCATCGATAAGCTGATCGCCGATTTCATACTCCACCGAGCAGAGCATAAACTGTTCAATCCTACTGGTGTCGGTGCGCTGCAAAAATCTTTGACCGAATTCCTCAACAAAGTTGTGGCAGAGGTTAACCATATCGATTTCTGGTTTGGCATAGGTTTCTTGGTAGCGGCAATACTAATCTTTGCCTGGTTGTACTTCACCCGCAACCGTCAACCACAGCCAAAATCAGTGCAACCGTCTCAACCCAGTTCTCGAGTAACACCAACCTCTTCTGCTCAAAGAGCTCCTTCACGTTCTCAGCCGCCGGCATCGGCTCCATTGCCCCCTAAGAGACCGACTCGACCCAAGAAGCCCCGTTTGATTCAGTAAGAAGTGGTTTCTCATTTTCCTTGGCGGAGAGAGAGGGATTCGAACCCTCGGTACCATTGCTGGCACACTGCTTTTCGAGAGCAGCACCTTCAACCACTCGGTCATCTCTCCGTTTGAAAGCTATTTTAACAGATTGTCTATGGCGCTCAGTTAGCATGATGGCTGGGTTGGCAATTGACTGCAGCCGAAGACTCTGGCTTGTCGATCTTGAATATTCTGGATATTACCGCCACGACATGATAGAATTACCCCTGTTGCATACACAATTTTCTAAGACATAGTCTATATATGCGGCCATTTAGAAAATTGGAAAGAGACTTTAGAGACAGGACAAAGCTATAATTTTTGGATAGGTTGTAAAAAGCTAAACCTGCTCAAAAGTGTCTATCAGCACCCGTAGCTCAGCTGGATAGAGCGTCGGCTTGCGGAGCCGAAGGTCGTAGGTTCAAATCCTATCGGGTGTACCAAG
>JAYRNA010000031.1:0-1163 GCA_041912375.1 Saccharimonadales bacterium (SeqCode) | reverse complement strand
GTGAAGGAGTACGAGAAGGGCGAGTTTACGGTAAAGGAGCTTTCCCGATTGTTCTCCATAAAGGAAGGAGTGATATACCGCTGGATTTACAAGTATTCTGCGTATAATAAACGTGGAATAAAAGTGGTCGAGATGTCGGAGAGCAGTAGTAAGAAGGTCAAGGATCTTCAGAAGCGGATTCGAGAGTTGGAACAGATCGTTGGTCAAAAACAACTCAACATTGATTTCTTGGAGAAGATGATTGAAATCGCCAAGGAGCAATACGGTCTGGACATTAAAAAAAAGTCCGGTACGCAGCCATTGAGTGGTTTGGATCAAGTCGGCAAAAAGGATGGAGTATGAACGCCATCTATGAGTTGGCGGGCATAAGTAAGCAGGCCTATCACAAGCACAAATTGAAAGGGGTGTGCAACCAGGATCGAGTGGAGCAACTCAGACAACGCGTACAAGCGGAACGGCGTGAGCACGGCGGCGTAGGCCTGGAGAAGTTGTACTATCGAATCAGGCCCGATTGGCTGGGTAGAGACAAGTTTGTAAGGCTGTTCCGGGAAATGGGCTACGGGGTGGCTCGGAGGCGGAAATATGCCCGTACGACTCATTCAGGGCCATTTCGCTACCCAAACCTGATTGAGGGATTACTGGTGTGGGACAAGAACAGGCTTTGGCAGACAGACATCACCTATTACCGAATGGGCGAGCTGTTCTACTACCTGACATTCATTGTCGACGTGTACACCAAAGTGATCAAAGGGTATAGTGTTTCGGACCATACCCGGGCAGAGGCAAATGTGAACGCACTGAGGATGGCCGTTGACTCGGAAGAGATTCCACACGGCCTCATTCACCATTCCGATGGAGGAACTCAATTCTTGAATTTGGTCTACAAAAGCATTGGACTGAAATATCAAATGCTATTTAGCATGGGCAGAATGGCTCAGGAAAATGCATACGCCGAACGAGTGAATGGAATCATCAAGAATGAATATCTGGCCTATAAAACTATCACTACCCCACGCCAATTGAAGATCGAGGTAAAAAGAACGATCGACCATTACAACTACAAACGAATTCACCGGCACTTGCCTGGTAAGCGCTCACCCAAACAGTTTGAGCATGATTTGCTAGTTTTGAGCACCCAGAGCAGACCCAAGGTGATTGTTTAT
>JAYRNA010000030.1:0-14091 GCA_041912375.1 Saccharimonadales bacterium (SeqCode) | reverse complement strand
TAACCCCGAGAAATTTGAATACTTTGATTAATAAATGAGCTATTTTAGGGTATTTTATACACCTGTAAATTATATGCGATTGGCCGAAATGACAGAATTATATGTGTTTTGGCGGGTGCATACTACGCCAGAATTTAGCCGTAGGCGTCTTACAGATAATTTTTATAACTTTTTTGATTATTTTTGATTGCATTGCTCTGATACAGGTACAGGTATAAGTACTACTAAGTACAGGTATAGGTACAGGTACAAAGTGCTTTAGTACAAAGTGCTATGTACAAGGTGTAGATGCATAGTTCTATGACTCAAGGAGTTTAATGATGTTAAAGTCTGATGCTGATCTTGAAAAACGTGTTAAGCGTTTTCTTGAATTGTGTGGTGCCAATGCTGTTGGGGAAGGTGTTGATTCCATTATTGGAATTGATCTTATTGATTTTATGAATAAGAAACTTCCTGAACATGGATTGTTTGAAGTGCATCAATTTGAATTGAATGATGCTGGTCAAGCTATCACTTCTATTAAGGGATTGATGGTGTTATTGTCTGCCACTGGATCCAAACATGAAATTGTTTGTGATGTTGATCAGGGAGATGATTTGATCTTGTTCTACTTTAATAAAGGTGAACTTGATTATTATGTACTTAAGGCTTTATCTGAAAAGATTGGTCTTGTCTTTGGTGAAGTTGTTTTGAACTGATTTGTTATGTCCTCTGAGTTGTGTTTTATATGCGGCTCAGGGGATTGTAGATTAAAACTGTTGCCGTAAAGATATCAGTTTTGGTATATAAACTGTTAGAATCTTGTTGAATTGTTTTATCTTTAGGGGTCATGTCATGTCGATGACGATTATTATCGTTGCGTCGATATTCACGGCTTTTGAATTTCTGAGCATTATTGGAAAGATGTCTTCGACTCTTCTGAAGAAAGTGCTTGGTTATGAATATGTTGTGGATATTATCATGTCATTTGGACTCATGATCTATTTTGGTCTTACTGGTTCTGTTACCGGTATTATTGTCTCGGCGGTTTCTGGCTTTATCTTCTCTGTGGCTTTATATGCGGCGAAGCATATTGTTGGATACATGAAGCTTGAGCGTGTTCCGGGAACTTGGTTCAAGTTTCGTTGGGTTGAATATCCTGCGAGCTGGAATTCGGAAAAGGCCGGTGGATTTATGTCCAGATTGTTTGGTTCCATTGGAAGGTTTGTTATGAACTTCTTCGGTGGATTTAAGAAGGCTCAGGCTTTGGAGGCTTAATAATCATGAGAATGAAAGTCTATAAGGTCTGTGGCCTTTTCGTCTCTATGGTTGTGTTTGCTGTCGTTAAGATTGCAGATGCAGTGTTTGATGGTTTTTATTGGCTCAAGAGTTTTGGTTTGTCTCTTTGGAGCTTGTGGAAATTGATTTGGACTGGTTTTGAGTTTCAGAACATTGGCAGGGTTTTGATGCTCAGTTTGGGTGCTTTTATTGGAGCTGCTAAGTATGCTACCAATGATCTGCGCCAGATGTCTGAAAAGCGTCATCGTGTCCGCACGGAAAATGTTATTTTGGGCACGACCAATTCCTTTTATGAGGTCGCTTTGTTTCGTCTGACAGATCCTGCCCAACCGAGTTAAACTGTTTTGTGGCATGGGTTAATCCTGTGCCCTGTTTTCCCTTCCTGTTTTGGAGTTGACATCATGTCAAAAGAAGTTTCTAAGCCCTCGAATATGGGCATGATTCTGTGGCGGAATGCGGATGGTTCGCTTTCCTATGGCAAGATTGCCATCATTGCGGCTGCTGTCGCCTACACGGTTTTGTGGAATCCGTGGTTCCTTCTGGCAATGTTTGAGATCTTTATCATTGGCTACTTCTTGGTGGCCTTCTGGAAAATCATTTCCAACATGATGAAATCCCAAGCCACTGCTGCTGCTTAACAACTTTCTCCTTTTATGTTTACGGTGATCATAATGAGTGCATTGAAAGAAAAGGCTTCCAACGGCCTTATCAAGGTTGGCAAGTTCCATGATACTTTTTTCATGGGTGTTGATGAACAAGGCAACAAGCAAGTTTCGGTGGTGAAAGTCATCGGCTGGGTTGTCCTTCTCGAAATTCTGGTTCATACCATGCCTTTCCTCTTTGTGTTGGTATTGATTGGCCTTGTGACCGTGGGCATTGGAGGTGGCCCGAAGTTGTGGCAAAGTGATGAAAATGTCATCGAGGGCACCGCTGTTAATGTGACCGCCTGATTTGCGCTGTTGGCTGGGGAGTTTATCTCCCCGGCTAATGTTTCAGTTTTATTTGGAGGTAAACCAAGACCTTAGAATCTGCATGTTTATTTAGCACACATGTATGACTTGACGGTCTTAAGAAGAAGGATAAGAAGGTTTCATCCGTTACTCCTCGGAGGTGCGTCATGTACGCAGCAGTTTTGATCAGCAGCAAAGGTGAAGCTGTATCTGTCACCATTGACATGCAAAGTTCTTTCCGGAAATTAAGGAGCTTTATTAAACAAGGGGTTAAGTCCGGAAAGCTGAAAGAAATGCTCACGGAGATTGAACTTGATGGTTATGATCCACGTTTTGTCGATCAAATTATCATTACTTCAACAAGCAAAGATAAACCCGGACATACGCGTATGTCTGTCAATATCTGATCTTGTTCCCTCCTATGTATCAACCAGATAGTATTTGGCTTTGCCTTTTATTGTCTGGTTGGTACTTCTTATGTTTATTAAACAGTTATAAATTTTTTGTTGATTTGCTATATGTGAATTGACAAGAGGGCCTTTGCAATACCTGGTTGCAAAGATCATTTAATAGGTTGTTTGCCATAATTTATAAACACAATGGCACAACTACTAGAAGGACTTTCCTCAATGAAAAAGCTGTTGCCGATTCTCGATGTCCCTGCAATTCCCGTGTCTCTTAGTTCGGAAGAGGCTGCTAAGCACTTGATCCCGTCCGGATTTGAAGGACAATTTCAAGTGTCTGTAGGTACAAACGGTGAGCTTGACCTTGCCTTTACCAACGCAGAAAATAGCTACGAACGTAGCGTAAAAATTCCCGAATATCTTTTTAACCCTGCGAAACATGGAGCTGTGTTTCCTCGGTTTTTGTTTCAAATTTCGACTTTGTTCAAGGATAAGGTGCGCCCCGATTATTTTGGTGCGCATAAGGCATTTATTCTCAACCAGAATCAAGTGCTTCATGCAATCATTCATCATCGTGCAACTCGATTGGCAAACTTTGCAAACCAGTGGATTGGTTTGTTAACGAAGGACATTTCTCGTCTTCGCAAGTTTGTCGATTTTAATGCACCCAAGTCTTACAATGCCCGCAAAAAGGTTGACAATACCTTGGTTATTGTGGATGCATTTGCACCTGATAGCAATTCCGCTATGCCTTCCTATAAGCGGGTTATGCCTTTTTCTGGTGCTGATGAATATCCCTTGGGTGAACTGATTGATCGTTCTCCTAATGAACGCGTTATTGCTTCTGTTTTGGCAGATGTGCGTGTTCATCCGGGTTCCGAATCCATGCTTGAAAAAGCTGGAAAGATTGTTGCTTATCCCGGCAATGATCTGTATCAATCTCCAGGGTATTATGCTTCGGATAAGGATAAAACTGGTAAGGTTAATCCCTTCATTGTCAGTCCATTTCCTGTTCAGCAGAATATTCCTTCTCGCTTGAAAACCCATCTTCTTGGCGACTGCTTTCTTGCGGTTGACTATGAGGAAAAGCCCATCTATGACCGCGATTATATCAAGGTTGATGGTGTGGAAGTTCCAAAGGATAAGGGTCTTATGGGCGCTGTGATTGTTTTTGATCACATTGAACTGGAAACTGGTCGTTTTGTTTTCGGTGAAATTGAGCAGTCTATTGATTTGGCTCAGCGTACCATTTACAAGCGTGAAACTGTTAATCAGCAATTCAACATGGTTACTTGTCAAGTTGGTTCTCGTGCTCATAATGGCACGTTGGTAATTGGGACCGATCTCGAAGACAAGCCTGTTGTGGTTAGCGGTGTGATTGATGCTCAGGTGAAAACAATCATTCATGACGAAGTCAATCAGTCTGCAAAGATTGTTGTTGATTGTGTGATTGAAGCTGGTAATGCACGTATCACGAATGCTTTTGGTCTTAAGGGCTTTACCAAGACTAAACCTGATCTTGGTTATATTACTTTGCCTAATGGCGAGGTGAAAAAGGTTCAATTGATCACCGGCATGAATGCTGTAAAGGCTAAGCATAACACAATTGCGGCTGCACGTGCAGCATTGGCATTCAAGTCTGGGCTTTATGAAAATGGCTTGTCTTATTTGCGCAGCCTTAACATGAAGGAGATGAACGAAGCAGCAAGTAAATTGCCGCGAGTTGAGTATACCGATCAGTTCGGCAACAAAAAGATGGTTTGGGCAGGTTATGTTGAGTACTATGTCACTGAACTCGGTGCAATGTATTCTGAATTCAAGCCCCAAAACTTCATGTTTGAAGTCGGCAAGTATCTTGAGATGCAAACGGATAAGCGTCTTTTCAATTTCATTTGGGGTGATTGTATTGATGTACGTTCCCGCGATATGGCTTTGGAACTGCACAAGATTCTCACCGACAAAAAGGGATATTTTGCTGCCGTGGAAAAACTCCCGGTTTACACTCCCAGTGAGTTGACCAAAATCTTCACCAAAAATGATATGGTGATGGCATCGCAGAGTCGCTGGGCAAGTGATTCTAAGCTGTTCGATGAAGAGTTCAATAAGGGCTTTTACATTGACATGCGCCAAAATGCCATGCCAGATTCTGCTGGTGTTCGTCATCCGGGACCGATGATTCGGATTCCTTCGGCAAAAACTTTCAACGCAATCAAGGGGCAATTGCCCAATGGAGGATTCATTTATCCCAAGCTGATTATTACTGTTTCGCGTATTTTGAGTCACCTTGCAATTCGTGACGAACGTGGAATGTATAATCCGGGCTATGTTTGGAATTTGAGCGGAAAGAAATCCGCTTATAAGGCATACATGGAAGAGTGCATGGGGATGTTGTACTCCAATGAAGAAAAGGGCATGACGCTTGCTCAATCCTTCATTAAGCCCCAACTGATGGGTGTTAACATGAAGCAAGTAACTGATGCTTTGGTTCCTTGGGATGTAGTGGTTGTTTTTGACCGCGATATCTATTACAAGATCCAAGCACATGTTGCTTCTGGCACTTTCGAAAATAAGCACCTTGGCGTTCTCGCCTTGGGTGACCGTGAAATTTATGGTTGCGCTATTCGGAATCCTGCTTTGTGGAAAACCCAAATTTCAAGGGTTCGTGTTTGGGACGAGAAGAAATTTTCGGACTACCTTGTAAGTATTGGTGTTAATCCCAAAAAGCACCTGTCTGCTAAGTATTGCAGGCAATCGTTGGTTATCAGCACATACCAGACGCTGATTCAACATTCTGATAATGACGGAGATCTTTTGCCGTTGTTTATTCCGCAAGGAAAAGGTCAGCAGATCCTCGAGGATTTTAAACTCGATAATGTTTCCTACGAGGAAGCACAATGGACGCACGAGTATTATTTCAAGGAAGCTGATAATAATGGTGATCTCGAAGGGGAAAATGAGTACAGGCTGTATCAGATGTATACGCAGCTTGACAACAAAAACCCCAAGAGCTATTCCCAATTCCTTATTAACGCTGCCATTGCGAAAGCTAATATTGGTAGTGCCACTTCGGATATTTGGGCGCTTTATGCGATCATTCAGATGTATCAGGCAATGTGCAAAACTAAAGACACTGAAGAAGCAGGTATATTTGCAAAGTATATTGCTCCCTGGTTCAAGAAGAGTCCTGCTGCACCGAAGTCAATCAGTGCAATGATGCTGAATCAAATTAGTTACGTTTATACTCGCCTTGTCGAGGAATACGTGATTAATGCGATCAAGCATATGGAAGGTGGTTCTTCTCACTTCCAGATGTACTATTTGGCCAATATGACCGCTCAGGAAAACCTGAAGTTGGTTACTGATAAATTGACGAAGGAATTTGGACTGCATCCTAAAGCAGCTCATGCTCTGACGGATATTGTTGAATGGGCCAAGCAGTATGGTGTGCTTGAAAGTATCAAAGCTTTCGTTGCTTTGTACAACAAAGGAAACCAGCCAGATTATAGCAAAGATTCTATCAAGGATCTGTTTCCGCTTATTGCCAAGTTTACATTTTTTGGCAGTCTGGTAAATAAGCTTTATGAACTCAAAGACGAGTATTCTAAAGCTGAAACTAATGGTTTCACTTATTACGCTGGAGTTGTTGTTGATAGCTCTGCTGAAGAAGGCTTTGCTGTGCAGAAAAACGATAACGTTGAAATCATCTGGTAAAACAAAAAAGGCCCAACGGAATGGGCCTTTGCGTTTAAATAAACAATATTATTGTCCAGATAAACCAACTATTTGTTCTACTTTCTCTTTAAAAGAAAGAGCTTCTGCTTCTGCTATTTGTTGTAGTTCTTCCATTGTTATAATCCCTTTGTCTATTAGGATTTTTTGCAATACATTAATTCCTATAATGGATTGAAATATAACTTGGTCATGTGCTTCTACTACTGTGGCAATTTGTTGCAGTTGTCCAAGTTGTTCATTGGATTGATTTGCAGATGCTTGAGGTTTCCGTGTAGGTTGCATAGGTTTTCCTGTTGTTAAAAGTTTTTTATGCTGTTCTGTATGACTATTCGGTTTTTGCTAAATAGCTTTTATGTTATAGATACATTATATATTTTTTTGCAGACTATGCAACATTCAATCGTATGACTGTTTATGATTTTAAAAAAAACAATTTAGTTGTGTTTATCACAAAAATAAAAATAATAAATTGAGATCGTAACATGGAATACAACCAAGATTTAATTAAGCGGCAAGGTCTTACAGAAGAAGACATAAAGCAGCTTGATGTTACCTATGAAAAGCTTAAAAATTTATTTCTGCTTGCTGAAGAACAAACCAGTTCAATTGAATTGGCAAAAATAGCAATGCAAGTAGAAGAGGTTGAGTTTGAACTCCAAAGAATCTGGAAGTTTGAACAAAATGACGCTATGCATACTTATTGGTATCGAATACCTCATTGCGAATGTCCTGTTTATGACAATCGTGATTTGTTTGGTACTGGTAATAGGATATACCTTGCTGGATGTCCTGTGCATATGCATTTAATTTTACACCGCAGCCAAAGCAAAATGAGGCATTGAAATGATTGCAATTCGTGATTCCAACAATAACATTGTCGAAGAAGGTGATGTTATCAGTTGTCGCCACAAAAAGCGCCCCAAAGAAGTGATCAAGCTCTATGTGAAATACCACAATGGACTTGGCTGTTTGGTCGCTTGCAACAATGAAGATTCTCAATTTCATCACAAAACGCTTAAAGGCATCAGTGATGAGTACCATATTACGGCAATTGATGAGCATCATCAGCTGTATATGTAAACTGTTTAGGATGGAAAAATAAACCACCTAAATGTCCAATAGTGCTTAGCACTCCCTCAACTTCCTCAAAGGTGAATGAAAATGAAGTCCGCTAATGTGCGTGATGAATTCAAGCCGATCCAATCCCATCTGGTGGTTGGCGATCCCAAGATCGTCGCTGAACTGGAAAAGACTGGCCACTATAACCGCCACCCCCGTCCGCGCAAGCTGCGTGCTGAACATCGCGCTGCCAAGGCCCGTGCCCGTTAATTCGGGCAATGTTTCAAATCCAACTCCCTGAATCAAAAATCAAAAAGGTGACAACATGTCTCTGAAGTCCATGAATGCTCTGCAAGCAATCGTTGCGCTGGCAACTGGTGGCAAGAACGATGATCTGGCCAAGCTGGCCGGTACTGCTGTTTCTGTGAACAACCCCTCTCTGAAGGCCGCCCTGGATCGCAAGATGGCCAAGGCGCAAGAAGAAGCTGCTGAAGAAGCTGCGGAATCCATCCTGAGCATCATCAAGGAAGCCGGTAGCGTCATTGGTGGCTATGTCGGCCGTGTTCGTGCTCTGCGCCGCGAAGAAAAGGGTCTGCTCAAGAAGATCAAGGATATGAAGCGTGCCATCGCTTACGGCAACGAAACCGGCAACTGGTTGCCCCTGGGTATCGCCACTGGCTCCATTTCTGAATTCAGCATTCGTGAAGAAGCCGGCAAGAAGGCGACGAAGATTCCCGACGACTGGGTTGCCCCCAAGTCCGCCGAAGAACAGGTGATCGGGGAGTAATTCCCGGTCAATAAAGAAGGGTGAGTAAGCTTCCCGAATTGGGTAAAGACCTTTGAACAACACGATACAAATGCTGGTGTTGGCCCCAACCATCAATTGATTGAAAGCAAACTTGGATTACTCTTTCTAGTCTGAGAATGTTAGTAAATCGCCTACTGTATTACTCTTTATAGTATGGTAGGTCTAAACCAGGAAAAGACGCAATGAAGACTCAAGAGTTGAAGCGCCAAGAAGCAATTGCCCGCAATGCCAAGTACCGTCCGAAGTATGAAGACCAGTGCCGCCGCGAGCATCCCTCTGCCACCGAAGCAGAAATCAAGGCCTATGCTGATCACAAGCAAGGCATTCCCAAGGCCCGTTAAGGATCGGTATCATGGCCCACAAGAACACCTGTGTTGCTCTTAAGAATGTTGTCATCATTGACTTCATTGCTTATCGCAACAGCAACATTGAACAGCTCAATTCCATCCAGGCGCTGATTGCTGAAAAAAATCTGCCCGTCAAGTTTGTCGACAACATGAATCCTTACCGGAGTCATGATACGCTCAAAATGAACCTGGCTAATGGCACCGCTACCGCAGAACATCTCGAGTACTATCTGGAGCGTGAACTCAGTCAGGACGAAATTCAACTGATTGATGCCACCAAGAAGTGCATCGAAGCCCTGCATGTCATGATCAAGCCGGCAATTCCCGACTATACGTTTGCGGAAATTCCCCAAGGTTCGCAACGTGCTCTCGAAGCTATTGCCTTCCGCGCAGATCGCATTCAGCGCAATGGTTACACCGCTGGCCACAAGGCCATGACGATCATTTGGCTTGCTGCTATGGGCTTCTGGAAGGCACGTCAGCATGGCAGTGATCAAGCTCGTGCAGTTGTCGAAAATGTCAACATCGGCGGTGAACGCAACAAGACCGTGGAAATTTTGCCTGACATGATCCGTATCGGTTGTCAGCAGATTCCTCGCTGGGAAGTTGAGCAGATTGCCATTCGCGTTGGCCTCTACAAGCAGGCGTAAGACCCAAGGTACTAGCAGGTGAGAGTCCTGCTGAGGTGTTGTGTGCAAGCGTATTGATCCTTAACGGGACAGCTTGATTGCAGTTGGCGAAACCAGTTCGCTCGTATTGCGCACAATGCCTCTACGCTCATAGTCTTCGCACTATAACCTAATGTACTTTTATAAACTATTTGGGTTTGATTTACCCGTCCTGTGCCTCACGAATAGCATGTAAAGTTTGTATAATATATGTTTATACTAAGACTTAATGCTTGACGTGAAGCGCCTCGTTAATGGCAAAATAATCAACCTCAATAGCAATCGCTTTTAACACGAGAATACTGCGATAGTGGCTTCTTCTTAGAAAAGAATTCCACGGCGGGTTCAATTCCTGTCGTCTCGATATGCATTGCTGAGGAGATCTGCTTTGAGCCTAGAGCCTTAGCAGGATCAATTTCACTTTCCCTTCAACGATCAGATATTAAGTTTGCCCGCGCGGAGGTTTGGGGCAGTCATGGGCTAGAGTACCTTGCTTAATCCCTGATAAATTTGACTAATTGAATGATTGACCACTTGCGTAGCGTTATAGTACGACGCTGCAAAATAGTGCCGGAAGGACCACCTATGCTACAAGGAAGTATAGGACGACTGATGAGCCATGACTACACAATGTGCTGCTGCCAAATGCCTGGAGCTTTGGTGGGAGAGTTCCCTTTTATGGGCGTGTTGCGTGGCTCTGATGTTTTTATAATATGCTTCTTTTTTAGTGGCATGCTATAAAAGCATTACTTGGATTGGCCAACAGTGCACAATCCTTTTTTATTCACAAGCGTTACAAAGGCATATGATTATGCAAAGCACAGTACAGCCTGAAGCTAAAGGGCATAATGTCGGTATTATTGCCGATGAAGCTCCATTTCCAAAGATGAACAAGAAGATTGTGGTGGCAATTGATTTTGATGAGACCATCACAACAGATCCAAAGGCATGGCTGCAAGTTATGCAGTTGCTGAATAAGCTTGGCATGGAAGTTTATGTGGTAACTTACCGCTATAACAGCCATTCCGAAGAAATGGATCTGGAATACCTGAAGCATGAAGATTGTGTAAAAGGTATTGTCTTTACTGGTCGTCATGGGAAAAAGAAATTCTGCGAAGATCATGGTATCAACGTGGATATTTGGATTGATGACAATCCCATTACTATCACTCACACAATGAGTGGTATTGATGCTTTCCTGAATTACAATTTCGTACCCGATGAAATGACGGTTAGTCTGATTGCCAAGCCTCGACACATTGAGCAGGCTCAGTACGAAACCAAAGTCATGCATCTTCTTCCGCGCCCAAAGCACTAAGGAGCATATTGTGGCTACCGTTCCCGTTCATGTGAAAGTTACGCATCAGGGCAAGGTTCTTGAACAGCCTGCGTTTGCGTTCAAGTCGGCTGATGGTCGTTTGGCTGTTGATAATAGCTTGATTACCAAGATGGCCAACAAGATTGGTTTTCATCCTCGCGTCGTGAGTGTTTCTATCCACGAGGAAGATCTTGATGAGGCAGCATAATTTGCAGGATATTAGTGCGATCAAACTTGCAATTTTGCTTGTAACACTCGCTCTTCTGTTGTTTTCTTGTGTTGCCTTGAAAGAGGAAAATCATCATGGCGAAAAAAGAAAAGCCTGTGGGTTGCAAACTCACATTGGTGTCTGTCAGTCGTAAGGGAAAGCTGTATTCATTTTTTGTCCGTCTGCCAATTTATGCTGATGGAAAAACTGTGATGCCGAAAGAGCAGCTTGACAAGATTGCTGGAGATAAACTCAAATGTCCTGATCACGGTACGTATACCGTAGGATGAAATCATGAAGCAAAAAGGTTTTACTGTCACTGAATTGATGATTGCTATTGCTATTTTTGGCATTCTTTTCGCAATCATCACTGCTGGCATGAGCAACAACAATTCTGGTCAGGCTGAACATGAAGCCAGGGCTTTTGTCAAAAAGATGTATAGCACGCCAGATGCAAACGTATCCTGTATGGATCGTGACACAGATGCAAATGGGTATGTTTCCTGCACGGCTGTTTATCCCGGTGTCAATGGGCAGATGAATATGGTTCCTGTGGAATGTGCTGCCAATTTCAGCCTGAACAGCGGATGCAAGATGGCGATGCCCGTGTACAACGCGAGATAGTAAGTGTTGCAAAAGACCAAGGCTCGCAATCTTGGTCTACTACTTATCGCTAAGACCATTGGAGCTTAAGGCTTAAACGTAACCGTAATGGTTAGTCCTCGCGAAGACAACGTCCAATGCAGCCAATTTTTGAAGTAGTCATTGCTGCGAGATACTTTAGCTTAGTCAGTCCATAAATAAATTTTGTTGCCCGAAAAGATTCGTCTTAGTAGGGTTTGAGGTTTCTATGGCTACATTACAAGCTTTCTCCAATTTCCCCGCTCACAAGAATTACCTTGTACGATCTGAACATGATCTGCATGAGGTATTATCCTTGATTCCTGAAACCGCAGATGATAATTTGCGCGTATCTCTTGATGGTTGCGATGTGAAAATTGCAAGTCATCGTCTCGTTAATTACAAAATCCACGGTGTTGAATGCGTAACTTGCGGACGAGCAGGGAGCGTGTGGCGTGTTGAAAGCAATAATGGTGAGCCGCATTTGAATCTTTACACCGCAGACGGTGCAATGATGACAAAAGATCATATTATCCCACGTAAGCTGGGAGGAATTGATCATGTGGACAACTATCAACCGATGTGCAACAAATGCAATTGCAAGAAGGCTAGTAAGATTCCTGCAAACTCATTGGTTGGCAAACGTATGCGCTGGATTCGTGAACTGATCTGGTTTGTGGATGAGCCATATGAAGGTGTTGTTATTCTTCAGAAAGGCGAAGATGAAAACGCCAAGGTGATGATTCAATTGGACAATGGTTCGACTTTTGGTTGGTCGTCATTTTCCGATTTTAAAATTGTGAGCAAAAAGGGCCGTTAGGCCCTTTCTGTTACAGTTCTACAAATGTTACCGTATCATTTTGAATGGGAGCAATGTATTTGATCTGTGGAGATGTTAGGGTTGCAGCAGCAGTCATGACATCTTGCATGTCTGTGAAGCTTAATAACCCAACATCGGGAATTTCGCTATATATTAATGAAGCTACAGTTACCACTTGATAGCTGCCACTTCTATAAGCGACTATATGGGCATTATCATTAGAAACAAATGCTACCTTTTCTCCTGTTGCCTCTGTTGGTGTTTCACTAAATGTAAATGTATTTGCTGGTGTTATTGTAACATTCACAAATCTAAACAGGTTAGAGTTTTTTGAGGTAAAAAAAGAATTTTTAAACAGATAGAATATACTGTTAGAAGCTGCGTTTATTAGCAATGAGCCATTATGAATAACTGATGGAATTTCCATTGCATATGAATTGCCAGACTGTCTAATTAATTTATCTGTTCCACTGTCTGTGTAAACTAATCCAATCATTTATTATTCTCGCTAAGGGTTTTATTGAATGGTGTATTGATTGAGATAGTATAAACTATAATAATTTTTTTTCAATTGGATATATCATGTTAAAGCGTCCATCAAAGGAAAGAGTGTCGGTATGAATAAAGAAGCTGTAACAATTGTTGTGTATGACAAAAGAACAGGTCTGATGCTTGCCACTCATCGTAAAGATGATTGCACTAAATGGGGCATGCCAGGAGGTAAAATTGATCCTGGCGAATCTGCACTTGAAGCAATAGTAAGAGAGCTTGGAGAAGAAACTCCTTATACTACTCTTATTAACAATATTGAATATCTTGGTATGTTTCCGTGTAATGGAGAAGTCTACTATGATGTTCATACATTTTTGGTTCCGGATCCAAGCAAATTGATGATCAATCTCTCATTGAAAGGAATCGAACAGAACTATGCATGGGTCAATCCAAAACTTTTAACCAGTGGTCCTTTTGCGGATTTTAATAGCAAGTTATTTAATCAATATCAAGATAGGATATTTGGCTTAAATAATAGCAATGTAGTAAATAATAAACGCTATTTTGATAACATGCCTGATGAATTTCCTGAAGATTATGAGGTCAATTAGGTGGATGCTAAACAAAAATTCATTGAAAAGAAAATTGAAAAACTTTCTAAACAATGGGATTGGGCATCTGAATTAATGGACACCATCTTAGCTGATCAAATGCTTTTTCAATACGATTGGAAAGCTGCTGTTCAAACTGCATATGAAATATATAATGTGCCACGCAAAATGGCTTTGGCTATAGCAAAAGATAAAATGGACCCAGATGAATTTAATCAATTGGAATAAAATATGCCTGTTATAATCTCAATCCACGTGATTGAAAAAACCAAGTTCTGCATTGTCCACAAAAATAATTTGTGGACTCAAGACGACAACCCTTTAATGAGGTGTGCAAATGAAACGTTCTAACTATCACATAGCCTGCAGTCCGCTTTCAAATCGTATTCTGGCGGGAATTGTTAATAAAAGTGGCACAGCATTTACTCGCTCAACTGATATTACTGGGGCTGCTTGCGGTGCGGTTATTGAGCATGTTTTGGCAAATAAAGCTCCCGTGATGGTTACAGTCAATGGAATTCCCAAATACAAGATCATTGTTGAGGAATTAAATCATGCAAATGATGGATAAAATAAAGCGCTACCTTGTAGGTGGCGCAGTAAGAGATATGGTTCTTGGCAAAAAACCAAAAGATTACGATTATGTTGTAGTAGGCTCAACTGTTCAGAATATGCTTGATGCTGGATTTGAACAAGTTGGTAAAGATTTCCCGGTTTTTCTTCATCCTGAGACTAAGGATGAATATGCACTTGCAAGAACTGAAAAATCTTGCGG
>JAYRNA010000029.1:0-1173 GCA_041912375.1 Saccharimonadales bacterium (SeqCode) | reverse complement strand
TCAGATAACGCAACGAACGAGGGAAACAAAATGACCAAAGCACAAAAGATTAGCGAAATGATCCTGGTTGAACTTGCAGCAACTGGAAGCATGCGCCAGGCATTCGACAAGGTTATGGGCGAAGGCGCATATGACAAGCTGGCTGGCGAGATTTACGACAATATCCGCGCCAATCAATCAAAGTAACGAGGCCAATCAAATGAAATTTCAATCCGGAAAAACATACTCAGCCCGCAGCATTGGCGATCATGAAATCATCATCTCTGTGACCATTGAGAAACGAACCGCAAAGACTGTAACTGTAAATATGTACGGAAACCAAAAGACATTCCGCATCGCCGAGTATGAAGGAATCGAATATATCAAGCCATGGGGAAATTACAGCATGGCCCCGATGATCTTTGCCGAAAACTGAAAAGTCATGATGAAGCATTTACATGCCTTGAATCTCAACTTGTCGAACGAGCGCATCAGGCTGAGTAACGCTAAAACAGATGGCGAAATTGAGCTGCGCAGCATCTGGATTGCTCAACTTGAAAAAGAGATTGCAGAAGAGGAAATATTCTTGGAGATCAACAAACTCGATATTTCTGATGATGATCTATTAGCCGATTTGTTGTCATGACAGAGAAACGCGGCGGCGCAGGCCGCAACCAAGGCCGCAAGCCATTGAGTCATGCAGAGGAAACAATCACCGCCTGTTTCCGCATGACGAAATCAGAGCGCGACAAGCTGGCGATTCTTGGCGGTGCGAAGTGGATTCGCGCCAAGATCAAAGTGGCGAAGGTTTAAGCCTCGTCCTCGAATCCCCAATAGATCAAGATCATTGCCAGCGCGTCGTCATTGTTTCTGATGAGCGCAAGGTGTTCCGGTGAAATCTCCGGTATCTCGACTTGCTCAATGACGACATGTCTAATTTCCGCCAGTTTTTTAACAAGTTCCGGCGATATGTATAATTTTTCGCGTTTTCTTAACGCGTCAGCTTGTGTCTCACCCGTTAGAGACAAAGCCTCTTGTGTATAACGAAGTGCGGTTTCGTTAATGACAAGCTGTTCAGGCGGTTTCAGCAGCGCCTGAGTTTCCGCTTTCTTCCGTGCCTCGTTAATGCTTTCTTGCGCAATCCTTGCCGCTTCTTCTGCTTTCTTCCTGCGCTCTATTTCGCGCCTGGCTTGC
>JAYRNA010000028.1:0-1020 GCA_041912375.1 Saccharimonadales bacterium (SeqCode) | reverse complement strand
TACGTCTGATGTGAAATCAAAAAACAGTTGACGAAATGGGGGAATGCCCTCAAGATTATGGTGCTGACCCAAATCTGAGAGGAGCATTCCCATGACAAGTATACCCATAACTGACATTTTGACGATCATATTCGTACTGGTGGATGATTGGTATCAAGTAGATGGCAGCAAATACCTTCGAGGAAAACCAGGCAAAAAGCCTGAGTTCAGCGATAGTGAGGTAATAACATTGATGTTGGCGCAGGATTTCATTCCATACCCAAGTGAAACACAATATGTTGGATTCATCCGGGCCAATCATCTTGCTTTGTTTCCAAAACTGGTTGATCAAAGTCAATTTAATCGACGGGCTCGGGCGTTGCGTTTGCTGGTAGAGCAGTTTCGACGCTATTGGATCCTCCAAAAGGGCTGGCACCTGGGCACTCATTATTTGTTGGATACCAAACCAATTCCGGTTATAGGTTACAAACGCAACAAAAGCCGTAGCGATTTTGCCGGCAGTGCTGGTTATGGGCGCTGTGTCAGCCGAAACCTCAAGTATTTCGGCTACAAATTGGTAACCGTGAGCACTTTGAGTGGTATTCCGATTGTCTATGACCTGGTCCCTGCTAACACTGATGAACGCAAAGCTGCTGAAACGCTGATCGATTACTTCTCATTCTGCGATCTCTTTGCGGACAAAGGATTTCTGGGGCTCAAATGGCAAACACAGATCTTTGACCAGACTAGCAACCTGATCTGGACCCCAAGACGCTCAAATCAGCATTATCAAAATGCCAAAGGTTTGGATCGCTGGCTGAACAGCATTCGAGAAAGAATCGAAGGTGTGTTTCACGAAGTGCAAAATACTGGGCGCAATATCGAGCGATTATTGACCAAAACTGTTTTAGGGTTATGCACTCGAGTGATTATGAAAATGACCAGTCATCTCTTGCGGCATTTGTTGCGTACCGATTTCAATGTTAATGTTCAAACCTTCCAGGCTCTTCCTGCCTTTTAGGTGCATTTCACATCAGACGT
>JAYRNA010000027.1:0-4723 GCA_041912375.1 Saccharimonadales bacterium (SeqCode) | reverse complement strand
GTGTCACTACCTAGAGTCACGGCTGAGGTACTTAAGACACCACTGCCATTGGTATGGACAATACCGCTGGAGTTAAGACCAGAGAAGGTTATCGTGCCGGAGGAGGTCAGACCGCTCAGGCCGGTTAAACTACCATTAATTGTGCTATTGCCGGTAATGGCTGCCCCACCGCTTTGGATGGTCAGGCCACCAGTGCCGACCAGGCTGCTGCCTTGTACTGTGGACCCTGAAGTGATGTTGTTGTTGGTGGCGATCGCTCCAAAACCAGTAGCAATTGAACCGCTCGTCAAGGCACCCGTCCCTGTAATATTGGCAAAGCTGCCGCTGGCCAAATTATTATTTGATATTTTGCCGGAACCAACTGCCGTAACACCAGAGCTATTGACGGTCACGTCGCCGCTCAAGGACTGATTGACGAAGGCTGACCCGTCAAAAAGTAACACCTGTCCGCCCGACGGGGCTGTAACAGTCAGCGTCTGACCTTGCAATCTTGCAATCGTTGGCGCCGGATAGCTGCCTGCTAGGTCGCCGGATGCCGCACCGGTCGGCGCTGCTCCAGTGACAACAGTCGACGAAATGCTCGTGATACGGCCTTTGGCGTCGACCGTAACTATTGGTATGTGCGTCCCGTCGCCGAAACTACCGGTAGCTGTACCACTATTTGCCAAACTTAAAACACCGGTGTTTGATAGCGTGGCATCGCCGCCAAGCGAAACAAAACCCGGCACCCCGCCGCCGTCGGCAATTAGCAGCTGGCCGCCGCTACCGGCAGCAGTCGCTTGCAGCGCACCGCTGCCATTTCCGTAGACCACTCCGTTGGCAGTAAAGCTGCTGGCACCTGTTCCGCCGTACTGAACTGCAATCGTGCCACCCTGCCAGACACCGCTGGTCAGTGTGCCAACGCCAGTGATACTAGTCAGGTTTCCCGAAGTAATCAGTGTCCCGCTGACGTCTGGCGCGGTCAGAGTTCGGGTGCTGCCACTAGTCACGCCACTGACATCAAATACCACTTTCTTGGTCGAATCAAGACCGTTACGAACCGTCAAACCGCTATCCGGAAACGACCAGTTGCCGGTAATGGACTCGGCAGCATTGGACCGAACAATACCGCTGTTCGCATAATCAATAGCCACATTGGACTGTCCCAAATTATTAGTCACCACAAAATCATTGCCAGCAAAGTTGATCGCCGTCGGGTTTAGGGTGACTGTGCTGCCGGCTTCCTGGATTGCCAAATTGCTGCTGCCAGCTGAAACGGTTGCACAGACCCATGACGCACCTGTCCACTGAAGGACTTGAGCCGTCGAGCAACCACCAAGCAATTGGATGCCTTGAGCGGTTTGCTCGAGCCCCGATCCATTTCCAGTTGTGCTAGTTACAACTCCATTACTTAGCTTAACCTCTAGGTTATTGCCTACCAGCTGAGTTGTTACACCAGTTCTTAGATCAAGCGTGACAGTTAAGCCATTTGTTGAGCCACTAAGTCCCAGTCCGGCCACAACAACCTGGCCTGCCCCAGTCGTGGTCGTGTTGTAAATATTTGATATGTTGTTTACTACAGAGCTAGAGGCCTGGTTTGTTGTAATTATATCTTGAAGTTCTGGTGACAAATTGTCCCACGAGATACCGCCATCTGCGATCTGCTGACTAGTAATTGTGTTATCGTCAACCATTGCCCCGTTTATACCAACACCTCTAGTGCCAATCCCCCAGCCATTCAGGGTATGATTACTTAAATTTATCGTCAGTCCGGTTTTCGGCAAGTCGATAAACATATGAGGCAAGTCGATATAAAACGTCCTCGGCAACTTCAAGCCACTCTTATTGACAATAGTTTTGGAGTTGGCACCACCAATGTTAGTCGTTAAGCCTAACCGACCTAAACTTGAGTCGCCACTGATCGTGAAAAAACCCGGTGAGTGTGCTAAAAACATTACAAAAGCCATCGCAGCTACGATAGCGACCGGCCGCCAAAAGCTGTGACGTCGCTTGAAAGTTGACAATTCTGCCTCTGTTGATTGTAAGGATTGTTGTGAGATCAACTTCTCACTGACAAGCGTGTGACTATCATCTGAGGGCTTAGCCGATGCTCGCGGAGACGGCGGAGTTACGTCGGACAGGCTCGGTGCTTTTGATTCGACCAGCGGTGGCTTAATAGCTTTGGCCTGAACATTGCTTGACACCCCCGATTGATGCGAAAGAGATGCCGGTCCGGCCTCCGAAGTAAGCCGAGTCGCCGACCGCTCCGAGTTGGTTAACGAGGGCACATGCGGCGACCTATCGGTTGATTGCTGAGTCTCTAGGTAGGCCAAAACTGACTGACGATCGTAAGTCCGCGTGCCGCTGTCATCTCGAGCTGGTATCAAGGAGCCTCTCTCCTCTAGTCGCCTGACTGTTGATGCTGAGATGCCCAAGGCGGCAGCCACATCAGCTACTAGTAGCGGTTTTGACTTTTTTAGGTGTTGGATGTCGCTTTTAAGGAAAAGGCGATTTTTGCCGTCAGAGCGATAGGCCCGGATCTTTCCATCTCTTTCCCAGCGCCTCAGTGTGTCGACGGAAACACCCAACTCGTTACTGGCAGCACCGATACTAAGGTACTGGTTACGTTCTCCTCCTGACGAGTTTTTGGTTGGATTTTCTAACATTTTTAGGTGTTTGTTAACACTAAAATTTGTATTCGTTTTGCTTTCTTCTCTGTTATGAAAGCATATGCACAGTATAAATATTAGCACAATGATAGACAATACCTAGGTATAGGTTGTCCACAGTTTTGTTAGCTTTTTAGGCTACGCTTTAACGAAATTGAGCACCAAATATATGTCCGGTCTAAGACAAACAACAGGTGCCGATCGAAAATGTGGTCAGTTGTCGGCAAATTACCGGAAAATTATTCTTGATTTGGCACCGGAATTATATTCAAAATTATCACATTCTTATGTCATATTACGAGCTAGTTGCGCCATCCATTAACCGTTGTGAAAAAGGCGTTCTGAGCTGTATTTAGTGTTTACTGACCGAATTCTAGCCTTTTTGATGTTGTAAATGAATACATTTTAGGAATATTCGTTGTAAATATGTGTTAATCTACTCATTCTTTAATCTTTTGAGACAAATCCAATATATTTATCGTTGTCATTTTAGCTTTATGACCAACATTTTTTGGGCTTGCAAGTCTTAGAAAAAGGCCTCCCTTAGAAGGGAGGCCTTTAACAAAATTTGGCACCGTGCTATTTTCCCAGGGGTGGACCCCAAGTATTGTAACCGCTCCGAGGCTTAACTGCTGTGTTCGGTATGGTAACAGGTGTTTCCCTCGGGCTATGGGCACCAAGCACGAAATTCGTTTATAAGCTTTTTTTGTCGGCAGAACGAATGCAGAACGAATTCCTTGCTTGGTGCCCTTTGGTTATGGGTGCTTTTTGAGTCAGTTAAGAATAAAATAAGTAACTGTTTTTTAAAGTAAAGCAAACCTGACATATGGGCTAGCCGAAATAGTCTGCGGCCAGCACCAATAACTAGTCAATTTACACTTTCTATGCCCAAAAAATGAATCCTTGGACACACCTACAGAACGAACGCTTGGGATGCAGCACACGGTGCGACCGAGGATCGGAGGGAGCGGTAGAAAACTACCGCGACCTACGAACCGAAAGGTCAGCAACACAGTGCTGTGCCAAAAAGCTTGGTCAAAAAAGCTGGCTTGGCCAGTCTTTCGAACAAGCGGGCGTTCGTTCTGGTCGTAAAAAGTCAATGGGACTATTAGTACGCTTCGACTCCATACGTTACCGCACTTCCATCTTGCGCCTATCAAACTGATCGTCTTTCAGTGTCCTCATAGGGAAATCTAATCTTGAGGTCAGTTTCGCGCTTAATATGCTTTCAGCGCTTCTCTTTGCCGCACGATAGCTACTCAGCAATGCTCTTGGTAGAACAACTGATACACCAGCGGTGCGTTCAACCCGGTCCTCTCGTACTAGGGTCAAGTCCTCTCAAATTTCCTTGCGTCCACAGCGGATATAAACCGAACTGTCTCACGACGTTCTGAACCCAGCTCACGTACCTCTTTAACGGGCGAACAGCCCGACCCTTGGAAGGTGCTCCCCCTCCAGGATGAGATGAGCCGACATCGAGGTGCCAAACAGCGCCGTCTATGTGAACTATTGGGCGCTATAAGCCTGTTATCCCCGGCGTAACTTTTATCCGAAAGCGCTGCCGATACCACACTCTTGTACAAAATATGTACTGACAGCGGAAAACTTACTCCTACTTTCGTACCTGCTCGGGTTGTGTCCCTCACAGTCAAGCTAGCTTATGCGTATACACTATCACTACGATTTCCATCCGTAGTTAGCTAACCTTTGAACGCCTCCGATACTCTTTTGGAGGCAACCGCCCCAGTTAAACTACCCACCAGACACGGTCCCAGAACCAGTAGAAAACAACGAGTCGTCAAAACCAAAGTTTTGTCTCATTACCTTCTAGTGGTCCTGGTAAGAACAAGATCATAACAAGGGTGGTATTTCACCGGTGACTCCACCAAGGCTAGCGCCTCGACTTCAAAGTCTCCCACCTATCCTACACATGTTATAACCCGGCTCAATGCCAAGCTGTAGTAAAGCTGCACGGGGTCTTTTCGTCCTGCTGCGGACAGACGGCATCTTTACCGTCAATGCACTTTCACCGAGCTCTTCGTCGAGACAGTACCCATATCATTACGCCATTCGTG
>JAYRNA010000026.1:0-1024 GCA_041912375.1 Saccharimonadales bacterium (SeqCode) | reverse complement strand
TGCTCTGGTTATTTCTTCTTGTTCATTGTAGAGGTTTTTAAAGGCCACTGATTTGCGGCTGGCAATCTCCCGCTCTAAGTTAGCTACTGCTTTTTCCTCAAGTTCATCAATAAATTGCCGTACGCTGTTCTCAAACCGCTGCTCGATAATCTCTACTATATGAATCTGCTTCTCCCAATAAGCCTGTACCTGTTCATTAGTGAATTGGGCATGTCGGCGTGGTTCTTCTGGCCGTTCACTGCGTTTCTTGCGTGATGCAATAATCCTTTTAGCCACTGGTAAAGCGGCAGATTTAATCTCATGCCATGTTTCCTTATCTTTATAGAGGCCGTTGCGCCGTAAAACAGACTTGATATTGACATATTTCAAGCCCTTTGGCGTAGGTGGCTCTTTGGGCCTGTTCTGCAATGCGGTTGCCATTTCATCAGCTCGTCGGTTTGATTCGGCTTCGGGTATAGTGTCGCCATCTGCCACCGTATCATAACCGAGTAACCCACGCCGTTCATTAATGCTTAGTATGCTTTTGGCCTTCTCAACCTCAGTCAATTTCGCATCCCTATCTTCGGGAATAGGGTCTTTAAAACCAAGTACGAGTTTATCGCCGAAGCGCGGTACTAAGAATTCGTTTAAGGTATCAGTAATTGCTTGCATCTCAGGTAGCACCGCATTGTTCTTCCAGGCAATAATCGAGCTTTCATGGGAGGCACGGTTGACATCATCAATTATCCCCAGCGAAGCCTTGGTATTACCAAAGATAACCATAATCTTATCGCGATACCATTCAAGCTGTCCCAGATATTCCATTTCCTTGTTAGTGAAACTTAATCGCTCAGGTTTTAGGCCTCCCCCAAGAATCATAGCTTTAAAGGCGTTATCTACGCCGCCATAAGCCTGTCGTACCTCAGCCCGCAAGCGCTTCAACTGGTCGTCGGTTATTTTGGACTCAGTACTTAGTACAAAATTGGTAATTGCGCCATTCTCAAAAAACTTACGAGAGGTAAGGTTTGTCAGGTTGTCTATGTCG
>JAYRNA010000025.1:0-101798 GCA_041912375.1 Saccharimonadales bacterium (SeqCode) | reverse complement strand
TTGGCTGGGGATGAGGGATTCGAACCCCCGATCATGGGACCAGAACCCATTGCCTTACCGCTTGGCTAATCCCCAACGATCTTTCTATATTGTAATATACGAGGCTTCGAATCGGATTCGACCGACCTTTGGCCGGCCCGCAACTTCACGATTGCAAGCACAGCTTGCGTCGGAAGCTTGCCTTGCGAATTGCCTACTGGCAATTTTCACCCCGATCATGGGACATTGGACTCATTGCCTTACCGCTTGGCTAACCCCTTCTCACTTACGGATGTGAATTATACTAAAATTATTGCCGTACGCCTACTGAGCCTCATCGTTCTGCAGACTGGCCTGTCGCTATGGCCCCGAAGAGGACAATATTATGTCGTCTCTGGCTCAGACCTGGCAAGCTTACCCCTATGTCTTGGGGGAGCTTTTTAGGCTTTTTTGGACTAAACCGCTTAACAGCTTTAGTCCTTCTCGGTTAAGGCTTCGGTTTGATGCCTGATATGCTTTTAGGTTTTCCGGAAGTGCAACTCCGGTGGATATATGAGCGATAATCTCGGCTTGTCTAAGCGCGTCTTTGATCAGCTGGAGGGTTTCTAATTTGGCTTCAAGTTCTTGGCGAGCAGCTGCCTCACGCTCTTTGGCATATTCGCTGCGGATATCATCAAATGTCGTTTTGTCATACTTACTTATATAGGGTGGGCTTGTCGGGTGTTCTAAGCTATAGCCTCTTGGTAAGTCTGGGAAATGCTCATCATCCGTTAGATCAGCATCAAATTCTTCTGAGGTTGTGTCGTCTTGCAGTTCTTCAGCGCTAAGCAGCGCCGGTTCCGGAACGACAACGCCTTGAAGATCAGCGGCTGACGGTTCACTTGTGTCGGCCAAAAAGTCATAAAGCGGCTCAATATTATCTGATGCTTGCTGATAGGTTTGACCAATGTAAAATTCGTTCATGATTTATACTGTTGCATCTGAACTGTAATTTGTCAAGACTGTCATAGTGCCTCCTGGTTGGGCATTTGGCTCGGGTCGTAAAGACTAGTCTTTGGTCAAACGGGCGTTCTCTTTTTGAGACTGGAGGAGTTTGTTTTCCTGCTCGAGCTGCTTGGCACTCAGCCAAGTGATCAAAGCATGGACAGCCGCCGCAAAGAAGCCGTAGACAACGATCGCGAACAAGCCGGCGGCACTGAAATAACTGGTGTCTGTGATTTGTCTGGTCGGGAAAATGCCTCGGAACGGTTGCAGAAATTCAGCCGCTATATGATATACAAATCGAGTGAAGCTGGCGCTTTGGTTTGCACCGAGCAATAACATCAAAAAACCTAGTACTAAAAAGACAATCGCGATAATGACATAGGCGTATACCAGATATGTCAGGACGCGGGCCACTTTTATGAAAGATAATTTGCCATTTGATTGTTGCCTGGCCATGGTCGATCCTCCGTAGAAATACTTTATTGACTATACTGTACGCTGGCTGCTGTCACTTATCAAGAAGTAACCAGCCCAGAAACATAAAAACTAATACGCAGGTGCTCGTTACGACTGAGCCGGGGCTAGTAGCCAAGCCAGCGCTTGCTCTCGGGTGTCGAAAATCTTGGTCTTGTCGCCTTTGCCGGTGGCCATAATAATTCCTTGGGCCACTTCGTGGTACGGCACCTGGAACATTGCGATTTTGGTGTAGGGAATCTTTTCTAGGAGTTCGAGCGCCATTTTGTCGGAGCTTAGCGAAAATCCGGTCTGCTGACTGAGATCAAAAAGCCCAAGCAGCACTTTCCCTGAGGCTGTGATTTGCTCGATAAATGGCAGCGCTTCGCTATAGATGCGCCGAAAGCTGTCATCGGTCTGTTGGCCGACAAATTTTACCTCAAGATAGCCGTCAGGGCTTACGGTAATCGAATTATCATCTGAGAATTTGTTGTCTGCCATTTGATTAATGATTGCCGTCTGGACCGTTTATGTCAAGTTTCTGGGGGCGATATACCCACAGAAGTGATTGTTTGAAAATTATTTGTCGATGTCAGACAGCAGAGCCAGCTAGAAAATCAATCAGCGGATCAGTACACAATGCCATAGCAACAAAAAAATCGACGAAACTGCTGAAACTGCTATAGTTAATTGGGATGCGTCGCAGATACCAATTTGCCTTATTACTGATAGTGCCGACAACCATCATTGGCGCCCTGGTGGCCATAGCCCTGACCAGGAGCCATAACTTTGCCATCCTCAATAGCGCAGGTGTTATCGCCAGCCAAGAGCGTCATATAATGCTGCTGGCTGTTTTGCTGAGTCTAGTAGTAGTTGTGCCGGTGTTTGCTATGACTTTGGGCATTGCCTGGAAATACCGAGCCGATAACTCCAAGGCTAAGTATCGCCCCGACTGGGATGGCGACCGGCGGGCCGAAACCATCTGGTGGCTGGTGCCGCTGACACTGATCATAATTCTGTCGGTCATTACATGGAACAGTGCACACGCGCTCGACCCCTTCAGGCCGCTCAGCAGCCCCAACCAGCCACTTCACATCCAGGTTATTGCCCTGCAATGGAAGTGGTTGTTCATCTACCCCGACCAGCACATTGCCACAGTCAATTATTTTGAGATCCCGACTGATCGTCCGATAGCCTTTGAGATTACCTCAGACGCCCCGATGAACTCCTTTTGGATTCCACAGCTTGGCGGTCAAATTTACGCCATGAGCGGCATGAGTACTCAACTCCAGCTGATGGCCAATCGTGTTGGCGATTATCGCGGTGTTTCAGCCAACATTAGCGGTGCCGGCTTCTCAGGTATGCACTTCACCGCCAAAGCTCGCTCCAGTCAGTCATTCTATGATTGGATAGCTTCGGTTCAGGCTGGCTCCAATCGCTTGACTCAGGCTGGCTACACAGCGCTGGCCAAACCTAAGCCTACTCAGCAAACCAGCAGTTTCTCGTCAGTTGATGGCGGGATTTATAATGATGTCGTCATGAAATACATGGTGCCCACGGACAGCTCAACCATGGGTGATATGCCCGGAATGGGACACCCCTGATGTTTGGCCGGCTGACCCTCCAGGCACTGTCAAACGGCCCGATTGTTCTGGTTGGTCAGCTGTCTATGCTGTTTGGCGCCGTGACGGTCATCGGCCTCTTGACCTATTTCAAACGCTGGAAATGGCTCTGGCGGGAGTGGCTGACATCCCTTGATCCCAAGAAAATCGGCGTCATGTATCTGCTGGTCTCGACTGTCATGCTGGTCAGAGCCCTGACTGACGCTGCCATGATGCGGGCTCAACAGGCGACATCCGTCGGGACATCACATGGATTTCTGACCTCCGACCACTTTCAGCAAATATTTTCAGCCCACGGCACGATTATGATCTTTTTTGTGGCGATGGGTTTTATGTTTGGTCTGATCAACCTGATTGTTCCGCTTCAGATCGGCGCTCGTGATGTAGCCTTTCCTTTCCTCAATTCGGTCAGCTTTTGGCTGTATATCGCCGGCGTCGGACTAATGAATCTGTCACTGGTGCTGGGGCAATTTGCCGCCACCGGTTGGCTGGCCTATCCGCCGCTTTCGGAACTGGCCTTCAGCCCCGGGGTCGGCGTCGATTACTGGATCTGGAGTCTGCAAATTGCCGGGATCGGTAGTTTACTATCTGGGATAAACTTCTTGGTTACTATTATTAAGCTTCGGGCGCCGGGCATGACTCTCAAAAAAATGCCGATTTTCGTTTGGAGCGTCGTCGGCAGCATGTCACTGGTGCTGTTTGCCTTTCCAATTCTAACTGCGACTCTGGCGATGTTGGCGCTTGATCGGACGCTCGGCATGCACTTTTTTACCGCCGGTGTCGGCGGTAACGCCATGATGTATGTCAACTTGATCTGGGCATGGGGTCATCCCGAGGTATACATATTGGTTCTGCCCGCTTTCGGCGTCTTCTCAGAGGTGGTCGCAACCTTTTCCAGAAAACGACTATTTGGCTATATGTCGATGGTTTGGGCAATCGCCGCCATCACTTTCCTGTCGTTTGTCGTCTGGTTGCATCACTTCTTCACTATGGGGGCAGGTGCCAATGTCAATACATTCTTTGGTGTCATGACCATGATTATCGCCGTGCCGACGGGCGTAAAAATTTTCAACTGGTTATTTACCATGTACGGTGGACGGGTCGACTTCAAAGTGCCGATGCTTTGGTTTCTCGGCTTCGTCGTGACCTTTACGATCGGAGGAGTAGCTGGAGTAATGATGGCCGTTCCTCCCGTCGACTTTCAACTGCACAACAGCTTATTCTTGGTGGCCCATTTCCACACCATGGTAATCGGCGGCGTGCTGTTTGGCTACTTCGCCGGCTACACTTATTGGTTTCCAAAAATTTTTGGATTCAGGCTCAACGAGCGGCTAGGCCGCTATGCTTTTTGGTGCTGGTTCACCGGCTTTTTGGTCGCCTTTGTCCCACTATACATTCTCGGCTTGATGGGTGCTACTCGTCGCCTCGACCACTATGATGCATCGCTGGGTTGGCAGTGGTTGTTTATCGTGGCGGCGGTCGGAGTGGCGATCATTTTGGCTGGAGTCGGCTTTTTGGTGCTACAGCTGGTATATAGCATCTGGAAGCGGGCTGAGACACGTGACTTGTCCGGCGACCCATGGGATGGCCGTACGTTAGAATGGTCAACCACGTCACCGGCGCCATTTTATAACTACGCCATTACCCCTGTGGTGACCGGCCGAGACGCATTTTGGGCAATCAAACACAGCAAAAAACCGCCTGCCAAGCCGCACTACAGCGATATTGAACTTCCCAGAAACACTGGTTTCGGCCTGTACATTGCTGGGCTGGCCTTCCTGTTTGGCTTCGCCATGATCTGGCATATCTGGTGGTTGGCGCCACCAGCGATTGTGGCTATCATCGCTTGTGTAGCGCTGCGTTCGACGGCACAGGGTACCAGCCAGATAATTAGGGCCAGTCAGCTCGAAAACTATGAGGCTGCTACCGCCAAGGCGCGAGGATTATCATGAGCCACTACCAGGCAATCGAGCGTTCTAGCGACACCCCGGTATTTGGGTTCTGGATATATATCATGACCGACTGTGTCCTGTTTGCTAGCTTGTTTGCCTCATATGCCGTGTTGCACAACAATACTTTCGGCGGGCCGAGCGGCGGTGATCTTTTCAGCTTACCTTTTGTCCTAGCTGAGACTATCATCTTGCTAACCAGCAGCTTTACCTGTGGCTTGGCCATACTTTCGGCCCAACGAAACGAAAAAACCAAAGTCTTGGTCTTCTTGACGATCACCTTTTTGCTCGGCCTACTTTTCCTCGGCATGGAAGTTAATGAATTTCACCGCCTGGTCCAGGAGGGCAATAGCTGGCGGCGAAGCGGTTTCTTGTCGGCCTTTTTTACCCTGGTTGGCACTCATGGACTGCATATAGCTACCGGACTGGTGTGGTTGGCTGTTTTGGTCTGGCAACTAACCCAACGAGGCTTAAGCAAGGTCACGACCAAACGACTGACACTGTTTAGTTTATTTTGGCATTTTCTTGATATTGTCTGGATCTTTATCTTTACTTTTGTCTACTTGATGGGGAATTTAGCCCTATGACGACATCGTCTGACAATAAGTATAGCCCCTCGGGAGCCGGACACGGCAGCTATGTGAGCTACAGTGTCGGTTTTTTGCTGTCGCTATTTATCACGATTGATGCTTACTTGCTTGTCTCGCACCAGGACCAGCTGATTCACGGCGGTCTGACCGTGGCGACCATAATCACACTGGCCATCGCACAATTGTTTGTCCAACTGATATGCTTTTTGCATCTCGGCCGAGGATCAAAACCCAGATGGAATCTGATCGCTTTTTGCTTCGCGGCGCTGGTAGTTTTGATCGTGGTTTTTGGGTCGATTTGGATTATGAACAACCTCAACTACCATGCAATGTCACCAGCCGACACCAATTCTTACGTTTCGCATGACGAAGGCATCAAGCGCTAGCTTGGGTCAACGACTGGCCAGCTATTACTGGCTGTGTAAACCAGGTATCGTCTACGGTAATGCCCTAGTGGCAGCCGGAGCCTTCCTGCTAGCCGCACGGGGAGTAATTGACGTTGAACTGCTGATGGCGATGATCGGTGGTACGTCGTTAGTTATTGCCTGTGGCTGTGTCTTCAACAATTTCATTGACCGGGATCTTGACCGCCGCATGGACCGCACTCATAACCGGGCGCTGGTCACCGGCCAAATATCCGGCCATAGCGCCATCATATTCGCCAGTCTACTCGGCTGCCTAGGTTTTGGACTTCTCAGCCGAACCAATCCCCTGACCATGTTGATCGGTCTGATTGGCCTAGTCGTCTATGTCGTGGTCTATGGCTTTTTCAAACGGCGCTCGATACATGGCACACTCATTGGTAGCGTAGCCGGCAGTATGCCACCGGTAGCAGGTTATGTCGCCGTCAGTAATCGGATTGACGGCGGCGCGCTAATTCTTTTTTTGATTCTGACGTTTTGGCAGATGGCCCATTTTTATGCGATTGCCATCTATCGGCTGGCCGATTATCGCGCCGCCGGTCTCCCAGTCATGCCGGTTGTCAAAGGTGTAGCGACCACTAGGAGGCAAATCATGGCCTACATAGTGGCATTCATCTTGGCCTGTGCCGCCCTGACGTTTTACGGCTACAGCGGCTATAGCTTCCTGGTGGTGATCGGCGGACTCGGGTTGGGTTGGTTGTACATCGCTATTGATGGTTTTGGCGTAGCTGCGGACAGTTCTTGGGCCCAGCGCGTTTTTGTCTTTTCGTTGCTGCTGATCGTTGCTTCGCCTTTGATGTGGTCGCTGTCCAGCCTGTTGCCGTGATATTTTCAGCTACCTGGCTTTTAGTGGAGTTTAGGTTGAACTCAATCGTGTACCACGAACAACTTTAACAGCTTGATTTATATAAACATTTCGACTATTCGATTGCCATAAAATTATTCAACTAACAAAGTATTTATGAAAACTACTTGCTTTTTTTGCAAAATTTAATAATAATTTAAGTTGGATCGGGTAATAATAGCGTTGTGCAGGTGGCAGCATGATGAAATTACTCCTAATAGAGGATGATCGACGGATCGCAAATGCGCTCCGTGAAGCCTTGGCGCACGATCACCTTGTCTCGTACGTCGGGTTAGGCCTCGATGGCTTAAAATATGCCCGAAATGATAGCTTCGATATCGTTGTCCTAGATCTCACTCTGCCGGACATATCGGGTATTGATGTCTGTCAGGCCTTACGCGAGGCCGGTCAGACTATGCCGATCTTGGTCATAACCGGCGAAGGTCATGTCATGAATAAGATCAAGTTGCTCGATGCCGGCGCTGACGACTACTTAACTAAGCCGTTTAGCCTGGGCGAGTTCAAGGCCCGTTTGCGCGTACTGGAGCGTCGATCGCGCCTCAGCACCAGCGCCATTGCCCACAACCTGACTGTCGCCGATCTGACCTTGCAGCTTTCACAGCACCGAGCCGAGCGTGCCGGTCAGCTTATCCCGCTCCGGCGCAAGGAGCTGGCACTTCTGGAATGTCTACTGCGCAATGTCGGCTCGGTCGTCAGTCGCAGCACCCTTGCCCACTATGCCTGGCCCGCAGGCGAGCAACCGTGGGCCAACACAATCGACGTTCACATCAAATATCTGCGCGACAAGATCGATAAACCCTTCGATCGTCAGCTTATCAAAACAATTCACGGTGTCGGCTACAAACTAGAGACCCCAGCACTTGCTCCGCTCGAAGCAAGCGAGGCCTAACATGATGATCCAATCTGTGCCCGACCCCCAGGAGGCAGTCTCGGTCGTCGATGAAGCCCAACTCCAAATAGTTGAATTACGGCGTTGGGCTGAACTTGGTCGCCTCAGTGCCAGCCTGCTGCACGAGATGAGCAACCCATTAACAGCGGCTATCCTAAGCCTCGACCAATATGAAAATAATCAGTCGCTCAATATTCGACAGGCCAGGCGCAACATCCAGATACTCCAACGTTACATCGAAGCCGCCAGGCAGCAGGTTCGTGGCGCGAGTTTGGAGCAATCTTTTTCGGTACGATCTCAGATCGAACAGGTTAAACGCGTTTTGCTGCCACTAGCCCGAAGTCGCCATGTCAAGCTGTTATTCGACCCGATGGGTTCGTATCGACTATATGGCGATCCAGTCAAGTTCCAACAGATTATTGGCAACTTAATCAGTAACGCCGTCCATGCCTACGATGATCTGGCAGTTAGTCACCATGAACGAATCGTCAGGATAACCATCATCGGCAATCAGCAGTGGTTGGTCATCCAGGTAGCTGACCGTGGGCCGGGTATTACGATCGATCAGTTGCCGTTTGTGTTTCAACCTTTTTACACCACTAAAAGCGCCTCTGGACAAGGTCTGGGGCTCGGTTTGACCATCATCAAGCACTATGTCGAAGATGATTTTAGGGGTACGATCAGAGTTAAAAGCTCACGTCGCTACGGCACACGATTTTCGGTCAAATTACCAGTGAGTGATGATGCTAAGCCTTAGCTTGTAACTCTAGCCTAGATACGTCGGGTAGCTTAATCCCAATCGTTTATGAAAAAACGCTGACCGATGTCCTAATTGCCTGGTGACAGCGTCAACACCGCGTGTTTCCAGACAAGCAAGCACCCAAAAAGCCGCTTGTTAAATTGCTTACTGATGGCTGCTGAGTGGTTGGTATACTACTAAACGTTAGTTTTGTAATTCAAGGAGATCGTTTGGCACAGTACCAGCTTAACCAAAGCCCACAAACTCACGGCGCTCACCGCCTGGTTATCGGCATACCGCTTGTACTTATCGCCTTTTTTTGTTTCAGCTTCTCGATGATGCGGGCAAATTCATTGACCCATCCCGCACCCGCCTTAACGCCAAACGTCGGCCACTCGCACGCCACTCAGACAACTTTACCAACCGTGAGTTTGACGCCCAAAGCCGGGCTGGTAGTCCTGTCAACCGACAGCAGCAATTCGACTGTTATCGCCTCCGGTGTCATTACCGCGTCACCTAGCGGACCGACCTCAACTCCCCAGACTGGCCAAAACTCTTTCTCAGCTCTGCAAAACGCCGACCAAAAGCACGACAGTGGCCACTCTGATCTTAAATCGCCTAGCAATATCAAGCACGCTGCACCGCTGTCTCAAAGATGAGGGAGGTGAAGCTTTTGCATAAATCTGACGGTCAAAGTTTGGTCCTAGTCTGAGTCTCTCGCCAAGCAGCGATTTCGGCGTGATTGCCGCTAAGTAAAACTTCTGGAACGGCCTTGCCGCGGAAGACCTCTGGACGCGTATACTGCGGGAATTCGACAGCCAAGTCGTCTGCTTGGAACGATTCTATCTCAGCCGACGATTCGCTTCCGAGCACTCCAGGCAGCAACCTGATCACCGAATCAGCAATAACCATCGCGGGCAGCTCGCCACCAGTCAAGATATAATTGCCGACGCAAAACGCCTCGTCGACCCAATCCATGATTCGCTCGTCATAGCCTTCATAGCGCGGACAGACAATGATGATTCCCTTGTCGTCAGCGGCAAGTCGTTTGGCGTCAGACTGCCGGTAGTGGCGGCCACGTGGCGTCGGCAGAATGACTCGAGCAGTCGGATCCTTGGTTTTGGCGTGTTCGATAGCCGCAACCACCGGTTCAGGTTTGAGTAGCATGCCAGCGCCGCCGCCATAGGTAGCGTCGTCGACTTGTCGCCTAGGTCCAATACCAAAGTCTCTAAGCTGCAACAGTTTATAGCTGACAGCACCCTGATGGCTGGCTTTCCACAGCATACTTGACCCCAATACCCCTTCAAACATCTCAGGGAATAGGCTGATAAACTGGACTGTCATTCTTTTATGGTATCAGAAACCAAAACAACCCCAATTCAGGGTTGTTGTAGTCACATAAAGCTCCCATCGGTTGATGGCTCGCATCGAGCTTAACGTTTTTGTTTTTTTGAACGATCGTATTGCTTACGACTAGCGTACTATACCCGAAGTCAGCCAGACATTTCAAGTACTTAGTAACAATCACAACAGTTGACTACTTAGATGTCAAGATCGTCGAAATCAGCCAGTTCCTCTCTGGTTTGACGCAGGCGGTCGCTAGAGGAAGTTTCGCTTGGAGTTTTCGAGGCCGCTGTTTGTGCTGCTTCAGGTGCTGGAGCCGAGACTTTGGGGGCTTCCGGCGTCTTGACTGACTCAGCTGACTCTGTCGGGGTGGCTGTATCCTTGGTAGCAGTCGTCTTTTTTGTCCGAGTTGTGCGTAATGAATCGTTGGCTGAGTCGGCCGGAGTTTCTTCGCGAGTTCGAGCTGATGAGGCAACGCCGTTATCGACAATTTTAAGATTGTAGCGAGCATCGTTTTTGGTACCAAGCGCCCGCAACAGAGTGCGTAACGATTGGGCGGTTGCGCCGCGTTTGCCAATTACTCGTCCCAGGTCTTCGGGGTCAACTGTCAATTCAAGCAAGACACCCTTCTCGTCAATCCGACGGTCAATCTGTACGGCGTCCGGCTTACCTACTAGGGACTTGACGACAAACTCTACAAACTTCTGGTCAATGTTGCTCACGAACGGAATTCCTCGGTTTAGTCAGTACTTCGATTATAGCAAACTCGACAATCAGGTAGTGTAAAAATTCTTGCCCCGCTGAGCCTAGGCTTAGGCGTTGGCAGAGGGTTTGTCGCTAGCTTCGTCGGCTGCTTGGTCTTGGTCTGCATCGGTCGAAACAGCTGACGCTGCGTCGTCCTCAGGCACTGAGGGTTTTGTGTCAGCTGGTGGCTTGTCTGGCGCTGGCGCCGGGGCGGTCGATGGTGAATCATCGGCATCGTTGGGCAGCGCTTCAACCGCAATTTCGGTTTCAGTCGGCGACTCTGAGGCAGTTTGTGGTTCAGCTGGGGCTGGTTGGTCGGTATCGCTTTCTGTTGTTGTTGTTGTTGTTGGTGACGCTGGTGCATCGGGCTCGGAAGGACGCGTGCTGCGGCGTTTCTCAGGGTTACGAATGGCTCTCTCCTTGTCGGCCGGCAGCCTAACCCAAGCTGGAAGTTTGACGCCTTCGGCTTTGAACAGGCGCGTGACGCGATCGGACGGCCTAGCCCCATGTTCCAGATAATATCCGGCCTTTTCCTTGTCGAGCTGGATTGATTTGGCGTGAGGATCGTAGTGACCAAGTCGAGCGACGACCTTGCCGCTGGTCGGTGTCAGGCGTGACTGCTGAACCACGACGCGAAACATGGCATGGCCTTTTCGACCGGTGCGTTGCATGCGAATAGCTAACATAAACTTAGTGCTTTGGTGCTCTCTTTACTTAACGTTTTAAAGTTAAATTTAATGGTAACAATCCCCGTTATTTTACAGATATGCGTCTCTGTTGTCAACTCAGTCTCTTAGTCCGCCAATCTCCAAATGGCTGTGGTAGTCCTTCAAAAAGTCAAGTGACCCTGCCCCAAGACCAGCGACCCAAAGTTTTGGTTTGACTCTGTTTCCCTGTTCGTCGCGTTCATCATGATCAAGCCTCTCAATTAATCCTGAAAGGTTATCGGCCAAGAGCACCAGTCGGGCTTTTGGCGAAGCGGGAGATTCCAGGCGACGAGCATAGTGTTGGAATTCAGCAAGATTAGAACCCAGTCTGTGACGAGCCAAAAAGTTATAATGCCGACTAAGAGCCCCGATAACCGCGGTAGCCGGTCGCGTACCCTCACCCCTCTCCTCAGAAAATGCCCGAAGATTGTCTATCGAAATCACTTGTCGAAAATCATTATCGAGACTGATTACTTCGGTCAGAACGACTTTTTCGGGTGAGCCAAAAACGTAAGCAGCCAACGGCTGAGGGGCCTGCTTGTGAACCATGTCAACGACATATTCACCAACACGGTCTACCCCGAGGTAAAGTTCAGCACCAATACCGTTGGGTTCTCGTTCGGGCATATCATCTCCGTTTCGTAGTTAAAGATAATTATACCACAAACATGCAAGTTTGGCTATGATTTGGCTCCTTGGGAGCGATGATAGTAGTCAAGCGCCGTCTCGGCGGCTTTCTGCTGAGCAGCTTGCTTGCTCGAGCCGCTGCCTTGGCCACGCAATATCTCTTTGACATAGACTCCAACCGTAAAAAGCTTGTCGTGATCCGGACCGTCTTCCTGAAGAACGCGATAAATTGGTGTTGCAGCGTCCTGACTCTGAGCCAATTCTTGGAGATGTGACTTCGAATCCATCCACGAACCGCTCGCCAAAATCTCTTTGAAAGTACTGAGAATGCTGGCGGTGATAAATTTCTCGGCAGCAAGGTAGCCCTGGTCGAGATAAATTGCGCCGATAACTGCCTCAAAGCTGTTTGCCAATATCTGAGCCCGGCCGCGCTCAGTTCCCCGCTTTTCACCGCGACTTAAGCGAAGTAACGGCTCAAAGCCATATTTGGCTGCCGCGGCACCAATACTCTCGGTCCTCACCAAACTACTACGCCAATTGGTCAAAATACCTTCCGGCTCTTGGTAGTTTCGATAGAGATACTCAGTCACGACCAGCTCGAGAACAGCGTCGCCCAAAAACTCCAGGCGTTCATTGTGCTCACTGACGGTTTTCTTGTGCTCGTTGAGATACGAACGATGGGTAAAGGCCGTCATTAGCAGCTCAACGTCGTTGAACGAAATACCAAGTTTTTTTTGGGCAAAAGCGCGATAGTCACTGGGGCTCATGACCAATAGTTCCCCGCTGATTGCCAATAGCCGTAAGCTAAAGCTTTGACCAAACTTCTAGCGGCAGAGCTCATAGCTTGCCTTCCCTAATCTTTTTCATACCGACCAGCATAAGTTTGCCGATGTCATCGTAGGCGATTCGATCAACCGCTTCGCTACCGGCCAGCCATTGAATATCATTCAACCAGTCCTCGGGGTGAAGTTTTTCGGTCGCGCCAAGCCCTTCGACTAAATAGATATGCATCGTCATTAGCACTAGGGTGTGTGCCCGACGGTAGCGAAAATTGACTTTGCCGAGCCAGCTATGCATTTTCATTTTCTGCAAACCAGTCTCCTCGCGAATTTCACGCTCAGCCGTAGCCTTTGGCTCCTCGTCCGGCTCGACATGACCTTTGGGTATGGTCCAACGATTTTTGGCGTCCTGTATCAACAGTATCTCGACAGCGTTTGATTTGGTATTGCGGCGAAAGACAACGCCGCCCGACGTAGTTTCCCGGACAACCTCTTCTATAACCGGCCGGCGTCTGACCAGTTTGCGAAAACCCTGTATTGGTTTAGGGCGTTTCATCGCCATGCTATTTGGCAGTCTTTCTAGGCTTTTTCGGGCCCGCTGCGGTGGTTTTGGCCCGCGCGGTAGCCCTGGTTGCGGTCTTGGGGCGGTTGGATTGAGCTGGCTTCGGCTTTGACGGCTGCCTTGGTTTCGATTTGACGCCATGTTTCGACCCGATAGCCTTGGGCATGGCAGGCTTGGTTGATGATGACCTGGCCTCACGCTGAGTCAATAAAGTACCCAAAACACCGTTGACGAACTTAGACGAATTATCCCCCCCAAATGCCTTGGCCAGTTCGACGGCCTCGTTAATAACTACTTTGGGTGGCACGTCAGCTTCGTTCTCCAACTCATACAACCCAATGCGTAAGACGATGCGGTCCATCCTGGCAATTTGATCGATTGGCCACTCTGGCGCCACCGGTTGTAACCGCTCATCGAGCATTGCCGCTTGGACAATCACACCGTTGACCAGTTTTTCGATAAACGCCGTGTCGTCGACGAGCTCTTTATAGCGCTCAACGTTGCGTTTTAATACTGCTTGAACATCAAAGTCTTGATCACCAGCATCAAGCCGCAACTCCTGTTCATAGAGTGTTTGGAGAGCTATGATGCGACCGAGGTGTCGATTGGAAGCCATGTTTATTGTCCTGTTTTGCTAAAGAAGCAATCTAGGCGATTTTGGCACTTTCGCGCTTAGTGGTGCGGACTTTTACCGGCGAGGTGGCGTTGACCTTACGCGCCAACTTGAGCACTAGATGGCTGCGACGGGTACCGGTTTTGCGCGGACTGGTTCGTTTTTTGGGCTTGCCCATATGACACTTCCTTTTGCTTTACAATTGTCAAATCTTAGTTACAGCTTAGCGAATTTTGGCTCTTTTCTCAAGAGATTTGGCTGTTTATCACAAAATTGACAAGTTTTTTCGGAACGTAGATCGTTTTGTTGATCGTCTGGTTTTGGAGGTAACCAGACAGCTTTTGATGAGTTTTGGCAGCTTGAGTTATTTCGGCTTCGGTCGCATCGGCAGACACCCGAAGCTCAGCCCGAACTTTACCGTTGACCTGAATGACAATCGTTAGTTTTTGCTCAACCAAGTAAGCCTCGTCATAACTTGGCCAGCGACTAGTGTGAACCGAGCCTACTTGTCCCAACTGCTGCCACAGTTCTTCGCTGATATGGGGCGCAAACGGAGCCAGCAGCTGCAAAAGTGTCTCCAGTGCCCACTGCCATTCATTGGCAGTAAACTTGTCTGTCGCTTTGATGTGGTACAGATGGTTGACGCACTCCATCTGAGCCGCGATGGCCGTATTGAAGTTAAGTTTTGTTAAATCCTGGTCGACTTTTTTGATCGTGCGATGGATCACCCGGCGCAGCTCAAGTGACCCATCATCCCCAGCTTCACTAGCTCTGGCTGTAAATTCCTGAACCAGAGTCCAGATTCGTTGCAGAAAGCGGAATGAGCCGCTGATGCCTTCTAAACTCCAATTGGCCGACTGATTCCACGGTCCGATAAACAATTCCATGATCCGAATGCTATCGGCGCCGTAACCCTGATCGATAATACTGTCCGGTTCGATCGTATTACCCTTGCTCTTACTCATCTTGTTACCGTCCGGAGCCAGGATCATGCCCTGATTGCGTAAACTTTTAAACGGTTCCTTAAAATCAATTAATTTCTCATCGAACATAACTTTCGTCCAAAAACGAGCGTAAAGTAGATGCATCACAGCGTGTTCGGCGCCACCTATGTAATCGTCGACTGGCAGCCAGAAATCAACCTTAGCTTTTTCGAAAGGCTGGTTATCGTTGTCGGGGTCGGCGAACCTCAGGAAATACCAACTGCTACAAGCAAAACCGTCCATGGTGTCGGTTTCGCGTTCGGCTTGGCCGCCACATTTGGGGCAGGTCGTGTTGACGAATTCAGGGACATTGGCTAGCGGGCTGCGGCCATCTCCACTTGGCTGGTAGCTTGTCACTGGAGGCAAAACAACCGGCAGTTGGTCATCTGGCACAGCCACAGCGCCGTCATTGGGACAGTGGATAATCGGGATTGGCGCGCCCCAGTAGCGCTGCCGACTAATCAGCCAGTCACGTAGCTTATAGTTGATAACTTCTTTGGCGGTTTGTTGACTTGTCAGGTCGGCAACGATTTTTTCACGGGCCTGGTCGCTGGCCAGATCGTTGTATTTGTCGGAGTTGATCATCGTTCCCTCGGCGTGACTGCTGGCATCGTCGGGCTGATCGTTTTTAATTACTCGGGTAATTGGCAGGTCAAATTTCTTTGCAAACTGCCAGTCGCGTTCGTCGTGCGCCGGAACAGCCATGATCGCCCCAGTGCCATAACCACTTAAGACGTAGTCAGCAATCCAGATTGGTATTTTTGCATTGTTGATCGGGTTAAGCGCATAAGCTCCGGTGAAGACACCGGTCTTTTCGCGGTCAGTTTCCTGGCGTTCAATTTCAGATTTTACCTGCGTCGACCTGACATAGTCCGCAACGGCTGACTTTTGGTCCTTAGTGGTTACGGCTTTGACTAGCTCATGCTCGGGAGCCAGTACCATGAAAGTCGCACCGAACAAGGTGTCTGGCCGTGTCGTAAAGACTCTGAGAAGTTCTTTTGAAGCATCAACTTTGAAATCAATTTCGACACCCTTGCTCCTGCCAATCCAGTTATACTGCATCGACTTAATGGCTTCGGACCAATCAACATCTACCAGATCATCTATTAGCCGGTCAGCGTAGTCGGTGATTTTGAAGAACCACTGGTTTAGCGACTTCTTCTCAACCTCGTGACCGCAACGCCAACATCTGCCGTTTTCGACTTGCTCATTTGCCAGAACGGTTTTGTCATGCGGGCACCACCACTGCAGACTCTGCTGTTGATAGGCCAAGCCTTTTTTGAACAATAGAAGGAAGAACCACTGAGTCCATCGGTAATACTTGGGGTCGGTGCTGTCGATTTCGCGCGACCAATCATAGCTAAATCCCATCTGCATCAATTGCTTTTTAAACCGGCTGATGCTTGTGTCGATTGCTTGTCGGGGGCTTATTTTGTGTTTAATGGCATAATTCTCAGCCGGCAACCCGAAAGCGTCCCAACCAATTGGATGCAAAACATTGTGACCGTTCATGCGGTTAAAACGAGCTATGGCATCACCGATGGTATAGTTGCGGACGTGGCCGACGTGCATAGCGGCACCGCTCGGGTACGGAAAGTACTCTAGGACATAGCGCTTGGGTTTCGCCGGATCCTGACTGGCTCGGTAGATGTCGTCAGCCTGCCATTTGGCCTGCCATTTGGGTTCAATATCTTTCGGGTTATAGCGGACGGAGCTCATATTACGCCCCTCTGCCGTTGGTGCGAAAACCTGACCAAGGCTGATTTGATGAAGTAAATTGTCTTCCACATAACAGATGTAATTGTAGCAAACACACCCTAGTGGCGCCTAGCGTATACTTTAGAGTATGAGCCGAATCATCCTGCTGGCGGGAGGCAGCTCAGACGAACGAGAGGTTTCGCTGCGCTCCGGAAAAGCTGTCAAGGTCGCCCTGGAACGGTCAGGCTATCGAGTAGTGGAGCGCGATCCGGCTGACGGTATCGACGCCGCCTTGGTTGATTGTCGACCCAGTGATATCATCTTTCCCGTCCTTCACGGCCAAGGCGGTGAAGACGGGTCTTTGCAAAAGCAAATGGAAAAGTCATCACTCGCTTTCGTTGGCTCCGACAGCCGAGCTTCGGCACTGTGTTTCGATAAAATTCGTTACGCAAAACTACTAACTGACCATGGCTATTCTATTCCGAGCAGTCAGCTGGTCAATCACCAAACTTTTATGGCATCACCGGTTCGGCAGACCCCGTTTGTCTTAAAACCAAATGGCGGCGGTTCAAGCATCGATACTTTTATTGTCCGTGACGTGCAATGTTTTGACGCAAAGGCGCTCGAAGCTGCCTTTGAACGGCACGGAAAGTTAGTCTTGCAGCCCTTGGTGTCTGGCGACGAAATTACAGTTGGCGTACTAGTCAATAAGGCATTACCGGTGATTGAGATCATCCCGCCACAAGGCGAAGAGTTCGACTATGCCAACAAATACAATGGTTTAACCCAGGAGTTGTGTCCGCCACATCACATCGATCGTTCTGTTCAGCTGGCCGCCCAAAAGCTGGCCATCGCTCTCCACCAGCTGACAGGTTGCCGTGATCTGTCGCGTAGCGATATGATCGTCGAGCCGAGCGGTAAAATTCAAGTACTTGAAACCAACACCATACCCGGGCTGACCGACCAAAGTCTGGTACCAAAAGCAGCCTACGTCGCCGGTCATGATATGTCAGATTTGTGTCGGCAGTTGGTCGAAGCGGCCCGTCGCCGAAATCCCGTTAAATCTTAAACTGTTTTTGCTTTTTCCCTAACCAATCGGTCGACTGGCGGACGAGCAGCCTGGCGTCGTCAGAGCTTTTCAGTAATAACTTGACGGCTTCCTCGGCAAAGACGCCATTTTGAGAGCCTTTAGCCAAAACGACTGTGTCTTTGTTGAGTAGTTCGGCGACAAAATGACCGGCCTGGTACGGATCGGCAAAACTTTTCACCCGACAGCCGGTTGCTTGAGCACTCGGTGCCAACTGCTGCTTTGCCAAAGCACCAATTGTAACCACCCAGTCCAACTGGGATGAGTCACAGGCAAGCCCGATTTGACGGTGTTCTTCAGCCGATTGACTGCCAAGCTCATTCATGCTTCCGAGGATAGCAATTTTGTGCTTGGCCTCGGTCTGATAGAGCACGTTTAGAGCGGCTCTGACAGCAATCGGGCTGGCATTGTAGCTATCATCGATGATGACTGCACCGTGTTTACCGCTGAGCACCCGCATTCGGCCGGGCACCGGCTCGATTGCTTGCAGACCACGCTTGATTGCCCCTGGCGACCAGCCCAAACTATCGGCCACGGCCACAGCAGCCAGCGCCGCTTTGGCGCCTTGATCACCGAGCAAACTGGTTTCCACGCTTAGACGATCAGCCGATGTTTGGATCGTCAAACTTTGTCGGCTAGGTCCTATCGGATGACGAGCGCTGCAGTAAATACCAGCAGTTTTGCTTAGACCATAGGTCAGGTACTTACCTGTCGGGCGATGATTTTGGTCGATATCATCATCATTTAGTATGATTTTTTTCGAAAATTCCACCGGTGTCAACTCTTCTCGGGCAACGGCATCGAGGTCGCCAAAAAACTCCATGTGTTCGGCAGCGATGGCCGTGATTACCAAAATGTCAGGCCGTAAGTAGGCAAACGCCTCCAGCTGTCCGGGTGCATCTGTGCCCAGCTCCAACACTGCAATCGAATACCGGTACGGACGTCTCAGCTGTCGCCGAATGTCCCCCAGAATTTTGAACCAGGCCCACAAATTGAACAACCCCGGCTGACGATGCCCAAACAGTACTAACGGCACTGTTAAGCGGTCGTTGTAATTTCCGTCTTGATAAATAACCGCCTGGCTGGCTTGAAGCGTCCGAGCAATCGCCAACTTGGTCGAGGTCTTACCGACACTGCCGACGACCGCCACGACGATCAGCTCATTGTCCCGTCGTAACCTAAGTACTTGGCGTTCCAACAACCAACACAATAGATTTTTACCAACTTTTTTTGGGCGCAGCATAGGCGGCAGCTTGACCGAAGTTGTAGCCTTTTGTTTCACAATCTTCAGTATAGCAAGCTAATTGCCCTCCCGCCTGATATACTGCTGGCCGTCAGACAGAGTGGCAGTTAGTGTGTAGCGGGTGCAGAATGAGGCGTCGTCTTCACAGGAGTCGCCATTGTCGTCAGTCGGCTGGTAGGCATAGCCGCCGCTGGCAGGTTTGGCGATAAATACCGGCTGTGACCCGCTAGGATCTTTGAGCAAGGCATCAGTCAAATTCGGCATATTAGATTTGCGCCAGGCGGGGCTATTGGCTTGCGAAAAGCTCGGATAGTTACCTTGGTCGGAGTTATCATTGTAGCTTTCGAGTAACGACTGAATCGCTTGAATATCACTGACTCGTTCACGATCATCAGCAGTTTTTGGCAAAGGGTTGGTCGTTTCAACCGCACTAGCGGGGCTGAGTGGTTGGGTGTAGGGAGCAACTATACTGCCGAGGCCAAGTTGATTGATAGCCTGAGACAGAGGAACGGTAGTACTAGGAGCCGATACTGATACCTTGGCGTGACTCGGTCGAAGATCAAACTGCGCATCAAGCGTAGTTGCCGGTGATTTATCGCTACGGCTGTGCAGTTTTAGCCCCAAAACATACGTCTTGCTGTCGATCGTTGCCGTCAAACGATTGGTCGTCAGGTTACCTGACTGTGACTTAGTTTGACTATAAACGAATAGCGGGTACTTCGAGCCACCCCTGTAGTCAGTGCCGACCTCGTGATAGTTTTGTGGCTGTCCTGGAGTAGTGAAACGTAGTTTGTAGACAGTCGGCTTCAACCCGCCATTGGCCCAGAGCTCAAAGTTATCAGCATCGCTGATTTGGTCGGCTGCCTTTTCGAGATCCAGTGTTCGATCGTCGAGCTTTTTGGTGTAACCGTTCTGACTTAGCCAACTGCCGATAGCGCTGGACTTGATCGCATCACGCTGGGCACTGACGTATCGTTTGACATTAATTTTGTTGAACCCGAGTAAGTAGTGATAAGTGTTGTGACCGTCCACCGAAACAGCACCGTATTTTTTCAGAACCTTTAGTACTCCGTTACTGGGGTTGGTGGTGAAAACATACTGCTGATTCACTTTGCCGATAGCTTGAAGCGCGCTCAATGTCTGACTTTGGCTGGGAAGATTAATTGCTGGTTGGTCGCGCTGGTTAGTCGAGAAACTATCTAACAGCGCTCGATCTACGACCACCCATTTGCCGTCAAGTTGACCAAACGGCGCGTCTAGACTGGGAACACCCAACTGACTGCCAAGTTTGCTGATGCCGCTGGTGTTTAGGTATATCGTCGTTGGATCACTGAAGCTCGGTTTGATGGTCCGTAACTCAGCCTTGATCTGGCTGGCTCCGGTGCCAAAATCCAATAACGTGTCTGATCGCTTGCCGTCGTTTTGATAACTCAAACTGCCTGAAGTGGTTTTGCCGCCAATGCTATAACTGTATGAACCGCTACCGGTCACTGTGCTGAAGCGGGAATTTTCAACTTTAGCAAAGGTATCGACCAGACTGTTGTAACCCCGGCCGGTGTTGCCCAGGGCCTGCGACAATATCACGTTAGGGTTAGCATAATAGCCGAAATAAAACATCAGGCCAAAGCCGATAAGCGCCACCAGGCTACCTAGCAGCACTGAACGCCGCGATGGGTGCCAGCCAAAAAGTTTTTCAATCCACGAATCAACCATGACCACCACCGGCTCAGTTTGGAATTGATGTGTCTGATCTGGGCTTGATTTGGGTCTGGACATGGCCTCTGGGACAAGTTTTTGATCTGGCTTAGCTATCGCCTTGGCTGGGGTAGCTGGCGGGGGTAGCTCCGGCGGGTTGGGTCTGACTGGAGGAAGCTCAGACGAAAACGAGACGGGCTGAGGCAACTTAGGTAAGACCGGATTTGTCCCTATCTGGTCACCGGCGGGGGTAATAATTGCCCCTGGTGCTGGACGGATTGGATCAGGGACATCAGCGATACGCATCGTTGGTTGTGTCCCACCCGGCTTTTTTGTTTTATTATCTGGCGACGCCATGACCGGCTGACTTTCGGCAATTTGTGCGCTGTTTCACTCCTTATAAGTATACATAAACATCATCGTTTGAAAAACGTTGCAAGCACTTCAGTCCTAGGTAGCCATTTTTGATGCTACTGCCAGTCCTCAAATTCAAAACAAGCACAAAGTAATTTTAACTTGGTGGGCGAGGTGGGACTTGAACCCACAAGGCTGTTTAAGCCAACGGATTTTAAGTCCGTCGCGTATACCAATTCCGCCACTCGCCCTCGATAATTTAATTTTAAGTTAGCTTCCCGTGTCGCTCGGGTCAAGCAAATACAACGTGGAGGCGCGTACGAGATTCGCACTCGTGTACAGGGTTTTGCAGACCCTTGCCTAACTCCTCGGCCAACGCGCCAGCGCTGTCAACAGTATATATAACCGCCTCTGAAACCTCCAGTCAAACCAAAGCAAACTAATATGGCGGAGCTTGATTGATTTTCTTAAAAGAAGAGGCTCATTTCAAAAACAAAAAACACTACATTTTTTGGGCAAGGTTTAGTCGATCAGACTGACCCGTCTCAGCAGCTGAGCATTGAAGGCGACAACCACGGTAGACACGGACATAAGCACAGCGCCGAGCGCCGGTGCCAAGACAATACCCGATCCGTAGAGCACACCGGCTGCCAAAGGTATCGCCAAGACATTGTAGCCTGTGGCCCAAGCTAGGTTCTGAGCCATTTTGCGGTAGGTTCGTTTTGACAGATTAACAACCTTGATGACATCTAGGGGCTGGTTTTTGACCAAGATGATATCGGCAGATTTGATTGCGACATCGGTCCCAGCGCCTATCGCAATGCCGATATCGGCTTGCGTCAGAGCAGGTGCATCATTGATGCCATCGCCGACCATGGCAACTTGCTGCCCATTTGTCTGCAATTCTTTTACTTTAGCTGATTTATTTTCTGGCCTGACCTCGGCGAAATACTGATCCAAGCCAAGCTGGTCAGCAACATGAGCCGCAACTTGGTGCGAGTCGCCGGTTATCATGGCTGTCTTAATCCCCATAGCATTAAGCGATTCTATGGCCTGCTTGGATTGATCGCGGACGGTGTCGGCTAGTGCTATGGCACCGATAACCTTTTTGTCGGCGATCAGATAGACTTCGGTCTTGCCCTCCTTGGCAGCGTGTTTAATGGCTTTGGCTATTGCGACCGGAACGGTCAATTTATTTTCTACTAAATAGCGGTGACTGGCAGCGGTATACTGTTTGTTGTCGCCCAACACACCTTGCACGCCTTGTCCGGGCAATGCTTTAAAATTGACAACCCTATCAAGCTGAAGATGTTGTTCTTTTGCTTTACGAACAACCCCTTGACCAACGATGTGCTCGCTGTTCTGCTCCAAACCGGCGGTTAAGCGCAATATGTCGTCTTTGGTATAGCCCGTGGTAGACCAGACATTAGTAACGCCGTGTTCGCCCTGAGTCAGCGTACCGGTCTTATCAAACAGTACCCAATCCAACTTACGAGCTGTTTCGAGCGCCAAACGCTTGCGAACCAGCAATCCGTTACGCGCCGACAATGCCGTTGAGATTGACACAACTAGCGGTATCGCCAGGCCAAGCGCGTGCGGGCAGGCGATAATCAGAACGGTAACTGACCGCTCTAGAGCAAAAGCTGCGTCCTTGACAAACAGCCAAACCACAAAGGTAACCATAGCTGTGACTATCGCCACAACTGTCAACACCAAAGCAGCCTTGTCTGCCAATACTTGGACGTGTGATTTGGAAATTTGGGCCTCGGCTACTAACCGCATAATGCCTGCGACGGCCGTGTCCTCACCGAGTTTTGTAGCCTTGACTGTCAAAGAACCGTCTTGATTTATGGTACCTGCTACAACCTCGTCACCAACGGATTTGTTGGTTGGTTTGCTTTCACCAGTAATGGCAGCTTCGTTGACGGACGAGCTTCCGTCGGTGATTATGCCGTCAACAGGAACGCTTGAGCCTGGACGTATTAACACTAAATCACTTACTTTCAGTTCGGCCACCAACACTAGCTGGGGCTCACCATTGACCAGCTTTTCGGCTTTGTCGGGTAGTAGTTTCGAGATGGCATCAAGAGCGCCCTCAGCTTTGGCAACCGACGCCATCTCTAACCAATGTCCGAGTAGCATGATTGTTACTAGAGTTGACAACTCCCAGAAGAAGCCCTCACCACTTATAAAAAACTGTGTGGCTAGGCTATAGACGTAAGCTGTGATAATTGCCAAACTGATCAGCGTCATCATCCCTGGCAATTTGGCTTTCAGCTCGCCGTGCGCGCCCCTGATGAACACCGTGCCTCCGTAAACAAATATGACAGTGCTTAGCACAAATGGTACATACTCCGAGCCAGTAAAGACCGGCGGGACGAAATTCAGCCACTGTTGTATCATCTCGGAATAGACAAGTACCGGGATGGTCAGTACGAAACTGAGCCAGAACTTATCCTTAAACATCTTCACCGAATGACCAGCGTGCTTATCGTGTTGCTTGAGCTGATCGTGTTCGAGGCGTGGTTTGTGCTTTGAATGATTCATTTCTTTTTCGATCTTTGGCTACTGATTAGCCCAATAACTTATGCCGTTTGGCTTTTGTCCGACCGGCACTCGGGCAACTTCTTTTCCGACGCTATTGTCAACTATCGAAACGTCATTGCTTTCCATATTTGAGACATAAGTGTGGCCTCCGTCTGGCGCTACGACCACACCATGAGGTGCTGTTCCGACCCTGATTGTTTGAACCGTTTTAGCTTGCATGATGTTTATTTTGTACAAATTATTTCCGACCGGTTGGCCAAAGTCATTGCCTTGGTCAGCGACATACAGGTAACGTGAATCTGGTGATGGGTAAATTTGCAGTGGGCCTTTTGATTCTTTAGGTAGCACTGCATAGCGCAACCTGTCACTTGCTACGTCCAAAATGGCAATACTTTTTGACGTAAAGACTGATGCCATAACGAATTTGCCGTCTGAGGTAATACCAACTTGGACTGGAACGCCACTTAACGAAACGTAGTCAACAGCTAGGTTAGCCAGATTCAATCTACCGAGGCTTTTTTTGCCCATCAGAGCAACATATGCGGTATCACTGTCAGGGGTTACGCGCAATCCGTGGGGCATCGCACCCGCTCTTATTTTGGCGTTTTCGGTGATCCTGTAGGTAGTTGTATCAATTTTATAGACTGTGTCGTTGTTCTGTGACGTGACGAGTGCGTATTTGCCGTCGGGCGTCAACACCACATGCGCCAAATGCAAATTGCCCCCGATATTAATCCGCTTGATAATCTTGTTGGTAGACGGATTTATAACAACAACTTGATCAGATACGGCCGACAGGTGCTCGTCATGAGCCCCTTCTGCATACGCCGATGGGAATAGTTCGTTCCAGACTTTTGACTTCAGACTCATTCTGTGACCAATCATTGCGTTGGCCGTAGCCCAAACTGATTTACCATCTGGCGCAACTTGAACGTTGTGTGCCATGTACATCACACCTCCAGAACTCTCTTGATCAGACAAGTCTATTTTTGCAGTGACGGACTGTGATTTGAGACTAATTACATCTATCCTTCCGGCATCTTCGACCGCAACGTAGAGCCTAGCGTCTTTATTGTTAGCGTTTGGCTGAAATACAATCAAACCCAATACGATCACCACGAGCGGTACAGCCAGCCCAAAGATCAGCCATAAGTATTTTTTAGTCATTTTATTTTCCTCTCACGTTGGTTAGCTCATACAACGCCAGCAGTTCGGCTACGGCTTTTTCCTGTTCCTTTTCTGAGCTTGAACTAATGTTTTGCTTGATGTGGGTTCGGACGTGGTTTTCGAGTATCAATTTGTTGAGCGAGCTAATAGATCTTTGAATCGCCAGGCTCTGGATAAGTATGTCCATGCAGTAGTCTTCGTTTTCAATCATCTTCTGGACGCCCCGCATCTGCCCCTCAAGTATTTTGGATCGGTGCAGCGCTCGGTGCTTTATGTCACTTATCATAATTGAAATTATATACCCCCTGGGGGTATCATGCAATACAAAATATATTTTGACATCTGCCCCTAAACTAATTGTCATAATACGATACAGTTTCCAGCGTAGTTTGATAAAAAATGATGCGCTATAACAACTTCGTCACAAGGCATAAATTGACCATAACGCAAGCTTTTTGACAGCAGGGCGTATAATTTAAGTTACGACATTTGACCAAAGGAGGGATCATGTTCAAACGTTTTATTGCGTTGATTGGCGCCATCATTACTGCGTCAGCGTTAATGGTATCGACCGTGGCGGCCGTACCTCCCAGCAACAAGCTGGTAGTCACACCAAATGATTTAGCGACCAGTTTTCCCGATGCTATCACCCATCCCAACAAATGGTTCATGTATAACGACGACAATGACACTATCAATAACTCACTCGGCAACTTCGTCTATGGTGCAGGCACCCCCGTTAACGGCGAGGGCAGCCTGCAGTTCACTCTGGGTCCAAACCCAAATTCGCGCAAGAATATCGCCACCTACCAGTTTGGCGGTCAAAGCTTATCGGCCTTGACCAAGCTGTCTTTCACGGCCTATTCTCATAGCGGCGTGGCCGGACCGAACGAATCACCGTATCTGAACTTCAACGTTGACTTCAATTACAGCTTAGCTGGCTACCAAAAACGGCTAGTCTACGTTCCCAGTGCCAACATGGCATCGGTGCCTCAGGACACCTGGAACAGCTACGACGCCATCAACAGTGGCAATGCTCTTTGGACATGGTCGGGATATTACGGAAATGGCAATAAGTGGCCAGACGGAAACACCAGCGAATACCGCACCTGGAATAACTTACTCGCTGCTTTCCCGGGAATTCGGGTCCAGCCAAATGACCCATGGCTGGGTGTTCGCGTCGGTGAGCCCGGCCCAACAGGCTACACCGGCAACGTCGACGCTGTCACCGTCGGCACGGCGGCCCAAACCACCACCTTTGATTTCGAGCCGACCGATCAACCCAGTAGTTCGAAAGATTGCCGAAGCAACGGTTGGCAAAACTTCAATGCTCCGGTTTTCACCAGTCAGCGGGATTGTGAAAAATGGGTGGCCGCCTCAGCGCATGGCAAGCTCCGACTAAGTGGCCCCAACCAGAAAATTAAATTCAACATTGCCAACACCAAAGATAGCAATGGTTGCCGGCACCACGACAGGAATGACCGTGGCAAGCGAAACAGCGTGGAGTACTGGAACTTTGACTATCCCGAGAACGGCGGTGTTTTGCACTACAAAGCCACCGTGTCGTGCGTTAATGTCAATCCTTTGACCAATGACGCCCGTTTCACTTTCCAAATACCTCCGGGACATCCCGGTCTAAGTGGCTTGTATGTAGTAGCTTATGCCAAAGAGGTTAATGGACACCATCAGCCCGATCTCTTCGGATTTGCGGCCACCGCCGACAAAAACCAAGCCCTGCAATGGTGCGAAACCGGCATTGGCTATTCTCCGACTTTCTATCCCGTGACGAAGGGTCAGGTCGAAATCGACTAAGAAGTAGCAACTCTTCTGACACCAAAAAACCAATAGGTCATATATTGCTTGTATTCGTGAGAAATTAAAAACCCTCAGAGATAGTGAGTGGTGGAGCCGGCAGCTTGTCGCTTTTCTCGGTGCTATTATACTGCGAGGGGGCTAGGTCATTTGGTGAATCAGGGTGGAAAAGTGAGGCTAGGTACTGACCCTGCAAGCGTCCATGACCAATCTCAAATTGACCGCCAGCATACATACCAATATTATTTTTTTGACAATATTCATAAACAGCAAATAGCTCACTGATTGTGCCGAACCGTGATGGTTTTATGTTTATTACTTTGGGTGGAAAGGCTAAGTTCTGAATATCGCTCAAGGAATGCAGTGGCGCGTCCCAAGTAATTCTGTCCTGATACGGCTGCAGTATTTCTTTAAATTTTTCTTCCGATGTGGGATCTTCAAAGAACGCGCCTGGGAAACTGCGCAAAATTTTTTGATAAAGCTTCGGGCTGATGCTTTGCTTTTTTTTCATGAAATCATAGTGAGCTTTGAAATCTATTACAGCCACAGCGTCTAGCTGCGCCAATTCATCAACTGTTTCTTCCGTCCAATTAGCGCCAGTATCGATTTTGAAACGCAAGTTTGGCTGTATCGACTTCAATCTGCGGAGTGGTGCTAAGTCAGGCTGCTCCCCCAAGCCCATTGAGACTACAAAATTTAGTGGCTGAAGGTTCTGGCCGACAATCGTTGCTAGAGTCAGCTCATTTTGTTTGAGGGCCAGGCTAAGAGCAGCACTCTCGAACGCCCAGATTCGAAAATTTTTTGAAGTCTCCTGTTTAGGTGGTTGCGGCCACAACTCTACGGACTTTAGGTGCTGTGAAAATGATCGTAAGCTATACTTGCCTCTTAATTCCGGTTGTTCCATTTGCTGGAATGCCGCTTGATCTTCGGGGTCGTAAGTTACGTCTTCGCCACTTCCCGTTTTTTCGTTACCGAGCAAATTGACTACTGTAGTTTTTCGCGTAAAGTTTGCGGTTTTTTGCTCAAGCGGTTGAAGCCCAAGTTCACTGATCTCAAATTCCAAATCTGCGATTTTTTGGTACATATTGTTATTATACCGCGCTACTCAGAAGCATCAGGGTTTTGTTATCAAGCTACCCGCGCCTTGAAAACACGAAATCACAAGGCGAGAATCATAGTGTCTCACCTTATAAGGTGTTAATTTTTGTAATTTGTGTTTTTGTGGGATGTCGAACACAACCAATGACCCCACTCAGGGGTCTATCTATTCAAATGGTGCGGGTCAGGGGACTCTAACCCCTGGCCTCGTCCTTGGCAAGGACGCGCTCTAAACAACTGAGCTAGACCCGCTAGTCTTGTGCCAAGCAACGCTTGGTGGCTCCTCTCGGACTCGAACCGAGGACACAAGGCTCTTCAAGCCTCTGCTCTACCAGCTGAGCTAAAGAGCCACGTATCTGTTAGTGTAGCGCTTTGGGTGCGCTTTTTCAAATCTCATTCAAGAGGCTCGTCGAGCATTCAAATCGTAGACCACACCGGTGGGCGCATGGGTATCTACGCTATGTTGTTGGTCTTCTAGGCTCCTGTCGTAGATGTATTGTTGGTATTCCAACCAAAGCTGTAACTCACCGGTATAGGGATTGGAGACCAACAAACGCCCGACCGCAGCAGCTGCGGCGTTGCTCCTTTCAATTTTGTCATTTAAAGCCTTGATGTCACTCTCAGAAAAACCGCCCAAGGACCCGGGCTTAATGCCAGCCGGCTTTGGATGTTCTGTTCGACCTTCCACAAACTTCCTCTCGTTTATATTCAGAAAAGCTCCCAGTCGGCGGGAGCTTTTGATATTTTCGCAAACTTATCGAGTACCCGCTAAACGGCTAGGCTTTCCACCCCGAGGAGGAACGACTGTTGCCTACCTGCGCTTATCATAGCCTAAGTTTTGCAGTCAACTGATTATTTGTCAAGTTCGGGCGAGACATGAATGATTGGCAAAAGCTGCTCGCGCGTCGACTCTGCCTCGGAGCTTGGGTCGAATGTTGCTTCGTCCTGAGCTGTTTGACCGCCAACAAGCCCTGAGATAACCGCGATTCTTTTGAATGCTGGAGCCGAGGTCTCGTCAGCTATTTGTTCTGCCTCATCGCTTGGTGGTTGTGGGGGCCCGCTTTCTGCCATTTGAACTCCTATAAAATTAATTTTTGGTGGAGATACGGGGACTCGAACCCCGGACCTCTTGCATGCCATGCAAGCGCTCTAGCCAACTGAGCTATACCCCCGCGGGATAATGAGAATACTATACCATAACAGGGGTGACAAGCAAAGTCAGATAACCTTTTTCTTGCGGGCAATGTAGATAACCAGCGACATCAGTGAAACGTTTAGACCCATGATGACCCAGAATATCCAGTTGGTGTGCTGAAACGGCAAGGGTATATTCAGGCTGTAAATGCCCATAGCAAACCCGGGTACTGAAATCAAAATAGTTGCGACCGTCAGGATCGTCAGAGTACGATTGAGATTGTTGGCGCTGATGGCCGAATAGGCGTCGCGAATGTTGGCGATCGACTTGAGGTTGGAGCGAATCGCTTCAATCGACTGCTCATTATTAAGCAGCAGGTCCTCGACAATGTCCTCATCTTCCTCAAAAAGCGGTAATTGTCGGCCGGCCAGTAAGCGTCGAAGTGTGGCATTTGTCGGCAATAGGGAGCTATGGAATTCATTGAGTTCATCCTCAATAGTCACGAAGTCAACCAAGTCCTGATTGGTGATATTGTGCCCGCGCAACCTAGACCTGATAGCTTTGATAGATCGACTGGTCTGATTGATAAACACATCGTACTGATCGCTGATGCTGGCCAAAACCAAAAGGACAAGCTTAGCCCGTTGAGTAGTGGCTATGCCCTGGCGGCCACGCAGCAGACTATCAACGGCTGGCAAGCGAGCCGGCGAGATCGTCAATACTGCTTCGGGGTCGAGCACTATCAGTAGTGGAGCAGTGTCCATCTCACCATCGTCATCTTTGAAGGCATAGCGAACGAAAATATAACTCTGTTCGCCCTCTGTCTCAAGCCGAGGCATCTCGTTTTCATCTAGGGCATCCTCTATCATGCCGCTCTCTAGATGAAAATGTTTGACGAGCGTCTCGATCTCCTCGGCAGTTGGTGCCTCGGCGTGGACCCAAGTGCCTGGCTTGGGTTTGGTCAGCGTTTGGACTGAGCTGCCACGAAGGGTTTTGAAATAGTACTTAATCATAATTGCTTCCAAAGTTATTTCACAGCTACTGACCACTAAACGGTGCTCAGTAGCTGTGTTCGTGCGCGCCCACCCGGCGGCGGGCGATAATCTGTTTGTTTTTTCGGGTATTTGTTTCACGCGCCGCTTTTTTGCGCACGATCAACTATCAGCGTACTACAATACTGTCTCTTGTCAAGGATCGGTAACGGTAGCTTGTTGTTTCGTGCTCAGAGTGGCAACCAGTCGATAGTGTACGCAAGGATTGAGGCTGGTGGCATCACAGTCCAAGCGATTGAGTACAGAAACTGGGATGTAGGCCAGGACGTTGGTTTTGGGGGCAGTTGCCAGAGTAATCGTGTCGGCCAGAGGGTCACGGAGGCTATCGGCATCCAATCCGGGTAGATTACGCCCGGACCAAACCGGGTCATTGAGTTGGGTGAAGGTCGGGTAAACACCATTTTGGGCAAAGTAACTAGCCAGGGCACGGTGCAGCTGAGTCAGCTTCAGACGTCGGGCAGCGTCAAGACTGGCGCCTGAAGAATGTTGGACAGCTTGGGAAGCCATTTTCCACTGATAACTAGCGAAGTCAGCCCAAGTCAATTTGGTGGCCGGTTCGTTGGGCGGCGCATCAGACGTCGGCGAGAAATCAGCCCGGTAGCCGTCGCCGTTCAGCCTAACTAATCGGTGGTCGCTGGCGCTGATGAAAAATTGGACGACTTTGCCGTTGAAGCGATCGAGCTGCTGAGACGCGTCAGCCACAGCGCTGGGAGGTATACCGAGCGAAGCGGCCGCGCTCTGATTGGCAACCTTAAGGTAATTGGCATCGACAGTCGTGCGATAGACCAAAACTTTTTCGCCGTTAATAGTCGACGCGGTTACAGCCGCCTTATCATAACGAAAGACATGGTGTTCACCCAGAAAGTCAACCAGCTGCTGGCGAGTTTTGGGTTGGTAATTGCCGAGTATCGCCAGTCCAAAGGCCTGGTAGTGCGGATCGGCCAGATTGGCCAGATCGGCGCTAACAGCTGGCGGCAACTGTCCGGAATCTCTGATCTGCACCCAAGCTCCGGTAGTTATCTTGGCCAGATCGGACGATACGGTCGAGGGAACTTTGGTGTAACTGATATAGCTGTTTTGCAGTGTGCTGTAAGCCGTGACGCCAAAGTGGTTGTCTGAGCTACCGAGCGTAGCCTTAGCGCTGATGATCGGGTTTTTGGGAGTGGTGAAATCGTACAGCAATTGGTTGGTCGAATTTGGTTCTTTGACGCTTGCAGCCAGATGATCAAGTGATAAGTTATGATTGAGTGCATCATTGAAGGCCGCGGCGGGATCGGCGCGTGCGGCCTGCCAACGTAGACCGCCATAGACTGCTAGGGCCGCAGCAAACAGTCCGAACAGACATATCGCAACCAGCGGTAATTTACGTCGCTTAGTTCTCTTGGCGGTCGGGGGGTCGAAGTTTAAGGCTGGTGCAACCGGGCTTGGTGGCTTAGCAGTTGTAGCAGGCTGGTCCGTCAGCTGGTGTTGTTCTGGAGCTGAAGTTTCGATCGCCGGAACTGAGGGTTGAACCGAAGACAGGATCGGTGACCGAGTTTGTGGTGAGGCTATCTCAGTCTCTGTGATGGGTTCTGACGGACGGGCGACTAGCGGTTCTCCGGGTCGCCGTGCCCGAAACACTGGTCGTGGTGGTCGATCGCGGGCACTGATTTGACGCGGCGACGAACCAGGGGACATTCCGTCAAGCGAAACCGGTCGTCGATGTGGCCGCTGATGGTGTGACGAACGCCCCGAAAACTCCCCAGTTGGCATACACTTTCCCGTTTATGTTTATCGTGTCTAGTATACCACTAGACAGAGGCGTGTTTCTTGGGGTCTGTCACCGGTCGCGGTTCGGCTGCTCGAGGCAGGATGTAAAAAGTAACTATCAGCGCCAATAGCACCGCAAAGCCACACATAATGCTCGGAATCCCCCGGCGAGTTTCAGGTTTGACAGTGTTGGCGATAGCCACCGGAACTAAAAAAACCAGATAACCGACAATCAAACCCTGGACAGCTTGCAACTTTTTTTTGAACTGCTGTCCCCTGACCTGCAGCTGGTTGGCCCAGTGCCAGCCCAAGCCTATGCCAACCGCCATCCAAGAGTAGTAGTAGACACTGAATAACCCGGCGACATTGTCGCTAAACTGAAAGATAACGTAGTTACCGGTACATTGGTGACCCGCGAAAGCCGCCGGTGACAGCAGGAAAAACCCAACAAATCCAGTCATGGTCAGATAGGCAGACGCCACCAGTCGTCGGCCGGGCTTTGAGGCCAGAACATGCATGATATGCAAACCGATCGGCGGCAAGGCGGTAATTACCACAAAGCCCAGTTTTGACCATCCGATTGCGTCTGGCCCAGGCCCGGTACAGACATAGAACTCAGCCATTTGGAAAGTGGCCAAGCCCACCAACAGCACCGCTATCAGACGAGTCAGTTCTGTCATTTTATAACGCCAGACGGTATATAGCGCCAGTGTGGTTTCAACTAATATCGTCGCCACCATCACTGGCGGAGAAAAACAATTGAAGGTCGTGTATTTGCGGCTCATACGTTTCGAATGTAGCACATACCGAGTGCGCTGCCTATCTTGGGTAGCTCTGCTAGCCAGCAACACTAGGCCTTTATCATTTTCAAGAATTCAGCTTCGGTCAGCCGAGTAGTACCGAGTGCCTGGGCTTTCGCCAGCTTACTGGCTCCGACATTCTGGCCGACGACGAGATAATCGGTGTCTTTGGCAATAGCGTTTTGAAATACTCCGCCCTGGTTGCGGATTCGTTCGGCGGCCGAATCACGGTCCATGCTCGTTAAGCTGCCGGTGACTACGAAGTGTTGGCCAGCGAGTTTACCGCCAACTCGCTTGACTGACTGTGGCATGACACCAAAACGTTTAAATTTCTTGAGCAGTGCTTGATTCTGCTTTTCACTAAACCATTCGACTACCGCTTCAGCCACCACCTCACCAACTCCGTCGACGGCAGAAAGCGTTGCCACAGTGGCTGCTTGGAGCGCACCAAGGCTACGAAAATGGTTAGCCAGGTCGGCCGCCGTTTGGGTGCCGACATGACGAATCCCCAATCCATAGATAAAGCGATGGAGCGGCGGATTTCGTTTGGCGGCGATTGCCGCGATTAACTTTCCAGCTGAAATTTCAGCGAATCGATCTAAGCGCCGCAATTGCTGTGCTTCCAGGTGATAGATATCAGCTTGGTCTGCGATCAACCCAGCGGTGATCAGGGCAACGACGTTTTTTTCACCCAATCCCTCAATATCTAGTGCTGACTTGCTGGCATAATGCTCGATTTGCTTCCATGTGCGAGAGGGACAAGCCTGGTTTGGGCAGCGCCAGACAGCTTCCTCTGCCTTGTGTTTGACTAGCACCGTGTTGCACTCCGGGCAGCGCTTTGGCATCACAAACGGCACCTCGTGGCCGCGGCGGAGTTTGACTAACGGCTCGACGACCTCTGGGATAATGTCTCCGGCTTTTTGAACCACCACGGTATCGCCGACCCTGATATCTTTCCGGGCTACTTCGCCTTCATTGTGCAAGGTGGCCATCTGTACCGTACTGCCAGCTATCACGACTGGTTTGAGTATTGCCACGGGAGTGGCTGCACCTGTACGGCCGATCGACACAAAGATATCTTTGACGGTGGTTGTCGCCTGTTCGGCAGGGTATTTGATGGCAATAGCTCCCCGCGGATTCTTGCCGGCAACGCCGAGAGCCTGATACAGCGCCCGATTATTCAGTTTGACAACCAGACCGTCGGTATTAAACGGTAGTTCATGGCGTTTTTCACGCCAGTTTTCACGAGCGGCAAAGATTGCTTTGGCGTCAGCCAGAACTGAGGCGTATTCGGTACCCATAAATCCCAACTCCTGGAGGAAGTGATAAGCCAGTTCGTTGGTCAAAACATCTTTGTCTGATTGGCGCAGCAAATCATAAGCCAAAAAGTGCAGGGGTCGTTCGGCTACCAATTGTGGATCGAGTTGACGAATTGTGCCGGCCGCTGTGTTGCGGGGGTTGGCAAACAACGGCTTTCCTGCCGCTTTGCGTTGCTGGTTGAGAGCATCAAAATCGGCTTTATACATGACTATCTCACCCCTTACTTCAGTGCGCCCGCTTAGCAGGGGTCTGGTTTCAGTGGTCGCTCTCAGTCGAAGCGGCAGCGACGGGATAGTTCTGATATTTGTCGTTACATCTTCGCCGTTCAAACCGTCACCACGAGTGATAGCTTGGCTGAAAAGTCCGTCCTGATAGATGATGGCACAGGCCAAGCCATCTTTTTTTACATCGCCGAAAAAACTTGTCTTCTGGCCGGTGGGGAGGAGTTTTTCGAGCCGCTTGAGCCAGGCCTCAATGCCGGCCTCGTCAAAGACATCATCGAGGCTTAACATACGCTGGCTGTGACGAGCACTGTCGAAGCCAGCCGAAACTTGACCGCCGACTCGTTGGGTTGGCGAATCAGGCGTGACCAGCTTTGGATCGTTGGATTCAAGCTGTTTTAGCTCCTGGAGCAATCCGTCGTAAACGGCATCGTTAACGGTCGGGTTATCGAGCACGTAATATTCATAGTCATAGTTTCTGAGTAGCTCACGCAACTGACGAACCCGACCGGCAGCCGAATCACTCATTGAGAAGTTCCAGGTACAATTGGTAGATATAGGCGTGTACGGCCACCAGGGCAAACATCGTCAACAAGAAAAAGATCCACTGGGCTAGCGGTGTCAACCAAATGATAATCGGTACCATGATGATAGCCGCCGCGATCAACAAAATGATCGGCAAGCAGATTAGCTTTCGAGCTACTGTCCAGCGCCGATGGCGAACCAGCTGCCGCGCCGAACGCAGAGCTCGTTGTGGCGTCATATCCGGCAAAGTCACAATGTAGAGAGCAAACAACGAGGAGCTAATCAGATAACAGCTCAGCAGCGTCAACAGCGCAAACAGTACAACCCACACGATTTTTTCGACCGCAAAGATAGCGATACCATTGGTGGTTACTAGACTATACAAGCTGGATCCAATTAGTAGCGGTATCAGCTGTAGGCCGACGACTATCAGCACCAGCAGAAACGGCACCAGCGGGTACATCCCCTGGTAGTAAGCGTCTCTGATGCGCAACTTGCCGTTATCCGTCAAGTGACGGAGCGCCCAGATGACCGCCAGGCTGGTCGTTAACGCCAAGAAAAGTTGGTAGGCGCCAGCAGTTTGACTCGAGCCGTTACCGGCTGACCCGACCAGGACCGCGAAAATACTCAGACTGGCAGCCAAACCACCGAAATGCCCACTAAAGACACTGCTCAGCTCGTTTTTGAGACTAGTAACATCGGTTGAACTGGCCAATCCTTGGACGAGAACTAAGTTGAGCAGCCCGTAGACCAGGGTAATACCGACAAACAGGCCTCGATGCTGCCACAATGTCCTAGTGGTCGTTTTGGTCAACCACCAGACACTGGGAAGTTTAACAGGGTGTTTGGTGCGCCTATAGAACCCGAATCTTTTACGGTCAGCCTGCCTCAGTCGTCGTGGTGAGCTAATGGGCTTAGCCGTTGGTGGCGGCAATGAGGCTGAGGGCGACGAAGTGACCGATCGGGCCGGGGCCGGTTTTGGCCGCTTAGTTTGGCGTGAAGATTTTTTTCGTGAAGTGGTGGCCATGGCAAGTAGTAGTATATAAGAAATTTAGGAGGTTAGATTGATTTCAGGCATGGTTACCCATGCGGCGCAGGCGGGCAACACGATCCTTAATCGGCGGGTGGGTGCTGAACAAGCCAGCCAGACTGTGGGCTTTCAGTGGATTGACAAAAAACAGATGAGCGGTTGCCGTGTTTTGACGCTTGGCGACGGCCCCTTTTTGGTCAATTTTCTCGAGCGCTCTAGCCAAACCTTCCGGGTATCGAGTCGTCAGGGCTCCGGTGGCATCAGCCAAATACTCACGCTGTCGAGAAACTGCCAGCTGTATCAGGCTGGCAACGATAGGTGCTAAAATGGCGGCGATAAGACCAAGGAAAAAAAACAGTTGATTGTTTTCTTTGCGACTATCACCCCCGAACCAAGCGATTCGTATCATAATGTCAGCCAGCAGTGAAATGACGACCGTCAGAGCAAAAGCCACCAGGCTGACCCGTATGTCGTAGTTTTTTATGTGTCCTAGCTCGTGCGCCAGTACTCCCTGCAGCTCTTGGTCGTCCAGAATGTCGAGCAGACCAGTTGTGACACAGACTGCAGCATGCCGGGGGTCGCGGCCGGTAGCGAAGGCGTTAGGGGCTGGGTCGTTCATGATATAGACCCTAGGCGTTGGCAAGCCGTCGGTAATCGCTAGGTTTTCGACCATCCGATACAACCTTGGATTATCGCTTTTCTTGATCTCATGGGCACTATTGACAGCCAGGGCCATTCTGGCGCCGGCATAATAGGACACGACGACGTAGATCAGACTGCCTATCAGACCGCCATAAAACACTCCCGTGCTGCCGCCCAAGTATTTATCAAAAAGCCAAATTATCAGTACCAAAAATAGGAAAAAACCGACCATAATCACGACAGTTTTTCGTTTGTTGGCTGCAATATCGCTATACATGTCCTAAAGAGCCCTCATTGTCGGTTGATTGGCGTTGGTTAATTTTTTGGTTTGTCATTGCTAACCGAGCCGCCAAAACTGACTAAAACTTGACGTCGACCGGTGCGGCCACCTGAGCGGCTTCGGCTTCGTCGACTTCAAAGAAGGTTTTGTCCTGGCGAAAGCCCAGTATTCCGGCGAAAAAATTGGTCGGAAAGGTTTTGCGTTTGGTATTGAAATCGCGGACGACGCCATTGTAAAAACGACGTGAAGCTTGGATTTTGTCTTCGGTGTCAGTTAGCTGTGTCTGCAGGTCTTGAAAATTCTGCGATGCCTTGAGGTCAGGATAGTTTTCGGCGACCGCAAACAAGCTTTTCATTGTCTGCTGGAATTGGTTCTCGGCTTTGGCGGTTGCTTCGACCCCTTGGGCATTCAGGGCGTCAGTCCGTGCTTTGGTCACATCTTCAAAAACTGTTTTTTCGTGGCTGGCGTAGCCCTTAACTGTGCTAACAAGATTTGGGATCAGATCGTAACGACGTTTTAGCTGAACTGTTATGTCGCTCCACGCCTCACTGGCTTGCTGATTCAGGCGCACCAGACTGTTGAACGCAAAGATGCCGTACAACACAAGCAACCCGATTACTACACCGATGATGATAAGTAACGTCACGCGCGAGCACCTCCCTTTTACTTATGTTTTCTATTATACATCAGGTTCGGGTCTTTAATGTATGATAAAAGCAGTTTATGAGAACTAAGAAACGACGGGTGGGGATAACGACAGCTAGTCTCGTGATTGGTAGCATCGGCGCAGTCTATGTCGGCTGGTGTCTACTTCGACCAATCCAACCGCTTAAACCTGTCGTGACACTGGCGCTAAACGGACCCTCAACGACTACTAGTCTGGCGTGGCCAAACGACAGTGCCCAGTCAGCGGTCGGCACTGTTGGCAGTCAACTTATCGATACAACAGATCCTCAAACCCCACATCCGACCGCCAGCACCGCCAAGATCATCACGGCCTTGGTTGTCCTTAAGGCCAAACCGCTTACGCCCAAAAGCCAAGGCCCGACCATTACCCTTTCCCAGACGGATGTCGATTTGTATAACAAATATGTCGCCGTTGGTGGCTCTGTCGTGCCGGTGCGTGCCGGGGAAACTCTAACCGAATATCAAATGCTGCAAGCGATCATGCTGCCCTCCGCCAACAATCTGGCTGATAGTTTGGCTATCTGGGCCTTTGGCTCGCTAAGCGCCTATGCCGAAGCGGCCAACAGCTATCTGAAGCAGCATGATCTCTCTAACACGCACGTTGGCAGCGACGCCAGTGGACTAGCGCCAGACACCACTAGTACGGCGCACGATCTGGTGGTTTTGGGAAAACAAGCCATGCTACAGCCAACCTTGGCTGGTATCGTCGGTCAACCGACTGCTACTAACTTCCCGCTGGTAGGCGAGCTCAAGAATGTTAATTTCCTGCTCGGTACCAATAACATTGTTGGCGTCAAAACCGGCAATAGCGACCAGGCCGGCGGGGCTTACGTGGTGGCTGCCAAGAAAAATTTGGCAGGCAAATCAATTACTCTTGTTGCCGCATCGATTGGCGCGCCCAGTCTCTTTGCCGCCATGAAGTCCGGCCTCAACTTAGTCACCAATGGCCAGAACGATTTAATTGTGTCTCAGGTAGCTGCCAAGGGTGGGGTTGTCGGTTATTATTCCTTGCCGTGGGGAGGACGACTACCGGTAATCACAAGCAATAACTTAGCTTTAGCCTCCACTACCCGCGACAGACCTAAACTCCAGACCAACCTGCGCCAGATAGCTTACCAGACTTCCACTGGGCAGCCTGTCGGCACGATCACGGTGCGCAGTCCAGCCACGGGTGACATCCAATCCGTGACAGCCCAATTGCAGCGAGCCGCTGCGCCGCCGCCTCTTTTGTGGCGGCTAACCCATCCGTTCGGCTAAGCTCTCGATTCACTTTCTTAACGAAGGTCATTGTCTTAACATCGTTCAATATGAAAACCCCGCTTTCGCGGGGCTCTCATATTGGTGGGTGATGAGGGATTCGAACCCCCGACCCCCTCGGTGTAAACGAGGTGCTCTAGCCAACTGAGCTAATCACCCGGGCTTTGATAAGCAGACAGCTTCGCCTGACATGGTCTGCTGACTACTGCTTGGTTGTTAAGTTTGGCTTTTGGAAACGCGTGGTGCGGACGAGAGGACTTGAACCTCCACGAGTTGCCTCACTACCACCTCAAGGTAGCGCGTCTACCAATTCCGCCACGTCCGCGTGCAAATACCACATTATCGTATCTGTTTTGACTCGAAAACTCAAGTGGACCCAAGGTCTAGTCGCACTTAGCTCCGCGGCAGGTGGTCATAGAGATGGTCAAAGCCATAGTCAGATCTAACGATAGCTTTGAGATCATCGATAGAACTGCCGAATTTGACGCCCGGATTCAGCGTTCCGTACGGATCAAAAATAGTTTTTACTTTTTGGAGTAAGGCATAGCTCTCGCTGCCAAATTGTGCTTCGAGATACGGCGCTCGGATTCGTCCATCGCCACCCTCCGAACTGATTGTTCCACCTAGGCTAAGGACCAGCTTGTGAAACTCATCCAGCAAACGAAAAGCTTTTTGGCGGTCACCAACCTGCCCTAGATTGATGCGTGGCAGGAGGTGCAAGGTGGCATCACCAGCGTGCCCCCAGAGCGCCGGTTTGACACCATTGGCTTCGAGAATTTTATATACTCCCTCGAGATATGTACGCAACTGATCAGCCGGTACGGCTGCGTCATCGATAATCGGTACCGCTCGGAGCAGCCCGTCATTATGACTGAGTAGCGAGCCCACCGATTCGCGCAACTTCCAGAGCTGCTGCTGTTGCTCCGGTTCGGTAGCCTGTTGTTGATTGACCGCGTATTTCTCAAAAATTTTATGGGCTTTTTTGGTTAATTTTTTCTGAGATCGATCAGCGCTATCAAACTCCACCACTAAGACAGCTTTCGGAAACGGTGGCGGCAAAACCTCTTTGAGTTGATTGGGATTTAGGGCTTGGACTTGTGCCAACGCTGAACCATCGATGAACTCAATCGCACTTGGCCTTTCAGAGAGTCCACATAGCTCGTTGACGGCGTTTTGCAGCTGCTCCAAGCTGTCAAATGACGCCATGATCAGGGTAGTTTGGGGGTTATGCGGCTCTGTCGTCAGGACAATCTCTGTAATGATACCCAGTGTGCTCTGGCTGCCAACAAACAGCGGCGTCAAATCAAAACTGCCATCGCGGCGCTTGATGCCGAGGAGGTTGTAGCCAGCATTGTTTTTGGCAACGCCCCGTTCAAGGTTTTCGAGTTGTTGGCGCTGCTCTTCGAGCAGCGTATCGACAGAGCGATAGATTTCGCCCTCGAAAGTTGCCAGGCCAAGCTTTTTGCCCAGTTCCCGCTTACTCAAGCGACTGGTTTCGATAACTTCGCCATTAGCCAACACGACGCGCAGACTTTGGACATAACTACGAGTGTCGCCGTACTTGACAGACCGTTCACCGCTGGCGTTATTGGCGACCGCGCCGCCAATAGTTGAGTACTCTAAAGAGGCTGGATAAGGTGGTAGAAATCTGCCGTGAGTCTGTAAAGTTTGCTGGAGCTTTCCGTACATGATACCTGGCTCTACCGTAACCGTGTTGGTTTTGGTATCAAGCTCCAAAATGCGATTCATGTGAGCCGGAAAAACGATCATAATGCCACTGCCCAGCGCCGCGCCGGCTTGATCGGTACCTGCTCCTCGAGCAGTTATCGGGATGATTCGCCCCCGTTCGGCTAGTTGCCAGGTAAATCGGGCCGACTTGCGGACATCGTTTTCGTTGCGCGGATAGACTACTAGAGCCGGTGCCAGCTGGAAGATGCTGGCGTCGGTCGAAAAATATCTCCGAGCGTCGGTGCTTGTCATGACTTCACCCACTAAATGCTCTTGCAGATAGTGCGCAACCCTACTCATAAGCGTTACTGCCCTTCAAAAAATCCCTCATAGTTTCTTGCTGACATGATAGCATAAATCGGCCTCTTCTGGCTTATGCTCTTAAGCAAGCTTCAGCGCTAGGAAAAGTTGGCGCTTGGCGCTAGTACATTGACTGGCCGTAAGGACGATCTCCTGAGCCTTAAACAAGGGCCTAATAATGTCTCTTTGGAGCCTGGTGCGGATGAGAGGACTTGAACCTCCACGAGCGTAATGCTCACTAGCTCCTGAAGCTAGCGCGTCTACCAATTCCGCCACATCCGCGTTTATCTTGGGGTAAAGGGCTTAACTATCGTATCTGTTTTAGCCGTAAAACTCAAGGTAATGAGCTCTGTCTCGACTCTCCGCATTTTTGGACCGGTCCGACGATGTTTAAGATGGTGAGTTGACTTGTTAATTGGTCACTTTGGCAAGCCGAATTTCCCAATTTTGGACATTATTTAGCCTATTGGTTGTGGTGTTGATAGACTGCGATGGAAGCCCGAAAACCGGCAGTGTCGTCAGGTAAAGTAACCGCGGCTGATAAAGCCCTAGGGCTGGATTATCCTGTTGCCAGGCCTCCAGAAACGGTCGATATTTGACCGCCCGTAAACTGGGATCCAACCGGGTGCGGCCTGCCTCAAGGGAGGCATCGGCGGTAGGGTTTTTGTATTCTGAGAGGTTAAGCCGATGGTCTGACCTGGCATCGGCCTGAGAACTGTCCCAATAAACGAAAACATCAGGGTCGACACCTATGTCGATGCCATGAAGCACGGCATCATAGTTATGATAGTTAAGTGTACTCTGAAAATCATTACTATCCTGAAATCGCAGCTGCAGATCGGCGCCCAACTGCCGCCATTGTTTTTGCAGCTGCTGTCCAACTTGACGATGTTCGGCAGTATCAATGCCAGCCAGACTGAAGCGCAATGTTTGGCCGCCTTTATGGCGAAAACCTCCCTCCCCAATGATCCAGCCATTGGCGTCTAGTAGTTTTTTAGCGGCAGTCAAATCATAGCCAGTCTGCTTCAAACTCGGGTCGTAACCAACCTGTCTAGCCAAAATCGGTTCACGGACTGGTAATGTCTGGTATCCCAATTGTTCAATAATCTTTGGTACATTTGCTCCTTCTACGAGAGACTGTCGAACCACCTTATCAGACAGCACACCACTGCTGGTCTTAAAGAAAACCATTGTCGCGGCATTCAGCATAAGATTATTGGTTAGCAGATTTTTCTGGCCAGCGAGATCATTCGGAACATTGCTGAGGCCCTCGGCGGCCGTCAATTGCCCGGATTTCAATCCATCAATCAACTGGTCTTTGTCGGCGTAGACATGAACATTGAAAGCCTGCAGTTTAGGAGTCAACGGCTGATAGGCATCGAAGGCTTCGAGGGCAATTTGTTCTTGAGCTTTGGCTGGTTCGCTGCCAGTTACTTGAATTGAGCGCCACTTGAATGGCCCAGCGCCAATCGGATGAACTGTGTTGAAATCCGATGAGCGCAAGTCGCTGGGAGCAACCGATCTAAGAGCATGCTCCGGAACTATGCCATTGGTCAGGTTGTAAACAAATGAGGCCAAGGGACTTGGCAATTTGAAGACCACCGTTTGGGGGTCTGGAGCACTGACGTCAATCCCTTGCCAGTTACTTCTGAGCGGCGATTGTGTGTCTGGGTTTTGGATCAAATGATAAGTGAAGGCCACGTCTTTGCTGGTCAGGGCTTTGCCGTCATGCCAAGACAGATGAGGTCGAAGGTGCAGGGTGTAAACCTGCCCGTGGTCATCGACACTGTAGCTGCTGGCCAGATCTCCGACGAGGCGATTGTGCTGGTCGTATTGCATGAGCCCAGAGAAGACCAATCGAGAGACGCTGCTGTCAGCATCGTTGGTAGCATATATCGGGTTGGCATTGGTAAATGTCCCCAAAATACCTTCGTTGTATACGCCCCCCGGTACCGGACGCAATGTTTGGTAGTGGTTGCTCAGAGCAATATTTTGAGCGATCAGTCCGCCGATAATCAGCATGATCAACACCAGCCAGGTGATGACAAACCGGCGCACCGGAACCAATCTGTCCAGACGGTGCAAGACATTTTGTTCGAAATGACGTTCGGCAGTGCTACCGAGCGCTTCAACTTGTTGTTGCTGAGCCCGCAAACGACGACGAAAACGCATCCTGAAAAATCTGAAGCGCATGAATTTTTTTGGCTATTTCACCAATGCGCCAAATATCAACGACAAGCTAAACACCGTGGCACAGACAATCGTCAATTGAAAAATTGTCTTGTCAGTACCGCGCCTGGTAGTATTCACTTCCCCAGCACCGCCGAGACCGGCCCCCAAGCTGGCACCGCGGGTCTGAATAAGTATCAGAAAAGTCATCAGCAACATGGAGCCAATGGTTAGATAGTTGTAGATGCTCACCCGTCTATTATCCCGCATGAAGGACGGGGCTGTCAAACCCGTCAAAACCATCAAGCAAGTTATCCGTTTGGTAGGTTAGTTGAAGCCCCCGTGATGGCGGTTCACTTCAGTTCTTTGAGTATGGCGCTGACCAAAAAGTTGACCAGACCAATCACCATACCGGCAAAAACCGCTGCCCAGAAATTCGTTATCTGCAACGGTTCATACAATTTACTAGCGATAAACACAGTCAAGCCGTTGATCAGGATCATAAACAACCCCAGCGTCAAAACAATTGCCGGTAATGAAAAGATAATCAAAATTGGTTTTATCACTGTGTTGATGATGGCCAGCAGAAGTCCGGCAACGATGATGACTCCGACTTTGCTGTCATAAGTGATGCTTGAACCCAGAAGACCGGCGGCGATCCAAAGGCCCAGGCTACAGACCATCCAGCGTGTCAGAAAACGAAAAAAAGGTCGGTTGATTAGCGGTATTGGTCGCTGCATTAACGGTATTGTAGGTCAGCCTAGCGTACGAGGCAAACCGCTACTAAGGACTTTGTGGCCTGTTTCAGTAATCAAGACATCGTCTTCGATGCGGACGCCGATTGCTTCGGCTTTGATGTATACCCCCGGTTCAACTGTCAAGACCGCGCCAGGCTCGAGCGGGAGTCGGTAGTCGCCAACGTCGTGAACATTCAATCCCAGAAAATGTGAAAATGCTTGCGGACAAAGCTCGCGAATGGCAGCTGAATCGATAGTTTTGATCAAACCCAAGTTACGAAACTTCTCTCCCATGAAACGCTCAACTTGCGCCTCGTACTGCCGCATCAATACCCCCGGTTTGAGCAGGTCGATTGCGAAGTTTTGAATTTCTTGGATAGCTTGGTGAACATTTTTCTGACGCTTGGTGGCTCGACCGATCACTATAGTCCGAGAAATATCGGCTGCATAGTGCTCGATTTCAGCACCAACATCGAGCACCACCAGACTATTGGGCTCAAGTGGTCGATTATTTGCCGTATAGTGCAGCGTGCAGGCGCGAGCCCCGCTGGCGACAACCGGCTCAAAGCCGTTACCGCTGGCGCCGCGCTCGCGAAAGCCAGCCGAGATCGCGGCTTCCAACTGATATTCGTGCTGATAATGCCTTAAACGGGACGGCCGTAAGGCGTCGCTGAGACTATCGGCAGTAATCTGAATCGCCTGCTCGATAGCCGCAAGTTCAGAGGGTTGTTTGACGGTTCTCATCCGGGCCAAGTGAGATGACAAGTCGAGCAGTTCCAAGTTTTTATTGATGGCTAATAGCCTTTGTCCCAATACCGCGCGAGCCGGATTAGTGAAAAGCCCGAATTGTGAAATATAAGGCTCAGGCGCTACGACGGTCGCAACGTGGCTAACCCTTTTTATCCGTCGACGCAATTTTTCCCAACCTTCTTCTTGGCTGTAGCAAACCGGAATACCTGAGCGTGTTTGTAGTTCTTGACTATCGATTGATCCTTCGAAAGCCTGTCTGCTGATCGTCCGTTCGGGTATGATCAAGTATTCATCGTCTTGGTCAATCACCGCAACGATGTCAGCTTCGTCAATGCCAGTCAGATACCAAAAGTTTGCGTCCTGAGCAAACACGAAATTAATGTCGGCTCCGCGCTGCAACAAGCCATTGGCTGTCATAACTATCGGTGCCGTGCCCGTCATCAATTCACGCAGTCGGCGTCGATTGGCCTTAAAAAAGCCGCTACTAAAATGTGACTTCATAATCAATCATTCAGTATAGCAAAAATGTCTTCCTAGCGAGTACTCTGAGACTAAGACACGCCGATGTGGCGTCTCAGGAGCTGGGCTTTCTCGGTGCCTATCAGTTGTGATAATTCTTCAACTTCTGCCCGCCTAACAGCCTGTAAACTACCGAAATGTCGAAGCAATTTTTTGCGAGTTGCCGGGCCAATGCCTGGCACCTTATCAAGTAAGGACTCCGTCTGGCGTTGACCCTTAAGAGTGCTGTGGTAGCTGAGCGCAAAACGATGGGACTCGTCGCGAATCCGCTGCAAAAGCTTGACTAAATTGGTGTTATTGGGCAGATCTATCAATGTAAAATCTTGACTGACCTCAGTAAAGCCGCCCAATTTTTGAATAGTTAACGCGTTAAGTTTTATTTTTGACTTGGTATTATGAACTACCAGCTGTTCTCGGCGCTTGGCCAGTCCGATGAAAGGAATCTTCGAACAACCACGTTGATCGCGAGCTGAGATCGCGGCCTCTAGTTGGCCTTTTCCTCCGTCGATCAGGACCAATTGCGGGCGCCCCCAGGCCTTGAGATTTTTGTCGCTTAAGCGCCGTTTCAATGTTTCGTTCATATTGTAAAAGTCATTGTTGTGGTCAAGTCTGGTTTTGAATTTGCGATACTCGGCTTTATTACTGACGCCATTAGTAAACACGACCATACTGGCAACCACATCTTTGCCCTGCTGGTGACTGACATCATAGCCCTCGATCCGCTGAGGAAATTCGGCCAACCCCAGAATTTGAACCAGTTCATTGAGTGCGTGGTCCTTGCTGATGTCCAGAAATTCTTTATCACTAAATATCACCTGGCTGTCGAGCCCGCGAAGAGCAAACAATTGGTCGCGCAGACTGGCGGCCTTTTCAAACTCGGCATTTCTGGCAGCTCGTTTCATGTCTTTGTCCAGTTGAGCAATGATTTTTTTTCGTTTGCCCTGGATAATGGCAATCAGCCGCCGCAAATTGGCGCGGTAGTCTTTGAGGCTGGTTCGACCCTCCTCCAGTCCCGGATCAAGCCCTAAGTGATAGTGCAAATTGACTCGTTTTTGTCCGATGGGACGCTTAGTTGCAAACGGAAAAACTCGCCGCAAAAGTTTCAGCGATTGCCGGACAGCAACAGTACTAGAATATGGACCAAAGTATCGAGCTCCATCGTCCATCGGACGCCGCGTAGTTGACACGGTTGGATAATAACTGTCGTAATCTATCCTGATATAACTTGGCGATTTATCGTCGCGAAGATCGATGTTGTAGCGTGGCAGATAACGACGAATCATCTCTGCTTCTAAAAACAGTGCCTCAAGCTCACTATCGACGACCATCCAGTCGACATCAACTATTTCTCTGACTAAGGCCTCGGTTTTGGGGTCACGGTTGCGAGATTGCTGAAAATATTGACGAACCCGATTTCTGAGCACCGCCGCTTTACCAACATAGATAATTGCTCCGGTTTTATCTTTGTGAAAATATACTCCCGGGGATTTTGGTAATTCAGCCAGTTTAGCGCGTATTGTGTCGTTCACAAAAATATTATAACTCCCGCTCTGAGTTAACCTATTTTTGAACCGATGATGGGCCATCAAGCCCTTGGCTGATCGAAGTATGAAAGTTTTTAATACTTCTTCTCAGTGCTGACGGGGTGCTTCGGGCAATACTGATTTTGTTCTCGGCATTTTTGGCAGACTAAAACTAGTTTATTGCAATCTGCATCAACACAATTGTCGTAATTACTGGTTTTAGATCGGCAATAAACACAGCTACCGATATCCTTGGCCCGATCGCTGAATTTGGTGTCCATACGACCATCGAAGACATATAGCGAGCCCTCCCACAATCCGCCATCTTTGTAAGTTTGGCCGTATTTAACAATACCGCCATCAATCTGGTAAACCTCTTTAAATCCTTCATCTTTCATCAAGACGGTTAAAACTTCACAACGAATGCCGCCAGTGCAGTAGGTAATAATTGGTCTGTGCTTGAGGGGTTCCAGCGACGGATCCTTCAGTGCCTGTTTAAACTCACGAGTATGGTTAACATCTGTCACAATGGCATTTTTGAATCGGCCAATCTCAGCTTCGTAGCGATTTCTCCCGTCAAAAAATACTACCTCGTCACCGCGCTCAGCCACCATCTGATTGACCTGATGCGGCTTTAGTTTCTGGCCACCACCGACAATTCCATGATCGGTGACTTCGATACGCTTTGGTACACCAAAGGTGACTATTTCTGGCCTGATTTTGACAATCAGTTTCGAAAAAGGCTCGGTTTCAGCCTCGCTCCATTTGAAAACTATTGATTTGAAAGCTGGGTAGCTCTTGGTGGCACTGACATAACGTTTTAGCTGACTGACTTCGCCGCCGAGCGTTCCGTTGATGCCGTGATCGGCAATCAGGATTCGCCCACTGAGACCCAGCGACTGACAAAGTGTTCGTTGCCACAAACGGATCGCCTCCGGATCCGATAGCGGCGTAAACAGATAGTACAGTATCACCTTATCCATGTCCTGATATTATACCGAAAGTTAATGTTTTGAGGTGGCTAGAATAATCACCAAAGTCAGCAAAATAACGATCACAAAGATAATAATTACATCGAGCAAACGACGACGATTAGGTACGTCTCGAGATGAGGGTGGTAGCGATGCCAGCTTGTTGATTGATGGTTTTGGCATCGGACTCTGGCCGAGCACACCGCTGACTTTCTCGATCAGACTATCAAGTGTCGCCGAGACCGGCGCCGAGCTAGTTGATCCGGCTCCGGCGCGGTCGCGCAGCACGGGATCGCGCTCAAAATCAATCTCGCGCTCCAGAACTTCTTGCCGCATCGCTCGCTTGACATCACCGCCCCTTAGGTGTTCTGCAATCAATCGGCGCAAACCATTTTCGCCAATTAGATGGGTCTCGAATATTTGGCGTAAACTGGTGTTGCCAACTGTTATCTCTTGACTTAAGAGCAGCAAATCAAACCGGTTCATGGTATCAATATTGGCCAGATGAGGTTGGCGACCTAAATTTTCTTTATCCTTAGTGTCTGACGCGGCCCGCTCGGCGCCAACTATGACATGACCTATTTTTTCCGGCGGCGGTCTCTTTCCGTGGAGCTGGTTAGCGGAAAGCCCTGTCCGAGAAGCAATGGTCTCGAGCCTATTAGCCGGATTGTCAATAAGTAGAGATCCTAGGGTTTCGGCTCGTTTTTGATGCGCTTCATGGCCATGCCTTTCGGCGTCATTTTCGGTTTGCAGTGGACTAGTTTCCATGGTTGGCTCGTCAGCTAGTTATTGAATGTAGCTACAGCTAGCAGTGACTTCGTATTATACGATGGCGCCATTCCCAAGACAACGGCGACCCTCGTCAGCCGTCGCTAATTTATTGCCCTTTGAAAAGCATATCTGGAAAAATATCGGCCTATCTTACAGTTTGCCCAGACTGCAAAGTGATTTTTATCAAGTCTCGTCGGCCGAAGCTTCGGCCTCCGACTCGGCACTGTCTTCGGTCGTCTCCTCAGCTTCACCCGTTTCACCCTCGGGCGGTAGTTCTTCGCTGACCTCCTCGGCATCACCACCGGCGGCTTCGTTAGCGGCCTGCAGCGCACTCGGCTCATAGACCGTCGCGACGGAGTGCTTTAAGTCAGTTTTGACCTCAACACCCTCAGGAATGGAGACATCGCTGACCGAAATATGGTCACCGACTTCGATAAGCTTCTCGGCGTCATAATATAGCACTTCTGGCAGCATGCTCGGTACTGCTGCTACATTTATTGTCTCAAGCTGGCTCAGCACCAATAGACCGGATCGCTCGGCTGGAGAAGCCTCATTACCTTCGTCAAATCGAGCTTGAATCGGTATTTCGGCTTCTACTTTTTCGTTGGCATCAACCGCATTGAACACGACGTGAGTCAACAAGTGTTTCTTGGGGTCAAAGGCTGCCGCCTTGATAAGTGCCGTGTAGGTTTGAGTTCCAGTCTTGAGAATTATCGGGTGGTGTTTACCAGCTTTTTTAAATACTTTACCTAGTTCGACTGAGTCACCCTGAACGATCACCGAATTTTTTCCGTGATCGTGAATTACAGCCGGAATGATACCTGCTTTGCGCAAATGTTTGACTGCCTTACCCGTGACGTCACGCGACTCCAAGGTCAGACTGATAGCGTCTTGTGCCATTTTGTAATATCTCCTACTCTTAGTGACCAGTATAACAGATCTGGCTAGACGCTACGAGCACAAAAGGCTAAGCTAAAGAGGCATGTTTGATGTCACCCAAATCATTCAGGCCGGAGGCCTTGTGCTGATCGCGGCTATTATTTTCGGCGAATCAGGCATGTTTGTCGGCTTCTTTTTTCCAGGTGATACCCTGTTGCTCAGTGCCGGTATATTTGCCGCCCAGGGTAAACTACCGCTTGGGCTAACTATCGGCGTAATCGCCCTAGCGGCTATTGCCGGCGATAATCTTGGCTATCACATCGGTCGACGCTATGGCCGCGGTTTGTTTCACAAACGGGATGGATTAGTTTTCCGGCAAGAATACGTCCAGCGGTCTGAACATTTTTACAAACGCTTTGGCAGCCGGACCATGTTGTTGGCTCATTTTGTGCCGATCGTCAGAACTTTTGCGCCAGCCGTGGCCGGTATCGCACATATGCCTTATCGAAAGTTCTTTGTTTATGACGCTATTGGCGACATTGCGTGGGCGGTTATCATCACTATGATCGGCTTTTGGTTCGGCACAAAGATTCCAAACATCGACAACTACATATTATTGGCGGTCGGGGGGGCCATGCTGATAACACTCGGTCCGACTGTCTACCATCTGGTGCTGGCAGTGATTGGCCGACAGCGTCAAAAACGGCAAGACAGCGATTAGCATTTGAGCAGCTTTTTTAGGTACTGACCAGTATAGCTATTGGCCACCTTGGCCACCTGTTCTGGTGTGCCTTCGGCGATAATCTGGCCGCCAGCGTTGCCACCACCGGGACCCATATCAACCAACCAGTCAGCGTTTTTGATGACATCTAGGTTATGCTCAATCACCACCATGCTATTGCCGGCCTCGACTAAGGCGTGCAACATGCCTAGTAGCTTATCGACATCAGCCATATGCAGCCCGGTAGTCGGCTCGTCCAAAATATATAATGTCCTGCCGGTTGGTCGGCGGCTGAGCTCGGTGCTTAGTTTGATGCGCTGAGCTTCGCCGCCGCTGAGGGTTGTCGCCGGCTGACCAAGCGTGATATACCCCAGCCCGACCTCGACCAACGTCTGTAGCTTTCGGGCAATCGCGGGTTGATTGGCAAAGAATTCCAGTGCTTGTTCGCAGGTCATTTCTAAAACATCACTGATAGTTTTGCCGCGGTAGTGTATTTCTAGCGCTTCGCGGTTATAGCGTTTGCCGTGACAGACCTCACAAGGCACATAAACATCAGGCAGAAAGTGCATTTCAATTTTTATTATGCCGTCGCCTGAGCAGTTTTCACAGCGTCCACCTTTGACATTAAAACTAAATCGACCCGGGCTGTAGCCGCGAAGTTTGGCTTCGGGCATACTGGCATACAATTCGCGGATTGGCGTAAATAACCCTGTATAAGTCGCCGGGTTGCTGCGCGGCGTCCGGCCAATCGGCGATTGATCGATAATAATCGCTTTGTCTAGTTGCTTGATACCCTCGATGTCATCGTGACGGCCAGGTACGGTACTGGCGCGGTGCAGCCGAGCCAAAAGTTCTCTGGCTAGGATATCATTTATCAAACTGGATTTGCCTGAGCCGCTGACGCCGCTAACTACCACCAGATTACCCAGGGGGATTGCTACGGTAATGTCCTGGAGGTTATTCTCCCTAGCCCCGACAATCTTGAGCGATTTGCCGTTGCCCGGTCGCCGCTTTCGGGGTATAGCGATTTTTTTTGAACCCGAGAGGTATTGGGCGGTTATGCTACGCTTGTTTTTAATAACAGCCTCTGGCGGGCCGGCCGCAACTATTTTTCCGCCATGAACACCAGCTCCAGGACCGATATCTAACAAAAAATCGGCGGTGCGAATTGTTTCTTCATCATGTTCGACCACGATAACGGTATTACCCAGTGAGCGAAGATGCTTGAGGGTCCGAATCAGGCGGTCGTTATCGCGCTGATGCAGGCCAATGCTTGGCTCATCGAGTACATAGAGCACACCCATAAGTCCTGAACCGATCTGGGTTGCCAGACGAATACGCTGAGCTTCACCGCCGCTAAGTGTGGTTGCCGCGCGCAACAAGTTAAGATAATTAAGGCCGACGTCCCGAAGAAACTGAAGTCGAGCCCGAATCTCCTTAAGGATCATTTCAGCGATTTTGGCCTGGGTAGCATCGAGCTTCAATCCGACAAACCACTTTAGAGCGTCGTCGATCGACAGACGGCAAATGTCCATGATTGATTTTTTATCAACAGTTATCGCCAGTACTTCTGGCTTTAAGCGCAGTCCGTGGCAGGCGTGACAGGGCTTTTCTTGCATAAATTTTTCGATATCACGTCTCACGAAATCACTATCGGTTTCTTTGTGGCGACGTTCTAGATTGGGAATAACGCCTTCGTATGTCGTTTCAAAGCTTCGACCCATGCCTAAGCTGACTCGGTATTTTTCTGGCCCGGTGCCATAGAGAATCAACTCCAATTGCTGCTCTGTCAGCTCGCTCGTCGGCAACTGCAGGCTAAAATTATTTTTTTCGGCAACCGCGGCTAGTTTTTTCATGTACCAATTATCAACATTGATCCGATTATATGGACGGATTGCGCCTTCAGCGATGGTCAATTTTCCATTTGGGATGACCAGATCGGGGTCTACCTCGAGCCGGCTACCGAGACCAGTGCAGACTGGGCAAGCTCCTTGAGGGCTGTTGAAGCTAAAAGTTCTCGGCTCGAGTTCGGGAATAGTGATTTCGGGATGTGCTGGGCAAGCGTACATCAAACTATAGGTCCAACTGGCCTGGTTGTCAGAGTCAAGGATCGTCAGCTTGCCTTCGGCAACTTCTAGTGCTTGCTCGATAGATTGGACCAACCGATTTCGATTATCTTGATTATTGACCAGTCTGTCAGCTACGATTTCAATCCGGTGACGATAATTTTTATCAAGCTTTGGAAATTCGTCAAGCGCATAGATCACTCCGTCAACTCTTACTCGTGCAAATCCGGCTCGCTGATACTGTTCTGGAATATGCTCAAAAGCACCTTTTTTATCGATAATAATTGGCGCCAGGACCAGTAACCGCAGACCGGCGGTCTTGACAGTAACCTGGTCGATAATGTCCCGACTGGTTTGTCTGACGACGGCTTGGCCATCGACCGGACAATGAGGCGTGCCGATTCGCGCAAAAAGTAACCTGAGATAGTCGTAAATCTCAGTCACGGTTGCCACTGTCGAACGTGGATTGCGCGAAGTCGACTTCTGATCGATCGATATGGCCGGACTCAGCCCGTCGATTTGATCGACATCTGGCTTTTCCATCAAACCTAAGAATTGTCTGGCATATGAGCTCAACGACTCAACATAACGCCGCTGACCTTCAGCATAGATAGTGTCAAAGGCCAGGCTGGATTTTCCAGAACCACTCAAGCCGGTGATTACCACCAGCTTGTTGCGCGGAATACTGACGTCAATATTTTGCAAATTATGTTCGCGCGCGCCCTTAACAACAATTGCCTCTGCCACTAACACCTCCCCCTAGTCAAGTCGATAAATTATACAGCAAAACCGATAATAAATCGACCCCCTTATGCGGCCAATAATGATCGGTAAGCCTCGGGCAGATCGCTGTGCATAGCGATGATATCTGTTTGTACCGATTGACGACCCGTAGTCTCGCTGATGGTCGCGTAGGTAACCGCTATTTCAGGATCGCTAAAGGTTAACGCTTCCGGTAGTGCCTGGTCAACCACTCCTTGGATGTCACGCAAGTCCTTTTCCCGCGGTGGTCTGGAATTCGTCAGTAGTGGAATAATTGGTTGCGGGGAAAGTGCCTTTTTGGCAACTCCAGGGGATAGGTCATTTGTTTCAGACCCTCCGTCTCGCCTTTTTCGATAATCAAAATAGTCTCTAAAGGCACTGACAAACAGTTGCCTTTCGGCGACCAAGATCCCGGAAGCTGTGGCTCGTGTTGGCTCGGCTATCAATGATAGATCGGGTTTTGGTGCCGGGCAATTTTGCGGTTGGACTCCGACGGCATTGACCGATTTATATCTTTTTTTCGGGTGGGAGATGACTGTAGTGTCGACCATCCCTCCGTGCACCACCATATCTTCGGAGATACAGCCAAGTTTTTCCAGCCAAAGCTGGCGTAAATCTACCGCTAATCTTTGGATGTCCTTGTGTTTACGTTGACTACGGTGATTGTTTGTCAAATTCGGCAGCTGGGCACTATCAAGTAAGGTAATCCCGATCTGCTGGGGGTTCAGAACGCGGTAACTGCTTTTCCGATGTCTTAGCCGTTTGCCAAGACCTTTGTGTATGTCTTTCGAATATTCTTTGGCTCCATCGCCCTCAAGCATCAGCCAACGGACTACTCTGACACTTGGCACAAAGACGCGCGGATGATCCTGTCTCAGAGTTTTGAGTTCACTGCGGGAAGATTTTCTGATGCGATGTCTGGTATCAGGATTATTGAGTTTGGCCACAAATTACTCACTTTCTAAAAGCTTGTGCCACACCCATTTAGGTATTGTATGTCGGCATTTGCTCAAAGTGCAAATTTGTGGTGTTGCATTTTCCACAATCTTTGACGACGTGGCACTAAATCCTAGGAGCAAATATCAAGCAATCACGCTAAAGCTTTTAATTCATATTATTGACATGCCTACAAAAAGATGTATAATTCAAAGCAAAGCACGAAAAAAGGGGCACCACATGTACTCGTTTCTCGTCCTAGGTCTTATCCCTGGGACTAATATTCAACTCTCTTTTCAAGCCTGGCTAGGCCTGATGCTTGTCTTAATCGTCTGCGCCAGAGTCTTTCGAGCCCAAATTTCTCAAGCCTGGCATAACTTGATTGATGTGCCGCCCGATGTGGGACCGGACGCCAGTCAGCTGCACATTAGACAACTTCCGTCGGCACGATAGACTCACCGTAAAGCTGCAATTCCTCGAGGAGATAGCGTTGCTCGTCCGAGACTTTGGTTTTGGTCAGCTCCTCAAGACGGGCAAAATACCGTGCCAGTTGACTATTTGAGCCGCCTGAAAATAGCTTTTTGGTACAAAAATCTTCCCAAGCAGTGCGTTCTTCGGCAGTCAGTGCCTGAGGGTAGTTGCGTGCTTTATACAGCGGCAAGAGATTTTTCAGCCGGGCATCCTGGAATTTTTCTTCAAAGTTGGTCAGAGCCTGTGGCCTAGCCGATCGGACAGCCCGCATGATCGGTTTATCGTGACCGCTAACGAACGCATCATAAAGCCTCTCATCGACATTAAGTTGATTGTCAACTATGGCCATTTGGGTTTTTACCCGATTCTGGTCCATGACTGCCACGGCATCGAACAATTTATCAACAAAGCTACCGGCAACCCTCGAGACCTTCTTGAGATTGGTCGCGATTGTATCACGTGATAACTTCAGGCGCTCAAGCGCCGACTTATCACTAACAATGCCCGGCAGAATCGCTGGGCAGCGGTTGTATTTAAGCGTTTTGACCGGCAATCTGAGCGCTTCAGGGTCCTTGGAGTATTGCCAGGCTACCACCAGTTGGTCGACACTCATGTCCAAGAATGGTGTCGGGTCATGCCTAAGGTCGTAAACCAGGGCGTAGTCTTGGTCTTGATGCCGGCCCAACAAGACGGCAGCGGTAGTGTGGCTGAACTGGCTCGGATAACGTCCCGAGCTATACATAAAGGGTTTGCCACTGTCAACAATCTTCTTAACCGCTTGCTTGTTGCGGTGTTCAAGCAGGAAGCCAAACAGCTGTGACTGTTTTTTCCTGAGTAAGTCGGCGACAGCTATGGTGGCCCTAACATCGGACAGGGCATCGTGGGCGGTCTCGTGAAACAGCTTGTTTACTTGGGTCAAATACTCAAGACGGTTCGATGGCTTACCATCTGGAGCAAACGGCCACTTTATCCCCTCTGGTTTTAGAGCTCTCGTCATCCTAATGGTATCGAGAATATCCCAGCGTGATGATCCATTCTTCCAGTGCCACTCGTAGGCATCATAAAAATTCCGGTAGTGAAGAAAACGAATAAACTCATCATCAAAACGCAAATTGTTGAAGCCGGTAAATATCGTTCCTGGTTTAACAATTTTCTGCTGAAACAGCTGCAAAAAATCAGCTTCTGTCAGACCCTCATTGACTGTTTTTTGGGGTGTTAGCTTCGTCAACAGTACTGCGTCGGGGTCGGGCAAGATATCGTTGGTCAATTTAATTAGTTCATTGACGGGTTCGCCAATTGGTCGTAGTTCTAGGTCAGTTCGTTGACCGGCAAATTGCATGATTCGAGCCGACCGCGGGCTAAAACCCGAAGTCTCCAAGTCGTAGAAAAAGAAACTATCAGCCATGGTACTCATCAGTTTAGCACCCAGGAATAGATTTATTGGTTTCAGGGTAAATGGCCGCTCTAATTAATAACTGAACCGATAGTGGCTGTTAGTACCAAGCTGGATAATATCTCCGGGCTCAATGCCCTGGCGCACCAGTTCGTGCGTAATCCCTAGTCGTCGCATAATGTCACGCAGCCGATAGATCGCTTGTTCGTTGGCGAAGTCGGTGCGATGACCAAACTGTTCAATCCTTTGGCCACTGACATAAAAGACGGCTTGTTTCTTAACCACTGCCCAGGCATCACTGGTGTCAACCAGCGTCAACACCGGCACCTCTGGTTCAGCGGGCTCGAGATCTGGTTGAGATCGGACGGCTTGAACCACCTCTTTGATGGCAAACAATAGACCTTTAAGTCCCTCGCTGGAGTGAGCAGAAATGGCAAAAATTGGCGTCTGGGGTTCAGCGGCTTTCTCGAGCTGAACCATCAGGTCATCGATGATTTCATTGTCTAGACCTTCAACCTTGGTCAAAGCAATGATTTCGGGTTGTTTGATCAAGGATGGTTGATATGATTCCAGCTCGGCCTTTACGATTTGATAACTTGTGGCCACATCTTCGTGATAAGCGTCTATCAAATGAAGGATTACCGCTGTTCGTTCAATATGGCGCAGAAAATCATGTCCCAACCCCTTACCCTTGGCGGCACCTTCAATCAGCCCCGGTATATCAGCAAAAAGTAAACTGGTATCTCTGTCGACATCGACCACTCCCAGATTTGGGGTTAGCGTTGTGAATGGGTAGTCCGCAATCTCTGGTCGAGCATTGCTGATTTTGCTCAGTAGCGTCGACTTTCCAGCATTGGGCAGCCCGACCAAACCAACGTCGGCAATCATTTTCAGCTCCAGTTGAAGAGTTTTTTTGTCACCAGGATCACCTTTTTCGGCAAACTTCGGCGATTGTCGCCTAGACGAGACAAAGTGGGCGTTGCCGTAACCGCCGCGACCACCGTGTGCAACAATCGCCGCCATGCCGTCCTCAACCAAGTCGGCCAGCAAAGTACCGTTTTGGTCGATTGCCATGGTACCGACCGGAACCATGACCTGTAAGTCAGCCGCGCTTCGGCCGTGCTTACGGGCCTTGCCTCCAGGTTGACCGGATTCAGCCCGAAGTTCCTTCTGGTGCCGAAAAGCTGCCAATGTGTTTTGGTTGCGACTAGCCGTCAACACGACATTGCCGCCGTCGCCGCCGTCGCCGCCGTCGGGCCCGCCCTTATCAACAAATTTTTCGTGACGAAAACTCAGCTTGCCGTCGCCGCCACGGCCAGCTTCGACAATCACTGAAACCGAATCAACAAAACTCATTAACTATAGTCTAACGCCTTTTGTCTCCGACTGCACTACACCGCGCGGGGCGCCATGACTTGGCTGTCTACCGGGTGATGTAGTTTTGGAAAACGCCTGGCGATTTGGTGCTAACGCCGACCCTGCCCCAACCAGCCACACCGTTCATATCTCGGACAACAATGCTGCCGTCCGGATTAACTCCAATCACAATACCCACATGTCCTTCGCCGCCGCCCCTTTGGGCAATAGCACCAACGGTTGGTGTTGAACTTACGTGCCAGCCACTTCTGGCAGCATAGTAGGCCCAACTGCTGGCATTACCCCAGTTGGCCGGTACTGGAATCTGGGTAGCCACGTACCAGGTGCAGTAGCCATAGTCATAGCCATTCGAGCCGTAAATTGGCGCGTTACCACCCCACGCAAATGTCCCTCGAGCGATTGATGCAGCGGTAGTACCAGCGGGTGTTTGAGTTGCGTTAGGTATGATAATTTGCTCCCCGGGCTTTAGACCTGAGATCTCACCGTCGTTGTAGGCGATAATCTGGTCTTTGTTGGCGTGGAACTGAACGGCCAGGTTGTCGGGAGTGTCGCCCGGCTTCACGGTATAGACAATGCCATTGATGGGCGGGATGGTCAGTCGAGTCCCAGGGTTAAGCGCGTCGCCACTTAGGCCATTGGACCAGCGAATACTATCAGAGGTAACACCAAATTTGGCGGCCACACTGGAGATAGTATCGCCCGCAACGCTGGTATAACTCTGGATATCGGCCTTCGATTTGAGCGCCGTGGCGACTACCTGAGGCTTGTTGACAACCCCGTCACTCGAAGAGGCCATCGCCAAATCGGCAGCTTGGGATTGGGCTTGGTTGGTAATTGCCGTTGTTTCAGGCAAACTGTTGAGCCGGGCAACAGTCAGCGCAATGTCGGCCGATGACAGCTGATCAAGCGGGTTAGCGCTGATACTGTTGTCGGCCACCCCTAAAGCAGCTGATTTGGTCAGCCCACTAGGGTGGGGACTTTGCAACACCACCACCGCGCTAATGACGACCAAAATCAATCCGTAAGAGACCAATAACCCAGCCCGAAAGAAACGTCGCCGATTTGATTTGTGGCGAAGTTTAGCTTGGAGTCGGTGATAGAAGCTAGCAGTCCGAACGCTGTAAGGCGCTGCCAACCGAGAAGTGATCGTTGAAGTTCTTGGATTTGTACTGATACAAGCTCCGTGGCTAAAAGCCCAACTGGGCCGGCCGTTACCTAAGACACGAACGTTGATATTGCCTTTGAGGTGCAAAAACACATTGCCTGGCTGTATTGATGTCGTATTTAGGGTAGCGCTTCCAGTGCTCTAACAGATTGATGCCCCTGAAACGTGCTACTCGACAATTATACCAAACATAACAACTGATGCAAGCCCAAATAGTCAGTACTACCCCTGTCAATTGTTACACAATTTATGACAATACTTGGCTGTCATGGCTTGATGATCTTGCAAATTAGTCGAAAAGTAGGTTGTTCCGTCGTCACCAGTGACAAAATACAGCCAGCCGGTAGCGGCCGGATGTGCGGCTGCCGCCAACGATGTGGCATTAATTGTACTGATCGGGCTTGGTGGTAGTCCTTGATGGATATAAGTGTTGTAAGGGGAGTCGTAGGTTAGACTAGGGGTCTGTCCAGCCATAATCGAGCCGTAGCGAGAAGTGGCGTCCGACCCCAGAACCATACCGCCCTTGAGGCGTGACAAAAATACCTGGGCGACCTGGGTTTGGTCAGTCGGTTTGTTGACCTCCTGGAGCACCATAGAAGCCAAAGTTATGCCCTGATAGGGGGTCAATCCTTGCGCTGCAAAAGCCGCTTGGACATCAGCTGTCAAGCGTTGGCCCATTTCTATCAAGGATTCCCTGATAATAAATGATGGCGAAGTGGCAGGATCCTTTTGGTAAGAGTCGGGCCACAGTAGCCCTTCGAGAGTTTTTATACCCCCTGGTTTGGAAGCCAGAGCCGGTAAATCACTGTATTGAGCCGGGTCTAAAGCAGTGTCGACGTCGGCCGGTGAAAATCCGGCATTTATCAGATCGGCCCGAACTTGATCAATCCGTCGTCCTGGCAAAATGGTTACTAGCCGGGTTGTGACCCGGCCACCGCTGAGTGTTCTAACGATAGCGGCAGTCCCCTGACTAGGCGAAAGTGCGTAAGTACCGGCCTGAAGTTTGGCGCCTAATTCCTTGCTATGGGCGTAGAGCTCAAGTGCCCAGGCACTCCTTATCAGATGAGCTTTCTCGAGATTGTCAGCTATGGTTTTTACGGTGCTTCCTCGTTCAACTACGAAAAGCTGGGTGGTTTGATTGGCGCTGACCGGGCGCAGATCGAGATAATAAACGTGCCTGGCCGCCAACGCCCCGACAATTATTACGACCCCGAGTCCGGCCAAAAGTAGCCAGATCCGCCGCGGTATCGTCCGTCGCGAGCTGTTAGCTTGATAGCGTCGGGCCACTAGCCAACCTCCCGGGTAGTTTGAACCAGAAAATCTTCCAAGATATAAGTAGCCGCTAGGGCATCAACTTCACCTCTGGTATATAATTTTCTGCGATTAGACAGCTCAGTTTCGGCTTTTTTGGTAGTCAGCGCCTCGTCCTGTAGGTGGATCGGCAAGTTAAACCGCTCGCCAAGGCTATCGGCGAACACCTGAGTCAGGCTAGTCTGAGGAGTATTCTGACCGTCTAACCCGCGCGGTAGACCAACGATGATGTCAGTCACCGACTCGTCTTTAATGATGCCGGCCAAACGGCCAAAGAGACCATCGTCTCGGCTCAGGGTCACCAGCGGTCTGGGCAAACGAACCTGCGACGAAGCTATCGCCACTCCGACACGCTTTTCACCGACGTCAAGGGCGATCAGAGAGCTATTGATTGTCGTCATGAGCCGGAGTTGCCTTTGACACGGGTTTCGCGATTACGACTTTGATCTTGCTGGTCTTGGTCGGCACATTACTGACCCAAAAGGGGCTGAGTTTGACGTTAACATCTGTTACGTCGGGGTTGTTGGTCAGTTGAGCTTTAACAGCACTCGGCTTCTTGCCGGCGGCATCACGTTTGATAGCATTGATGTCCAGATCAGGGCCAGCAGTGGCAGTGGTCTGGAGTGTCAGTTGAGCACCTGTGGCGGTGGAGTTATTGACTGCGAAAGTCGCAGTATCAAGTCCATCACTGAGAATTTTCTGCTTGGAAGTGTCAATCTGAGACTTGACGCTATCGTCAATCAAAGCTTTAAGATCACTTTCCCGGACTCCAAACATGGAATAAGTAACCACTTCGGTTACGGTTACGCTGCTGGCCGCATCGCCGACATTAGCGCTGGTAGTAACTGATGGTGTTCCGGCACTGAAGGTAGCACCAATCGGAAAATAATTATCTTGTTTGAGTTGATCTTGAAGCGCCTGTTTGACAGTTGGGTCACTGGTATTGATTTTGGCTTTGGCGCTATTGATATCTCCCTGATTGACGGTCTGAACAATACTATCGGTTCCGCCTGACATGGTTCCGCCTTGGGCCGACAAACCGCTTGAACCACCAGCAATCGAGAAGCTGGCACCAGCTGGCAAGTTGAAGGCGGTTCCGCCACTCTGGGCCAGAACGTTGACACTGGCTTTGCCATCGTTTTTACATTGGCCATGCGAGTTGAAATTGCTGGCTGGAATCGTCACGCTTGACTGGCTGATGTAGGTGTTGCCTCCCGAGCTAAAGCCTGTTCCGGCTGGGAGCGTAGCGTCATCGGAACAGTTGGTGATTGATATGCTACCGCTAGCTTTGTTGCCGTGATTCTTTTGTCCCGTGGTGGCAACCTGTTGACTGTAGGTTTTCTGCTGCTGGACGAGTTTGGCCGGTACCGTCTTGGTCTCTTTGTCGAGTGACTTAGCAGTTGTCGATAGATTCAGGTTAAGCTCAGTGTCAAAGGCTGAGGCGTCAGTTTTGACCTCAATCGTTGCTTTTGGTAAAACTATGGCTGCAAAGATTAAACCGGCGATTAGACCAACTAACACCAGCCCACCGATGATCAATAGCTTGCGGAAACGATTAAAATTAGGGATTTTGAGTTTTTTGTCCTTCTTGGCATTGGGCGGCGTAAAGTCTTTCTTAAGCGGCGTGTCATCGTCCAGCGGTGACTCGTCATTGTCCAGCTCGATAGTTTCGACTTCATCGGCAGTCGGTGCCGCCAGATCACCAACTGATTGACTTGTATCCAGGGGGGCATCGTCTGTTGGTTCACCTGAAAGCTCGTCAATTGATTCTTCGGCTTCTTCATCGACCATAGGTCCAACTGGAATTTCGGGTTTACTATTCAGCGTTTTGGCAACGTGCACCCCGGCTGCTCCAGCCAGCGGCAACAAGCCAGCCTCAGTCGTGATTAGCACCAGATTTTTTTTGGCGTCCTCGCTGGCCCGTTTAAGCAGTTTCATGTTGACAATGCTCTGAAAAACCGCTGCCCGTTTCGGCAAAACCAAAGCAACCACTTTGGCGCGACTGCCTTTGAGCTTATCGATTATTCCGGTAATTTCGTCATCAATGTCGACGTAAATAGTGTCTTTGTCGGAATCTGCCATATCTACTTGATTATACGCTTAACATTTTATCAATTTTATCCCGAATCGAAGTTGGTCCGCCACTAAACTGCAGGGTGTCCATGCCAACTCTCAGCAATCCCATTGCCGTGATGAAAGTATGGTCGCTTACGTCACCTGTGGTGTCGGAAATGCCAACTACCTGTTCCGGCCGGATGTGATGCACGCTTGGCTTACGGGTAAAGGGCAGAGTTTTATACCATTCGGTCTGCTCAAGTCGCTCCATCAATAAGCTCAGCGACGAGCCGCCGCCACAGAGAAACATTCTGTGGGGTAAATGATCGAGTTTGGTAAATTCGCTCAGAGCTAATTCGATGCCGCCGACCCAGACATCAGCCGTTTTACTCAGCGCCGCCTCGATGGCCGGGCGCTTGGCTGCTGGCACCTGATTGGTGCTGAGACCGATTTTCAGACCTTCGGCTGCCTCGAAGTCGACCGACAAATCCCGTTCAACCGCCCGCGTATAGGCGCGACCGCCTATACCAAACATTTTCGTACCCTGCACTCCGCCGTCGTTGATAACTGCAATGTCTGTCGTACCACCACCAACGTCCATTAAAATTGCACTGAGACTCTGATTGGGATTGTTGCCGATGACCGCCCTAGCGACAGCAAACGGTTCGGCCGCCACCGCCAACAGATCGAGATCGAGTTCTTGGGAGGTTTTTTCGAGTGCACCAATGTGGATCATTGGCGCAAAGGCCGTATACAGCTGCACAACTACATCTTTACCTTGAAAACCTATGGGATTGGTGACAGGGTAACCATCGATCTCGATGCTGACCAGAGCACTGTTGACGAGACGAACTTCGACTTCTTTGCCACCCAACTCCCACGCCAACTGCTGTTTGGCTTTGGACTGAGCCCGGTCTTGGACTAGATTAACGATTTTTTCCATTTCGGCTATATCCAGCGGCTTAGTTGGTTGTTTTCGAGCAACTCTAACGGTGGTGGTTGTGCCTTTGACTAGTTCTCCGGCGATTCCGATGATAGCCGTCCGAACACTGACCTTGGCTTGCTCTTCGGCTTGATTCAGCGCCTTATCACAATTTTCGACCACTCCAGCAATATCAGCTATCGCCCCAGCCTGCATATCGGTCAACGCTTGATGAGCCCGACCAACTCCGATAATTTCTAATTCGCTGTCATCACGCACTTTACCGATCAGTGCTTTGACAAACTCAGTGCCAATATCCAGTGCTACCAGGTACTGATCGCCTTTTTTGCCGCCGCGAACGCCGGCCGAGGCCTTATTGGCACCAGCTCGGGCCCGACCAATTGCCGAGCTGCTAACACTTTTAATTTTCTTAAGCATAGACAGTATTATTCTACCACATCAACACCTGAAAAAACGCTGATAACTCCCTGTCGAGTGCTCATTTGGCGACACTAGGCTGGAGGTCCATAAAAGATAGCTTACTGCAAAACGGCCTTAATCCGACGAACCCCGGCTGAGATTGATGATTCTTTGGTGATTGTGAATTTTTTGCCACTCTCTTTGAGTTGAGCGGTGTGATCGACATGCGGACCGCCGCAAATTTCAAAGCTGAACGGCTTATCATCGCCGTCGGCGATCATTTTGTACACTTTGACAGTGTCGCCGTAGCGATCACCAAATTGCCCCAAGGCCCCCTTCTCTTTTATTGCCACCTGAGTCGGGTACTCCTGGAAGGAAATTTTTAGATCTTTATCAATTTGCTGGTTGACAACGGCCTCGACCTGTTTGATCTGATCGGCTGTCATTTTTTCTGGGTGGCTAAAATCAAAACGTAACCGTTCCTCAGTAATGTTAGACCCTCTCTGGATGACATGATCCCCCAAAACCTCGCGTAACGCTTGATACATGAGGTGTGTCGCCGTGTGATATTTTTTGTGAATCAACGAATCACCTGCCAATCCGCCTTTAAACGTTCCCTTGGCAGCTGTTTGGCTGCGGATACGCTGCTGCTGTAGCTTGGCATCGAATTGCTCGCGCCAATTGTCATCAACGTCAATGCCTCGCTTGTAGGCCTCCTCCAAACTTAGCTCTGCCGGGAAACCAAAAGTGTCAGAGAGGTTAAAAACGATACTGCCGGTTAAAACAGCATTTTGCTTCAACTTCAAATCCAGCGGAGACCTTGGCTGTCGCCCCCTACCTTGTGCTTGATCAAAACTTGCCCCTTGAAAGGTATAAAATTCATGTTTAAAGGCGTCTAGCCCCTTTCGCAAGGTCTGTCGGAAGGCCTTTTCTTCTTTGATCAGCACCTGAATGATATCGGAGCGCTTAGCAGCGACTTCAGGGAGATTGTTGTGATACAAATCGGCAATTACCTCAACAATGATTTCCATGAAATTTTGCTCAACACCCAGCTCAAAGGCCTGCCGAATTGCTCGCCGCACCAACCGCCGCATGACATAACCCTGCTCTTTGTTGCTCGGAGTGACCCCGTCCAGGGCCAAGAAAGTAGCGGCTCGCAAATGGTCGGCAATGACCCGCATGCTCCCGGTATGCTGTTGGTATTGTTTGCCGCTTAGTTCTTGTAGTTTTTCGATAATCGGCCACAACAAACTGATTTTGAAAACGTCCGGATTGTCGATACCGGCCGCCGCAATCCGCTCCAAGCCACCACCAAAGTCAACATTTTTCTTCTTTAATGGCTGAAAGCCTGTCTCGGTGCGCCGGTATTGCATAAAGACCTGGTTCCCGATTTCCATAAACCTGCCCGAATCGCCAGCCGGGTGCGGTTGGCCAAAACGAGAATCGTGGTATGCTTCACCAAAATCATAAAACACTTCGCTGTCGGGGCCGCAGGGTTCGCCAACCTGAGTTTTATCCAAGCCGCCACCCCGGCTCCACCAGTTCTCGCTGTCATCGTAGAAAAAGATCCGGCCTCCCTGCATACCGACTTTATCTCCGTTGGCTTGGCTGCCGACCTCAACGATTTTGGCATCAATTTTTTTCTTAAGAAACAATCTTTTCCAAATTTCAGCACTGTCTGTGTCCTTGGGAATGTTGTGTTTTTGGCTGCCGATGAAACAGCTAACGTAAAGTTTGTTGGGGTCAAGGCCAACCACATCGGTCAGAAAGCTAAAAAACCAGTCGATCTGATCTTCTTTGAAATAGTCACCCAGGCTCCAGTTGCCAAGCATTTCAAAAAACGTCGTGTGACGATTGTCGCCAACTTCGTCGATGTCTTGAGCGCGCAGACAGGTTTGGCTGTTGACCAACCTTACCCCGTCGCCATGTGGTTCTCCCAGCAAATATGGGATGAGCGGCTGCATGCCCGAACCAGTAAATAAGGTTGTTGGGTCGTTATACGGCAGCAACGAAGCTCGGGAAATTAGCTTGTGGGCTCGTTCAACATAGAAATCTAAATATGCCTGACGAATTTCTTGGGCTGTCATCTGTCAAATTGTAGCAGACTTGGACCGCTAGCTGATAATGCCTCCTCCGACAACTCGCTCTCCGTCGTAAATAACGGCTGATTGGCCGGCAGCGACGCTTCTCTGCGCAGCATCGAGACTCAACATATTGTCATGGTATCGACAGTCTAACAGGGGTCCGCGGTAGCGCAGTCGAACCTGGTAGGACTTGTTTGATATGGGTTTTTGATTAATCCAGTGTAGGGACTCCAGGTTAACCGTTTTCACCCACAATTGATGGTCGTCGAGATCAGAGGTTACATAAACAGAATTGGTTTTCATATCCTTACGGCTAACGTAATACGGTAGTCCGCCGCCAACATCTAACCCATGACGCTGGCCGATTGTGTAGAAGATCGCCCCGTCGTGTTGGCCAATTTCTTTGCCAGTTTGATCGATGATTGGTCCGCGGGGCTGCTCGCCGAGTTCATTGAGTAAAAATTCCTTTATGCCGACCTTGCCGACAAAGCAGATTCCTTGACTATCTTTTTTATCAGCAACGACCAATCTTAGTTTTGAGGCAATTTGGCGGACGCGTGGTTTGCTCATTTCACCTACCGGCATCAGGCTTCGGTTCAATGCTTTTTCGGTTATTCGGTATAAGAAATAGGATTGATCTTTATTTTCATCTAGTCCCTTAAAGAGAGCTCTGGGCTCGTTACGTAAGGCTTGACCAGGAAGCTTGAGCTTGGCGGCTTGCCTGGGGACAGCCACTGAGTCAAGCCCGGGTCGAAGCTGGGGTGCTTCCAAGTGACTGGCAGAGGCTATTCGCGCATAGTGGCCTGTGGCTATCAAATCTGCCCCATCTTCCAGTGCTGTGTCTAGAAATAGTTTGAATTTAACCTCCTGGTTGCACATGATATCAGGGTTGGGGGTGCGCCCGGCGCGGTACTCGGCAACCATGTAATCGACAACTTTGTGACGATACTCAGTCTCAAAATCATACAGCCTCAGGTCAATCCCCAGCTGCACAGACACCCGTTTGACGTCCTGATAGTCTTCCCGCCAGGGACAGATGAAACCAGGCAGGTCCTGGCTCCAATTTTTCATATAGACACCGACAACCTTGTAGCCCTGCTGCTTTAATAGAGCAGCCGTCACAGACGAATCAACGCCGCCGGACATAGCAACAAAAACAGTTTGGGACATGACAGCCTGTATTGTAGCAAACACCTTGAGCGATAATCTGCAGTCGGCTGCTAGCGCTCCTCTTCGCGAGATTTTTCCAGCTGGCGGCGCAAACTAATCAGTTCGTGGCGACGCCCGACCCAAAATGCGGCGAACAATAACGGCATCATCACCAGGGCTGGCCACCATAAGACATTGGTACGGACCAGTGAATTGTTGGATCCTTTGCTGTTATTTTGAGTCGCTCCAGTAGCTTGGGCTACCAGCTGCAAAAAGGCGGCGGCGCCATTTTTGTCTGTCGCTTTAACTACCACTTTGTAGATACCGGCTGTCTTATAGGTATGTTTGATGTTGATTGTGCCGCTATTGGCTTCACTAAGTAGGTCAGTTGGCGACCCGTCACCCCAATCGACACTAACGGCGTAGGGGCCGTTTCCTCCGGTCAATGAGATCGGCCAGGTCAAGGGGCTGCCCGGGGGGGCGCCACGTTCAGCATAAACACTGCTCAGCGCAACGTGAGTGCCGTATTGGGCAAACTGGGCGTCATTGAAAGTAACACTGACTTGGTTAGAGTCCGGACCAGCCTGGTCTAGGGCGTCGTAAACTCGCGCCACCAGATCGTTTTGTCCGCTAAAGAGATCGACCTGTAGACTATAGCTGCCGTTGACGCAAACCGTTGAGCCAACAAACACGTTGTTGGAGAACACTTTGACAAGTAATCCGGTCTGACATAGTCCGCTGATGGTGATCGGCACGACCGTATAAACAGCGCCGTTTCCCGGAATTGTTATGGTGGCACCGCGGGTCGGTGGGGCAGCAGAAATAGTCCCCTGCAGACCGATCGATCCAGAATCGGTCTGGGGCGGGAAAGGTCCGGCGCTGGCATTGCCAACCGAGACTGACAGACCGAATACAATCAGAGTGATTGAAATCAGTCTCAGCCAGAGCGATGGCGGTTTCATGTATAAAGCATAACCTCTCTGTTTGGATTTTGGCAAAATCAACCTGTAACAGGTAGTTCTGCCTAGCGTCGATTGGCGCGGCGGAGTACTCGCTGATTGTAGGATTTGACGAGGCGCGGCAAACCGAAGACCAGAAACAAAATTACCAAAACCAGAATGATGAAGCCAATAATGACTGACAACGGAATCACATAGAAGGTTGTGCTGGCGCTGAGAAGTTGTCCGCTCGAACCATAGCCGAGGTTGGCCTCCAGCTTGTAGCGTCCGAAGCTGCCGGATTTATCCTTAAGCGGTATCGTGAATTTTCGGATGCTGTCGGGTAGAACATTGCCTGGCGGAACGGTATTGTTGACTTCGTATTGACCGAGTATTTTGCCACCGTTATTTTTCAGGAGGATCTTGCCAAAAGGTTCTTCCTGGAGATTGCCTTCATTCTGAAATCGAACGACGGCATCAATATTTTTTTTGCTGGTAAAGAAGCTGCTCGGGCGGTCATTAACCCGGGTATCAAAACTAGCAATAGTCAGCTGCTCCTTAATATTTCCGGGAACTTTTACCAAGATCAAGCTACCGACACTGCCAGCCAGGCTAACTGTTTGGTTGGGACCGTTGACGTTACTGGCCGGGGCAAAGCGAACCGCTCCATAATAACCACCGCCAGCAGCATTGGCGGGAATGGTTATTGATATCGGTATGCCCTTTTCTTCACCTGATTTAAGGACAAAGTTACCAACCGGGGCGATAAACCGCTTCAAGCTGTGACTGGTTGCAAACTGGTTGGGGTTGAGGATTAATACTGGTTGGCCAGACTCATTGCGGTTACCGACAAAATCATTGATGATAACTTGCAGGTTAGCAGTCGTTGACGTGACATTGGTGACATTTATGGTTACCACTTGGGTTTGACCGGGTTTTATGGTTAGATCGGTCCTAACAGGCGATACCCGCAAGGCATTTCCCCCACTACTTGCGGCCTGCGTCGGCACGCTGCCCAGGAACACAAGAATAATTGCCCCAGCCGACACCAACGCTAATCGAACACGACCTGTCATTTTGTTATTTTCATGCTCCTCTTACGCCTAATAGTAGCAAACCACCGGAGTAGGTACAAGCGCTCAGCTATCATCATCGGTCAGGTTGTCCTATCACTGAAGTCAAAAAGTGGCCAGGCAGATATATGTCAGAGTGGTAACGTATACGCCCGGGGCTTGGCTTGATGGTACGTTGACGATATAACTGGCCGTATACTTGCGAACATCATCTGGCGCATTATGGCTAATCAGCGTCTCGCCCGGCCCGAAGCGATAGATGTTTGGTGCCGCGTAATTGGCTGTCGGCTGGGCGACACCTGGTCCAACCGGATCAGCGCCATTTGGCGGCGTCGAGTTTGCCCGCAGATTGAGGCCGAATTGCCCTACTCCTGGCCGCGAAACGTCGCCGCCAGACAGGGCGTTGATGACATTATTGCCACTCGTTAGGGTGGTACCACTGACAGTAACCGAGTAGCCGTCGACTGCGTTGGTGGCAGTCAGTAGTTGTGACGAGCCGCTGCTGGCATGATGTGATGACAGTTCACCAAGGTCAATATAGTCGCCTGTCATATCACTACAATTGAGGCCGTTGATGGTCAGGGCGGTACAAAAAATCAGATAAGGCGGAACTAGAGCACTAACGGCCAGAGAATTTGTGATGGCAAAGGCGATGCCGCCATAGTTTCCGGCTGGACCGCTGCCATCACTGCTAGCAAATGTTTGCAAACGAACATAGTATGAGCCTGGAACCGACGGGTTGATTACATTGTTGAAGTGGTACCTGGCTGCGCTGGGGGGCGAAACAGCCGAAGCACGCGTCAGGATTAAGCGATTGGCGGTTGAAGCCCCGGCAATGCTAAAACCGGTCGGACCGGTTTGGTCAATCAAGCCGGCACTGCGGGCATCAAAACCGGTGGGCGCTAGGCAGGGGTTTCCAGGAATCGGGTCATTGGAACAAAATTCCAGCACTATTGACCCAATAAATCCTGTAGTCGAGGTACTAAATGATAGCTGGTAATCAGTCGCTGTGCTTATTTCATTGTTACCGAGTTGCAGCGAACGATGGTACAGCTGGGCACCTGACGCGTCGCTGAATATCAGGTGGCTGAGGGCCAGTACGCTAACGATTATCAGGCAGACGCCAGCTATTCGCTTCGCGCCTACTCGTGATGGTGGCACGAACCGATTCATTCACCGCACTACCTAGAATGAGCCTGTGGCGATCATGCTGAGATTGGCAGTGTAGATGCCAGCTGGAGTAGTCAGTGCTGCAGTGGCACCAAAGTCGTAGGTGTTCTCAACTCGGTATACTGGGGCAGATGCGCTAGCTAGAGTGCTACCAAAAGTTGTCGTGACATTGCCGTTGTAGGTCGCTGGAGGACTGCCGCTTGCTCCACTAGCGGTAGTAGTGTCCATGCCGTACCAAACGTCGCTTGGAATAGTGGTGTGGCTGGCGTTATGATAGGCAGCTTTCGGCGTAATTGTGCCGGTGCCTCCGGCAGGGTCAGGCGTGCTATTGGAGACAAAGATACCGAAGCCGGCCGTACCGGCAGATAGAGCAGATGCGCCGGCGCCACTACCGCTATTGATGGCTGGGATAGCACATGTTGCGCCTCCGTCGGCACTGAGACCACCGCAAGCTGTGTTGCTACTGTGCAGGTTGATCACAGCTCCATTGGTCGCATTAGTCGATAACTGACTATAGATTGAAGCGTGGTCCACGGCGTTCGAGTCCAATACTGCTGTCGGGGATCCGTGACCCAAGGTCACCGCCGGTAGGTTAGGAGCGCTTCCGACTACCGGATCACTACAGTCGTGAGTCGTTGTCCAATTGGTAGGGTCGGACTTGGTTACGCAAAACGTCAACTGCTCCTGAACACGAGCTGTGACAGTGATAACACTGGTAGTGCTGAGCGCGATTCCACCGTAGTCAACAAAGTTACCAGTACTGGTGGCATTGCTATAAGTACCCCAAGTGGTATTGGTGTAGGTAGTGATTCGAGCGTAAAAAGTGCCGACAGTGGAGGGGTTGGTGATGCCATTAAGATCAAAGACCTGAGCCGTCGCGGCTTGCATATCGTGGGCACTGACGCCGTCGTCAGCCAACTTAGCTCGCCCGGCCGTCGCCGTCAGTGTCCAGCCCGTACCACCTATAGTACCAGTCACTGACGAGACTGTACTGGCGGCGGCGGTCATGCCAGTTGGCGTGGTGCAAGTGTCGTTGATAATCGGATCTTCGGCACAGAAGTCTATCACCATGCTGGAAGCTTGGCTGGTTGGCGTAAATGAAACTTGGTAGCTGACACTTGTACCACTACCAACACCAGACGATACCGAAGTTCCGCTGTTGGCGGAGTCGCTAAGCTGAATACTGCGGTTGGTCAATTGCGAAGCTGAAACCGATTCTGGTCGAGCCAACGGCAAACCGACTGCCAAAAAAAGAGCCGCCATCATCGCATAGGCGATGCGTCGGACCAAACGTGTGTCTATCGTAAACAGGTCAATCATTTTGTGTTTTTTCGTATGTTTGTTTTTTAGGAGTTACGCGGTCATAGTATCACGCTAATGTTGCTATTTCAAGACACTTTTTTGACTAAAGATAAAAAGTTTTCCACAAGAGCCTAACTAATATGTGGCGGTGGCAACCAGTACATGACGCATGATATATGTTCCCCCGGGTGTGACATTGCTGACGTTGAAGACATAGGAGACAGTATAATCGGTTGAACTGCTGCTGGCTGTCGAGAAAGCTACTGTGTCGCCCTTGATATATTTATAAAGATTGGCGCTGCTGTAGTCAGCCGCTACCTGGCCAAAAGCAAAGCTACTGTCTGGGTTTTGGACTGGATTGGCGCCAAATGTCGTCGGACTGGTGTTGGCAACGAGATTGATGCCAAACTGTTCAGTGCCGGCGCTTGAGCTGGTTGGTGTTGTCAAATTATGCATGGTGTAGTTATTGTTCTGGGGCGGATCAGAGGCATTGATGACCGTATAACCATGTGACAGATAAGCCTTTATAGAAAACGTGGCAGTCGTAGTTTTGGTGGCAGCTGATGTCAACGTGCCTAAATTGACATTGGTGTTGCTGACCGAAAATTCAATGTAGGCACTGCGATCAGTATTGAAGCCGGCTCGTGCCTGGTAATTAGCGCTTTTGGTTTGACCAACCGCTGTTTCGCCAGCCGACTGTTTGGAGCAGTAATTAGTCGAACAGGCATTCAGCTCGCCCCCAGCCCCAAAAAACACTTCATTGACCTGATAATTGCTCGATGATGACTGGGCAGCGCTGGCTAGACCAGGCGACAAAGCAATCATCGTCGCGATCACGATAGCTAGACGCATTTTTTGTTTCCACATCATTTCACTCATTATAATGCTGCAAATTTTATCAAATGGCAATCGATGCACGCTAGCCAGCCACTATCTGGTATCATAGTAGATACTAGTAACCATAAGAGTTTAAACAGAAATAATGGCGGACACCGAGCTACCACCACCTGCCACCGAGCAGGACGACGTCAATGCTCTCGAAACTTCCGACAACGATTTGTCGCCACAAACCGGAGCCGACCTGGGTGTCACTGATGCGACTTCGGCCGATGGTAGCGCCGTTAATGCTGCTCCACCGCCAGCCAAAAAAGGCGGTCTAAAGCAGCTCTGGCACCGCTTCAACATCTATTTATTGCTTTTTGGTCTGATACTACTAATCGGCCTGGTTATTATTTCGATTGCCTACTTTCAGAGCAAAAAAGCCTCGACGACCACCGCTCTCAAAACCCAAGATCTGACTCAAGCCGCCCTGCAACAAGTCGCCAACAGCGACGCCACAGTCGGCAATTCACAGCAAATCTTAAATGTTGTTTCCAGTGCTGTATTTGCCGGTAAAGTACTGATTCGTGAGAGTCTTGAAGTTGCCGGTGGTCTGCAGGTAGGTGGCACCGTAGCCGTCAACGATTTGACAGTCTCAGGAACAAGTCAGCTTAGCCAAACCCAAATCAGCAAAAATCTGTCTGTCACCGGCGATACCGCTCTGCAAGGTTCGTTGACAATTGCCAAAAGCTTACAGGTCAACGGCGGCGGGACCTTCAGCGGACCGGTCTCGGCTCCTCAGATAACTACCTCCAACTTTCAGCTAAATGGCGACTTAATTCTGACGCACCATATTGCCGCCGGCGGTGCTACCCCCGGACGGAGCTACGGCCCAGCCCTCGGCAACGGCGGCACAGCCAGTGTCAGTGGATCTGATACCGGGGGCTCGGTTTCCATTAATACCGGCAGTGGCCCATCGGCCGGCTGCTTGGTGACGGTGAATTTTAGTGCTAAGTACAATTCTACGCCACATGTGCTGATTACACCGGTGGGTTCAAGCGCCGGCGGGCTAGCCTACTATGTCAACCGCAACACGGCCAGCTTTAGCATCTGTCTTAGCGCGGCAGCACCAGCCGGGACTTCTTTTGGCTTTGATTATTTCGTGGTTGATTAAATTCTTGAATGGTTGCAGTTTAGACGTCAAGAAAGATGATCACTTTATCAGCTTTAACGTGCATAATGCCGCCAGAAATTCTTATTTTTTGCTCGGCTTTGTCGGCGGTTCTAACGACTAATTCACAGGGGCTAAGCAGGGTTATGAAATTGTGGTGGCGGGCTAGCACATCGAAAGGGCCGGTGGCATTCTCGGCGGTAACGCTGACTGCGTAATCGTCGAAGTAATCACGAAAAGGTGAATAGACTTTGACGCGCATATTGTATTGATTGGTCGGCAGCTTGGGGTTGTAATCGCCCAGCGCTTTGGTCTGCTCTTTTTCAGTGGCGGATTTGGGCAGATTATCGGCTTTATCGAGGGCCTGCTGCTGGTCAACACCGGCGGAGGCATCTTTGTCGCTCATACGACGATTTCCTCAATGCTTTTAAGCGTCTCCTCTCGGGTAAAGAAGTCGCCTGGCACGCCGGTATGTTTGGTCATAACGTTCATGTTTTGGGTAAAGTTCGTGATCAGCTTTTTGGCTTTGGCATAGTCCGACCGATCGGCCGGGCTTAATTCGTTCTCGCCGATAATGGCGATTATACCCCTTAGCGATTCATATTTTTGGAGTAATGCCTGCACTTGAACGCTTAACAAATAATGTCGCTCACCGACAACTTCCGCTGTTAAAAGTGATGAAGTCGTTAGGCTGAGGTCAACGGCGGGTCTGATGCCTTGCTCTGCCACCTTTCGAGATAGGACGATAATCGAGTCCATTTCATGCTGAATAAACTGAACAGCTGGGTCGCTGATATCGTCGGCCGGCACATAAATCGTCTGCACTGATGTAATTGAACCGTTGGAATTGGAGCTCAGACGATCCTGAAGGACTTTTACGTCAGAGAAGATAGTCGGTTCATAACCGCCTTCATTTGGGATTTCATCGAGGATGGTCGCTAGCTCATTTCGCGCTTGGACATAACGAAACATATTGTCTGCAAAAAACAGGATATCCTTGTGTTCTTGGTCACGAAAATGTTCAGCGGCGGCGGCGGCTGAAACGCCGACTAGTGAGCGTTGGACCGGATTTTCATTCATCTGCGCAAAGAACATACAGGTGTTTTTGAGCAAATCGTTCTCCTTGAGAGTTGTATATAGTTCGTGTCCCTCTCGAATACGCTCACCAATACCGGCAAAGAACGACAGACCGGCGCCGCTACGGGCAATATTATTGATCAGTTCCATGGTCAGCACGGTTTTTCCGACACCGGCGCCACCGATAATGCCGATCTTGCGACCCTTGACGAACGGTGTAAAGAAGTCGATAACCTTAATCCCGGTCTCAAGAATTTCTGGCTTGGCAACCTTGAAGTCACTATCCCTAGGCGGAAGCTTCAAAATGTCTTTGGTGGAGACATTTTCACCGGCGATTGGGGCTTGTCCATCGAGTGGGTCACCCAGGGCATTCAATATTCGACCAACGGTAGCTTCGCCAACCGGAATCTCAATGCCCTTGTGCGAGCGCTCGACGTTCATGCCTTTGGTCAAACGGATATCGCTACGGACATTGAGACAGAAGGCTATGCCGCCCGGTTCCAAATGATCTACCAGTAGCTGAGTCGCCTGGCCATTATCAACCACTACTAGCTCGTTCAAGGCAGGCGGGTCTTCGTCAAACTGCGCCAGGACGACCAATTGTTTGACCGATATAATAACCCCCGGCATTAGCGGCTTGCCCCCACTCTGGCCTTTTTGAGCCCATTGATTATCTCTTTCAGTCGCTCGTCTTTAACCGACCGGCGGGCCCGATTATAATCGAGGTGTAGCTCAAGCTTTGACTCGTCGGCCCGTTGGTGCGAACCGCTCATTGCCCGAAACCGTGACGCGTATTGAGCAAGTTTTGAGCTCAGAATCAGCTGGCTAACGGCAATTTTCATCATTGAACGTTCTAGGTGTGAGGCAACGGCATAGGCACTAGGCTCGAAAATATAAGTCTCCTCGCTGATCGTTTCATCGGCCTTATCTCCACCCACACCGCGTTCTTTGACCGCTGCCGAAAGTTCAATTCTTTTGACGTCTTGGACCATCAGGGAAATATATTCCTGGTAGTACATTTTGGTTGACCGATACTGCTGTACTTCACGAATAATCGGACCGCTGTTGATGTTGCGATCTTGAGTTGGCAATTTAAAATACTTCTTGTAGGCGACATTGCGCTGAGCCAATTGCATGGCCCCATGGTGGCCGATGACAATGACATCGTTTTTGTCGGCCTGGTAGTCTTTCAGCATCAGCTGTACCAACTTCTGGTCAATGTCACCACTGAAGCCGCCTTCGGCTGTAATGATTATCAACAGCTCCTTGTCGATCACGTTGTGGTTTGTTTCGTCGCGGCCGAAGCTAAACAGACTGTCGACGCGTAACTGAGAGTAAATACCCCATAGTTCATCAAAAAACTTGGTTGACTGTAACACCTGGTTTTTGATTTGGGCAATCCGCATACTGGCAATGCCTTCGAAGGCACTGGTCAGCTCAACAAGCGTGCTCATAGCTGCTTCCTCTCGGGCAATTTCATTGGGACGCTTCATTTTTTGGCTCCTGTCAATTCTTTGGAGTGGTGCTGGTCAGTTCCGGTATCGGCCTCGTTGCTCGAATCATTGACTTTGTCATCGCCAGAAGCATCCCTAGGCTGCTCATCCGACGGCTTATGGGCTTTGCTGGTCCCGTCCTTCTTTTCATTCTTGTCTGAGTTATCCGCCGTTGTTTCGTTCGACTGATTTTTAACAGAGCCTGTCTCAGCTTTTTCAGCTGACCCCTTAACTTCTACCAGGCATTTGGTCTTGAGCTTGTCACGGACTTTTTCAAAGTCATCATCTTCATTGATTTTTTGGGCGAATTCATTGACGTTGAGTTTTAGAATACTTATGTCGATGCTTTCACCATCTTCAAGCCCCAAAACGATATCAAACATTAGCTGCTGGGCCATTAATGAAAAAGTTTCGGTGGGACTTTGAGTTAAAATCTCAAAAATTCTTTTTCCAGTCGCCAACGCGCGCTTAGCCTCCACCGCCAGTTCCGAGCCAAAATGCGAAAACTCTTCTGCTTGCCGGTAACCGGCCAATATCTTAAGTGTTTGAGCCGCTAAATCCTTCTGACGCTTGTTGTGTCCCGCGCCTCCGGCCCTGGTAACACTGAGTCCCATATTGATAGCTGGCCGAATGCCAGACCGAAAGGTGTCCATATCAAGTATCCACTGACCGTCAGTAATTGACATGATGTTGGTCGGCAGAAAGGCGGTGATCTCGCCGTTGGCGGCATGAACAATCGGTATAGTGGTCAAGCATTTTCCACTCCTCTCAAGCCGCCCGGCCCGTTCCAATAAGCTGGAGTGGGCATAGAACATATCGCCAGGATAAGAGTCACGCCCCGGACTGACACCCGAGAGGAGAGCAACTTCACGGTAGGCATGAGCGTGACTGGTCAGGTCGTCGTAGATAATTATTGTGTCTTGGTCGCATTTTTGCCATAGGTACTCGGCCATCGAGCAGGCCACGTAAGGAGCGATATAGCTCATGATTAGCGACTCAAACATAGTTGAGACAACGACGATGGCTTTGTCCAGACCACCATTTTCCTGAAGCCTTGTCAGCAAAGTATCGACGTCACTTCGGCGTTTGGCAATCAGACAATAAACGACTATTTGGTCAGTGTTTTTTTGATTGATTGTCAGTTGAGTCACTAAGGTACTTTTTCCAGATTTGCTGTCACCGAGAAGCGCCATTCGCTGGCCACGCACCATAGGGAAAAGGGCATCGATAGCTGTCACGCCACTTTCTAGCTGATCCTCAACTAGCTTTCGTTCGTAGAGAGCCGGTGCATTACTGAAGACCGGCCATATGCCATCGGCAGCTATCGGGCCTTTGCCGTCGAGTGGATCACCAGTTACCGACACGACTCGACCGATAAAATCTTTGCCGACCTTGCAAACAAGTTCTTGATGCTGGATCACCGCAATCACACCTGTTTGCAATCCCTCTGCCCCCAAATGCAGAATGGCAACGTGGTCAGTCAGTACCTGATGTACAAAGCCCTTGCTGCCGTCCTCAAACATGATTAGAGCATTGACAGCAACAGGTTGTAGGCCACGTACTTTGACTAAGAAACGTTCGACTGCGATAACTTCACCAACCGGATTGCCGGCTTTGACAAGTCTTTCAAAGTGCTTATTGCTACTGCTCACGTGGCAGTCTCCTTGGGAGCCAAGGCTGCAAACAGCTCAACCTTTCTGGCAGCGAAGTCTTGCCTGAGAGACAAGTCAAAAATCTTGTTTGTGGTCCGGACGATACAACCGGCACCGATGTTTGGCTGCAGCCCGATCGTCACTAAAACCAGCGGATGTATTTCCCTGCGAAGCCAGACCATCAGTTTTTCTATGACAGCGATCGACGGATCGGCACTGAAACTAATGTGCAAAACCGGGGCCTGCTGCCTGACCGTTTTCAAAAAATTAGCCAGTTGTTTTCGATCATCAACTTGCAGTAGGTTTAGTTTGTTTAGACTGATTAGTTGGTCCATCAGCAGACTAGTTTTGGGCATTTTCACCTCGCTGCCGGGCTGACGAATGCCGAGCTGAGTTAGCGTCTCGTCAATCGCTTCCAGCTCGCGCAGTAATCGACCGACATCGACCGGACTAGCCACTAGTACCGGCAAACCGGATAGTTTTTTGGCGTCAGGCGCCACTGTGAATATCCTCGATTATGGCTTTTTTGTTTGCCTCCAAATCCGCCAAAATATATTCCAGCTGGTCAGTTAGGTCGATTTGATTACCGACGGCGGCCAGCACATAATGATTGATGATGTCAGCCATGTTGGCTTCAAATCGCTTTAGTAACTGCTCCTTTTCGGCGACAATCTCCTTTTGAACCTGTTGGCCTAGCACTTGACGCTGCTCGTCGATCGCAGCGTTGGTTTTTTGGATTGACTCAATCGCCAACTGCTTGGCATCCATGATCGACTGTTCATATTTGTTGAACTCCTCTTGTAGCTTGCGAGTAATCTCGGTTTTCATATACTCGTTTAGCTGGGAGGTTGTCAGCCGGAGATCTTGCTGCAAAAACATGGCGTTTTCGCCAATTATTTTTTCAAAGTGCAAACGGCCACGGTTGCGTAATTCTTCGCGAAACTCATCGTTAAAGATGTGTTCAACATCCTCGTCGGCAGCTTTCTCCAAAGAGTCTTGGGCAGTCCCGCGCGACTTTCCACCGACCCTGCCCAGACTAGCAGCTAACCAGATAAAGGCTATGCCGGCGCAGCCAAGCGAGACCAGCACCAGTATCAGCCACCAGATTGTCATATTTTGCTACCCACCATGGTCTATCTTCATGTTCTTTTTGACATCGCCATGCCGCGATTTTGGTAAAAATTTCCCCTGCTATAAAGTGTCATTCGCTAACTTACGGACATCCGACTGTCAAAGTGCTAAAGCTTCAGGAGTAAGTATACCCCAAATATGCCCGCAACAAAAATTATCAAACCGGCCGTAACCGTCTGAATTAGGCTTTTGATAATCGATTTGCGAGATAAGGGGTTGCGGCCGACAGCCTGCATACCGCTTCGGACTCCGCCGTAGAGCATATTGCCGGCTAACAGAACTGTCACAATAATTATGACCATACTGATGTAAATTCGCGCGGCGCTGACTGGTTTATTGGCCACTCCGGCAGCAACTTTAGACAAAAACCCTGGCACATAATCAGCGTTCTTTTGAAACAAAGGGTTGTGTGAGATGCTCAAATCAACCGGAATGTGACCGATCGCTACGTTGGTGCTCCGACCCAGCGTATCGTTAAGCTTAACTGAACCTATGACGTCGGCCGAACCAGAAAAATTACCGGCGGCTTTACCAATAACTTCAGTTTGTTTTTCGTCGGCCTTCATGCCTACGCCGGAAATTGCTGAAATAGTGATGTAGTTTCCGACCTTTATCGGACCGTTCTGGTTACTGACTAGAGTGAAGTATCGTCCGGTTGTCGCCACTAAGACTTGCTGCTTGGTAGCCGTTTGCGGGGCTAAGACAATCGTGGCATTGTTGGGCGGCACCACCACCCCAAGCATGCTCCTAATGTCATTACTGGGCAGCGGGACTACTGTCGAGGCGTCTTTGGTTTTCAGGGAGACAATCATTCCCTGTTGAACAGCCGGATCAGAATTATAACTGCGCGTGACTTCCTGTGAAATGTCGGCATTGTCGTTCGTGGCAGGTTTGTTGGCAGGTTTTTTGGCGGTGCCGGCAGCCGAGACAACAGCGACACTGGTCACAGCGACCATTAGAATGGCAGTGATACTGAGGCAAAAACTTTGTATTTTGGAGCCAGGCATAATCTATAGCAGTATACCGCGTTACCGAGTAGCCTGACAGTCTCAGCTCGACTTAATAATCGCCTTGAGGACCGACACTGTCTTTTCAAGCATTTTGGTGGTTGTAGTTCGGCCGATTGTCAGACGCAGGCTGGAATCGGCGGCGGCCGGGTTCTGGCCAATGGCTGCCAGGACGCTGGAGGGTTCTTGGCGAGCCGCGCTGCAGGCCGACCCGGCCGCCGCCTCAATCCCAGCTTGATCAAGGTGAATCATCACGCGCTGATTATCGGTGCCCGGCAGGGTGAAATGAATATTATTCGGTAAGCGGTACTTTAGAGAACCATTGATCGTTACTTTGGGAAGCTGTCCGACCAACTGGCTTATGAAAATCTTTTGCAGAACTTGCAACCGGTGAGACTCATCGCGGCGAATAGTCTGGGTTTGATCTAAGGCCGTTGCAAAACCAACACAGCCAGCGACATTCTCAGTACCGGATCGTAAGCCAAGTTCTTGACCGCCACCGTCGATAAGCGGTTGCAGTCTAAGTCCTTTTTTGACGTATAGCGCCCCGCTTTGTTTCGGTCCGTAGATTTTGCCACCGTTAAGCGACATCAAATCGACACCGAGCCGCGCGACATGCAAATCAAGATAGTTGGCTGCTTGGCACGCATCAACATGAAAATATAATGGCAACGCCACCCTCCGCTTACGCCGATCTTGCTTGATAGCGTCAAGACAACGCGATATCTGCCTAATCGGCTGAATCGTTCCTATCTCATTGTTGGCATACATGACACTGACCAAGACGGTCTCGTCATCGAGTTGTTTTTGCAAATTATCAAGGTTTAATCGGCCATCACTGTGAACCCTGATAACTCCGTAGTCATGTCGCTTGGCGGGAGCAGTGACTGATTCGTGTTCGATAGAACTGATTAACAATTTTGCCTGCGGGTACTGTCGCATGACTCCGTGTATCGCTAGATTGTTGGCTTCGCTGCCGCCAGCTGTGAAAATCACCTCCGATGGTTTAGCACCCAGCCAAAATGCAACAACTGATCGAGCTTCCGTTAATGCTTGGCGTACGCTTTGGCCAGCCGTGTAGCTAGCCGAAGGGTTATAAAACCTCGCTTGAAAGTACGGCTGCATGGCCGCAAGAACAGCGCTGTCCACGGGAGTTGCAGCTGCGTGATCGAGGTAGATTGCTGGCGGCTTTGCTTTGGCTGGTGACTTAGTCATCAGATAGTTCCTTATTTAGGGCTTCTGTCTAATCCTTCTCCATACGTTCTCGGTTTGATAAAGATCTGGGCGTCGGGTGGTCTTGTCAACTCTGTCAAGAACTAGCCAATCACTAGTTTGGCAAAGTTTTTGGATAAATATATCATTCATTATACGCCGAATAACCGGCGGGCATTATCAGTAGTTATTTCGGCTAGTTGTTCCAACGAAACTCCCCGTTCACTCGCCAAAAACACAGCGACGTCACGAGTCCTCTTAGGTGAATTTACCTGACCGCGGTGTGGCGTTGGCGCCAAAAAAGGCGCGTCGGTTTCTAGCAGCAAATTTTTCGGCGGGATACTTCGGTACATAGCCTGCTGCTGGCTTGATTTGGTAAAAGTCGCTATGCCATTAACTCCTATGTATAGCTCTCGCTTAAGCGCCATCGCAAGATTGGCTTGGCTGTCGGTAAAGCTGTGTAAGACGCCAGTAATTCCGGTGTAACTGTCAAATATTGGCCAAAAGTCGTCGTAAGCTTGTCGGACATGAAAAATAATTGGCAGTTGGTTTTGCAGAGCCAGCTCTATTTGAAAACGTAGTATCTCGATCTGGGCTTGACGCGGTGACCGTAAATAATAGTAGTCAAGACCGCACTCACCTATCGCCACGACCCTCGACCGAGTTGCCAATTTGCTGAAATTGGACAATTTCTCCTCCCGACCTTGATAGTTCTTAGCAGCGTGTGGATGCAGACCAATACTCGCCCAAACCGCCTCAAATCGGTCAGCGGTCTTGATCGCCAAACGACTATCTGGCAAATCACAGCCTACGCAAATCATCCGGCTAACGCCGGCATCAGCGGCCTCGGCCACCAACGTCCGTCGGTTCAGGCCTTTGGACTTATTCCAAAGCTCGCTGGTAGTTCGTTCTCCGCCTTGACCGTCGGCGGATTGGATATGGCAGTGGCTGTCGAACAGCTCTATCATGGAGCGGGCACGTCGTGCTTGGGAAAGAGTGTGCCTTCGATCGGACGGACAATGCCTTCGCCAAATACGGCTTTAATTTTGGTGGCCGTCTGAGGTAGAAACGGTTCGAGTAAGCTGGCTATCTGAATCAGGGCACCTGCCTGATAGGCCAGTACTTCACGCAAATGATCGGCATCGTTTTGTTTGGCGATTTCCCAGGGCTTCTCGCCATCGATATATTGGTTAAGCCCCCTGACCTGCTCCCAGACTTCATCTAATGCCCGATCAAAACGACATTCGGCCAGAGACGCCTCATAGCGAGCAATGTCGTGTTCCGCTTCGGGGATATTTCCGATAACGCCTTCTTGGTACTTAGAAATCATAGCGGCCGTGCGCTGAACGGCATTGCCGAGCTCATTGGCCAGCTCATTATTGTAAGCCGCGTCGAAATGTTCCCAACTAAAATAACCGTCATTGTAGCTCGGTATATGACGAAGCAAATAGTAACGAAACGGCTCTGGCCCATATTTCGTAATAATTTCATCGGGCGAAATATAGTTTCCAAGACTTTTGCTCATCTTTTTGCCGTCAATATTTATAAAGCCGTGAACATAAAGTTGCTTGGGAAGCGAGATGCCGAGACCAAGCAGTATAGCTGGCCAGATAGCCGCATGGAAACGAATGATGTCCTTGCCGATGATCTGGACATTTGCCGGCCAAAATGCTTTGAAATCCTTGTGCTCAGGATAACCAAGCACTGTAATGTAATTGAGCAGCGCTTCGAACCAAACATAAATCACTTGGGTATTATCGCTCGGTACAGCGATACCCCAGCTGATCTTGTCTTTGGGTCGTGAAATGCTGATATCATCAAGTCCAGACTTAAGTAGTGATAACACCTCATTGCGCCGAGATTCGGGCACGATCAGGAAGTCGCCCGATTCAATCGCGGCAGCAATTTGATCGCTGTATTTGCTCAATTTGAAGAAATAATTTTCTTCTTCAATTTTTTCGTATGGGCGATTGTGGTTGGGGCAAACACCATTGTTCGACTTAACTTCCGCTTCACTGAAAAACGCCTCATCGCCTGTACAATACCAGCCGTTATATTTGTCTTTGTAAATATCCTTGGTCAATGCTGTCCAGATCAGCTGGGCCCGTTGCTCGTGACCGGGATCGGTGGTCCGGATAAAACGATCATTACTAACGTTTAACTCTTTCAAAAGCGCAATAAACTTAGCGCTCATTTTTTCGGCAAAGTCAATTGGCTTAAGTCCTAGTTCGGCAGCTTTCTCAGCAATCTTTCCTCCATGCTCGTCGCTGCCAGTACTAAATATTACCTTGGACCCCTGCTGGCGGGCATGGCGAGCCAAGACGTCAGCCATGACGAATTCCATAGCATGACCCAAGTGCGGATCGCCATTGACATAGGGAATAGACGTCGTGATGTAACAGTTGCTCATTTCATCTAGTGTACCTTTTTACAGACATAATTTACAGTTGGACAACCGTTATCGCCGGTTTATGATAATCCTTTTTTTGACTCGATTGACTTGATTCCGAAAACACCTGCCAAATCTTTATGCAAAGATGTTCACTGGGGGCGATCAACGTAATCTTGGCAAAAGCGCTCAAACACGGCATTGGTCCAGCCAAAGCCGGTTTGACTAGGGTAAACCCCCTTTAGCGGCGGCTTATCAGGCGAGACAACATTGTACTTTTCAAGAAACAGTTTGTTTTGATTGAACCAATTGAGGTTGGTTTTCAGCCACTTCATGGCAATCCGACGAGCGTCTTTGTGATAGCCGTAACGCTCTAAGCCCTTAACAACGATAAAGTGAAGTGGCGCCCAACCGTTGGGGTAAGCCCACTGGGTGGGTACGCTGCCGAGCACAAACTGGCCCAGCGGTAATGAGTCAGTGGTAGCCAGTCCGCCTTTATTTTCAAACCGCCGTAGCGCTTTGACTAACGAAGCAGCCTGCTTCTCGTCAACCATTCCGGCCCACATCGGGAAATAAGTCGCCAGGCTGCTGACGCCGCCGCGTTTTTCTTTGTTAAAGTTATAATCATAGTAAAGCCCTCGGATGCGATCCCACATCAGTTTGTTCATAGTGGTTTGGCGTACCTGTGCGGCATCATCCCAGCGCGCGGCCTGACGTCGATCGTCAAATATTCGAGCTGTTCGTGCAAAGTCGGTCTCGTACTTGTAAAGCAAGGCATTGAGGTCCGTCGGTAAATAGTTGAGTGCTTTTCGATCGAATCGCGGCGTCATATCCCAGCCGCTCTCGGCTTCGGCTAGGTCATGTAAATAGTTTATGTCGTAATATCGACTTAAACCCCTGTAAACTTGTCTTTCGTTGGGCTTTTTGACGCCCATCCAAACTGTCTCGTACTCCTGTTGAGCAATTTCGATAGCTGATTTGAGCCAAGCTTTGCCGGGGTTATACGCCTGATAAACATCAAAGATGAAGGTTGTTAAAAATGGTGGTTGAGATCGTCCCGTGAGATAGGTGCGTGAGGCATTGGGAATGACTCGGAAACGCTTATACAACGCCAGCAGATTTTCCAAAATGCCCATGACCAATTCGCGGTGACTTTCGTCGAGCATTCCCTGCACCATAAAATAGCTGTCCCAGTAGTACAGCTCATTGTAGTCGAAACCAGTTTTTTCACGGTACGATGGTACCAAATAAGGTTTCGGCAAGCCGAGTAAACTTTCGTCGTCCTTGGGATGGAAGCGTTCGACCTTCGACCAATAGCGCACAATGTACTCGCGTGCCGCAGTGACATCGCTGGGCGCTAATTCTTTGTCTGGCCTAAACGACAGTTGAAAGGTTTGGGCGACAAACCGTTTGGCTTTATCGAGTGTAGACATGTCTCCAGACTAGACGTTTGCGGGGCGTTGGGTCAAGCAGATCTCTCTCAGACGCTAGCTGGCTGTATTGTTTGATGTCTCCTCTAACTTGTCTCGGTGGACACTGATGGCCGGGGAGTTACGCTGTTGTCGACTATGTCCCCCTAGTTTTCCGTGGTAGCCAGGTATTTTGGATATTGCTTGAGGTTTTTGCTTTAGCCGGTTTGGCCAGCGCGGTCAAACAAGCCTCAGTTTTTGGTGTCGCGGTATATCAAATATTTTTCTGGCCAAGCAAAAAGGCCAGCTCTAAATGGTAGCTGGCCTAATCTAATCACTTGGCGCTCGGTTAAACCGTTTAGTAGCGCGGGCGCTCTTCGCGGGGACGAGCCTCGCTGACGACAATCGGGCGACCGTCAAGCTCTTTGCCATTTAGCTGTGTTACAGCTGCCTTGGCTTCTTCCTCAGAAGACATCTCAACAAAACCAAAACCCTTACTGCGGTTTGTCTCGCGGTCAATGATGACACTTGCGGAAACGACGTTTCCGGCACTTGAGAAGAAATCTTTCAAGCCGTCATCTGTGGTTGCCCAAGCGAGGGAACCGACGAATAGTTTGGTTGCCATATATTACACTCCGTTCGATGTTAGAGGTAACTAAGGCATCCCAGTTAGCTGCGCCTCACAACAATTCTTAAATAATTTCTTTTCTAGAACCTAACAAACGTTATTCGCAGCTTTTCTAGCACCGGTAGTGTAGCAGAGGTCGGACAATAGCACAAGGGGCAGTGCTGTCAGCTTATTTAATACTAAATGTTTCATAGACGTCGACGCTGCCACCATCGGCGATAATCGGCGCCCCACGAGCCAACTCCGCCGCGTCGTCGATAGTTTCGGCTTTGATAACGCTGTAGCCACTGATTCGGGCTCCAGAAAAGTCCTTTACCTCAGTATTCTCAATGATTTTGGCCTCGCCTGTCGGGTTACCTGTGTCGACCATTGCGCTACCCACCTCGTGCGTCCAAGCTTCCCACGAACCAGAGACACGCTGTTTCTCTTCATTAGTTTGGGGTATTCCACCTCCGTGATAGAGCAACAAATAATTGGCCATAGTTACCTCCTTCAAATTAGTTATGTTATGTTGGAATCGTAACACTATGGTCGCACCAGGCACAGTGGAAAAAGTCACCGACAAAACAAATAATTTGACGTTTCAACAAATCCCCATAGTACAATCAAACTATTATTACAAACACTTTAGAAAGGGGGTAATCCATTGAAAAGTCCTAGATCTAACGGGCAGGCAATGTTTGCGAACGGGCGGGAGGTACGTCCCTAGCGCTCCCTGGTCACGATATTTCGCCTGCCTACGTAGGCCGAATACTCTCAAACCGCTTTAGCAATTTTTAGACTAAAGCGGTTTTTCGTTGTGATTGACTTGATATTAAAGCTCTAGACTTTGCTGGCACTGCTGCTGAGATGCCGAAACTTAAAGGCAGTAGCAATATACAGCACGCCGACCAATAACGAGTATACACCGATCAACCAGATGACTGCCAAGGCACCGGTCTGCGGTTTGGCAAAAATGTACAGGCCAAATATGACGGACACTACGCCGCTGACAATGTATAACCAGTCGTGTTCGATTTCATCGTGCATGGCAACACCAATTGCTATATCAAGCACCCCGCGAACCAAAGAATAGGCCGCAAAAATAAATAGTAGCGCGACGGCACTGATGGTAGGGTTGGCAAAAACATAAATACCGGCCAGAACACCGAAAGCCCCCCAAAGCAACGTCAGCGGCCAGGAACTATGTCGCTGACGTCCCGAGATTGAGGCCACAATCATGCCTGCACCCTGGAACAACGCCAGCAAGCCAAAGGCTTTTATAAATATACTGATTGTAATGTGCGGCCAAATCAGAATTGCAAAACCGAAAGCAATACTGATTGCTCCGGCCAGGCCGATGGCCCAGGCTGACCTTCTCAAAAAATCTTGCATAGTTTCTCCTTTTATTATTTCGTTGGTGCGCACGTAATTCGGTCGCTAGTTGTTGTCCTAGGCATCTTCGAGCTCGAGTTCGAGACCCCGACTCTCCCGAAAGACCAGATTCAGTACAATGGCGATTATGCCTCCTTCAATCCAACCAATCACAAACATTATGAGAGGATAGATCAACACTCCCCAGCCAAGCGCCAATATACTGACACCAAACGAGTGGACAAAAGATGATTGGCTAGTAATCTGACCGGACGCGACGGCGATTGTCGCGATTAGACCGGCCACTAGACCGATCAGAGCGTATGCTACACCGCATATTCGGGCAAACGATCCAACGCCAAGCTTAGTGACATTTACTTTCCGTGTTGCCATAGCAACTCCCCCTATTCCCCCACATTTTAGTTTCTGCCTTTATCATGATGTATTATAGTCACTCTGTCAAACAAATTGATCAATCAACCTCAGTGTTCAGCAACAGACCTGTCGTCGTCTAGTCAGACTAAAAAACTCGGTGCACAAAACTCAAAATAGCTTTGCTTAGACCAACGACCAGCAACACGCCTAGCCCGCCGATGGCAATCCCAATCAGTACCAGCCATAAATCTTCCAAAATCAAGCCCAAACAAATAACCACTACGCCCAGCGACGGCAGGGTGTCAAGCCCCGAAAAAGGTGGCGATAAAAATGCTGTTAGCGTCAGGCAAAGCATTATCAGGCCTAGTCCTCTCGTCAGTAGCGGCAGCGCCAATATCGCGCGCCCCCGGCGTCCAGAATACTTCTCAAACCACTGGACGCGTTTGATGATAATTGGTATCGCTTTGCCATTGGCCAGCTGCCCTAGTTTTAGCTGCCGCCAGCGGGCGGGCAGCCAGACAGCCTTCACGCCGACGATGATCTCCAGACATAGCAGCATGGCAATCACTTCAAAGACATGGGTGATTCCGCCGGTCGGCAGGGGTGTCGCTGGCAGTAGCATCAGCAACAGGATGATTATCAGCAGGCTTTTGTCGCCAAACGCTCTGATAAGACTGGCGAGAGTCTTGGGTTGGCTTCCTTTTAGCCAGCCCGCCAACCGCTCACTAAACAATGGTTCTTTCGGTTGTTGCACCCTATGATCATACCAAACCAATCAGATCAGGCGGCCAGAAAGTCTCCGTCTCTACGACCAATCAGTTCGACGGCTCAGATAATCGCGAGCTATAGACGACCCGAGCATTTTCGTAGCTATTTAGCATGGCTGAGCAGTAGGGCCGCAGAATCGGGTTAGGGTGATGCTTGGTGGCCAATTTCAACGCCGCCAATACCAAAACTGAATCAGAAAACACTATGGTCTGTTGGTCTGGCGCGGTTTGTGCGCCCGATAACGCTGTCGCTTGTTCAACCTGTGCCAAGTTAGCTTCGATCCTGTCTCGTTCCCGAGATAGCTTCTCGTAGGCCGAACAGTTCTTGGGAAAGCCTTCCCCAAAAGTCAAAAACAAGTCTACCGATTCGGCCATTGCTGCTTGCTCGAGGATGTTTTCGGCGCTTGGTTGACCTCGGCTGACGTTCATCCGCCACCCCCGGATACTATGTTCATAAACCCTTCTCCGTTCTTAGTGTTTTGTTTGTAATCGAGAGGCATGGTCTGTCCTGTAACAAATAATTACCTCTCGCCATCCAAGAGATCTGAAAAGGCTGCGTTAATATCCTGCTGGGCCAATCGTTCAACCTCATCTGAAGTCAGTGGATTATCACGGCTCGGTAAGTACGGTGCTAGTTCTCTAACCAAACGACTGGCAACACCTCCAAGCCAATAACGTTCCTGTATCTTTTGAGAGTAGTGCGGGTCATACGGCGTAGGTGATTCCTCAGCCAGGGAGGCAGCGGCATTGGCGGTTTGGTCGGCAAATGAACCAATTACTCCGGCAAAATGTTCTAGATCACGGCACTTGTGTTTGATCCGATTGGGCGACTCGTAAGCCGCGATCTCGTGGTCAGCATTGCTAACCTCGTAGGCCTCCATGTCAGCCCCAAAGCCAGTCACGTGCTCGCGGTGAGCCGCGATCACCGTCATTATTTCGATCTCTTGGTTGAACAGCAACTTTATCGGTTGCTCTGGGTGTTTCGGAACTTTTATCTCCATTAACAGTATTTTCCAACGCAACCTTCATTAATGCAAGCATAACCAGAAAGCCCTTCGATTTATCTCAAAAGTGTTGCCGGCGCCAGACCAGACTTATGGGAACGAGCTTTCAGTTGCTAGTTGCCGAACTTCAAAGTCTTGGTGACCATCAGATTAAAGTCATTTAAAGCGTCAGGGGAAGCAGCCAGTTTGGTATAGTTGGCCCTATAGATATAACCGCCTGAATTAAAGCAGGAAATTAGTAGCGGGGTAGCTTTAAGCCTGGGGATTGTACACTACTTGCACGAATAGTTTTTTGTAAGCAAATGCTACTTGGTGACGGCTAGACGGTAATAAATTGCTTGGGCTGACTTTACGTCGCTCTGATCAGCGTACCCGCCTAAACCGTTTTCAATTGTCCCAATCATGGTTAAAAAGTCAGTAATATTTTGATCAGTTGCGAATGTTTCCGGCTTAAGGTATCTTCCATAGGCGGTTTGCATACATGTTTTCCACTCAGGATTACTCCAGTCTCCCGTAGTATGACATTGGCTATTTATCGCCGCGTAGGTGTCTAGATCGCGGTCGCCAATACCATTCCACTTCCAGTAGTGCTGCACCGCTACATTAGTCGTTGACCACTTGGCAAAATCGTCGTATGAATACTTTGGATTATAGAAACTGACATCATTACCGCGTTTTGCGTAATAATAAGTGTCACCTACCTTCTTGTATCCCCTCCACGTAAATTTTGAAAAATAGACGTTGCCTTGAGACTGGAAGGCTATTTTATTATAGGTTCCCCAGCCCTGCTTATTGAATTTTGTGCTGGCTTTCCTGTGTCCGTCTAAATTGATACTAAGTTTAGAGTTGGGGTTATACCTAACGACTAGGTCGTAGGTCGAGCCTTTGATATAGGCATGATTAATTTGCGGGGTCTGTGACGATTGAGCCAGGGCGTGAGTGCTCATCAAAGACGTTATGATGAGCACTGGCACCGTCAATTTCTTAAACATAGAGAAAGTATAGCAAGTACTCTGGCATTGTTTTCTCTTCAGTCCAACGATGAAAGATGGTGGAGCTGGTGGGTACTGCCCCCACGTCCGCCGGTTTATCTTGATTGGTCGTCTACAGGCATAGTTCGTTTTATAATCTTAGAAAACGGGTATCGAAACGAACAAACATTCCGCTTCCCTTAGTCCCTGATCTTAGCGTACTGCTGGGACAATGCAGCACGAGCGTCCAGAAAAATATGTCGTGCCTTTGCACTATCTGAAGTCGGGCGCGGCACGGCTTACACTTTTAGGCGTAAGCGTGTGCGAATACCGGCATGCGAAACATGCTAGCAACGCGATCAAAAACTTTTGCAGTTATTGAGTTTGCCTATTTGAGACCCGTCACGCGATATTTTTTGGCGGCCGTATACTTACAAAAATACCCTGTGACAGGTCCCGCGCTGACAAGCGACCTGCTGATCCAACCGATAAAGTCCAACGTCGAGCTTAAAATTCAGCCCCTTGTATGACTGCAGGATGTCTCTTGCAGTACTATGATTATACCATATTTTATCTGATAATCGCTAATGTCATCTACTGATTTTTACGATAGTTGAGTCTCTTGGCCACGTTTTGGTCGTCGTCATAGTTATCCAGACACTTTATTGAAATCTCTGAAATTACCAGCTATTACAAACCGAGCGGATGATCACAAACCCCAGCCTTGCCTGGACGGCAGACTATGTTATGCAGGCGCTGTAAACCAGCGATCAGCTGCAGTAACTGATCTTCGCCAAGTCGGCTGTACTCGGGCCCGAAGCTACGCCGGATGATGGCCGTCGCCGCTTCGGTTATTTGCATACCGAGCGTCGTGGGAGCGATTATGTGTTTGCGTCGATTCTGCGGATCGAGTCGGCTGACCAGCAGTCCCCTCTTTTGGAGAAGTTTGATCTGGCGGCTGATGCTAGCCTCGGTCTGGCCAAGACTTTCGGCGATAGTTTTTTGTTTGACCCTAGGGTTCCATTCTAAGACGATAAGTATGCGGTATTGACTGCTGCCAATACCGAGCTGTTCCTGGAGCAGTTGGTCGGCTTGTTTACCCATTACTGCTGACAAGTGATGAATTAGATAACTGAGGTTGTTAGTCGGTCCCATATATAATAGTTTATGCCTAGATACTTAACACATCAAGTGTTTAATTAATCTCCAGATTTTTGACTGATTAAGTCGTCTCGAAAATATCAACATGTGCTATTTTTTGATGGTAAGGTGATCGTAGACGAGTCACAAGGCTTTGTGAAGCCTGTGCCACTCGTCAAGACTGAGAGTCTGGGGTCGACGATCAGGATCAATATTTGTGTCGCGGCAAATAGCTTCGATCTTAGATTTATCAATGCCTAGTCCGCTGCTTAAGCTGTTGAGGAGTGTTTTGCGGCGCTGCGAAAATCCGGCTTTGACCAATCGAAAAAATGACTTTGGCGGCACATCAAATAGCGGTCTCGTCCGACGCTCGAGATGAACTATCTGAGAATCTACTTTGGGCGGTGGCTGAAAAAGTTCAGCCTCAATGACTAGACCGAGCTCAACCTGCCAATAATACTGAGTTGTGACGCTAAGCAGGGACATGTCGCCCGGTCCAGCAGCGATGCGCTGAGCGACTTCTTTCTGCACCAGCAGCGTAGCACTGATCGGGGGGTTTGATGTCTGGCTGATCAGCCTGATGAGATGGCTTGTCAAATAATACGGGATGTTGGCCACAATTTTATAGTCTGGCGGCAAGGTCGTGAACTTAAAGGCTAGGATGTCTTGACGGTGAAGCTCCAAGCGGGAACTTAGGATGCGACCAGGCAATTCGGCGGCAAGTCTCTCATCATACTCCACGGCCACAACTCGGCGTGCTCGGGCAACCAATAACGACGTCAAACTACCCAGGCCGGGACCAATCTCGACGACCGTGTCGCTGCTAGTAAGCTGCGCTTGGCTACAGATTGCTTCAAGACTCGCTTGATCGTTCAGCCAATGCTGACCAAGAGACTTTTTGGGTAGTTGTGGTTGGTGGTCCATGTTACCAGCTATGGCTATTCAACCAGTGGGAATATGCGGCAGCCCAGCTGCCATAATGAGCATGGGCATAACCCGAGCACCATCGTAACTGAGTAATCGGATTTGTTGCCCAGTCACCACCAGCCGAAGCCATTTTACTGCCGGGCGTTGACTGGCAAAGACCGTAGCCGCCATAGCTTGGCACTGACCCGCTATATGGAGGGCAGCCTCCGTACTGACCTTGGGCTTTGGTCGGGCACCAGCCCGACTCACGACTGATAATGTAATCAGCGTACTGATAATCGCCTGGTGCAATTCCAGCCAATGCCATGTCACCCTTGATGCCGCTTAGGCTTGAGCCAACCACTACAACTTGGGTTACGGGCTGTTTGGTGATGACCTTTTGCATAATATTTCGTCCAGTTTCAACATTGTTAACCAGTGAGACTTGATAAGTTACTATCTGCTGGCCGGGCGATCCCTGCTGTCGTACGGCATTGGTGCCATAGGCCAGCGATGAGTCGTTGATGGTTTGTATCGGCATCGCGATATTCTCGGTGACTGTTTCGACTTTCACGCCCGTCCGAATGAAAGAAATCTGTTGATTGGCCGCTATTGGCGTGTTTTGGGCTGGCACCAGACGGTCATTTTTATCAAGTACGATGTGTTTTTCGTGCATCAACCCGCCAACGGTTTTGGCGTGGGTTCGAAGCACGACTTTGGTGCCGTAGAGGTCAACATTGACTGGCGTCGCTCGATCAATCGTGACTTGGCTGCCGATGCTAGCCGTTTTAACGAAATTTTCTGTCGGCGTCACCGATGCAATGTCTTCAGGATAGACCGAAACGCCAGCTTGCTGGCTAATGCTGCGTCCAGTCCTAGCGGCTGTCTGCGTGTAGGCCAAGCGACCGCCATCGTTTACGGTGACAGGAACAGCTCGATAAATATTTACGCGGAACTGATCCTGGTCGATTTCGGTAGCGGCAGCCGGCTCCACAACATCACCAGGCTGTAACTTTAGGTGTAGTTTTTGGAGCAAAGAACCGACGGTCGGTTCATCACTCGGCACAATTTGTTGTTGATGGTCATGCGATATTATAACAATTTTAGCGTTTTTGGCTGGCGGTAAATGATGCGTTTGGCGGGCAACGACGAAGACCATCAGGCTAAAGAGCACAAGTCCGGCAATTGTTAGTACCGGAACGGCGCGTGGCCGGCGGCTCCAGTGGCGGAGTTGTTGTCGGCGTTCTGACAAAGGCACGTTACGAAAGCGTGTGATGCGTCGGCCTAGGTTTGAAAATATTGTCTGCATAAGATATCCGGGTTCGTTTGTCCAGAGCTGGTCACTGCCACAAAAACCTGTCGTTCTATTGTAACAAACCGGTTCTCGCTAACTTAATGACTTGAGTGATGTGCGGTTCCCCTCGACTAGAGCTTTTCGATTGGCGCAAAGCTGACGTTGAGTTTACGAGTGCCTTTGCCCTTGAAATAGACCACTGCGGTGTCGCCGTCGATTTCTAGCACCGTGCCAACACCAAAAACTTGGTGGCGCACCCCGTCACCCTCATTGAGTTCGGGCACATAGCGCGGTTCATCATTAAGCTGTGGAGTAGATTCTGGGGGTAGGAGCAAATCATCGTTAATCGCCACTTTGCCTGATGTCTGGACACTGCCCTCAATTTCACTCAAAAATCGAGAAGGTACATTGTGCTGCACGCCACCATAGAGCAAACGACTCGAGGCATAGGTCAAGTATAATTCTTGACGAGCTCTGGTCATGCCCACATAGCACAACCGCCGCTCCTCCTCCATTTCGGCCTGGTCGTACAGTGCTCTACTGTGCGGAAAGAGCGACTCCTCCATACCAATCATGAACACTATCGGGAACTCCAGGCCTTTGGCAGCATGAAGCGTCATCAGTGTCACAGCATCGTCCCCAAAATCAGCATTATCGAGGTCACTAACTAGCGCCACTTCTTCGAGAAAACCGGCCAGTCCCACATCCTGATAATCACGGGCGACGCTCAGCAACTCCTTGACATTGTCTACCCGAGCATCACCTTGCGGCGTACCATCAGTCAGAAACTCAAGGTACTGAATCCGACCAAGCAGTGAATCTATCAGCTCAGCGACGGTTCCTTGATCGCTGACCGATTGTAGACTGACGACAATATCACCGAGCTCGCTTAACCCTTGTCGGGCTTTGGCGGTAATTGCTAGGCAAGTGTCCGCCTGTTGCAGGGCGCTTAGCAATGATAGGCCTGTCTCGGTTTGCCAAACAAAAAAATTCTGTAAGCTTTTGGCGCCGATACCGCGCGTCGGCAGGTTTACCACTCGCTCAAAGCTAACTCTGTCCTCGGGCTGGTAAATCAGCCTCAGATAAGCGACTAGGTCTTTGATTTCTTTGCGGTCATAAAAACGCACTCCACCGACCACCCGATAAGGCACGCCGTAGTGGACAAACGCCTCCTCAACAGAACGACTCTGAGCATTGGTGCGGTACAAGACAGCATAGTCGCGGTAATGTCGACGCTCACTGTCGACGGCTGAACGAATCCGGCGGATAATCGCTTCTGTCTCAGCCCGCTCATTACCAACTTGGAGCAATTGAACCGGCAGCCCGGCACCATCTTCGGTCCAAAGTTTCTTGTCCGAGCGCTGGGTATTCTTAGTAATAACGGCGTGGGCGGCATTGATAATGTTTTTGGTACTGCGATAATTTCGCTCAAGCTTGATGACGGTGCAGTCTTGGTAATCACTAGCAAATTTTAGAATATTTCGAAAATCAGCGCCTCGCCAACTGTAGATACTCTGCCAGTCGTCTCCGACGACAGCAATATTGTGCTGCGCGTTAGTTAACAAGTTAACTAACTTGTATTGGGCTAAGTTTGTATCTTGATACTCGTCAATCATGATGTAACTAAATTGGTTCTGCCACTTGGCGGCAACGGTCTTATGACTTTGTAAAAGTTGGACCGTTCGATTGATCAAATCGTCAAAGTCCAAAGCCGAAGCCTCACGCAAGGCCGCCTCGTACATTGGATAAACTCTGGCAGCAGCCTTTTGGGCCGGATTGGTCGCCAACCGGCTGTACTCGTTCGGTGAAATCATGTCATTTTTGGCGCTGCCAATCAGGCTACTTAGCACCCGTGGTGGAAAGGTCTTCTCATCAAGCATCAGTCCTTTGCTCGCCTGACGTACGGTAGCCTGTCGATCGGACTCATCAAAAATTACAAAACTTCGAGGGATGCCGACATGCTCGCCATCTTGTCGCAGCAAACGGACACAAATACCATGAAATGTGCCCATATATGGCATGAAACCCCTGTTGTTGTCGTTTTCGCCGATCAGCTCGGCCACCCGTTGCCGCATCTCTTTGGCTGCTTTGTTAGTAAAAGTCACCGCCAATATGTTGTATGGTGTTGCTTTATGAGTCGCTAGCAGATAGGCAATTCGATGCGTTAGCGTCTTTGTCTTGCCTGACCCGGCGCCAGCCTGAATCAAAAGCGGTCCTTCTGTGGTTATCACGGCCCGGCGTTGCTCGGGATTAAGACCAGCCAGTAGTTTCTCCTGCATTTCTCTATTCTATCAGCGAAAGGAGAGCATTGAAGTTGTAAGATTTAACATTTATCGACCACTAATTACAGAGTGCGGTCGTCGATGCCTGTAGCTTGGCTGGCACAAATTAGTTTGAGAAAAAGTGCGTCAGGGGTTTTAGGCCACTGACTTTGATAAGGCTGGCGTCTAACGCCACGTCAACCCATACCAGCGCTAAAACCAGACTTAAGACCACTCCCAGCAGGACGACTCTTTTGGTGCGACGTTTCTCTACGGCATTTATCGGCAAAAAATACTGTTTGCCGTCAATCAGTTTTTGAACTCCTGCGTCGTGTTGCTCCTGTTCTGCTAGCTCTAGAGCTGGGTCAGTTTTGTCAGCCGGTTGCTTAACCACGCCGCCGTCAGCATCGTCAGTGTCACTACTGGTTTCGACGGTGTTTTCAGCTGACTGATCGGCTTTTTGTTTGCCCTCCGCCGCCAGCTCAGCAATTGTTTTTTCGGATTTATCTATGTGATCAACCGATAATCCCTCGGTTACTTCAGCTTTCTCAGCACTTTTGGTCGCGTGGGGCTGATCTTTGCCGCTGTCGAGCATAGCCTCCGGTTCGGTGGACTTATTATCTGGTTCAGCGTCAAGGCTGACAGTCTCGGGAGGTGTCAAAACTTTTTCTGAACTTTGCTTTGATTTGCTGGTCGATTTTTTGCCGTCAGCCCTAAGAAGTGGAGCGGTATCGAGGTCAGCGCTAAGCGGGCTATCATCGACCACCATGGGATCCTTCAACATCGGTCGATTTGTGACCAAAACCGGTTTACTGCTAGGTGTCGGCGCAGTTTTATCCGGATGAGTAACATCGTTGACGCGTTTTTGCGACCGCTTAGCCTCTGCCATGCGAGCTTTCTTCTTTGTTAAGTACTCGGTAGACGCTATCGATTATGCCGGAAAATTGCTGATAATTTAGGCTCGCCCCGCCGACAAGCACGCCATTACACCCTGGGATAGCTGCGTAACCAGCGACGGTATCGGCCGTGACACTGCCGCCGTATAGCAACCGGCTGTCGGACGCCGCAGTCTTGCCATACAGCTCTGTGATAACTGAACGGATCAATCGAAAAGCTTGTTCGATTGCGTCGGGCTTAGCGCGCTCACCGTCAAAGGTACTGATGGCCCAAACCGGCTCATAGGCGATAACCACTTGGTCGATCTCTTCGGGTGTCAGGTTGGCCAGAGCAGTGGTTAGCTGGTCGTGAATCACTCGCCTGGTCTCGCCTGCTGCTCGTTCCTGCTTAGTATCACCGACACACAGAATCGGCGATATCTCATTACGGATAGCAGCTTGGACTTTGTCGCGGATCATTTCCAAACTCTCACCAAAGTAAATGCGCCGTTCAGAATGTCCGATGATAACGTAGTGAGCGATCTCGCGCAGCATTGTGAATGAAACCTCTCCGGTGAAGGCCCCTTCGTCTTGAAAATAAGCATTCTGGGCGGCCAGACGAAACTTGCGTCGATCAATCTCCCGACTGACTGGCTGAAGCGCCAGAAGGCTCGGGGCCAGAACAATTTCAATGTCTCGATGAGTCTTGATGTGTTTGTCGAGACGGTGTACCAGCAAACTCGCCGCCTGGACATTTAGGTGCATTTTCCAATTACCGACGATAAGTGTACGCTTCATACTGCTTACGGCTATTGTACCCTATTTTTATTTCTTAAGGCCTCGACTCCTGGTAATTTGCGGCCACTCATCAACTCAAGGCTGGCACCACCTCCGGTCGAGACATGCCCGAATAAATCAACCAGTTTTCGACTTTCTACATAGCCAACCGTGTCGCCGCCGCCGACTACAGTAAAAGGTTTGTGACCAAATTCACCAACCAAGGCTTCAATGACCAACTCGGTGCCATGGGCATATGGTCCGATCGGCCCCTGGAGACCGTCTGTTTCGGTAACACCCATTGTGCCATTCCAGATAACCGTATTTGACAATTGTACGCCCCCGGCGATAAACGAACCGCTGAAAGGACCGATATCGAGAATTTTCTCGTTAGCTTTGATCCGACTGGCTATAGCCGGCGGCCGTTTCGGGTAGTATTCAATATCGGCAATAACGTGTGTCCTCCAGTCAACTATTCGGGTCGGAGCCCTTTCATCGACAGCCTCCGATACTACTGCGTCAAATGGCAACCCGAAAATAAATGGTCGTTTCTTTGCTTCGCTGGCCGCTCCGCGCAAAATATCTTTTGCGATTGGTAGATCGCCTTTGTCACATAGGCTGTCGGCAATGTCGATTCCTTTGGCCGCCAAAAATGTATTGGCCATGGCGCCACCGACCACTACAAAATCGGCCAAGGCAATAAAACGCTGCAAGACCTCGAGTTTGTCCGATATCTTGGCGCCGCCGATTATAGCCATCAGGGGTCGTTTGGGCCGCTCCATCACCTGGTGAATCGTCTCGACTTCTTTCTCAAGTAACAGCCCAGCCACGCTCGGTAGGTATTGGGTGATAGCGTCGGTGCTGGCGTGCGCTCGGTGCACGACACCGAAACCATCCTGAACGAAGACATCTGCCAGGCTCGCCAGTTGCTTGGCAAAATTATCGTTGTTGGCCTCTTCTTCGGCGTGAAAGCGGAGATTTTCCAAAAGCAGGACATGCCCGGGCTGCAAACTGCTAACAGCCTTTACGACCTTTTCACCGACACAATCAGGGACAAAAGCAACAGGTTGCTCGAGTAGTTGCTGGAGGCGCTTGGCGACCGGAAAAAGGCTGGTTGAGGCGTCACCAGGGGGAGTCGGCCGGCCGAGATGTGAAATTATAACCAACCTGGTGTGATGTTTGAGCAGATACTCAACAGTCGGCAGAGCTTTCTTGATACGATAATCATCGGTGATTTTGCCTGCTTCCAGTGGCACATTGAAATCAGCTCGCAGCAAAACAGTCTTACCTTTGAGGTCTACATCTCGAATTGTTTGTTTGTTGAACATCCCACCTCTGACATTTAGGCCTACGTGTTTGTATTATTCTAACACGCGGACTTTTATTGTATCGGTAGTCCCGACCACCCCAGGATAACGGCCTGAAGTCGTCACTACGATATCTCTCTTTTTCAAAAGCTTACTTCGGCGTAGCCAGTCAGTTAATTTACTAGCCGCCAACTTATCGACTGGTCGAGCATAGCTGCCGACGCCACAGACAATCGCCAACTGCTGAGCAGTCCGATCGTCACTAGTGACGGCAATTATCGGAATTGTCGAGCGCAGCGAGCTGAGCTGAAAGACCGTCGCGCCTGATTTTGTCTCAGCGACGATGGCGGTGGCCGCAATGCTTTCAGCCAAGCTCAATATCGCATTGCTGATCGCTATTTGCCGTGAGTGGTCGTCGTTTGGAGGAAAAGTCACATCGAGCGGTGTGTGTCTTTCGGTATAATTTATGACTCGTTCCATTGTTTCAACGGCCTGTGTCGGGTAGCGCCCTTGGGCAGTTTCATCGCTGAGCATGACTGCGTCCGCCCCAACCATCACAGCCATGGCAATGTCAGAAACTTCGGCTCTAGTCGGCTCAGGATCGTCGGTCATACTGGCCAAGAGATGGGTGGCGACAATGGTCGGCGTCGCAAAGCGACGACCTATAACGATGACTTGGCGTTGGACGACGGGCACACTTTCAGCCGGGGTCTCGACGGCTAGGTCGCCGCGGGCAACCATGACCACGTCACTTTCTCTGGTAATCGCTTCGAGGTTGTCGACGGCTGTTTTGGTCTCGATCTTGGCAATGATTTTGGCAGTGCTGTTCATGCCCCTTAAAAGTCGTCTGACCCTCTCAATATCAGCCGCCGTCTGAATAAAACTTAGCGCTACATAATCGATATCTTGGGAGGTCCCGAAGATCATGTCGGCCCTATCCTTTGGGGTAATAATGTCACCAGCGAAATCAGTATCAGGCAAATTCATACCTTTGCGTTTTATAAGGATACCGTCGTTCTCAGCCGTGACATAGACCACGCCACTACGAACACTGGTAACTGCTGTGCGTATTTTGCCGTCATAGAGGTATATCCGCTCGCCTCGTTTGACTTTGTCGCTCAAATCATACTGTGTCGGCAAATGTCCCGAAACAGAATAATCAGCCTGGTAGGCAAAGCTTAATCCCTGTCCCTTTGTGATGTTGACAATACCGTCGAAATCGCCAAGCCTGATTTTGGGGCCTTGCAAATCTTGAATGATAGCTACCGGTTTGCCGCTAATTTTGCTCGCTTTCCGGATCCAGGCGATCTGTTGGATTCGCTCTTCGTGCGATCCATGGCTAAAGTTGAGACGAAAACCATTGGTGCCGGCCGCGACAAGGTCAGCGGTTGCCTGATACGAATGAGTAGCTGGGCCAATTGTGGCGATAATTTTTGTACGACGTTGCTCCCGCAAGGCTTGCCGAGCTATTCGTGACGATATTCGTTGCATTCTGAGTTTGCCTACCCTTTATAGCTAGTATAGCTCGCTCGGTCATTGAATGCTATGTCAAGGAAGCTAGAGAAGCAATCTTAAGAGCCGTCTTTTAGCTAATTATTGGATGAGCAGCCTGATTGGCACTCTGTCGCACCAAGTCGATTCGATAGCCATGGCAAAGCATCTTTGTAGGCTTGTTTCCAGACATCAAAAGTGTGTTCACCGCCAATTTCTTCATAAACCGTATCCATGCCGGCGTTTTTGGCTGCTTCATATTGGCTGCGCAGGCCAGCGATAAGTTCCCGTCGATCGCTTTTACCTACGACAAAAAACCCGCCAAGCCCAGGAAATTGTTTGTTGTGGAGCAGCTTCAGGGGTTGGTGTGCCTGCCAGTCATGCACCGATCCGTGAAACAGCGTATCGATGGTTGTTTGGGGTGGGCCAATTTCAGGCGCCACCTCTCCGCCAAAATCGAGAAAATAGTGATAGACGTTCGGGTGACGAAGTGTGATCATGGTAGCACACAAACCCCCCAGACTCAGCCCGCCGATAGCCCAACTGCTAGGCCTTTTGTTCACCTCATAGTGGCTTTTGATATAGTTCGGCACATCGACCGCCAGATAGGTCTCGACATTGCCGCGCGGACTATTAACACACTCGGTGTCGTTAGTTAGTGATCCGGTATTATCTACCATAAATATCATCGGTGTAATGCCATGATGTGATCGGGCGAAATTGTTAGTGACGTCTTCCAGCCCCGTACCAAGCCAGTTTTCAGTTAAGCCCGGAAAGCCGGGAGTCAACACCAAGACAGGTAAATTAATCTTGGTGTCGGCGGCGGCGATAGCTGGGATATAGACCCAGGCTTTTCGGGCCGGAAAACCAGAGACTTTGCCCGGTATCGAAACCGGCAGAACTTGCCCCTTGGTGTCGATATCTTCACTGTACAACGATGCTTCGAGGGTTTTAGAGCGATGCCCCGACTCGGCATTGGCATAACGTATCGTCGTCTCTATCTCTTGTTGTTGTTTTTCAGAGTTGATAACGCTTCCCAGTGTCGGGTAAAAACGATAAAAGTTGTTGATCAGCAGTAGTGAAAAGATTACCCCAACCGCTGTCGAGGCAATGGCCAGCCATTTGAGCCAAATTAACTTATTATTCCAAGCTAGCCAGACCAGGCTCGGGCCAATTGTCGCCGGCAAGACCATCAACCATAGAAAAAATGGCAATTTGTCGCTGGAAAAGGCCAGCTGAATCAGTACCGCTAAAATTATCGCCGCCAGCAGGCTGGCAAGGGCTGCTTTTTTCTGTCGCAAACGCTCTTTGCGGCGGCGCGGCAATCGCAATACTATGAAAGTCGTAGCGGCTGTCAGAGCCATCGTTTGGATAAGCAAAAAGTTCTGACTCAGGAGATTTATATCCATGCCGAGCTATTATTGCGCGAAGCCACAACCGATAGCAAGCGTAAGCAGTTTGACTGCAAGCCGAGCTGAAAAGGCCGTTAACGCTGCGCCCATTCTTAAGTGCGGTTGCTCCAAATTTCACCTCGTAAACTTACCAAAAACTCTTAAATTTTAGATGTTCAGTCAGTTTCACTTGACTACCCTGCTCCGCTCAGTTTATGAATAAGTTGCTGTTGAAATTGTTGATCAGGATTGGATGCTACTTTTCTCAACCAGAATGAGTTTGGCTTCGTTTTCAATTTGTTTTATTTTTTCCAGTGTCGCATTGACGGCGATATTCAGCTCCTGGGACATCGTCCGCAAATAAGGATTGTACAATAGCATATCGTGGAATAGTGTCTCGCTGTCCCTTGCAGACCGATCGGCAATTTCTTTAAGACTCAAGTAGCTCCTAGTAGTAAATGCCAGCTCGGGCAGCTTCATCGCCTTAATAATTTTTGCTAGCGAATAGGTAAAAGCCTGTGAGTAGACCGAGTCTTCGTCATGTTTTTCGGGAGTCGTTTCTACGACCTTAGCGCCCAGGTCTGTCCAGAAGTCTCGAAGGTCTTTAGCATTTTCATCGGTGATCCGTATTGGACAAAAAGCCACCGTCATTCCCTTGAGTCCCTGAGCTACACTATCTGGCCCAAACAGTGGGTGAGTAGCCAAGATCTGTGCTCGCGAAATATGTTTTCGCATTTGCTGAACCGGGTAAACCTTAACTGAGCATATATCGATAACGACTTGTTCTTTATTGATCAGTGGACCGATAAGCTCCAGTACATCTGCGACGGACGATATCGGAACTGCCAGAAAAATGTAAACAAATTCTGGAACAGTGTTTATATCTACAACTTGGAAGCCCGCTGTTTCAGCTTCCTTTTGCTTTGTGCTATCCGTCTCTGCGACACTTACCGCGTATTTGCCAGCACATAATGACGCCAGTAGTGCCCCAAATCTGCCATAACCAACGACTAGAACTTTTTTCATGCTTGTTTTAGATAATACCAGAATATCCCCGCGTAACAGGCGAACAACGTTCCGCCGAACTACAAGCTCTTTACCTGGCAACCTGTCTTTATAGATCCGAGTACTGATTTATACTAAGTTCCAATTTTAGTGAGGTAGGTTGGGTCAGGAGTTTCAAGCCTATAAGGTTAGGTGGGCTATGCCCTTAACGTGCGAAATATACGCTTCATATGTACACCAGGGGGCGCAACATTACCATGTTTATTCGCTTCAGGATAACTCTTGACTATCATGAGATACAACGTGAAGACAGTATTAACAACGGGGATAAACAAGAGTAGAATCCACCACTCTGGGTGGTTGGCGTCCCATAGCCGGTATACGTGAGAACGTAAAAAGAGGGCCAAAAAGTACAGACTGATCAATAAAGTCACCAAGTCTCCAATCAGTAGTAGCCCGGAACCGCCGTTGGATAGCTCACCCGCAATTAAAATAAATACGAAGATTGAGACAGCAAAGATTAGATTAGTGAGTAACCAAAACGTAACAAAAGTGAGATTGTTAATTCGCTGCTGCTTAACGGGTTTGCCTGGATCAACGGCAGCTTGGGTGTAGGGAGCGGCTGGTTGAGGTTGTTGTACTAGGTTAACAGGGTTTGGAGCTTGAGGTGTGGTTTCTGTTTCCATAACTTTGTTGCTTACAGTATACACGTATATTCAGCGTGTCCCCAGAAAACACAAATATCACGCACGAACTCGACTGCACGCTGTGCGTCAACCTTCCAAAATATTTCTAGGCCTCACCTTTATAAGTGTTATTTTGTGTCAAATGAAAATATCAGGGTAACTGTGAAGTTGTCTGTCGCTGCTTGGTTTAGCTTGGTAGTTTAGTTAGGTTGACACTCTTTAGGGCAAAAGACTTCGATATTGATAACTGCCGGGTAAAGGGCCCAGGTTTTCCCTGGGTTTTTTGCTGGTGACC
>JAYRNA010000024.1:0-1086 GCA_041912375.1 Saccharimonadales bacterium (SeqCode) | reverse complement strand
GGGATTCGAACCCCCGAATGCAAAGTCCGAATCATCCCTGTTAAGAGTGGAGCACAACTTGTGTGCTCGGGATACAAAGTTGAATTGTTAATGTATCGAATGTAGCTACATTGTAGCATAACTTATATGCTTAGTCAACAAACTTTTTATGTAGAGTGGTACTTTTTGTAGGCTTCTTCTTTATGCTTATCTGTAACGTGTAAGTACCGCAGAGTGGTGTTAATCTGTGAATGTCCAAGCAAGCCTTTGATGGCCTCCCTCCTGCTTTTGAATATAGTTAGTTTGTCAATGATGCTGTGGATAATTTTTGCCACGACAAATAAACCTGGTTTTTTCTACCCCTCCGGTACAGGCTACCTCACAAACAAGCTGGCTCAAGAATTAAATATTCTAGAGGTAAGTCGTAAATCCCTTTTTCCTGTTATTTAGAAATGCTTTATCTCTAATCAACTGGTCAGTAGATTTAGTCATATTACAGCTAGGACACGCCAGACAAATGCTACTCAGCAAAAGGTCTGCGTCTCGCCACTTTTTTAAGCTCCTTAGGTGTTATTATAGCTGGTTTCACCTAATACCCTCCAGCCTAGTGACAATTCTGTCGCCAGCCTATGATCCGCCCATAGGTGCGTATGTACATCCTTGTGGCCTTATTAAGTAAGCATGAGAGAGTAGTTCTGCGCTGGGTACGATAAGCGGTTAACAAGAACCAGTACTCGCCTTCATATACTACTCACTGCTGCCTACTTGTTAAGGTGTGTGCCGCCCGCACTGAGTAATGTTTATAGTCGTCTCAGTGGGTGATTCGGTGGGTAGGATGCAACCCTGCCTAGACTTAACAGGAGCAAAAAGAAAAGACTCCCGTTTTACCGAGAGCCTTTGCCATGATTTTACAGGCTTCCAACTCTCGGCTGGAAGCCGTGTTCGATGAGTAATCAACCCAAATTATACACCTTCTTTAAAAAAGAGTCAACCCGTGGGGATTGACTCCAGAAAGCAACACTAGCTTATGTTGCACAGATATTATATCATGTGGCACATAAAACTCGGTTGGGGCGATAAAATATACTACATGGTACCTATAACAGG
>JAYRNA010000023.1:0-1584 GCA_041912375.1 Saccharimonadales bacterium (SeqCode) | reverse complement strand
CTGGCATAGGTCACCACCAGAATCAAAGCGAATCCTATCACCGTATTTACCCTTATTAACCGCAATGACTAATCTACTTTTAAGATTAAACCTGTCCGGTAATATGAATTGGCGTTTTAGCAGGGATATGGCTGGTGCATCTGGGTTGTTTTCGCAAGCCATTCTAATAGCTCTAAAGTCACGTTCGTGGAATATGTAGTCAGTATCTAAATGCACTATAAAATCTGCTTCGCATTGTTCATATCCTTTTTGAAAGTGTTGGCCAATAAGCTCCCAACTAAACTCTTTTGGCCATGTGTCTTTACCGTCTACAATAGTTACCTCATCAAAAAGATTGTTAGCCATTTCTATACATTCATTATAGAGGTCTCCTCGCTTAATAGGATTCGTAATAGTAATAAAACAACCTAACTTCATTTTTTTGGTGGCCTTCCCCAAGTCCCTGTTTTTTTGTGGCAATCAATACATAATGTTCTGCCGTTGCTTATATCTAGTCTAAGTTCAGGGTGTGACCAAAATGGCTTTATATGATCAGCATTCAGGTTCTTGCCGTTGCCTGGTATAAAACACCAAACGCAAGCATAATTATCTCTTTCATAAACTTGTTTTCGCCATTTCTTATAAGCATTACTTGAGCGAATAGCTTGCCCCTCTAAAGTTTTGCCGCCTCTCCAGTTTGGGTTGTTACTCCCTGATATATCACGACCCAAAGGTACGCCTTTTTTAAAGCCTGGTGGTCTAATACCATTCTTTTTGTTAAAATCGCTTCGCCATTTTCTTTTCTCAGGTGTCCAAAACTTTTTGCTTCGTTCTGATAACTTTTCATGCCAACCTTTCTGGTTTGGCAGGTCTCGGTTTTGGCATAACCTTGAACAATACTTCAATCCTAGCCCCTCGTAATGATTGCGACAATAATTGCAATTACGCTTGACTATTTTAGTATTACCCATAGATGTTATTATAGCATTACCCAATCGCATATTATAGCTCATTTAGTCTCCTCGCGAGTTCAAAATCGTAGTTGTCTATTTGCCCTCTGCGTTTTTTAGTTTCGATAACTCTCTTAATGTCGCTTTGTTTATAGCCATGTATACCGCAAACAATATCTTGAGTGATACATCTTCTAGGGTCGCTAAACTCTGGTAGTCTAAACATCTGTGTCTCTGGTCGCTCTGCATATTTATACTTGCCTATGTTTTCTCTAAGTATCGGTAAAGCCTTTTTTGATATTAGCTGTACGCCCCCATTGATAACGTCTTGAGAATACCAACCAAAACAATGTGCTTGTACCCACCATATATTGTCTGGTAGTTTTAATTCTTTTATATGTCTATTGACTATCACATCAGCATCTACTCTTATAAAATCATCTGTTGCACGTTTATATATGACTTCTAACTTATCTGCTAGGCTAGAAGTTTTGTTATAAATTACCTCCACATTAAAGCCATTGCGTTTTAGTGACCATTCACATAAGTCAGTCGTTGCTTCACCAATGCTTGTGATAAATGCTTTCATACCTTTGCCCTATATGCCAAAACACGGCCATCATCTAATGAGTCAATCTGATAGCAATTAATGTAG
>JAYRNA010000022.1:0-1039 GCA_041912375.1 Saccharimonadales bacterium (SeqCode) | reverse complement strand
GCAATGACTAATCTACTTTTAAGATTAAACCTGTCCGGTAATATGAATTGGCGTTTTAGCAGGGATATGGCTGGTGCATCGTTGTTGTCTTGCAGGGCTTTTCTTATCGCCGCAAAGTCCTTTTCATGAAATACAAAATCTAAATCTGCGTGTATAACCCAATCGCCTGTGCAAGCTTCATAGCCACGTTGGAATTGTTGTCCAATGAATTCCCAGGGAAACGCACGTGGCCATTTATACATGACCTCTTTCATCTCATAGGTCAAATCTGGGCCACCAGGGTTTTTTTCAAACCAATCATGTAATGCCTGACCACCATTAACTACAACAACCTCATCAGCTAGATCTGTATAGCAATCAAGAGCTTCTATATAGTTATCAGCCCTTTCCATTGGATTTGTAATTGTTGTGAAAATGCTCAACCTCATAATGTACTCAACTTCTCTGCCAGCTCCCAATCGTAGCCATCAGACTGTCCCCTGCGGACTTTGGTTTGCTTGATCCGGCCAATGTCAGTCTGCCCATAGCCATGTATGCCAAGCACCATGTCACTGGATAAGCACTTGCGTGGTTCGTAAAATTCCTTAAGCCGCCACATACTTGTCTCAGGCCGCTCATCGTCCAAGTGTTCCCCTATATGCTGGCGTAGTACTGTCAAAGCAGCTTTTTTATAAAGTTGTATACCGCCAAAGATCATGTCTTGTTGGAACCAATCAAAACATTTGAACTGGTACCACACTGCGTATAGCAGTTGGTTCTTGCTAATAGTTTCGGGGGTCAGTTTCCTATTTGGTATGACATCAGCATCAACCCGTACAAAGTCATAGTCTGCAATTGTGTAGATATACTCCAATTTCTGTGCCAGACTACTCGTTTCGTTATAAATTACCTCCACATCAAAGCCATTGCGTTTTAGTGACCATTCACATAAGTCAGTCGTTGCTTCACCAATGCTTGTGATAAATGCTTTCATACCTTTGCCCTATATGCCAAAACACGGCCATCATCTAATGAGTCAATCTGATAGCAATTAATGTAG
>JAYRNA010000021.1:0-2851 GCA_041912375.1 Saccharimonadales bacterium (SeqCode) | reverse complement strand
CGTGTAATTGCAATACTTTTGATTTCGCTTCTGATCTTTTTCCAATCGCTTACCCAATCGAATCCAATTCTGCCAATAGCTACATTAGCTAAATTATCGATCGTTGTTACATCTGTAAATCCATCTAACAATGAACTACTTGGGATAATTCCAGTAGCTTCTGAGTATATAAGTAAATTAGCCATATATAGAATATTCGATTAGGTCTGTGTGCACGATTTGGTTGTTAGTTGGTCCCGTTGCTATCCACTCCAAGTGAGAATTGAAATTAAAAGCGCCAACTGGTTTTGTGGCTGTCGAAATTAATATGCCATTTAGGAAAAGCCTACAAACCATATTCCCGCCTGTATATACATACTCAAATTCAGCATCATACCAAGTTCCTGCTACAATATTAGTTGTAGATGCTCCATACTTGAAGCTGGCACCTGTATTGCAAAACGATCTGATCCGGCCCGTACCTCCGACTATTTCGAACCCGAAGCCGTTTAACATCGTTGTTGCAGGACTATCTCCAAAACAGAAAAACAACGAACCACCACCAGCGATTGTAGAGGCTCTAAACTTAGTACGAGCGTAGTATTTGCGGTTGGACGTATTTTGAATATTGAAATAAGATCCTGAGAACAAAGGTGTTGTTAATTCTTGCCAAGAACCAGCCTGGCTGCTAATTTGCACAATTGGATCGTGTCCAGCATCTCCACCTGTTAACATTGTAGCCGTAGCACCACCGAAAGAAGATCGCCTTAAGAATGGAGTTCCCATCAAATAGCTTCCATTAAACCCGCCTCCGCTTAGATTGAACCCACCCGCGAAAGTAAACGTTTTCACATTTCTTCTGGCATCTAGGTTCCATGATGGATTAGGCTGAATTTGCCAATTTGTACCATTCCAAATTGGAATATCCCCCGTGTTTGTCCCGTCTTCGAATGCGACAGGGTTCCCAAATGTTCCGTCGCCTGTTAAAGGGAACGAGGTTGCTACGGTAGTTAATCCACCGTTCCCAAAGTCAAAAAAATTGTTATTCAAATAGCTTGCTACTTGACTTGCATCAAGCAAACCCAATGCAGCGGGTGTACTTCCGTTGATGTCTGTAATGTCAGAATAAGCCATTGCGATTGAGCGGTTGGTATTATCCAATACTAGAACCGAATCTAAGCCTCCTGTAATTGGATTGTTAATTGCTGTGGCTTTGGTCAAACCTGCAATGAAATTTTTGTTGAATGAGGGGTTTTGGCTTCCATCTGTAATGAAAGTATCAGCACCCGTATTAGTTATTGTGATAGCCATAGTTTTTTAAATTCTTTAAATGGTATGTCAATTGTGTAGTTAATTCCACTAATAGTTATTCTGGTCCTGTTGTAGTCCAATTCATTATCGAAGTTATAGCCTGGGGAAAAGCATTCGACATCAGACATGTCAAAGCAAAAATCAAGCTGATACATTTCTGTGTCACCTTCTTTCGTAATGTCCTCCACGTCAACAAAGCATTCAATTTTCATTTTTTTCCCCCTTTTTAATTCCCTTAACAAATGTTGCGTAATCGATTGAGCTAAAGCCAAATAGACCCATAAAAGATGAAGTAAATGTTAAAAAAACCACATCAAAAACACCAGCAGTACTATTAGCCCACACTCCATAAACACCCAAAAAAAGAGTAGCAAAAAGCATAATCCAAGCTGCAGTTCTTTTTGTTGAAGCGGTTCCATCAGGATTTGAAAATAGTTCTTTTAAGAATTTCATAGTTTTTTATCAATTATTTTTGTCAAATTTTCTACTACGGATTGAAGCCGTGCAAGTGCAATTGTATTGTCGTTAAGCGCCTGAGTTGTCGCTTTGTGTTCACTTTTGAATTCTTTAAGCTCGTTATCTTGCTGAATGTTACGTTCTTTTAGGAACTCAATATCTTTTTTGGTTTCAGCTACAAAGATTCTGAAGCTAATATAAGCCCCTAGTAATCCAATAGAGAATGTGATTAATAGTTCAATTGCCTTTTCCATTACAATCCGTAAGTTATAGTTGAGAATGGTTTGCATTTTAGACAAAAACCATTCGGAATAGTCATATTTTTGATGAAGGATTCTAAACTTTCACGAAGTTTTGCCATGTAATTGTCATGGCTAATTTGAATTTCTTCAGGTTTGAGTAACGTGAATTTATTACTCTTTTTTGTTTGGAATTGTTCCTGCTTAAGCGAAGCCCCAAAAGCATAAAGATAAGCTGTTAAAAGATCGTTTTGATAAAAGCAAATTAGGTCCTGTAAGTCGCAACCAATTGAAAAATCAACACCTAATCCGTACATTTCAGAACTTAAATTTAGTGTTGAAGTTTCTGGAGTTGAGGCTGTTTTTGCCCCTGATATATTCGAACCCTCACATGAACACGTTCCGCAATTATCGATGTATTCGGTGGTTCTGAATAGCTTAGAAATGGTTCCGTCGTAGCAAATAAACAAGTTATCGGTATCAAAAGTCATGTTGATTTCAACCGAATTTTTACCCCCCGTGAAATTAACCACCTGAGAAGCAATAAGAACAGACATATCGGCGTCCCAAAACTCAATAGTTGTTGAGCTTGTGGTTTGAGCAAATAAATACAGTTTTTTGACTGTAATTTTAGTCCAGTTGTTTGATGCTTTTTCAATTAAAATGCCTTGTTTGCCTGCAAAAGCGGGCACAAATTGAACGGGTTTAAACAAAGAGCCGACCGAAGCCGACTCCTGACCAAAAAAATAAAAACCAAGTACGATTTTTGCAAATTCATCATTAAAGAGCCTTTCAGCATCTGAATTGACATCGTTAAATAGGTCTTGAATATCAGGCTCGTCCGATTTTTGTAAATTGTGAAACAT
>JAYRNA010000020.1:0-1353 GCA_041912375.1 Saccharimonadales bacterium (SeqCode) | reverse complement strand
GAACTGGTTCTCTAACCAAACAGATGTTCACCTTTGCCCAAACAAGAGGATGGATTGAAGTTAGCCCATGCGCGAACTTGACAAAATCAAGCATTGGCGGCAATGAAAAACCACGCGATACTTTTTTATCATACCAGCAAATTTGGAAATTATGGCATGGGCTTCCCAAAGCAAGTTTTAACGAATCCCTAAAAGTTTGCTTGAAAATTCTGCTTGCCACGGGGCAGCAGCGCGGTGAAATCATTTTGGGCGAATGGTCTCACATCTCTTTTAAAAAGGGGCGCTGGACTATCCTGCTTCTTTATCCAAGAACGGGAAGGAACATATAATTCAACTTACACCGCTGACTTCATCATTATTCATGCAACTTAAAGAGCTTGCAGGTGCGAGCCGTTACATGGTTCCATCACCAGTTTCTCAAGATGACGCTCCAATAAGTAAACGCGCGATTAATCATGCGATTACACGCAGCAAGGATATTTTTGGAATAACAAATTTAACACCGCACATTTTGCGCCATACTTTTAGCACGAAACTGAGTGGTCTTGGTGTTGCTCCACATGTAATCGAGAAGTTACTTAACCATCAACTTGGTGGCATGCTTGCTATCTATAATCATCATCCATATTACAAAGAATGGAAAGAAGCGCTTCATCTTTGATCAGAAACTCTAGATAGCTTACTTGCACGAATTAAACCAAACTTCAAATCAAATGAAGAGAAAAAGTGGAATGAAAATAATCTGCTGACTCAAAGAAAAATAGTATCTTTTAAAGCTCAACTAGCGATAATATGTAGTAATTGAGACCCGATCTGACAGTTACCCGATTTGACGATGTGCCTGTTAGATCAAATTCAGTTATTCAAAGCGGTGATTTTATCGTCCCATACCTCCTTTGCGTCAATTAAAGTTTGCATTGGGGTTTTCCCACAGCACATCTTGCCCTGGTGAGTCCGCGTACTGTTGTAATACACCATCCAGTCATCCAGATCGTACTGTAACTCTTCAATAGACCGGTAAATCTTGCGCCGGAATGCTACCTGGTAGAATTCCTGCAAAATGGTTTTGTGGAAACGCTCACAAATACCGTTGGTCTGCGGATGATTGGCTTTCGTTTTGGAATGCTCAATGTCATTGAGTGCCAGATAGAGCTGGTAATCGTGATTCTCCGGTTTGCCGCAATATTCGGTACCGCGGTCGGTCAGGATGCGGATGACGCCCATACCTTGCTCAGCGAAGAACGGCAGTACCCGGTCATTGAGCAAATCAGCCGAGGTGATCGGTGTTTTGGTGGCATATAGCTTAGCTGCAGCCCATTTGGAATAGGTGTCGACGAAGGTCTGCTGGTAAAT